>JACGYV010000018.1 GCA_014116815.1 Holosporaceae bacterium 'Namur'
AGCTATTCCCGGCTTCCAGGTATTTTATTACTTTCTCTCTTAAATCTAAACTATACGGGCTCATCTTCATCTCTTTCTGTTTTATTCTACCTTACCTCCGTACCATAGCAAAACTTATTTTACTATATCAGAATAGCTAATTACATAGGTTCTGAAGGAGCAAATTATGATATGGTTGCTTCACTTATTTACAACGAAATCGGTGGAAAATTAAAAGAAGCAGCAAAAAAATTAGCAAGAAATATTACGGGTGGAAGAATATATAATAATGAGTCTTCTTATCCCTCTGCAGAAGAACAAATAATGAAAGGAGTTATGTTAGGTAAGTCCTATAAAGATGAAAAAGAGGGTATATTAGAAACTGAAGAGGGGGTGCTTACTGATCGTAGGTCACCATGGTATGTGGACGGGATTATAGAAAGGTCAGGTATAGAAGTGAATGGAAAACTTTACATCAAAAAGAATCATTCTCGGCCTGAGAAATATGGTTATTGTTATGGGACAGAAGCAGAAATAAAAGGCTTTAAAGAAGTGCAAACGAAGTCAAAGGGAGCTTGTATTTAGCTCTACAGGAGGTATTGTTAAGAGACCATAGAAATAAGTATGATACCATGTATGGAGCCAAGTATTTAACATTTGGGTTTATATTTAATATTATGCTTAATAACACCGGATGCTATATTAATAAATATTTGATGTATTTATATGATATATGGTGATATTTATTGTAAGGATAAATAAGGTAAAAGTGAACATATGAAAAGAAAAGCGGAAGAAAAATCTTTTACTTCTAATAAAGAATCCAAAAATGAAGATACCCAAGTAGGGAAGTATGAGACGAGACACCCGATTATTTTAAAAATTATTGAATGCGCAAGAAATCAGGATCGTGAAGAATTACAAAATGTTCCCAAGCGCTGGATTATTAATAGAGTAGATTATAAAACAGGATTAAGTGCAATAGGAATATTAGCGAGCAATGAAGAAATCAAGGCAATGAAATTTTTAGAACCTTATGGTATTGAGAAAAACTTAATAGTATATGGGTTTGCTATGGGAGGACATAGTGAACATACAAAGGAATGGCTTAATCAAGGAGCAAGTAAGGACCAGGCCGTAATAGGAGCTGCTAGAGGTGGGTATAAAAATCTGGTAGAATGGTTGATAAGCCAAGGAGCAAGTAAGGACCAGGCCGTAATAGGAGCTGCTAGAGGTGGGTATAAAGATCTGGTAAAATGGTTGATAAGCCAAGGAGCAAGTAAGGACCAGGCTGTAATAGGAGCTGTTAAAGGTGAGCATAAAGAGCTGGTAAAATGGTTGATAAGCCAAGGGGCAAGTAAAAACCAGGTTGTAGAAGAGGCTGCGTATAGCGGACAAAAAGAGCTGGTACAGTGGCTGGTAAGCCAAGGAGCAAGTGAAGACTTGGCTGTAGAAGTTACTGCTACAGTTGGGCATAAAGATCTGGTAGAATGGTTGATAAGCCAAGGAGCAAGTAAAGACCAGGCCATAATAGGAGCTGCTAAAGGTGGGCATAAAGATCTGGTAAAATGGTTGATAATCGAAGGGGCAAATAAAGACCAGGCTATGTATGGAGCTGCTTATGGCGGACATAAAGAACTGATGGAGTGGTTGGTAAGCCAAGGAGCAAGTAAAGACTGGGCTGTAGGAGAAGCTGCTTATAATGGAGACATATATTTGGTAGAATGGTTGATAAACCAAGGAGCAAGTAAATACTGGGCTATAAGAGATGCTGCTCAAGGTGGGCATAAAGATCTGGTAGAATGGTTGATAAGCCAAGGAGCAAGTATAGCCGATGCTTTATACGGAGCTATTGTTGGTCAACAATACAGATTGGCGACAGGTTTAATAAATAATCATCAAATGCTCCCTCCTGAAATAAACACTGCTACTTCTACCCGATTAAGGTCATGTTTTAATATAAGATATAATGCCTATTCATTTATATTCGGCATTGCTGATTATAATCTTCAAACAGAATATACTAAGTTTATAGCCAATATTATAGGCATGGATAATATAAAGTTTAGTAGAAATTTGGGAGCTATGGAAGCGACTATAAATCAACAAAAATTATCTATTCAAGATGCATATGTCTATTATGTTGAGGATAAATATATCCGAAGCGGAATATCAACTCCGTTGGGTGATTATGTAGCATCATTTTATGATTCGTATACATCTGATAAGCTTATGGTAATGGGAGAAACTAAAGAGATAATAATACCTAATGAAATTTTAAATAAAATTGCTTACTTCTATATTGAGCATCCCAAACTTAAACATAATGATACCCCAACTGCTCAAATATATCCTTCCTTTTCAGAGCGCGTGGTAGATAGAGTTGTAAATTTATGGGTAAATAGAATAAATGAGATTCGTCTAAAAGGAGAGAGGATAAGCTCCGATTCTGTAGGAATGTAGGGAAGCTGCTTAATACACTTTATTGGAAGAAATTTAGTATCTCTTGCAATTATAGGCTAAGAGGTGCTTCTTACAGGAAGCCTTAGGAACTATGAGAGCAGATAGGAAGTTATATGATTTATATTATATAAAGTAGAAGCAAAGAATAGGGTTAAAATAGGGCAGTGTTGTGAAAACAGAAAAGCAAAAAATAAAAAGTAAATTTTTTTAATTTTTGCAACATTACCATAAGAAGAGGCTTACCTAAATTAATAGAAGAAATAATTAATCCTTAGTTTCAGGAATGTATATTAACTGGTGAAGGGCTTCGATAACATAATTTAACTTATTTAGTCCTATATTGAGAAGAGGGCTTCCTATAAATCTACTATTATCTATAGCTCTTACTTGGTCTATGAGTAAATCTGAATTCTTTTCCAGTTTATCTTCTGCTTTAATTCGAATGCGTAAGGGTTCGGCATCATCAATAAGGTTGGTAGTAAGGGGTACTACTATAGTAGTACTATGGTTTGCATCTAATAAATATTGATTTTGTATAATTAATACTGGTCTAATCTTACCTGGTTCAGATTTTTGTTGAGGATTAAGGCTAGCTAACCAAATATCACCTTGGGTAAATATAGTATTAGTCATTTTTCAAACCATCTTCTAATGTATCTTCTAATTGAGTAGCTTCATTAATATTGTGTTGGCTTACTTTTTTAGATGCTGCTATTAACTTTTCTTTCTGCTTTTTATATTCAATACTTTTTGCTGTATCGACTATTAAATTACGAAATATCTCCGCACGTGTAGTTCCATTTTCTCTCGCATAAACGTCGATGGTATGCAATTCTTTATTAGGTACTCTAATTGTGATAGCAATATTTTCCATATAATAACCTTTATTACTACATATTGTAATCTTAGCTATATAATAACAATTGCACATTTCTATGTCAAGAATAGCATTCTACATATAGTAACTAAATAGAGCATCATATAGTGTATTTTACTTAAATGAACAAATATTATTAATAATATGATTACATAAAGTAACATTCTAACTATCTAAAAATAATTGTTTTCCGATAGACGTCTATAAAAGGCATAAATATATTTATAGACAAATATGATTTAGGGACATATTTTAGAGACAGGTTTTTAGGTATGTTTACCGTCATGTAGGTGTAGTCCCTAAAAGGAACGATTTAGGGACGACTGATTAAGTAATTTTTAAGTATTTATAAGAGGAGCAATTAATGGGTAATATTTTAGGATATGCTCGCGTATCAACCCAACAGCAGGAAATAGATGCACAGCGCCAACGATTGAATAGAGCAGGGGCTATTAAAATATTCGAAGATGTTATCAGCGGTAAGGTGTTTGAACGCCCTGGACTGAATGAATTGATTGCATATGCTAGACCCAATGATCTACTTTGTGTAGTACGGCTCGATCGTTTGTGGCGTAGTCTAAAAGAGTTACTTGAAACAGTAGAATACCTTAAAGTACATAAGATTGGTTTAATGTCTTTAGAAGAAAAGATTGATACCTCTTCCGCTGCCGGTGAATTAATATTCCATGTATTCGGTGCTATAGCCCACTTTGAAAGGAGGTTGATTGCAGAACGTACTAAAGAAGGTATTAATGCGGCACGTTTAAAAGGTAAGAAGCCTGGCAGGCCAGTACTGGATAAGGATAAACTTGATTCAGCACTCAAATTAATTGGATCCGGTGTATCTCCAACAAATGCAGCAAGGCAATTACAAATAGGGCGCTCCACTCTTTATCGTGAACTTAAATATATAAAATAATTATTAGTTAAGATATGTACCAGTCGAGATTTAATCCGGCGGTTATATAAAATAGCAATAAGATAATTGGAGATTAGCTCCTCTCTCCTTACCAGCCAGAGCTTTTTGTTTTATCCTTTCCCAAGCAAACTCACTTTTTCTACCCCGGTACGCTTATTTAGTTCTAAATAGTATTCAAGAACATTGCATAAATCTAATTTACCACTTACATTAAAGCCAGCTGCCTGTACTGCTTGGGTAAGGTTTTTTGTTAGTTTTTCTTCATCTTCAGTATTTAACTTTAGTCTTTTTGATTTAACCGCCGGCATTATACGTGATAAGACAGTTTCATCAGGATAAGGTGACTCTCTCTTTTTTAACCACTGATTCAATGTAAATCTTTTATTGCCGTCAGCTGCTTGGTTTACCTCATTATTTGATAAAGATATTATATCTTGTCTTTCCTTCTCTTGGTGACCTTCATCTTCTTTTTCTAAATGAAGCGGTATATAATTTTGCTGCTGTTCTTCATTTTTAATTTCTTTTTCCAACATCTTGCTCACTTCGCCTGTCTCAACATCGAGAAAAAAACCTGAGTAATCCCACTTAGAATTAATTTTGGCGCCTGAAAAAATTATTAGTTCTTTATTTTGACTTATTTCTTTAACAAAATTCATATATATTTTAATCTGTTCTTTTGATTTTTCAGAAGAGTCGCCTCCAAGAAACCCTACTCTTAATCGGTCAGCTTTATTTTGTCTCTCTGCGTAGTCCGGAAATGAAGTAGAGATTATATCATGTAATTGTTTTATATCTATACTACGTACTAATGCCGTAATTTTTTTTATCGGATCGTGGATTGTTAATGCCGTATCCTGCACGAGGTTCTGAGTAAACAAAAAGTATGTTCCTTCACCAGCTTTTGCTATACCTATTGTTCCGGGCTGTACTTCTTTCATTTTATTATTCCTGAATATTTAATTATAAATATATATGACTCTTTATAAACTATATTTACATAAAAAACTTTAAAAAATAAATAATAATTTATTATTTGTACTTATTACCTTGCAACTCCCTTAGTGAGCGAGTTGGCAACTTTACTACAAAAAGACTTTTTAGTTCCAGTATTATCCGTACCAAAAGAATTAACCTGCCCGGACGCTTCTTCTTTTTGTTCTTGCTGTTGGTTGCCTTGGCTCAAGTGTTTTTGCTCCAATTTGCTTCGCTTATCTTGCCTATGGTCTTTCTTATGCTCATCATCATCATCTCTAATTTTACCAAGGATGTCCTCCTCTTTACAGGATAATTGAACTTTCTTTCTTTTTCCTACTATAGCTCCTTGCCCTATCTGCTCTTCTTCAAGAGTACTAATACTGTGGTTGGTCGTATGCTCAGTAGGCTTTTCCTCTTGGCTCACCAGTTCAAACTCATCTAACATTTGCACATCTAGCTCACTTCTCATGACCTTGCCTACTAAGATTATCAGCTCTATATTATTTTCCTTCCAATCTTTTCCAAAGAGTTTAGGACACATTGTTACTTTTTCTTCAAGCTGGGTAAGTAATTCTTTAGACAGGGTCATCTCCTCCGCCCACGCTTCTTCTATAATTTTATCTGTAATTTTTTTATTTTCTTTTACTAGTTCTATTATTCCTTTTATTGTTCGAGCCAGAATATATTCTCCTCGGTCTGCCAGTATATTTTCTGAAAATTCTTTAAGAGGTATCCTGTAATATAATGACATATTTTGCTGGATCACTTCTCTTGTAAGTTTTACCGGTAGTATTATTTCCTTATTTTCCATAAAGTAGAAAGCTATATTAATCGGTATTTCCTCTGCAATGCTTTCAATCATTCCTTCTCTCAACCACCTATCAGAAAGTACTCTTCCCGGAACCTCTGCTTTCAGTGCCTGTTCCCAATCTTTAATACTCGGATCAAAAGTTAAGGCCTGACATTTTGTAGAGTTTATTTCTTTACCCATAGCTTTTGCTTCTATATATATTACTTTGCTCCCTGTAAGTTCTTTTAATATAGATAATATTTTTTTAACATTGGCATCTACTTCTTGCTTGATTTGATGTTCTCGTCTTCCTCCTATTATGCCTATCTCAACCTCATTATTAGGAAGATGTTGAAAAATTTTTCGAATGGAATCTATTTCAGTTGCATTAGAAATATGAGCTAAGGCTGTTTTCTTACTAATCGGATCCCTTATAATTAGTACTATGCAAGATTGGATATTATCCGTACCTATAGGAGTGCTATCTGAAAATCCTACCTCATTTTGTTCAACTCTAATAGCCAGTTCGTTCATTCTACCTTGAGATAACTCAAAAATCTTTATTTGATGATCTATTATATTAAGGTAATCATTAATTTGACCGCTTTTCTGTATTTAAAATAATGATTTAGTAATATCGATTTTTTCTTCTGTTAATAAACTTCTTAATAATTTATCTTGATTCTCTATTTCTTCTTTTCTTAATGGAGACACTTCAGCTGAAGGCTTTATAAACCCACTTGAAATATCCGCTTTCTCTAAAGCTTCAAGCTCTTCATCAGAGTTCTTTGCTTCTTCAATGAGCTTACTAAAAGATAGTCTAACCCTAGATTCTCCTTCTTTAAGCTGAGCTTTCAAGACTTTTATTTCATTTTTTATTTTTGTTAGTTCATCTCCTGCTTCTAAAGTAGTTTTTTCTTTTGCAATATCTTCAATAATTTTTCTTTTTTGGTGTCGCAACCTATCCAGTTTCATTTCTGTAGAGCTTTTCATATAAACGATGTAAATTACATAACTAACTTAATTATAACATAATTTTTTATTATAATATTCCATAAACTTTAAGTTTGGAAATAATGGTTTAATAAACGATCCTTTTTGAGAGGAAAATTTAGAAAGTACTTTTAAGAAAGTTGTAGGTATGGCGCTGGATTCTAAAATAGATACTAACCTTATAAGCAAAGCTTCCGACCTGGATATGAGCATAAAATCAGAAGTGTTATATACTTGACTCCATACACGGTATCACAACCCCCCATTCATTTTAAAGCTATTTACAAAATTATTTCAGGTTGTGAGTAATAATTATTGGCTTGTTCCTTGCATAAACTCCAATAATGGTCAAGTTCATTAAAACTATATAACTTCTCATCATATGCCTCACATTTATTGCCTAGTGCTAAATAACTGTTAGCCTTAGTCCCAAGGAAAAATGCAGCTTCATTTAAAGAATTTACTTTATCTGTAGCTTTAGTCATGCCACATAGGTTATACTTATGTGGCTCCATAGCTTTCTTTATAGTTGAAATTAATCCTTTATGAATGTTATTTAAAACTCCATTAGTAAATGGCTGTAACTCAGCTTTCAATATCTCTCTATTAGCATAAGCTAAACCAAATGCTAAGAATGCTTTTTCTATTACCGGGGCTGTTCCAACCAATGTATCTTCTTTGCACAATATATGTTTGATACTATCCATCAATTTCTTAAGCGAAAGCGTACTTAGCTTAGTAATATCATTAGTAATACCTTTGCTATTTTTAATTATTGTCTCAGTATCTTCTTGCTTAGCTAGCCTTGCATAATCAATTGGTTGCCATCCTAAAACTTTATCTTTTAAGGTAATATCTGCTTTTACTTTCAATAACATCTTAATAGCATTTATGTCTCCCATAGAAGCAGCAGTATGGAATGCATTATAACCATCTTTAGAGTGTGCTGAAGTTTTAAGTACTAATGAGGAAGTAATTAGTATCTCACTGCATTTTAACATGGAGTATTGAAGTGCTGAAAGGTTATAGTTATTAAAGATTTGTGTATCTGCACCTTTTTCAGTAAGTAAATTTGTAATCTCTAAATTATGATAATATGCGGCATAATGTAGGGCTGTTTCACCAAGTTTATTTTGTATGCTAATGTCTGCGCCTTTTTCAATGAGAAATAAGGTATTATCTTCGCTACCTATTGCTGCTGTATAATGTAGAGGTGCTGAAGAAGATTCACAATCATAATCATTTATTCCCGGAGAGAATTGCTCTAACACAAACTTTAAGTATTCTTTATCCTTAGCTATACTAGCTATATGTAACAGTTTCTTACCAATACTCTTAACTCTGTCTATAAATTCTGGGTTATCTTTGTTGTGGTTATTGAGATGACTTACTGCAATTCGGATGTTATTTATAACAAGTTTAGAATCCCTATGCTCGCTCGAGTTATCGAGTGATATATGTGCTTTTAAAGCTTCGATCAAATATTTTATTGCCTCCGTATGCTCTCCTAGATTGTTATAATATATAACTCCGATTTCGATTAATAATCCGGCAATATCATCAGAATAGTTGCCTTGATATAATGCTTTTCTCATCTCAAGTGCTTGCTTGTAATATTCCAGTGCTTTTTCATGTTCTCCTAAATTTGTATAGCTAAAACCTAAACTATACAATGAATTGGCAATATCAGGATGGTTGTCTTTATATAATGCTTTTCTCATCTCAAATGCTTGCTTGTGATATTTCAGTGCTTTTTCATGTTCTCCTAAATTTGTATGTCTAATACCTAAACTATATAATGAACTGGCAACATCAGGATGGTTGCCTTGATATAATGCCTTTCTCATCTCAAATGCTTGCTTGCCATATTCTAGTGCTTCTTTATTATCACCCAAACGTTCATAGCTAATACCTAAACTGTTTAATGAACTGGCAATATGAGGATGGTTGCCTTTATATAATGCTTTTCTCATCTCAAATGCTTGCTTGTGATATTTCAGTGCTTCTTTATTATCGCTAAAACGGTCATAGCTAATACCTAAACTGTACAAGGAATTGGCAATATTAGGATGGTTGCCTTTATATAATGTCTTTCTCATCTCAAATGCTTGCTTGTAATATTCCAGTGCTTCTTTATTATCACCCAAACGTTCATGGCAAACACCTAAATTATATAATGAAGTAGCAATATCAGGATGGTTGCCTTGATATAATGCCTTTCTCATCTCAAGTGCTTGCTTGCCATATTCTAGTGCTTCTTTATTATCACCCAAACGTTCATAGCTACTACCTAAACTGTTTAATGAACTGGCAATATGAGGATGGTTGCCTTTATATAATGCTTTTCTCATCTCAAATGCTTGCTTGTGATATTTCAGTGCTTCTTTATTATCGCCTAAACGGTCATAGCTAATACCTAAACTATGCAATGAATTGGCAATATGAGGATGGTTGCCTTTATATAATGCTTTTCTCATCTCAAATGCTTGCTTGTGATATTTCAGTGCTTCTTTATTATCGCCTAAATGGTCATAGCTAATACCTAAACTATGCAATGAATTGGCAATATGAGGATGGTTGCCTTTATATAATGTCTTTCTCATCTCAAATGCTTGCTTGTCATATTCCAGTGCTTTTTCATGTTCTCCTAAATTTGTATGGCCAATACCTAAACTGTATAATGAACTGGCAATATCAGGATGGTTGTCTTTATATAATGACTTTCTTATCTCTAGTGCTTGCTTGTCATATTCTAAAGATACTTCATACTTTAGTTCAATGTGTAAGAAGTAGTCACTTAGCTTTCCTAAAACTAATGCTAATTCTGCAGATTTTAATTTGTTACTATGCTCTACTAACTTTATTGCATGATTAGCATAAACCTTGCTCGTCTCCCAAGAATGGTCAGGCATATTATCCACCCAAGGAAATTTTTGATCCATTATGGTAATAAGCTTCTCTAAAAGTTTATTTTGCTCATTAAAATTAGTTAACTTTGTAATGTATAATTGAGTAAATTTCTGTACTTCCCGGTGTATACTAACACCACCTGCATCAGTAGTTACTTCTATAAGTGATAAGCTAATCAAATTGTTAACTAATGCTTGTAAGTTATCCTGAGTGAGATCTTTTAACAGATCTTTAGGTATATAGTCAGGATCAAGGTAAGAACAATAGGCCAGTAACTTTAATGCCTCAGGGTTCTTATCTTTTAAATCTTTAAATAATACCCCTAACACTGGATCAATCTCTTCCAACCCACTATCTTTTTCTAGTGCTGCTTTATGTAAAGCTATATATTCTTTGATGGTGCATAATCCATTATTATTCAAATAGTTTGCTGCTGCTTTTAGATGATAGGGTATGGTACCTACGGCTTGAATCAGCTCATCTAGTTCTTCTTTTTCCCCCCTATCGCTTAAAGTTTTTATGAGATACTTTTTTGCTTCTTGATTATTAAATACTTCAAGCTTTATAGGTTTGAACCCGTTGCTATTAAGTAATGTTCTGTCCTTTGTGGTAATGACTGCTTCAAAATTCGCTTCTAGTGCTTGGATGTAAACTTCAATATCTTCTCTATTTTCTACATTATCAAATACAAATATAATTTTTTGGTGGCTTATCTTTAGCTTACTGTTTATAGAATTTATTACTTGATTGCTACTCATATCATTTATGTTAACCTCAAGCTCTCTTGCGATGTCCTTATAAGCATCATCTATTTTTGTTTGACTATCAGCAGATATCCACTTAACTATATATCCTTGGTTTTTAGCTTGGTATGCATATTCTAAAGCTAATGAAGTTTTACCTATCCCACCAAACCCGCTTATTATCGCTATTTTATTATATGTGAGCTCTTGTTTAATATTATTTACTTCTTCTATTCTGCCGGTGAAATTTAGATCCCGCAGTAAAGGTAAGTAACTTGAAATCTCCCACGCCTTACCGGTATCTTCTTCGTTAGTTCTTATTTTTTTAAGTTCATCTATAACTTCAGGAAAAGAATTAAGGTACTTTTCTGCTTGTGCTCTAAATATATCAATGCTTTCCTTGCATTGTAGAAAGTACTTAGTACTGAACTCATGCTGCTCGAGTGTACATTTATTTATTATTTTTTCTAATTGTTTTTTTGTGAAAGAAGAAAGATTACTATTCTTAAGGTTCTCATAATACTTAAATAGCTTGTAAATCTTCTTATCTATTCCTATAGATCTCTCAAATAATTGATTATGCTCTCTCGGTTCACTTTTAGAAGTCTGGTAATGACCTCCATATGCCAGCCTAAATTCTTGTGCTGTTGATAACTCATCTTTGGGCTCGAATTTATCATTAAAATTCTTTTCAACTCTTACATATTCACTAAATGATACCTGACCTGAAAATAAACTACCTAGAACCTCAGCAAGCACAAATACCGGGATCTCATGTATGGTATCAACAACGTAACTTTTATATAAGGAGTCCTTTGCATACTTAACAATATTAGTAATTTTAGTTCCAATATCTATAGTATACCCACCACCTAATGATGCTCCGTTTAAAACTGAGGTAAAACTTTTGACTTTTGATCCAATAGTATGATTGTATAGTAAGTCAAGCCCCATTTTTACAGTTCCTTCAGCCTTCCCTTTTACTTCTAGTTTTGGCCAATCATTTACCCACTCCATTCTATTTGGCAGCTCGGTTTCTGGATCAAATGTTTTGATCATTCCCTCCAATTTATGAGTAGTTAAAGTAGCCGTTAGGCCTTGGGCTAATGCATTTATTTCAAATCCGGTAGTAACTTTCATAACTGTTTTAAGTTTATTGGAAATCCATCCCGCTTGCTCTAGATACCAATCCTTCTCTATTTCAGGAAAAAGTCTATACACTTTACCAATATGAATACCTGCCATATTAACAAAATTAGGGGCTGACAAGTAAGCTTTTATGTTTAATGTATTATAGTCAAAACCTGTAAATGACCCCTTGATATTAGATGAAAATCTTTCCATTACATCAGCAGCACCAGGACCGTCAAAATTTATTCCAAGCATTCCGTAATATTCAAACTTACTTGCAGCAAAAAATACACTTTGCTCTGTAAACCACCCGCCTAATGAATGTCCTGTAGAGGATAAATTATAACCAAGTTCTTTGGCTAATCTTACTGATTGCTCTGTCGCATTATAGGCATGGATTTGTTGATCCATTATTCTTCCGCCTAATACTCCTTTATATCCGGTTTTAACATCAGGGTTTCGTGTAACCATATCTGCTAACCCCAACTCAAGTACTGTACCTTTGTGTGCTAATACTAATTGATGAGTTTTGTTATTAATATATAAAGCAGCATAGTAACCACTCTCATCATCTACAAATGTTTGCTTTACTTCCCAATCTTTAATTTTAATAGTTTCGCCTTTTACAGTTATACTTTCTACTACATCTCCTGCTTTGCTGTTTTGATATACATGTTGTGCGAGTAAAGCATGTATATAGTCACTTGGGAACTTATCATAATTTAAATTATTATCCTCTATTTTAGCTTCAATTTCTTCTATGAAATTTTGGCTCCCTGCAGGAATATTGCCCCAATGCACATTTCCGATTACTGTATTTTGTTTTATAGCTTCGACTAATAGTTTTAGAGAGTCATTTGTTAGAATAATACTTCTTAAATCTAATTGTAATAAATATGGGTTATTTTGTTTAACTTTTTCTATGATTTCTAGATATATATTGTTAATTCCCATATTAATTCCTTGTTACAACTATATTAATCTTTTTTGACATTATATTATTGAACACAATTTTATATAATGCATTAGCGTCATATATTAGGAAAAAAATCTTATACAAGAATAAAAATATTAACTTATGTTACTTAAGTTCAGATATTTTTTAACAATTATCGGCTACATACTAATATTCATAAACTATGCATTACATTAAAAGAAGTATGGGAAATAAAGTAATACCCTCAACATTGGATTCCTGCATCTTATTCCCTGTAGCTTTACTAAAATACGCTGTAGCTAGCATGGATCTTGGGCTAAAAATTAATCTTAGGTAGGGTTACGAGAAATGAAATATGAAGGTAGATATAAGGTAAGGCAAGCAACTAATGATTATGTATATGAAAAAGTACAAGCCTATAGATTTCAAATAGCGCCACTATGAAGGGGAGATTATATTATTATGTGTTCGCTGGTATTTGAGATACAGGCTTAGCTCCCGCAATTTAGCAGAGTTAATGGAAGAGAGAGGATTAAACATATGCCCAAGTACAGTATACAGGTTGGTTGAGCATTATGGTTCTAAAATACAAAAGAAAAATTACTAATTATTTTATACGAATTATTTGCTTACAACCCTTTTATACTATGCACTACAGCTGATTTCTTATATTGAACTCAGGTTGCTTTCAACAATTTCTCTTCTTCCATATTTATACTTATTACAATGTATATACTAAAATAAATATATTACATATATAATATATTGTTTTTAATAAATAAATGAATAATATTTGATAATAATAAAAGAGCGATTTAATTAAATTAATAATAAGATTTTTTTAAACATAATATTTAAGATATAACCTATGAAAGAGTTGAGAGACACTTTAAAAGAGAATTTTTCAAGCCTAGGTGTTTGTGCAGATAGCACTATTTTTAGTCAGGCTATTACATACAAAAATATAAGGAGAATAAAACAATTATTAAGTAAATACAGCAATCAACAAAAGAAGGATGAAATGATTCATGCAAAAGATAACCAAGCTTTTGTTAAGGCTGCTAGTGGTGGCCATATGGAAGTATTAAAGTTACTACTAGAGCATACCCCTGATCAGCAAAAAAGAAATAAAATGATACATGCTCTAAATAACCAAGCTTTTGTTAAGGCTGCTAGTGGTGGCCATATGGAAGTATTTAAGTTACTACTAGAGCATACCCCTGATCAGCAAAAAAGAAATAAAATGATACATGCTCTAAATAACCAAGCTTTTGTTAATGCTGCTAGCGGTGGCCATATGGAAGTATTAAATTTAGTATTAGAGCATATTACCAATCAAGAAAAAAGAGATGAAATAATCCACGATCAAAATAACCAAGCTTTTGTTAAGGCTGCTTGGCGTGGCCATGTAAGAGTATTAAAGCTATTGATAGAGCATACTCCCGATCAGCAAAAAAGAGATGAAATTATCCATGATCAAAATAACCAAGCTTTTGTTGATGGTGCTTGGTATGGCTTCATAGAAATATTAAACTTATTACTAGAGCATACTCCCGATCAACAAAAAAGAGATGAAATGATCCATATTAGAAATGACCATTGTTTTATTTATGCTGCTAGGAACGGTCATATAAGAGTATTAAAGCTACTATTAGAGCATACTCCCAATCAAGAAAAAAGGGATCAAATGATTTTTGCTCAAGATGAAAAGGCTTTTATTAGTCAGACGAACTTTTGTAGTCAGAGTTTTGGATTCTTACTTTCACTAATTCCATCTTTATCAATAAGTAAATTTTTAAATAATAAAATAGTTCCAAAACTTCATGAACAAGCAAAGCAAAGTATCCAGCCATATATGTGTTTAGAGAAATATTTTAAAATTGCAAAAAGACTAAGTATTTTAAATTCTGTATGTAAAAGCCTTTCTTCATATTTTGAAGAAGAGTTTAAAATTCCGATTGAGGTTTCTTCATATATATTTTCTACGGCTATAGGCTTAGCTGATAGGAACCAGTTAGAAAAAATTGAAGCCATTAAGGCGGAAGTAAATGAGGAAAGTAAATCTGATACTGCTGGCGGAATAATAAGAAAGATTAACAAAAGAGTCTCCTTTATTGAAAAAGTAATGAAGTATGAAGAAATCCGAAAGCAAAGTCTATCAGTTTGAAAATTAAAAATATAGTACCAAGGTAGGATATAGGGAAGTGTTGTAAAAATTAAAGAATCAACTTTTTATTATTTGCTTTTCTGCTTTTGCAACACTACCTCAAATAGAGATTGGAAAATGAAATTTAGAATAATCCCTAGCAAATTACTATTCAATAAAATTACTAACTTAGGTATGCCTTAATTTAATATAATAATAAAAACAGGAGCTATTGTATGAAGCAGGGAATTGAAGAATTAAATAAAAAACCAACGATAGAAAAATTAAATTTTTCTTATCCTGAATTAAACCTTGAAGAAGAAAAAAATGAAGAACTTATTATTCAAATGTTTCAGTCTGCATGTATTAATGGAGACATAAATACAATTAGTGACTTAATCCCTTTACCTAATTTTAAATTCACAAACAAGATAATACATTCTGGTTTTTGTTTAGCAGCTGGGGAAGGTAACATAGAAGTATTAAAATTCCTAATTGAGCATATTTCTGATGAGGATGAAAGATATACGATGATTAGTGCACATCATAACGGGGCTTTTATTCTTGCTGGTAAAAATGGCCATATAGAAGTACTAAAACTACTATTGGAATTTGTGCCCGAACAAGAAGAAAAGGAAATAATGATCCATGACCAAAGTGATCTAGCTTTCTTTTATGCTGCTAGTAATGGTCATATGGAAATATTAAACTTATTATTATGGCATACTCCCGATCAAGAAAAAAGGAGCGCTATGATTAACGAATTCAATAACAAAACTTTTATATATACAGCTAAAAATGGTCACATAGAAGTATTAAAACTACTATTAGAATTAGTGCCCGAACAAGAAGAAAAGGAAATAATGATCCATGACCAAAATGATTTGGCTTTCTTTTATGCTGCTAGCCATAACCATCTTAAAGTACTAAAGTTACTGTTAGAGCTTACCCCTGATCCAGGTAAGAGAGATAGAATGATTCATGCTCGTCATAATAAAGCTTTCATTAATGCTGCTAGTAAGAGCTGGCTGGAAGTAATGAAACTGATAATAGCGCAAACACCTGATCAAGAAAAAAGATATGAAATGATATATGCTTGTAATTATAAGGCCTTTATTGATGCAGCAAGCAATGGTAGAGCAAAAGTGTTAAAACTTTTATTAGAGCATACTCATAATCAAGAAACAAAAAATGCAATAATAGATCTTAATAATAATGCGGTTTTTAAGGAAGCTATCAGCAAAGGTCTTATAAAAATTCTGAAAATAATAATAGAAAGCACTACAGATTTGAATAAAAGAGACGAGATGATTCATGCTAATAATGACAAAGCTTTCATTGAGGCAACTGATAAAGGATTGATAAAAGTTTTAAGGCTACTTGTAAAATACACTCCTGATCAAGCTAAGCGAAAAGCTATGATTCATGCGAAAAATAATAAACCTTTTATTATTGCTGCAAGGAATAATTACGTGGAGATATTAGAATTTTTATTAGATATTACTCCTAATCAGGAAGAAAAAGATGAAATGCTCCATGCACAAAATAACAAACCTTTTATTGAAGCAATTCAGTACTTTCGTGGTCATATTAGTGTTTTAAAGTTTTTAATTGCAAATGTTTCTGATCCAGATAAAAAAAATGAGATGATTCATGGAAGAGATAACTTAGCTTTTATCAATGCTGCAAATCGTAATAATATTGAAGTATTAAATTTCCTGCTTGAGTGTACTCCCGATCAAGAAAAAAAAGAGGGAATGATTCATGCACAAGAAGATCAAGCCTTTACTAATGCTGCTACATTCCACAACATAAAAACCTTAGAATTATTATTTAAAATTACCCCTGATGAAGAGAAGAGAAGGAAGATGGTAAATGCAAGTAATAAAAAAGGGTTTTCACATGCAAGTACATATGGCTTGGTTGACGTGATGAAATTAATCCTTGAAAATATATCAAATCAAGAGATAAGGGATGAACTAATTCACGCACAAAACGATCAAGCATTCATTAGCTCAGCACATAATAGCGGTAGAGAAGCAAAACTTTTAATTGATTACACCCCAGATCAAGAAAAAAGAAATGCAATGATTCATGCTAAAAATGAACAACCTTTTATCTATGCTGTTAATTATAACAGAGTAGATGTATTAAAGATATTAGTAGAGTATACTCCTGATCGTGATATGAGAGAAAGGATGATTCATATACGTAATAATGTAGCTTTTTATAGTGCATTAAAAAATCGGTTTGGTATGGGTGTATTTAATTTTTTAATATCCTTAATTCCATTCGATAAAGTGGGAATACTCCTAAATAATGTAATAATTCCTGATATAAGAAGAAGAGCACCCTATTTAGAAAATAAAATTTCTCCGAATTCATGCTTAAGTAATTATTTAAAGATTGCAGAGTTATTAAGTTCTTTAAATCTTGTATCTAGAAATATTTATTCCTCTTTTGAAGAAAACTTTGGAATTCCAAATGAAGTTTCAGTATATATATTTTCTTTGGTATTGGAACTGGATAACAGAGAGCAGTTAGAAAAAATTGAAGCCATTAAGAGGGAAGTAAATGAAGAAAGTAAATCGGATACTTCTGAGGGAATAGTAAGAAAGATTAACAAAAGAGTCTCCTTTATTGAAAAAGTAATGAAACATGAAAAAACCCGAAATCAAAGTCTAGCAATCTGACAATTAAATGAGAGACCATAAAAGCATATATTTTTACTAGGTAAGTTTTATGAAAATAACTAGATGCACATGGTGTGAGAAGCATAAAATTTATATTGATTATCATGATCAAGAATGGGGAGTGCTAGTTAATGATGATATTACTCTATTCGAGTTCTTAATTCTCGAAGGTGCACAAGCAGGATTAAGCTGGCTTACCATATTAAAAAAGAGAGATAGTTATAGAAAAGCATTTTATAATTTTGAACCTAATGAGGTAGCTAATTTTTCTGAAAAGCAAGTTGAATACTTACTTAAAAATCATGGTCTAATAAGGAATAAGCTTAAAATTGAAGCTGCAATTAATAATGCTAAAGCTTTTATTAGAGTACAAGAAGAATTTGGCTCATTTTATAAATATAGTTTACAGTTTATCAATGGAGAAAGAATAACCAATAAGTGGATCAAGTTAGAAGATGTACCTGTAACAACTAAGCAATCTGATTATTTTAGTAAAGACTTAAAACACAGAGGATTTAAGTTTGTTGGTTCAACAACAATATATGCATATATGCAAGCGGTTGGGATGGTAAATGATCACTTGGTAAATTGCTTCAGACATAAACTGGCTTAAATTGGTCTTGTTGATTATATATCCGTCAGATTAAATCTCAACCAGTACACTTTCTTTGCATTAACGTTTATCCATTTATATTAATCTTAAACACCTTGACATTTTTTTTATGCTGCTTCAAAAGCTAGCTAGTATGTGTGGCTTTTAATAAGTTAATTCTACACACGAACATTTTCCACTAACTAATTGGATGCTGATATGCTTAAATTAACTGATGAACAAATAGAGCTAGTAAATAAGCTTAATAAAGAAGCTGAATTACATTATAAAACAAATCCAGATGCACCTTTTCCCTCTAAATCACAATGGCAGCTTGGTAGATTGTTTGATGATGAAGCTGAGGATAGTACAACTTTAGAGGGCTTAATGTACCAACTTTATTTTAAGGATAGAAAGCTGGTAAATCTTTCAAACCCTCAGGAAGAACATAACCTTGCACTGAAATTTGCATTATTTAAAGCACCAAAAGACTTTAGTAATTTTAGTGATCAAGATATAAAGGATTTATTAAAAATATTCAAAACCGAATATACAGACACTGATGCTTTTAATAAAGTATTTGATACAGCGGGTAAATTTTTAAAGGGGAAAGCTAAGGTTATTGCTGAAGGAGCAAAGGAACTTAATCACCATTATGGTTTTATCAAAGGTGATGACATAAGTATCGAACTCCTTAAAAGATTTGATTTTGCTAATCGAGATCCAGAATTATTTACAGAAGTTTTTGGTACAATAATAGAGCCAAATATGCTGACTTCAGAAGCTTGGGAATATTCTAGATTAACTGCAGATATTTTAAGTTTTAAAGAAGATAATAAAACAAAAGAAAGAATGGATATACTTCATGAAGCTAATAGAAAATCTCAAGAGCAGCAAAATAAAAATCATCACCAATTAAAAGAAAAGCTTGTTAAGCAGGGTTTTGATATTGACATGATCTTGAAGAACACAGAAGAACTAAAAGAGCAAAATGAAGAATCCGAAAAAATGCAAGAAGAAATCTTATTTTATGCTGCATTAAATAATAAACTTCAAGTAGAAATGGTTGAAAGAATGGCTACCCAAGCCAAACAAGAGGAAATAAAATCCTATTTCAATGCAGCAAGCGATGTAGGGAATTTGTTAATCCAGCTAGGTCAGGTAACTGGATCAAAAGATTTACAGAAGTTTGGTGTTTTAGCAGTAGCCTCAACACAAGCCTTTTATGCAGCTTGTCAAATCACTGGCTCTCTTGGAGTAACAGCTGTAAGTGGTATTGCTATGATTACTCCTGTTACTGCAATGATTGCTGGTGCCCTTGCAGTTGTCAGTATCTTATCTTCAAAGAATAAAGATAATAAAGCCATGGCTGCAATGTTTGATCAGTTGTTTAGCGCGCTTAATACTATACATAAGGAGATGCATGAGCAGTTTGATTTAGTTCACAAAGAATTATTTCATCTCTTTGAAGCAGTGCATGAGTCCATCAAACGAAATGAATACAACTTTATTAAAGTATCAGATAAGCTGGAGGGAATAGCAAGGTTCCAAGAATTTAGCCACAAAGAGATTGTTGATGCAGTGCATGCCAATCTAATAAGTGAAATAAATAAAGCGATCTTTATGATCACAAATAATAAGATGTCAGAGAAGTTGGATGATAAGCTAAAACATTTAGAGAATCTTGATTATGCTGCTAATCACTTAGCGTTTGATAATGTACTTAATAATCCGGATAAAAGCCCTGATCTTCTTTTTATTGATAAGTCAATTGAACAACAGCTAGAAAATAGGCCACTTGAGCAAAATATCGGTTTCTTAATTAACTATGCGAAGACTATATTGGGTATACAGAATCTGGCACATGGTAAGGAAATACCTAACCCAGCTTTATTTTTTTCAGTTACAAATGTGTTACCAAGCTTTTTGCTGGACATAGTTAACCAAGATACTGAAAAGGCTGAATATGTACTTGAAACTTTAGGAGCAACCATTGCAACTAATAATAGGATGATTAGTACCATTCAAGAGCTGAAGCAGCAAAACGTGGTAGGTAAAATGCTGCATATTTATAATATTGAGCTTGAGAAAATTACTTCCTATATGAACAATGAAAATGTGGAATATAGCCAAGCTCTCGGTTTAATAAAAACTTTAAGTTGGGACTTGCCAACTATCATGGCTGCTTATGTAGAAGAAAATAAAATTTTAATTGCGACTAGGGAAAAACCTCTTCAGATTTTACCAAATTTAGAAGACTTAGATCTATCATACTTTTTACCTGATGAAATGATCATGGCAAATAAAATTGGCTTAGAGGATAAGGCGAGTGAGTATTTTCATTATTTATGGGAAGGAGGTGCTAAAGACTCAAGACTTATCGATGCAGTTGCAACTAAATTGCAAAGCGCTAGAGCTGAATTTATTAATAAACTGACTTCAGAACCAAAGTTTAAAGAGCATATTAATAAGCTTAAACTCTATGAAAAGATGGTTTCCTTTTATTCCGCTTTAACCGGAGAGGCAATGAATATTAATTACATAAATACTTTTGAAAATTACTTAAATTCAGCAAAAGCAAGCCATGCTAATGAAGGGATATTAATGAACCCAGTTGATTATTTTTATAACCAATGCATTTGGTTTATTGGAGATAACTCAAAAATTACTATATCTCATAACAAGTGGCATGCGAGTAATAGTATATATTTAGAGTTTGCTGACAAAATCCAGCAATCACTTGATTACACCAAAGTAATTTTAAATCAAGTTAAAGCATATAACGAAATTCCAAAAACTGATTTTTTATCATCCCAAGTAGAAAAAGAAAGCAACAATGTATTAAAGCATCTTAAAAGTTATTTTGAAGCTATTAATGTTACTAAAGATGAATTGGTAGCTGACTTTCCTAAAAACAAACACAATGAGCTTGGAAAATTTACAAAATACTTTAATGCTGCTAAATTTCAAGTTGATGAACTTGAAACAGCTCCTGCTGTAAACCAACTGGAGGGCTTGTATTGCAACATTTTTTGCACAGATAAAGTGCTAAAGTTTCATGTAAAATCGTATCGTGATGCGACATATTCGGATGAAACATTGCTTGATATTAAGAATGAACTCAAAGATTTTAGTGAAAAAGCTATAATCTGTGATTGCTAAAGGTAAATATTTTGTCTGCACTTCATGGTAATGATGTGCAGATGCGCTGTTATAAAAATAAAAAATGAGCACGTAAGTATATAAGAAAGTGAAAAGCTTTAGTGCGTTAAGCTGTAAAATTAAGACTTAACCAAACAAACAGTTAAAGTTGATTTATCTGAATGCCATATGAATTATGAGTGTACTAGTTGAGATTTAATCTGACGGTTATATAAGCAACAAGGTCATTGGAACCCATACTTAGAAAGTTTCTAGTTATGCGCAGCAAATGAAATACTATACGTTTGATCGGCTTTGTTGCCTAAATCAGAGGTAAGCAATATGACTCCCTTTTTTCCTTCAATCTATTCTTCTTATTTTAATTCTTTAAGTCTTTTGTTAATTCCTACCTCTATTCCATATTTGAGCAACAAGGGCATGAAACTTATATCAAGGTCAAAGGTCAGTGGTTATACTTATATAGAGCGATTGATAGTAATAAAAGGTTGTGTTGTACTAAAGATAATAGGGTTATTGAAGACAAAGTAGTATTTTATACAGGCTTGCTATAAATAACTTAACAAAACTATCATTGTATTTATAAGGCATATCAAGCAAATAATTGGTATATTGCTTACTATAACAAACCCTGGATTAGATAATATGAAAGAAATACATAATGACAACCAAACGCCCTCTCATTTCAACATTGCTCAACCTTTTGTTCAGGATCCAAAAACGTATAAGCAACAGCTGAGCATAGAAGATGTAAAAATAAAATTAAGTAAAGGCACGGAAGAAGAATTAACGGGTATAGCACGAAAGTTTAAAACTGAAGAGCTTATAGAAGTAGTAGATGATAAAAATCAAGCAAATATATTAGTATGGGCTATACGAAAAAGATTTGTTAATTTACTGAACACAATATTTGAAGTACATAGTCAAAACCGACCGTGCTTCCTTGAGCTGCTTAAGAATAAGGATAAGAAAGGTAACGATAGTTTTTTATCTGCTGCCAAGTATAACGGCATAGAAGCAATAAAGCTGGTATATTCGGCTGATAAAAAATATTTTGCAAGGTATAATCATAAAAATGAAGCAGGAAACAATGCATTTTTAATAGCCGTCTTGCATGGTAATATAGATGTAATGAAGTGGTTACTAAGTATTAAGGAGGCATATTTAGAGGAGAGTAGAGATGCTGACCTGTTTACGCCATTGCATATTGCAGCTAAGAAGGGATATAAAGAAATATTAAAATTACTTATAGATAGCGGGGCGGACATTGATGCTAAGAATAGATGGCAAGATACCCCTTTACATCTTGCAGCTAGAAGCGGGCATAAAGAAATATTAGAATTACTTATAGCAAAAGGAGCGGATATTAATGCCAAGACTAATGATCAATCTACCCCTTTACATCTTGCAGCTGCAGACGGACATAAAGAAATAGTAGAATTCCTTATAGCAAAAGGAGCGGATATTAATGTCAGGACTAATTATCAATTTACCCCTCTGCATGAGGCTGTTTTAAATGGGCATAAAGAAATAGTAGAGTTACTTATAGAGAAAGGGGCAAATATTGAGACTAGGAATAGATGGCAAGATACCCCTTTGCATATTGCAGCTAGAAGCGGGTATAAAGAAATAGTAGAATTACTTATAGCAAAAGGAGCGGGTATTAATGTTGAGACTCATGATCAATCTACTCCCCTGCATGAGGCTATTTTAAATGGGCATAAAGAAACAGTAGAATTACTTATAGCAAAAGGAGCGGATATTGATGCTGAGGCTATATATCGGGGTACCCCTCTGTGTATTGCAATTAGTAAAAGAGATAAAGAAATAATAGAATTACTTATAAAGAAAGGGGCAAATATTAATGCTAAGGATGAAAACCAATTTACCCCCCTGCATAAGGCTGTTTTAAATAGGTGTAAAGAAGAGGTAGAATTTCTTATAAGCATAGGAGCGGATATTAATGTTAAGGATGAAAGACAATTTACCCCCCTGCATCATGCAATAAAAAACGGGGATAAAGAAATAGTAGAATTACTTATTGAGAAAGGAGCGGATATTAATGTTAAGGAAATAGATGATCAATTTACCCTTCTGCATTATGCTGCTAAAGAAGGGAATAAAGAAATAGTAGAATTACTTATAGCAAAAGGAGCGGATATTGCAGCCGAGGATTTAAATCGGGCTACTCCTATACATCATGCTGCTAAAGGAGGGAATAAAGAAACAATAGAATTACTTATAGCAAAAGGAGCAGATATTAAGGCGGATGAATATCAGGATACCCTGTTACATTATGCTGCTGAAGGAGGGAATAAAGAAATAGTAAAGTATTTAGTAGAGAAAGGAGCGGATATTAATGCTAAGAATCAAAATCAATTTACTCCCCTATATTATGCTGCTAGAGGCGACAAAGTGTTTTGTTTTGATTTTTTACTTTCATATTCTTCATATGAAGATATTCCTCCCCTGCTAAGCGATATCAAAACTCGACTATATTTCACCCCAATAAAATTAACACCTTACTTTAAAGCTGCCGAAGAACTGTCACGAGTTAGCCCTAATCTGGAGATATTGAAAACTATACTCTCGTGTTGTAAGGAGGTAAACGGTTTCTTAAGAAGTGATAAAAATCCCGTTGAGAAATTTATGGAAGCTACTAATATCCCGTATGAAATGGTAGCACTTATATTGCATAAACTATCGGGGGTTGAGGACAAATTATCCGTACATCAGGTAATGAACATAGTAAATGTTATGAACACAATTAATCAGGAAGCAATATCTCGTAGTTCAAATAATCCTGAAGCCGGCGCTACGGAATATCCAGTAACCGGTACTGCTACTCCTCCTTTGAAGATGTTAGATAACATAAAAGCTGTTACCGGTTTTGTAAGGAGATTAGAACTAGATCGGGAGTTAAGGGAAGAGACTTTAATTAGCAAATAAATGGTCTTTAATTTAAATGCGATTAAAACGGCACCGTCAACTTAACAAAAGGAAGGAGTTATGGTATTTAAGAGTGGAAAGAATATAGGTAGGGTATTGATATGTATAAGAGGCATAGGTATCCTTGTGAAATAATAAGATATGCAGTTATGCTATATCACAGATATTGTTTAAGCTTGAGAGACATATGTGAAATATTGCTGTATCGTAATATAGAAGTAAGCCATGAAAGTATTAGGGAATGGAATGCTAAGTTTGGGCCTATAATAGCAAATAATATACGGAAGCAAAGGCGATACACTCCCCAAGATAAGTGGCACTTAGATGAGATGAGAGTATCAATAAGAGGAGAGGTATTTTGGCTATATCGTGCACTAGACAGTAATAGAGAAGAGCTGGATATATTGCTGCAAAAGAGAAGGAATACCAGAGCAGTTAAGAGGTTTTTTAAGAAGTTATTAAAAAGATATGGATTTGCCCCAAGAGTTATAATAACTGATAAGTTACGCAGTTATGGTTCTGCTAAGCGTAGTATACTAAGAACCACTGAACACAGGAAACATAAGAGATTAAATAACTTAATAGAAAAATCGCACCAACCTGCTAGGCAAAAAGAGCGATTAATGAGGAAATTCAAGGATCCTGGGGCTACACAGCTGTTTTTATCATCATGTGGGCACTTATTAAATTTATTAAAGGTAGGTAGGTATAAATTTCAAGCAGAAAACTATAGGCAAAAAATGAAGGCAGCTTTCGCATTATACAATGAAGCAGCCTCTCAATGTTGCAATGCTTAATGCATAAAAATTTTAGATCTAAAGGCATAGACACAGCCTACGTAACTTAAGTTGACGGTGCCGAAGAAACCTTAGTAATTGTACCGTCTAAGAAACTGAGGGAAGAAACTAATCAGTTGATAAGGGAAGGATTAAAGTCAGAAGGAAAAGTAAAAGGCAAAGAGCATACTTTTATTGTACTGGATAATAAAGATATGACCCATGCTCAAATGTCAAATGCAAGAGATTACAGAAAGGGCGATATAGTAATTTTTAACCGAGACTACAAATCTCTAAACATAGAAAGACATGACATGCTTAGAGTAAGGGAGATTAAAGACTTCAACGTATTAGTTCTTGAAAAAAGTAACGGAAAGAAGGTGATGTGGCAACCGCATATGATAGCCGGTAATACAAAAGGAGGGGTTGAAGTATATGAGGAGAGAAAGCTTAACCTACAGGAAGGAGATAAAATAAGGTGGACACGAAATAGCGTTGAACATCTCGATATAATAAATTCTATGACTTCTAAGGTGCTATCTATAGGAAGTAAAAGTATTGCTGTTGAGTTGGAGAGCGGAGAAAAGAAAACGATCTCAAGCTATGATAAAGTTTTAAGGCATATGGACTATTGTAAGTTTAAAAAGTGTTATAATACTCTGTAGAGTAGTTATAGAAAAGATCTTATACTATTTTAAGAGAGTTAAACTATACAGACAGTCATGATTGTTTGCATAGTACGGGCATAAGCGACCGTTGGACAATAGATCTTGAAGATCGCTGGCATCTTGGTACTTATAGCCCTTTCTCTCGAGACGTTTGAATAGTTGAATGGGACACAGCTCCCGCTTACAATCGCAGACATTTGCAATTAAAACCTCGAGGTATTCATGAAAAATTATCATAACTTTATTGGAATTGACATAGGAAAATTTAGCTTTGTTGTATTTGTTTATAATGGTAAAGAAACGAAAGAATTTGAGAATAACTCTCAAGGTATAAAGCTGTTCCCTGAATATTACAAATCTATGCTAGAGAAGTCATTATGTATACTAGAAACAACAGGCGGATATGAGCTTCAGTTGTTAACAACTCTTTGTGATAGCAATATTCCAGTACACCGTGCAAATACTCGTAAAGTTAAAAATTTTATCCTCTCTTTTGGCAGTGGTGCCAAGACGGATAGATTAGATGCTAAGGCTTTAGCTTTATATGGCTTTGAACGTAAAGATAAGCTTGAATTATTTATACCTAAAACTGCTTATGATTCAGAGCTGTATCAATTAGCTATGCGTAAGCAAGATTTAATGAAAATGCTTATTGCTGAAAAAGCAAGGTTACAAGCACCAAACGCTAAATTTACTAAGGCAAGCTGTAAATTTATGATTGAGGCTATAAATGATCAAATAAAATCAGTTAATGATCGAATTGATATTTTAATAGAAGCTAATCGTTCTTTAATCGCTAGAAAAGATGTTTTAAAGAGCATAGCTGGTATAGGGAATGTTAGTGCTAATCAGTTGCTTATATTGCTTCCTGAGTTAGGCACACTTAATAGAAGACAGATAGCATCTTTAACTGGTCTTGCTCCTAGAGCAAATGATAGTGGTACGCTTAAAAGATATCGTAGGACAATTAACGGTAGAAATAATATAAAGCCTATATTATTTATGGTTGCTATGGCGGCTAGAAGGTCCAAATCAAATCTAAAGAATTTTTATGAAAATTTAACTTCTAAAGGAAAGAAAAAAATGGTAGCGTTGACGGCTTTGATGCGAAAGATAATAGTAATTGCAAACGCTAAAATACGGGATTTACTCAAGCAATTAGAAGCAATAGAAGTTGTTTAAACCTAAAATATTTAATTTTTAATTGTAAAACATAGTTGATTGTAAGAATTTTGAGCATGATTATATAGAAGGAGGCAAACATTGCTTGAGTGGCCCTATTTATATGAATTTTGACCAGCATGAATATGATAATTTGAAATTTCCTGCTAAATTGCTAGCCTATTATTTAAAAGCACAATTATACCAATTACATGGTTTTACAGAGGAAGCAATAAGCGCTATCCAAGATTTACAACGGATAGCTTTAGAAGATGACTACTTTAGAGAAAATCAAGACTTTATAAAAAAGTTTATAAATGATGCTTATCTAATATTACAGGCAGATCATTTTAAAGCAGGACTAATAAATATAAACGAGATAAATGAGAATACTATACTGCATAAATTAAACTCAGAGATTAAGAAAATCCTAGCGGAAGAACATATAACTTTAGATACAGAAGTAAATGAATCTAACCATCAAAAAATTAACTTAGAAAAAGGAGAACAAGAACCAAATGATACAAAATTTAACTTGAAATCCAAAGCCGAAGGATTGCCATTTACAGAAGATAAAATTCCCTCTGCTTGTGACAACAATAAAAAAGGTAAAGAAAAGCCCAAGGTTGATCAAAAGAAAGATCCGCGCGATCGAGAAAGGGAATTAACTTATGTTGAAAGGATTGAACAGGAGAGTAGAGAAAAAAAAGAATTTCAGATTACCTGAAATCTATTATTTAAAAATAATAATTAATTAAACATTAAAGGAACCTCAAATAAAGAGGTTCTTCTATTAAGACATAGAAGGCCAATTTACACACATATCCTGTCCGTACCCCTATTTGTCCAATTACTCAAACGCCATAGGGCTCTTATTAACTTTTTAATAGAACTCTCATAGTACATATAGGGGTATCAGGCCTATTCGTGTCAAAATTTACGGTTTGAGGATTATTCTATTTAGAACCTCTGGTTTGACGCCAGGTTGAATTAAGAGATTAAAGGGGGTATTAAAACAAATATGCATATTTATTTAGCTACTTTATTTAAGTTTAGATGCTCACTCAATGATAAAGAGATTAGGGGCACGGCATATAAACAAAAAAGTATGATAATAAATGTTATGGAAAGTGTGCTGTAGGATAGGGGGGAATAAAGGAGGATTAAAGCTATATATGAGATGAAGGATAAGGCTCTTCGGATTCGGTTTTTAGGAGCAGATTCCAAACCACCTTTAAGTTATCATGATTAAGAGTCATGGTGGCGAGCATTAAAGGAAAAGTCAAAATAAGAATTGGCAGGTGTAAAATAAAGAGACGAATGAAAATGAACCATTGATGACGCATCGTTAATTATTAGTGGCATCGAAAGCAAGGGCGTTTCCATCCTTTGTGAAATGAGTCT
>JACGYV010000005.1 GCA_014116815.1 Holosporaceae bacterium 'Namur'
GATAGAAAAATTTTGGGCTAATATGAAGCGATGGATAAAACAGCAAATTAAAGATCATCAGCATTTATACGATGCTATCTCTACCTTCTTCCTCGTACCACAACTTAACTAATTTTACTATAGTTCTCATTGCACCATGCTTTAATTGCTTTCACTATAGCAGAGTAGTCAATATATAAATAATAGCAGTAAATATCTTTAATCAATCATATTAAAGCTTAACTAATGCACTTCCCCAAGTGAGCCCAGCACCAACCGCAGTCATTAATATAAGATCACCTTTTTTAACTTTACCTGTTTTCATGTATACATCCAAGGCAAGAGGGATAGAAGCGGCAGATGTATTTGCATGCTGATCAATCGTCATAATCACTTTATCTCCTTTTATATCTAGCTTCTGTGCAACTGTTTGCATAATGCGATAATTAGCTTGGTGAGTGAGTATCCAATCAATATCGGAAAAATTTACTTGATGCGTCTTAAGTAAGTTAGTCGCACTGGAAGACATTTTCTCAACTGCATTTTTAAATACTTCCCTACCGTTCATCTCAATCTTTGCTTCTAGGCTTCCTTTTACAACTCCACCGTTTACTTTTAAAATGTCGACTAAGCTTCCGTCCGAATGAATTTCAGTTCCTAATATTCCTCTATTTTTTTCCTTAGTCGCTTCAAGTATAACCGCCCCTGCCCCGTCACCGAATAGCACGCAAGTTGATCTATCTTTCCAATCAACTATTTTTGAGAGCACTTCCGCTCCAACTACCGCTATACGTTTAAGGTTACCTGCTTTAATCATTGAGTCAGCAACTGATAAGGCATATATAAATCCGCTGCATACTGCGCTAATGTCAAAAGCGAATCCTTTTTGCATACCGATTTTATGCTGAACACTCGTTGCCGTAGAAGGAAAAATAAGATCAGGTGTTGCAGTTGCTACAATAACGCCGTCCAGGTCATTAGGACTCAAATTTGCATACTCCAAAGCACTCAAAATTGCTTTTGCAGCAAGGTCGGAGGTAAGTTCATCTTCAACTATGTGACGTTTTTTTATTCCTGTTCGGCTTACAATCCATTCATCGGTAGTTTCAACGCTTTGCGCTAAATCATTATTGGTAATAATTTTTTGAGGTAAATATGCCCCTATCCCGACTATTGCACAGTTAGTCATGACCCTATACCTAAAATTCTTGCTGAAGTTTTCTTAATTTTTTCAACTATATTTTGACCTAAACTCATTTCACCTTGCAGAATATCAAGCTCTTTTATGATTTCCTGGTTGATATTGCGCTGAGCCAAATCATAAGCAACGTTGATAGCATTGGCAAAACCGATAGCTTCAGCGCCGCCGTGACTTTTGACAACTATACCGTTTACTCCGATGAACATTGCCCCGTTATTAACATTCGGGTCAACACTTTTGAAGCTTTCCTTCAATGACTTTTTAGCCAATAACCCTCCAAGCTTAGATGATAAGTTGTTTCGGAATCCTTGTTTCATGATTTGCATCAACAACCTTGCCGTTCCTTCAGCGGTTTTAAGAACTATATTTCCTGAAAACCCGTCGGTAACAACTACATCGACCACACCTTTAGTCAAATCATGCCCTTCTACATAGCCGATAAAATTAAGACCGGATTTTTTAAGTAAATTATAAGTTTTTTTTTCTATTTCTCTTCCTTTTATTTGCTCCACCCCTACATTTAAGAGTCCGATAGTCGGGCTTTTCTTATCCAAGATTATTTTAGCAAAACAATCTCCCATTAAGGCAAATTGAAACAAGTTGGTTTCATCACACTCGGCGTTGGCGCCTAAATCCAGCATAACAGTGCCTCCGTTTAGGTTCGGAACCACTCCGACAATCGCCGGCCTTTTTATACCGGGAAGCTCTCCAAGCACCATTTTAGCCATCACCATCAATGCACCCGTATTTCCCGAAGATACGCAAGCTACCGCAGCATTTTCCTTAACTGCATCGATTGCTTTTCTCATACTTGAGTTAACACCGTTTTTCAGCGCTTTAATCGGCTGCTCGTCATCAGAGATATAAGTTCCCGTTTCAATGAACTCATAGTTTTCTTTAAGTATAGGAAACTGCTCAAATAGATTACCTATTAACTGCTGGTTACCGAAAATCTTAAAATAAAGATTAGGATTTTTATTTAAAGCAATACTTGCCCCTTCTATAACGGCACGAGGCGCATTCGCGCCTCCCATTGCATCTAAACTTATAACTATCCTTTGGGACATAATATTATTAAATCAATTTATGCCTCAGCAGCTTCGCTTGCTGAATCTTCCGTAGGTTTTTCTCTTTTAATTAAGATTTGCTTGCCGTTATACATCCCGTCTTTTAAAGAAATATGATGCGGAAGCTTTGCTTCACCGGTATTTTTATCAAAAGAAACATTAATCGGTTTCAAAGCGTCATGAGCTCTTCTTTTATCTCTTCTTGACGTCGAAGTTTTCTTCTTAGGTACTGCCATTATATATTACTTTAAATTATTCTTTAGTGTGCTTTATAATACAGCTTTATAATAAAATCCAGAACTTTTATAAATGAACGTCGATTAATTTAAAATGTTTTAATAAAGTAAATTTGTGATAAATGTATATACCTTGAAAAGATAATAAGAAAATTATTTTTATGTCCTCAACGACTACTTCATTACTCAGCAAGAGACGGTTTCTGACTATTTTCATCTGTCAATTCTTGTCTGCCTTTAGTGATAACTTCGTAAGAACGGCTTTTACCACCCTGGTCACTTATTATATTGCTGAAATCTCCGAGATAAGCAGATCAATTCTAATTACGCTTTCCATGGCGTTATTTGTTTTGCCGTTCTGTATTTTCTCTGCTTCGGGCGGAAAATTAGCGGATAAGTTCCGTAAATCCCGTTTAATAGTATGGCTTAAAGCAATTAATATTATAGTCGCGCTAATTGCGGTTATCGGCTTTCTTACCGGCAGTTATTTTATTTTGTTATTCTCTATTTTTTTAACCGGAGTAGAAGCGGCATTATTCGGACCCGTGAAGTATAGTATACTTCCGGAAGGCTTAAAAAAAAGTGAACTTATACTCGGAAACGGACTTATTGAAGCCGCTACTTTCGTAGCTATACTCTTTGGAGTTACTTTCGGCGGACTTTTTGTCTCGCATGATAGCTTTGATGTATATCTGATCTGCTTTATAATCCTTGCCGCAGCTGTTATATCATATGTTTTTGCCCTGTTTATTCCAAATTCCACCGTATCCGATCCGAGCATAAAACTTTCCGCAAACTTAATTTTAGAAACTAAAGAGTGTATAACTTTTACCCGTAAACACCGCCGTGCCTTCTTGGCTATTCTGGGTATTTCCTGGTTTTGGCTAATCGGCAGTGTTTTAATTTCTCAAATGTCCAACTTGACTAAGGAAGTTTTCGGAGGGGATGAATCCGTGTTTACCCTTCTGCTTGCCGCATTTTCTTTCGGAACGGGGGTGGGATCCATGTTATGTAATAAGCTCCTAAAAGAAGAAATCACAACTAAATATGTGCCGACCTCAATGATGGTAATGAGTTTTTTCTTTCTTGATTTGTGGTGGGCTTCCACCATTTTTGAGAAGAAAGATTATCTTGGGGGCATCCATTATTTTCTTTCTAATGTAGAAGGTATTAGAGCATTTATTGATATTTTTATGATTTCAGTTGCGGGCGGAATATATATAGTCCCCCTCTATGCCTTATTGCAACTTGAAATTAAAAAAGAGTTTCGTTCGCGCGCAATTGCCGCAAGTAATATTATGAGCTCATTTTTTATGGTAGTTGCAAGCTCAATAACTATGGCGCTGATTGCAATCGGGCTTTCGGAACCGCAATTACTGTTTATTCTGGCGGTAGCTAATTTCTTTACCGCAAGTTATATCTGCCAAATTTTACCGGATACCGTAATTAAGAACTTTTTCCAAATGGTATTAAAACTTATTTATAGAGTAGAAATCGAAGGAATGGAGAATTACCATAAAGCCGGAAAAAGAGTTTTGATTATTGCAAACCACGCTTCTTTTATTGATCCGATTTTGATTGGCGCGTTACTGCCTGATAGACTTATTTTTGCTATAGATACATACATTGCCCGTAAGTGGTGGCTAAAACCTTTCCTTACCTTTTTACGCGCTTTTCCGGTCGACCCTTCAAATCCTATGGCAACTAAAACTTTAATCGATAAGTTAAAATCCAATACGCCTGTTGTTATATTTCCCGAAGGCAGAATTACGGTCACCGGGTCTTTAATGAAAATTTACGAAGGCCCCGGTATGATAGCGGATAAAGCTGATGCAGTGCTTCTTCCGATAAGGCTGGATGGCCCTCAGTATAGTGTATTTTCCCGCATGCACGGTAAGTTGCGCTTAAAGTTATTCCCTAAGATCAGAATGCATATTTTAAAACCGCAAAAGCTTAGCGCAGCTCATGACCTTATGGGAAGAGATCGCAGACATGAAATAGGTAATAGGCTTTATGATATTATGACTGAAATGATGTTTAGCGGAACAAAAAATACCCAAACTCTTTTTGAAAGTTTTGTTCATGCTAAAGAGCAATTCGGTGGTAATACGACCATTATTCAGGATGCTAATAAAAACTCCCTTACCTATAATAAAATCTGTGCAGGCAGCTTTATATTAGGAAAAAGAATTGCAGCTAAAACTAATTATAGAGATTATGTCGGGTTTTTACTGCCTAATGCCGCAGGAACGGTAGTAGCATTTTTTGCAACCATTTTATACGGCAGAGTCCCTGCAATGCTTAACTTTTCCACCGGGCTTAAAAACTTAATTTCCAGCTGTAAAACAGCTAAAATAAAAATTATATATACATCAAGAGTATTTATAGAAAAAGCAAGTCTTGAGCATATGATTGATGAAATTAATCAACATGATATAGAAATTGTATACTTAGAGGATTTACGTAAGGAAATAAAATTCTATCATAAAGTTAAAGGTATTTTAAAAGCTTTATTTCCCCTCTATTACTACCAGCACTATTTTACTAAGAAAAAGTATAAAAAACTGCCTCATGCTAATGACCCGGCGGTTGTACTATTCACTTCAGGTTCCGAAGGGTTGCCGAAAGGAGTTGTATTAAGCCATTCAAATATAATCGCTAACCTAAAACAGCTCTCTTCAAGAATAGATTTCACATCATCCGACAAACTCTTTAGCGCCCTTCCGGTATTCCATTCCTTCGGCCTTACCGCAGGTATGATTTTACCACTCTTATACGGTATATCTACCTATTTTTACCCCTCCCCGCTTCATTATAGAATAATTCCCGAGATGGTTTACGGAGTAAATGCAACTTTCTTTTTTGCAACCGATACGTTTTTAGCCGGATATGCAAAATATGCCCATCCCTATGATTTCTTCAGCATAAGGTATGTTTTTGCCGGAGCTGAAAAATTAAAGGAAGAAACCAGAAAAATTTGGCAGGAAAAATTCGGTATAAGAGTTTTAGAAGGATATGGTGCAACTGAAACTGCTCCGGCAATCTCGGTTAATAGCCCGATGCATTATAAGCCTGGAACTGTAGGTAGAATACTGCCGAATATAAATTATAAGCTCGAGGCGGTTGAAGGAATCAATGAGGGCGGGAAACTTATTGTCAATGGACCTAATGTAATGCTTGGTTACCTAAGGCCTGAAAAACCTGGGATTATACAAAAGCCTGCTCATGTTACTCAGGATGAAATATATGAAGGGTGGTATGATACCGGAGATATAGTCTCGGTTGATGAGGATAAATATGTGACTATACTAGGTCGTGCTAAGCGGTTTGCTAAGATCGGCGGAGAAATGGTTTCACTTGCAGCCGTTGAAGAAGCGGTAGCTAAACTATGGCCTGAAAACCTTCATGGCACACTAAGTATAGATGACCCTAAAAAAGGTGAAAGTATCATATTATTTACTGATAAGGAAGGAGCGGCAAAAGATGAGATCATGCGCTTTTTGAGCAAAGAAGGTTATTCGGAGTTATATATTCCTAAATCAGTTATATATATTGAGGAAATGCCTCTCTTAGGCGCCGGGAAAATTGATTATATGTCATTAAAAGAAAAACTTAAAAATATGTAATTTAGTGATATTATTATTTTCCCTAATTTATACGGGTAGTTCTTATTTTCTGCAATGAAAAAGCAGAGATCCGGGACTATGGGGATTGCTGTTTGCAGCGAGCAGTATTGGAGTTTAAGGATATTTAACTATAAAATAATTTTGAGTTTAAACTTATTATTGATGCCGTTAAAATTTAACGGTAATTCCTACCAAAAACATAGCGCCTTTAATTTTAACTTTTGCTGTTCCGACATTATCAATCATCATGCCGTTAATATATTTTTTATTCTCGGCTTTTATTTGTCCATAATCATAATATCTCAATGCTAAATCCAAATATAATCGCTCATTAATCGGTAATTGACCCCCAACCCCGACACTCCACGCGAAGTTATTTTGTGCTTTACCCGGTATTTTATAGTCAACAGCTCTATATGAATTGGAAATTTCCTCCAAACAATTTACCTGTGAATCACTGCTGCGATATTTATGTTTAGCCATTCCGACACCTGCAAATATATAAGGGGAAAAGTTATATATTTTGTCTAAATTATAATTAACGTTGGCAAGTAAAGCCGTAGTAGTGATTTTTAGTTTAGAGGAGGAAAAGGGGGTGCAAATAACCCTTGCCGGAAGACCATTATAACCTACCGTAGTAATTGTATAACTATCTTCACCTAACGAGCCGGCATTTAATTTACTCTTTCCATATTGAAAGTTTATACCAACATTAATTTTGTCATTCAATTGATATCCTAAGCCGGAATCAAACAAATAATTGTTTATAAAAAACGAATTATTTTTATATGTTTCTAAATTCTCATGATAGGAAGAATTCTTATTAGGTTTAAGATAACCGACTCCTATTTTTACATAAAAATTATCTCTAGCATTCGCAAAATGCGGCATTAAGATTAATAGTAATATTAATATTTTTTTTAACATTCAAAAACATAGTATAAGGTTAGTTTTATTATTAAATATGATAAGAACTAAAAAATAAGTTCTAAATTTCAATAACAATTAATTTATATAAATTATTATTCTTTATTTAGTTCTTATCAATAATACAAAAAGTGGAAAAAATTTATTCTAAAAAATCTGTAGCAAAATTAAAAAAGTCATCTTCACAAATATATTCATCATGCATATTAGCAAGTCTATTTTCACAAAAAATTTTCCACCAGTCTTTATACAAAGATTTATTTTTATTTAAATCTTTAAATGAATCTTTAAATTTATCATATTCTTCATCAAGACTATTAACATCTAACTGTACAGAATCTTTAAATTTTCCGAAATCTAATCCATATGTTTTTTTTATTTTTTTTAAATCATCTTCTGACAACTTACCTTTAATTGAAGATCGAGCTTCATTAAAAAATTCATCAAATTCAATTTTTAGAGCTGGTGGATTACTATGTAATTGATACCTTTCGGTACAAATAAGAGCAAATCGGCTTAAAAAATGCTCCGAGTGATGTAATATTTCTTTTTCTCTAAAGGCTTCTTTTGCTAGCTTCCTACTAATACTTTCAGTCATATAATTTTACTCCTTGAAATAATAATTTTTTGTTAAGACAGGGGCAAATTATACAAATTTTTTTTCAATTACCACAATACCAATTTATAATCAAACTGATACTAACAATGTAAAAAAACAGTAGTTTTTTAAGATTTGTTTAAAATATCAATAACTTAATTAACATTTTAAATTTATTCTAATGGTTGTACTAACTAATTTAATATATGTTAATTAAATATACAAGGAAAAATAATAACAATAAATCAGCAACTATTAGCTAAACTTAATACCATTGCAACTATTTCTTAACTAAATTTTAAAATATAGATAAATACTAAGATTTTATTAAATATTGAAAAACTATATCCTAAATGCAGCTAAGTAGAATGAGCAATAATTAGGACAAATTATAAAATAATATTAAGCGGATTAAGTAGAATACACATAAAAAAAGACGAGCATAACGGCACGTCCTTTTTATTACTTTTTGCTTTTAATTAAGTATTACTTTCTATCTGAAAGCGAAGGAAACTCTCTATGACTTTCGCCGATATAAAGTTGTCTCGGACGACCGATTTTTTGTTGCGGATCTTCGATCATTTCTTTCCATTGAGCTATCCAGCCGGCCGTTCTTGCGACGGCAAACATTACCGTGAACATAGGAGTCGGAATCCCGAGCGCTCTATAGATAATACCCGAATAGAAATCAACGTTAGGATAGAGCTTTTTCTCAATAAAGTACTCATCCTGTAAAGCAATTTTTTCCAGTTCAATTGCGATCTGAAGTAGGGGATCATTTTTAATATGCAATTCATTCAATACTTCCTGGCAGGTTTTTTTAAGCACTGATGCACGCGGATCATAATTCTTATATACTCTATGCCCGAAACCCATAAGCCTAAACGGATCATTTTTATCTTTAGCACGTTCAACGAATTGCGGCACTCTATCAGGGCTCCCTATCTCTTCAAGCATTCTAAGCACGGCCTCATTTGCCCCACCGTGTGCAGGCCCCCAAAGAGAAGCAATCCCTGCACCGATCACTGCAAAAGGATTAGCGCCTGAAGATCCGGCAAGCCTTACAGTTGAAGTTGATGCATTTTGTTCATGATCGGCATGCAAAATAAATATCTTTTCAATAGCTTTAGCAAATACCGGATTAATCTTATATTCTTCAGTCGGTACGGCAAACATCATTTTAAGGAAATTTTCGCCGTAACTTAAACTATTATCCGGATAAACAAACGGTTGCCCGACAGAATATTTATAAGTCATTGCTGCAAGAGTTGGTACTTTTGCAATTAATTTTAAAGCAGCATTCTCTCTCTGTACGCTATCTTTAATATCAAGCGTATCATGATAAAATGCCGATAAAGAACTAACTGCTCCAACCATAACAGCCATCGGATGAGATCTTCTCGGATATCCTCTAAATAAAAACTGTAGCTGTTCATGCACAAGTGTATGGTGCTTTATGTTCTTAACGAATACTTCCTTTTCAGAAGAACTCGGCAGCTCACCATGCAATAATAAATAACAAACTTCCAGAAAATCACTTTTCTCAGCCAGATCTGCAATATCATAGCCTCTATGTCTTAAAATCCCTTCTTCTCCGTCAATAAAAGTCATTGCAGAGTGGCAGGAAGCAGTAGACATAAACCCGGGATCATAAGTAAATAACCCGGTTTCCTGATATAATTTTGTAACATCCATAACCGCAGGACCCTCATTCCCCTCTATTATAGGCAGCTCGATCTCCTTATTTAAAGATGGTATAACCAACTTTGCAATTTTTTTATTTTGAGCCTTTGCACTTAAAGATTCCACCATATTTAAACCCATAAAATAATTCCCCATTAGTTTTATAATATATTGCAACGCAACAAGTTGCAAGTATTTTAAAAATATTAGTAATATATTATTATTCCAAGCAGTTATTAAATATACTTGTTACAAAATTATTAAATAAAGCAAAATTTAAAAATATTCAACCTTAAGCTAAATCCCAAACCGCTCTAATTAAAAAATTACCCTTGCAGGAAAAATTTACTTAACTATGCTCTCATAAAAATACTTTTAGTTATGCAGGATATAGAAACTAAACGCAAACAGCTATTATATAGAAGCACTCATAGAGGTTGCAAAGAAACCGATATCTTAATCGGAGAGTTTGCCAAAAAGTATATACCTTTTTTTTCACTACAGGAATTACTGGATTATGAACGTTTTCTTGAAATAGATGATGTAATTTTATATGACTTAATTTGCGAAAAGATGACTCCGGAAGATAGCCTTGTAGATTCTAAAATTATAAAGCTCATTATTAATTTTAATAGAATAAGAATAAATGCCGCCTAAAATTTTTATTATTGCCGGGGAACCTTCCGGGGATTTGATCGGAGCAAACTTAATTAGTTCCTTAAAGCTTTTGTTGCCTAATTGCAGTATTTACGGTGTAGGCGGTAGTAAAATGATTTCTCAAGGGCTAAATAGCATATTTGATATAGAAGAAATTTCCATTATGGGTTATATTGAGGTACTTCCTAAAATATTTAAAATTAGGAAGCTTCTAACTAAAACTTATCAGGAAATTATAAAAACAAATCCTGATGTAATTATCACCATTGATTCTCCTGGTTTCAATTTAAGGTTAATTAAACGTTTAAGAAAATATTTCAGAAATAAAATTAAAATTGTTAATTATGTTGCACCGAGTGTTTGGGCATATAAACCTAAGCGTATATATAGAGTTAAAGCATTATATGATCATCAACTTTTAATTTTGCCGATTGAAAAGCCTTATTTTGATGCGATCGGGTTCCCTTCAACTTTTGTCGGGCATCCAATCCTTGAAGAACCTTTAGTACAAAGTTTATCTAAAGAAGAAACTTATACTAAATATAATGTTCCCTTAAAAAATAAGCTACTAACTATAATGCCCGGTAGCAGAAAAGGTGAATTAAAGAAACATATACCTATCTTTATTGAGGCGCTAAAAACCATTAAGAATAAGCAACCGAATATTACTCTTTTTATCCCTACTCTTCCTCACCTGGAAGAGATTTTAAAAAAAGAATTTGCTCAGTTTTCTCCCCTTATTTCTTCTGATAATAAAATTAAAGATGAGTTATTATTTGCAAGCGATATTGCATTAGTTAAATCCGGAACTTCTTCGCTTGAATTGATGCGTTATAACTTACCTATGATTGTAGCTTATCAGGTATCCGGCTTAACTGCATTTATTTTGAAGTTCTTTATTACCACAAAGTACTTTGCTCTTCCGAATATCATTTTACAGGAGGAGGCGGTTCCCGAATTAATACAGGATAAATGTACCGCGGAAAATATTAGTAACGCACTATACGCGCTATTAAACGATAAAGAAAAGCAAGATTATCAAAAAGAAAAGTTTAATCTTGCTTTAAATATGTTTAATGTCAAAAGCGGTGAAAAGCCCGGTATGCTTGCAGCTAAAAAGATTGCTGAGCTACTGTAACTTCACCATGCCAAAAGCTTTGGTCAAGAACCAGGTGATCAGTTAAGGTTGACTCTATGATTTCAAGCTTATTAATCCCTGCACCATCCATGACTCCGTAGACTAAGATTAATGCTTGTTGAATTAGCGGAGCAAAATGATCGGGTAGCTTAGGATATTTCTTCTGAGCCTCACTAACCGTCATTCCGGCAAATTCATATATTAAATCTTTAATTTCTTCTTTACTGATCGGATTAGTAAGATCGAGCTCATACTTAATGCCCATATACATTATTCTGCCTATACCTACTACTTTTGCAGTTTTAAGCTTCTCAACAATCAATCTGTCTTTTTGAATATCTTTACCTAATTCACGCGACGTATATTCTAAAATTTCTTTTAATTCCTCTTTATTAAAGAACCCTTCTTTAGTTAAAGTAATTCCTTTAAAGGAGAAATCTTCTTTTAACTGGTGAACAAAATTGAATAAGCCCCATGGTCCTTCATATGTATGAATTTCATCATGTTCATCTTGAACCGAGAGCTGAAAACTACCGCCTCCGATATCCCAAATAAGTAACTTATCAGGATCAACTCCTTTTAAATACGGATCACTTAGAGCTGTTTTGAACCCTAATTCTCCTTCTTCTTTTTGAGAAATTAAGTTTATATGGATATCATGCAGTTTAAAAGTGTTAAGTAATTCGCTTGAATTTTTTGCGTTTCTTGCCCAAGCGGTTGCAACGCCTTTGCATTTATGCTCTCCGCAATCTATACCGTATTCCTGCTCAATTGCTTTTAATGCACTCAACCCGGTTGTTAAACACTCTTCGGTTATTGAGCTTTTATCAATTGAACTTGATATACATTGCTGATACCGTACAGCCTTATTTACCTCACCTAAATTTTTAATTAATTTGTTTTGACAAATATCTACTAGATATCCTTTAGATTTAGTTGACCCTGACCCTATGTCAAATACATATCTTTTTTCTAAACAATTTCGATTTTCATCTTGATTTGCATTTTGATTTGCTAATGCTTGTGTAGAAAGAGAAAGAATAAACAAGAAGTTAAAAGCTATTCTCATGATTTCCCTATAAAAAGTTCGCCCCATTCTATAAAGATAATCATAAAAGTCAACCGTAGTCACCTATAATTTTACATGCACCCTAAATTAGTTAGCACAAGATATAACAAGCAGGCAACAATACCAAGTTATGCTGCTATAATTAATTCGTTACGGCTAAGAACCCTATACATATAATGGTTTCAAAGGTTCTTAACAAATCATGTTTTTAAAAATTTGATAATGAGGCTTCCTCTCCCCCTTCCTCTACGGATGAATTATTACCGACTTCATCAGAAATTATAGAAGCAATATTACTATTGTTTCTGATTTGCATTTCAATTTCAGTGGCTATTGAGGGATTATCTTTTAAATACTTTTTAGCATTCTCACGACCTTGGCCAATTTTCTGCCCCTTATAAGCATACCATGATCCGGACTTTTCAATAATATCAGCTTTAGTAGCTAAATCTATTATTTCTCCTGTCTTAGAGATACCTTCACCATACATAATATCAAACTCAACAGTTTTAAACGGAGGCGCAACTTTATTTTTTACCACCTTAACCCTGGTTTGGTTACCGATTACATCATCTTTTTCTTTTAAAGCACCTATCTTCCTAATATCAATTCTTACTGAAGCATAGAACTTTAAAGCATTACCGCCGGTCGTTGTTTCCGGGTTACCGAACATAACGCCGATCTTTGATCTGATTTGATTAATAAACACTAAAATACAGTTTGATCTTGCGACACTTGCGGTAATTTTCCTTAAAGCTTGGCTCATAAGCCTCGCCTGTAAGCCCATATGGCTATCTCCCATCTCGCCTTCAATCTCAGCCTTCGGTACCAGTGCAGCCACACTATCAATAACAATTACATCTAATGCTCCTGACCTAATTAATGTATCGGCAATTTCTAAAGCTTGCTCGCCGGTATCCGGTTGCGAGATGATAAGTTCATTGATATCTACTCCGAGTTTTCTGGCATACACTGGATCAAGCGCATGTTCCGCATCGATAAATGCACAAGCACCGCCTGCTTTTTGCGCCTCAGCTACAACATGCAAAGTGAGCGTAGTTTTACCCGAGCTTTCAGGCCCGAATATTTCAATAATTCTTCCTCTGGGAAGTCCTCCTATTCCGAGTGCAATATCCAAACCTAACGACCCGGTTGAAACTGCTTCAACATCGACGGTTTTTTTATTTCCGAGTTTCATCACCGAACCTTTGCCGAAGGATTTTTCTATTTGGCTTAATGCTACTTCTAACGCTTTTTGCTTATCCATAATTCACCTAATAATTTTATTTATATCTTTTGCCGAAAAATTAGCTCTTTGACAATGAATATAATACAAAACAGCACAAAAATACATCTTTAAATTGCTAATTAAAGCATACGGGGATTAAGATTTATTGTGCGGCTTTTCGGTTATCAGGTTGCTTTTTATTCTATATAATACATGTTTAGAAAGTTTGTGATCAGGAGGCAACTTAGGATGAGCAAAATCACCCGCCCTGTCATGCTGCATACCAATTTTTTCCATGACCCGAATGGAACGTTTATTCATAGGCACTGTAAACGAAACAATCTCTTCTAACCCACAGTGATTAAACCCATAGTTTAACACTGCTTTAGCACCCTCGGTTGCATAGCCCTTACCCCAATATAGAGAACCTAAGCGCCAGCCGATTTCGTGAAGAGGAGTAAACGGGACTTGCCAATCAATATAACTAAGCCCGATAAAGCCGATTAATTCTCCTGTTTTCTTAAGTTCAACAGCAAATAATGTATAATTATTTTTTATATACCGATCATTCATAGCCGAAATAAAGTCTTTAACTTGCCGCATAGTAAGCGCATTAGGCAAAAACTCTATTACTTTTGGATCTTGGTTAATATCAAAATAAGGTTTAGCATCGTCATCCTTCCAAGTGCGTAAAACCAACCGTTCCGTTTCAATAATTCTCATACTTGGTAATCAGCTAAAGTTAACTGTATAAGTGCTTAAAATACTCTATAGCAGCTAACTTAGCAATTAATTTTGGTTAAGCAGGAAAAGCTTCTAACAATTGTGAGCTGTCTTCATTTACAAAGTGCTCTATATCTACATTGCTTGAGGGTTTGCCTTCTTGCTCATAATACTTTTTACAAATAGATAATAAAGCTTCATGATTAGGCTTTTCATTTTCTTTAAAAAACATCTCTTCAAATGTAATATCATATTCTTTAGAAGGCTTATAATTTTGAGAATCACCACTTTGAACTTGATTATTACCTTCTTCTTTCTTATCTACTTCTTGTATTAAAGCCTTATACTCAGGTTGATTATCAGGTTTATCAACTATCATAGTTATATTATTATATACTTCTGCCGTATCATTTAAGCTTTCTTTACTAAAAATAGTATTACAGATTACTTTAAAAGCTTCTATATTACCAATCTTTGCAATAAACTCAAGCGGAGTCCCTTGAAAATCTTGCAGGTAGTTATAAAAAAATGTTTGCTTGGCATTTAAATCAAGATCTTTAAAATTATTAAGTAAGATATCTAATGCGACTATATTATTACTTGCTATTGCATCCTGTAGAAGGGCTATGTCAGGCTCTGCACCTGAATCAATTATAACTTTAAAGGCACCATTCTTATTCTCCGCTAATGCCAATTTTAAAAATGTACCTTCTATAATTTTATTGCTATCATCTTTATAATCATATTGGAAAGTATGCTTATTACTTATTAAGTTTAAATCTTTTGTATTCTTGAGCATATAGCTTAGATTCTCTATATCCTCATTTAATATTAAATGCTCGGTTAGAGTTTTTAATATTTCAGTATTGTTTATGTCAATCGCAACTTTAACGGTATATAGGTTAGGTTTAGCTCCTGCATTAAGAAGCGTTTTAAAAGCATTCTCCTTTTCTTTTATTATAGATAAACCTAAATACGTGCCGTCAATAATATATTTACGGCTTAAAGCAGACGTTTTATCATATATTAGTGTCCTTTCGGAATTTAAAGCTAGCTCATCAACATTTTTAAGTAATTGTTTGAGTAAATCCGGGTTATCGATTATTACTGCCTTTATAAGAGTTGATTGAGTAGGTTTTGCCCCTGCATCTATAAGAGCTTTAAGTGCAATTGTTTTATTTTCCGCCAAAGCAAGGTCTAAAAACGTACCTTCTTCTATTCTGTTGCCATCTACAGTGTAATTAAAACGAAAAATATGCTCGGAATTTAAGTCTAAATCTTTATTATTCTTTAGTAATAAATCTAATATATCTTCATCAGCAGTTAATATAGCATCTTTCAACTCAGATGGATGAAGTTTTACCCCAGCATTCACAAGAGATTTAATCGCACTTTTATTATTTAGCATGATAGCAAAATTCAAAGGTGTACCTTCAAAATAATCATTGCCACCTTGCTTATAATTATAACGAAAAATGTTTTCTGCGTTTAAATTATTTTTATTGTTTGATAATATATTATTCAATAATTCTGAATCATTAGATAAAATAGCTTGGAATAAGTCATTTGCCATATGATATAACCTAAAATTTAAATATTTATATACAAAGAATACAAAGAGATTAAAATATAATTAAAAAGTAACAAGTAGTTCTATAATAAATCTTATAATATAAGAACTACATTAATTATAATTTTTTTTGCTATTAGGTTGTTTTATTTAAATTATTAACAACTTAGGTTACTAGTAGCTTTGCTAAATTTGTTAATGCATAGTATATATATAGTCAATTAAGTTAAATACCTTACACATTTATTTTGATAAGACTTTAATTACCTTAACGGCTTATTTTCTAAATTACTTAAATAATAATAGCGCGCCCCCTCACCCCCCTTTTAGAGGGACAGCGCTCATAAAAATTATTTAATAATTTTTATGTATCTTTGCCTTGTTATAAAGCACTCGGGTTAAATAAATGCTATTGTATGATTTACAACTTAATTTACTATAAATAAAAAACACCCCGCAATTGTTGAAGGGTGCTTTTTCAAAAAGAATAAAATATAAAATAAATATATTTGTTTAACGCTTAGAGAACTGGAAGCTTTTACGAGCTTTTTTATGTCCGAATTTCTTACGTTCAACCTTCCTGCTGTCTCTGGTTAGGAATCCGCCTTTTCTTAAAATGGAATGTAAATCCGGAACCATTGTATCCAGTACTCTGCTGATTCCGAGTCTAACAGCACCTGCTTGGCCGGATAAACCGCTTCCTTTAACTGTACACATAACATCAAATTGACCGGTGGTTTCCGTTGCAACGAACGGTTGATTGATAATCATTCTTAAAACCGGACGTGCAAAATATTCGGTAACATCACGATCATTAACTACGATTTTTCCGCTGCCTCTGGAGAGCCAAACTCTTGCAGTTGCTTCTTTTCTCCTACCGGTTGCATAAAACCTTTCAACCGAGCCCTTCTTGGAAGAAGCCTTCTTAGTGGTAATTATAGTCGGAGCAGCTTTAGCTTCGGCTGTTTTTTCTTTGCTCTCTACTGCTTTAGGCTTTGTAGTCTTTTTTGCAATATCGTTTATACTTGCTACTTCTGTTTCTTTTTTAGTAGTTTTTTTAATATCTGCCATAAGTTTAATTATACCTTATTTTTTATTCTTTGGATTTTGTTTAGCAATATCTAATGTTACGGGACTTTGCGCTTGATGCGGATGAGCTTCACCTACATACACATGTAAACTTTTCATTTGTTTACGTGCAAGCGGGCTATCCTTCGGCATCATTCTCTCAACAGCTTTTTCAAGAAGTCTGTGCGGAAATTTTCCGGTTAAGATTTCTCCTTTGGTTCTGCTTTTTATTCCGCCTGCATATCCTGTATGCCAGTAAAAAGAATCCTGATCAAGTTTTTTTCCGGTAACTTGAATTTTATCGGCATTAATAACAACAATGTTATCGCCTGTATCAATATTTTGTGTGTAAGAAGGCTTGTGTTTACCTCTTAAAATTTTCGCAATTTCCGCAGCGAGTCTACCGAGAACTAATCCATCAGCATCAATTAAATGCCATGCTTTATTAACTTCCGAGGGCTTTGCAGTATAAGTTCCAGCTGTAAATGAAGACATAATATTCTTTATATAGTTTTCTATTCTAAGGTGGCCATTATGCAAATATATATATATTTTGTCAATATTCAAAGTTGAGGGATTTTGAATTCTTGCATTGTTTTTAAAAATTATCCCGAAAATTACTCTCTTCCCTTCCCTAAATTTATATATAGTTATATAGTGCCTAATAAAAAAACAGAGAAAGAATGAACGGTTGGTTATTGATTGATAAACCTGAGAACATCAGTTCAGCAGGCGCATTAAATTTTATAAAAAAATTATTTAAAAGCATAGGTCTCAAAAACATAAAAATCGGACATGCCGGAACACTTGATCCTTTTGCATCCGGGCTACTTATCGTGGGAGCGGGTGAAGCAACTAAGCTAATTAATTATATTATGGATAATTCAAAAGCTTATGATTTCACCATCAAATGGGGAGAAAACAGAGATACTATAGATAGAGAAGGAAAAATAACCGAAGTAAGTGATAAAGCCCCTACCCCGACGGAATTAAAAACGGCAATCAAACCGTTTTATGGAGTTATAAACCAAATACCTCCTGAATTTTCCGCGCTGAAAATAAATGGTGAAAGAGCTTATAATCTTGCCCGTCAAGGATTAGAGGTAAAACTTGAGCCCAGAAATGTCACTATTTATAATTTAGATATAATTAGCTGCAATGATGATAGCGCGACTTTTGCGGTTAAATGCGGCAAAGGTTTTTATGTAAGATCGCTGGCAAGGGATATAGCTTTAAATTTAAATGCATGCGGCTATGTTACTTACTTAAGAAGGACAGAGAGTAAAAATTTTATAGTTGATGATGCAATTCCTCTGGATAAAATCAAAAATCTATTGCATAATGATGACCGAATCTCTTCTTTGCAATTTTTGCAGGAGAATTTAAAGCCCGTAACTTCTGTACTGGACGACATCTTAGTATGGGATTTAAATGAAGCGGAAGCAAAAAAATTAAAAACCGGAATGCCGATTTATTTAGATGCGGAGTTTCATGAAAAGAGCGAAGTCGCAGCATTGTTTAACTTGAAGTTAATTGCAATATGCATCTTTGAAAACGGGCAGCTTAAACCAAAACGTGTTTTTAATTTATAAGGAGTATACGATGTCGATAGCAGCAGAAAAAAAACAAGCTCTTATTAAAGATTTTTCTTTAACTAGCAACGATACCGGATCAGTTGAAGTTCAGGTTGCAATATTAAGCGAAAGAATCACTAACTTAACCGAGCACTTCAAAGGTAATACTAAAGATTTCCAATCAAGAAGAGGATTATTAGTTTTAGTTAACAGAAGAAGAAGATTGTTAAGTTATTTAAAAAGAGAAGACTTGAATAGATATCAAGATCTAATTGCAAGACTAGGGCTAAGAAAATAACTAATGATGTTATTAGGAATAATTTTAATTAAAAAAAGTTGCGTTAGCTCTAGCGCAACTTTTTATTTTTTATAGGTAAAGGATGTTTAAACTACACAAAAAAATCATTGATTGGAACGGAAAAACTTTAGAACTGGAAACAGGAAAGATTGCAAGGCAAGCAGACGCCGCAGTAGTAGTAAAAATGGGCGGTACAGTTGTTTTATGTACCGTTGTCGGTAATAAAAAGCAGAAAGAAGGAATTGATTTTTTCCCGCTCACCGTTAATTATCAGGAAAAATTTTATGCAATCGGCAAGATTCCCGGCGGATTTAATAAAAGAGAAAGCAAACCTTCCGAGCATGAAACCTTAGTTTCAAGACTTATTGACAGGCCTATTCGTCCGCTTTTCCCGCAAGGGTTCTATAATGAAGTACAAATTGTTTGTACCGTACTTTCTTACGACACCGATTATGAAGCTGACATTCTCTCTATTATAGGTGCTTCGGCAGCTCTTACTATTTCAGGTATTCCGTTTACAGAACCGGTAGCAGCAGCAAGAGTCGGATATATTGACGGTAAATTCGTACTCAACCCGACTTATGAAGAAACTAAAACAATAAGTGATTTGGACTTAATAGTATCAGGAACTGAAAGCTCGGTTTTAATGGTAGAGTCCGCAGCTAAAGAGCTAAGCGAAGAACTCATGTTAGAAGCGGTTATGTTCGGGCATAAGCAATTCCAACCTATAATTCAGGCAATTAAAGAATTTGCAGCTGAGGTCGGGAAACCTGCATGGGAAGTAAGTTTAGTTGATAACTCTGAGATTGATACAAAAGTTAAAAAGCTAGCTGAAAAAGAGTTAAAAGCAGCTTATGCCGAGACTCAAAAGCAAGCGAGAAATGAGAAAATTTATACGACCGAAGATAAAGTTATAGCAGAGTTGGTCACTAACCAAGGTCTGGATGAGCTTAAAGTCAAAGGGGCTTTTAAAAACTTACAAAAAGACTTAGTCCGCAGCAATATTTTAGATAACAATCAAAGGATTGACGGCAGGAACTCGAAAGAAATAAGAAACATCGTCGGTGAAGTAGATTTTCTACCTAAAACTCATGGTTCAGCATTATTTACCAGGGGAGAAACCCAAGCGATTTGCGTAACAACACTCGGTACTGAATCAAGTGAACAAATGGTTGAGAATTTACACGGGTTACGCCATGATCGTTTTATGTTGCATTATAACTTCCCTCCGTTTTCTGTCGGTGAAGTTGGCAGAATGGGTGCGCCGGGCAGAAGAGAAATCGGGCATGGAAAGCTGGCTTTCAGAGCTTTAAGTGCGATGCTTCCTTCAAAAGAAGAATTTCCTTATGCTATAAGAGTGGTTTCTGAAATTACCGAATCCAATGGTTCTTCTTCAATGGCAACCGTTTGCGGCTCTTCCATGTCTATGATGGCGGCAGGCGTTCCACTTAAGTCTTCAGTAGCAGGTATTGCTATGGGTCTCATTAAAGAAGGGGAGAAATTTTCCGTACTTTCCGATATCATGGGTGATGAAGATTACTTAGGCGATATGGATTTCAAAGTTGCAGGAACAGCAAAAGGAATCACCGCTTTACAAATGGATATCAAAATTAACGGTATTAATGAAGAGATTATGAAAATAGCTCTTTCCCAAGCTAGCGAAGGCAGATTTCATATCTTAGGAAAAATGGCTGATGCGATTTCTACATCAAGAACTGAACTGAATGAAAACGCTCCCCGCATTACCTCAATTAAAATTGAAAAAGATAAAATCCGTGAAGTAATAGGTTCAGGTGGAAAAGTAATCCGCGATATTTGTGAAAAAAGCGGAGCTGAGATTAATATTGCTGATGACGGAACTGTTAAAATTGCTTCAAATAACGATGCCGGCACTCAAATAGCGCTTAACATGATTAAGGGCATTACTACTAACCCTGAAATCGGTGATATCTATGACGGTGTTGTTATTAAACTTGTTGATTTTGGTGCGATTATTTCTTTCTTCGGAGTACGTGAAGGTTTATTACACATCTCAGAACTAACCAATGAAAGAGGCAGCAATATCTCTAACTTCTTAAGTCTCGGACAAGCTGTAAAAGTGAAAGTGATCTCGCTTGACCATAGAACAGGTAAAGTTAAGCTAACTTTAAAAGATAAACCCAACTTTTCTGATGATAAGAAATCTTCTTCACAGGAATCCGAAGACTCTACGGGAAGTGAAGATAAGCGTGAGCCGAGAGAACCTAGAGGTGAAGATAGACGCGAGTCAAGAGAACCTAGAGGTGATGATAAGCGTGAGTCAAGAGAACCTAGAGGTGAAGATAGACGCGAGTCAAGAGAACCTAGAGGTGATGATAAGCGTGAGTCAAGAGAACCTAGAGGTGAAAGCAAAGACAGAGATGCTAATTTTAGCAGAAGAAAATCCGGGAATGGTCATAAAGCTGACCAAGAAAGAACATCTACCACTGAAATAGCTAAGAAAAAGAAACGTTTCTTCTAAGCTCAAATTTCTAGTTCATATACGTATTAGTAGTATAGCGTGTCATTTAGGTTCGTTAAACGGCACGCTAAAACTAAAAATTAAGTTATAAGTTATTAATGAAAATTATAGTTTAGTGAGTTATTACTAAAATAGTTACTGCTATCATCGGTTAATAATGATTGATTTAAATCTAAACTTTCTTCATTAAGTCCTTGATTATCCCCTACCAGCCTTTTAATATTCTCAAATTTATGCATAAAGATAGCTTTATCAACCTCACTTACTTTGCTTGAAGCGACTATTAAACCGATAGAAGCTGCATTAAGTAAATTAGCGGCATTTAGATAGTTTATGTTGTTGACCTGCCCTTCTTCAAAAACTTGCGGGTAAACTTGCTGTTCAAAGCTTGTATATAAAGCATAAACTTTATGTGCAATCCCTAACATTTCACCAATATTACTTAAAGTAAAAGCTGTTTTAGATAGTATGGAATCTTCAGGATTATAAGATAAATCCAACCTATTTACATTACCGAAATGTTTATTAAGCTCATTTATTATACTTTCTGTAGCATTATAAACTTGAAAGTTATCTCGGATTCCTTCTAAGTTAATATTATTATAAGCAGCATATTTTTCAAGAATCGGCTTTGATCCTAAATTTTCATAAGTAATCGATACTGAGGTATAGCCTAGTTTATTTAAATATAAGCTGGCAAGATCACTATTTATTGCTCCTGTTGAATGACCCAAATTAATAAGCTTATAACCTCCAACCTGCTCCACCCCAACCTTCTGTATAACTTTATTTAAAAACCTTACTCCTCCATCAGTAAATTGATGAGGCACTTCTTGTTTATAAATATCAAACCAAACGGAAAGATCATGGTAAAGTTGTTTAAAGTTATTTATGTTGAGTAAAGTCCCGTTATACGCTATGACAATTTGCTTATATTCATTATTAATAAAAGCAACAGCATCAAAAATAAGCGACCCGTCCTTTAAATCTTTTGTATCAAGCAATATATCCCAATTGTGCGGAATATGCTCATGGCTGCGGTTATATGAATAATTTAAAAATTTAATAATATTTTTATGTACTGACATTTTTCCCTCCGTTTGTAATACTCCTATAATTTAGTGGTATATAGGTACTTAAGAATTATGCATTTTGCCCCCAGAAAAACCCCCTTATTAATCTAATAATAGAGTAATAAACTTATTTATTCAATTTTTTCTTAAATTAGTATATAATTTAATATTTAAATAGGAAAACACATAAAATAAATTAGCTACAGGAGGATTGATTTTTAAGTCTTTTGTCCTTATTATCTAATTAAGTTTTTATTCTAACATTGCATATGACGAAGCTAAAAGAAATATATGCCTGCCAAAACTGCGGAGCTCAGTATAAAAAATGGCAAGGCAAATGTGACGAGTGTAATAACTGGAACACACTAGTAGCTGAAAACTCGGTCGCTTCTCCTTTTAGCAAAAAAACTACTGCAAAACAAAGAGGAACAAGCTTAGAAATTTTCGGATTGAATGAAAGCAACGAGCATATAATCAGGCTTCAAGTCGGCATTGAGGAACTCGATAGAGTACTTGGAGGAGGCTTAGTTGTCGGCTCTATCACTCTACTCGGCGGCGACCCGGGAATCGGTAAATCAACTATTTTGTTACAGGTAGCAAATAAATTAGGATTTAACGGTAATAAAAGTTTATATATCAGCGGCGAAGAATCTTTAGAACAAATTAAGCTCCGTTCCCGAAGGCTTAATACTACAGATAATAACGTTAGGGTTGCAATTACTACTAACTTAAAGGAAATTATCAGAACATTAGAAAGCTCTTTAGATTTAAGCTTAGTAATTATTGACTCCATTCAAACCCTCTACCATGAAGATATAGAATCGGCTCCGGGCACGGTAAGTCAAGTCAGAGCGTGTGCATTTGAACTTATTAGAGTGGCTAAAAGTAAAGGGATATCAATAATTCTTGTAGGTCATGTTACTAAAGAAGGCCAAATAGCAGGGCCTAAAGTTCTTGAGCATATGGTAGACACCGTACTTTATTTTGAAGGCGATACTTCAAATGAATTTCGTATTATTCGCTCGGTTAAAAACAGATTTGGCGCAGCTAATGAAATCGGGATTTTTGAAATGACTAAAGAAGGGTTATCTGAAGTAACCAACCCGTCATCAATATTTTTACCCCATAGGACACAAGATATCAGCGGTTCAACAATTTATCCGTGCATAGAAGGCAGTAGACCGATCTTACTTGAAATCCAAGCATTAATTGTTCCTTCATTCCTGGCAACGCCGAGAAGAGCTGCAATAGGATGGGATTTAAATCGCCTAAACATGATGATAGCAATTCTAAATTCAAGGTTCGGATTAAATTTACTTGATAAGGAAGTTTATCTGAATGTTACAGGCGGGCTGAAAATTACGGAACCCGGCGCGGATTTAGCTGTAGCGGCTGCTTTAATTTCCGCAGCTTCCAACCTGCCTATCCCCGGAGATATAGTCTTCATCGGAGAAGTCGGGCTCTCCGGAGAGTTAAGACAAATTTCTCACCTTGAAGCAAGACTTAATGAAGCGTATAAATTAGGGTTTAATAAAGCAATACTTCCAAAATCAAATAAAAACATTACTTGCCAGATTGAGCAAATTTCGTTATCTCACATTAATGAATTAAGAAAAATTATTTTAGAATAACTTTATGAACTTTAATGAATTTAATTTATTAGACTTAGCAGTGGTAACCATTGTTGCTCTTTCAACTATATTTGCAATTTTCAGAGGACTGATCGCTTCGGTATTATCTTTAACCGGCTGGATTCTTTCTATATATTTAACTGATTTAACTTATCCTCATCTAAAAGAAATTCTTGTTGATAAGATTTCGAATGAGGTAGTCCTTACGGCAATAGGGTATGGTGGTTTAATGATATTTTTCCTGATATTTTTTGCTATATTAAATGGTCTAATCAGTTCAGTTAAAATATTAGGTTCAAAATTTGTCGATAGTACTTTAGGAGCTTTTTTCGGATTTTTCAGAGGGTTTCTGATTGCTTCATTTTTCTACTTTTTTTTATCAATCGGTATAAGCTTAATAAACGGCACGGAAGTTAAAGACGAAGCAAAAGTAGCACCTAATTGGCTGAAAAATGCTCAAACTTATGATTTATTAAAATTCGGGAAACAGCTTTTACTTACATTTACGTCAGAAGATTTTAATGAAAAACTAGATATATCTTATCAAAAACTTGCCAAAAAAAGTAAAGACGAGAGATTCATTTCTTATGCCAAAGGGGTTATGTTAAAATCGCTTTCTAAAGATGAGCAAAAGCATATTGAGGATATTAAGACTAAAGAGTATTTAACAAAATCTGACGAGGAAATTGAAATTAGTAATTTAAGATCTCTGCTTGAATTATACAGGAACCATATCAGCAGGGACAACAACTTAAATAGACTTGATGATAAGGATATAGAGCGCTTGGAAGATATTATTAATGACTTTAAACTTAAAAATGATGATCGAAAATAATGGTAAAAAACTATAATTTCGGCATTAGTTTAAAGCTACTTAATTTACTCTTTTTTACGAGTAGTTCTCTGTTATTTTTATCATTAAAAACCTCTATCCCGACTTTTCAAGTATTTTTTTTAATTGCCGTGACCGGCCTTGCTATAATGCTTCCTTGGCTTCTGGCAGTTAAAGAAGAGAGATTAAAGGTTAAATCGTATAAATTATATGTTTATAGAGCTTTATACAATATAATGGGAATGGTAAGTTGGGTGGAAGCGTTAAAATATATTTCGCTTAATGAAGCTTACAGTATTGATTATATGACTGCGATTTTTACTACTATACTCGCGGTTTTATTTTGCAATGAAAAACTAAGTTTAAAATCATTTATCATCTTACTTATCAGCAGCTTTGGAGTCTATATTATCATTGCTTCAGATTACACCGTTAATTTAAACGACGGTACTATAATAGGTGTATTTGCTACATTCATGTGGTCATGTTATAATATTATCTGCAAACTTCAATCTTCGGAAGATATAATTGCTCAAACTTTTTATACCTTTTTATTTACCGTAATATTAAGCTTGCCGATTGCACTCTTTATTTGGAAACCGATTACTTACGATGAACTCAGCACTATACCCGTGCTGGCTCTTCTTACTATTTTTAGCAGCATTACTCTTTTTTCCGCATACAAAACTACCCCTATAGTAATTTTAATGCCGTTTACATTTTCAAAAGTTTTATTCATAGAATTGGGAATGTACATATTTTTTGAAGATACAATCAGTAAACATGCACTGATCGGTGTTATAATCATCTTAGCTGCCATGGGATTTTTTTTCCATCAACAATATAAGGGGAAAGTATCCCATTAAACTCTATTTAATATTGCGCCTTTAATCTTAAAATATTATATTAAAACTTTATAACAATGCGTAAGCATAATTTTGTTTTTGAGGAATTAATGGCAATTGAAATTTTAATGCCGGCACTTTCTCCGACTATGACGGAGGGAAATCTTGCTAAATGGCTAAAAAAAGAAGGGGACACAGTAAAACCCGGAGATATTATAGCAGAAATCGAGACTGACAAAGCAATAATGGAAGTTGAAGCTGTTGATAAAGGTATTATCGGTAAAATACTTGTCGCGGATAAAAGTGAAGGGGTTAAAGTCAATCAGCTTATTGCTGTTTTGCTTGAAAGCGGTGAAGATCCCTCGGCGATTGAAATAATATTGAAAAAGAATGGTAACTCCGTTCAGAACACAATCGCTGCAGCGGAACCGACCAAACAAGAACAAAATACAAAATCTGAACCATCTTCTATTCATTCAACGAATAATATAAATCAGGCTAGAGTTTTTGCAAGCCCGCTTGCTAAACGCATAGCTCAGCTGGAAAACATTGATCTTAGCACTCTTAGCGGTACCGGCCCTCACGGCAGGATTATCAAAGCGGATGTATTAAACGCAGAATCCGAATCCCGGCCTTCTGCTAAGACTGCTTGCTCTACTTTCGGCAGGAACTCTAAGGAATTTTCGTTAACTCCGTTAAGTCAGATGCGTAAAGTTATTGCTAAGAGACTGGTGGAATCTAAACAAACCATTCCGCATTTCTATCTGACTATAGATTGCAATATAGATAAGCTTTTAAGCTTAAGAGAAGAAATGAACAATAAATCCGTTAAAATTGACGGCACTCCGAGATATAAAATTTCGGTAAACGATATTATGATCAAAGCCGTAGCAAACGCTCTTCGCGATACGCCGCAGGTAAATGCTTCATATACTGATGAAGGAATTAAATTTTATAATAATGTAGATGTTTCAATAGCAGTTGCAATTGATGAGGGGTTAATTACTCCAATAATCAAAAATGCAGATCAAAAATCTCTAAGTATGATCTCTAATGAGATGAAAGGACTTGCTAAAAGAGCTAAAGCTAACCAGCTAAGACCGGAAGAATTTCAAGGCGGGGGTTTTAGTATTACTAACCTCGGTATGTTCGGAATAAAAAACTTTAATGCTATTGTTAATCCCCCTCAATCGGCAATTCTTGCAATCGGTGCGGGCGAAGAAAGAGCTGTGGTTATAAACGGCGAAATAAAAGTAGTAAATATGGTAAGCGTTACCTTATCATGTGATCACAGAATTGTTGACGGAGCACTTGGGGCTGAATTTTTAAATAAATTTAAAAACTTTGTTGAGTGTCCGGGTTTAATGCTGGTTTAATATTAATTTAAGGGAAAGAGGGAATATATGAATTTTGATATTGTGGTAATCGGCGGCGGCCCGGGCGGCTATGTGGCTGCTATAAGGGCGGCTCAACTGGGATTAAAAACCGCACTTGTAGAGCGTAAGCACTTAGGCGGTATTTGCTTAAACTGGGGTTGTATCCCGACTAAAGCATTGCTTAAATCCGCCGAAGTTTATCATCTTGCTCAGCATGCCGAAGAATTTGGTATTAAAGTTAAAGGGTTGAGTTTTGACTTTGAAAAGATCATAGCTCGCTCAAGAGCAACTGCCGAAAAGCTGAGCGGCGGTATTAAGCATTTACTTAAGAAAAACAAAGTAGAAATTTTTGAAGGACACGGTAAAGTTACTAAATCTAAAACAGTGCTCATAGAAAATGAAGGAAAGAAAGTTAACGAGATAAACGCAAAACATATTATTATTGCAACCGGAGCCAGAGCTAGGGTATTACCCGGGATAGAACCCGACGGCGAACATATTTGGTCATATAAAGAAGCAATGACTCCTAAAAGCTTACCTAAATCTCTTATAATTATCGGCAGCGGTGCAATCGGAATAGAATTTGCAAGTTTCTATAACATGTTCGGAGTGGAAGTCACTGTTTTAGAACGCAGCCCTCATATACTCCCGCATGAAGATTATGAGATTTCCCAGCTTGCACATAAAGCCTTTGAAAAGCGCGGCATGAAACTGATCACTAACGCTCATGTAAATAAAGTTACTAAGAAAAAGAGCGGAGTAGAGATTAGTTATGAGGCGGACGGCAAGATCAAAACTTTAGAAGCCGATAGAATCATCTCAGCAGTCGGAATCGTAGCCAATGTTGAAAACATAGGCCTTGAAAATACTAAAGTTCAGCTGGATAGAGGGTTTATAAAAACCGATCCTTATCTTAAAACCGATGAACCGAATATTTATGCAATCGGAGACGTAACTTCACCCCCGTGGCTTGCGCATAAAGCGAGCCATGAAGGAATTATCTGCGTAGAAAAGATAGCAGGCCTTAAAGATGTCCATCCCTTAAAACCGGAAAATATTCCGGGCTGCACATATTGCTATCCGCAAATAGCAAGCATCGGGCTTACGGAGGAGAAAGCCAAAGAGAAAGGTTTAGAAATTAAAGTAGGCAGGTTCCCTTACTTCGGTAACGGTAAAGCCATGGCGATCGGAGAGACCGAAGGTTTAATTAAAACTATTTTCTGCGCAAAAACCGGCGAATTAATAGGCGCTCACATGGTTGGTGCAGAGGTAACGGAAATGATCCAAGGTTTCGGATTAGTTAAAAATATGGAAGGTACCGAGCTTGATATAATGCATACTATTTTCGCTCATCCAACCTTATCGGAAATGATGCATGAATCTACCCTTAACGCTTTTTCCAGATCCATACATATCTAATTATTTTAGGGGCTCTTTAAAGCTATTAAATAGGTAATCAGAGAGCTCTTTTTCAAACCCCTTGTTTATCATTATGTTTTACTTATCTGTAATAAATATGTTACATTATAAATAGTATTTTATTTACAGGATTTATAGGATGAGAGCACAAAAAGGGTTTACCTTAATGATGGTTTCGGTAGGAATTGTACTTATTTCTCTTTTCGCTGCCGCATCCGTAGGCTTTCGTGCTTCTCAAAGCAGTATTGACAGCAACCAAATCACTATACATAGAATGAATACAATAAATGATGCCCTTACAAGATTTGCCGCTATGAACGGCAGGTTGCCTTGTCCGGCTTCGCCGACCGCTATTCCTTCAAGCTCTATTTATGGCATGGAGTCAAGGACTAATGATGCTTATTTTATATGTAATGCTCCTAATATAATAGAATCATCTCCCGTAATGAGATTATTTTTAGGCGCTGTACCTACTAGAACTTTAGGACTGCCTGATGAATATATGATTGACGGTTGGGGAAATAAATTAGAATATTCACCCTCACCATATTTATATAAGAATTATAATGAGGATACCTTAGGTAACTATTTAGGTACGGATGCTATCATAGTAGTTAACAATGAAAACGGCACAGCAATAGAAAATAATGCTGCATATGTTATAATCAGCAGAGGCGCTAACGGCTACGGTGCATATAGTGCCTATTCCTCAAATAGGAATGCTTATCCTCCTGCAAGCTTACCGATTGAGCAAGAGAATTCGGAATGCTACGGGGGCACCTGCGGATTAAGGCGTGATAACGGAATTTATCAAATAGCAAACAATACTACAAGCTCGGATGATATATTAGTTTATAAAAATAAAACCGATTTTATTAATGATTGTTTTATGAAAACTAATAGCTCTAACTGCCTTACCAATCAATGTGTGAATAGTGCTGCGGCCGCAAATTGGCGAAATGCGGTAAGGACTGTTTTAAACAAGGAAGAAGTTATGGTTATTTCATCCAACACGACTCCTCCTACTTTGGATTTAAGTACATTTCAATTAAATAGAGCCGGAAATCCCGAGTTAAGTTTGACAGTAAACGAGATTTTAACCACTAATGCTACTATTACCTTAAGTTATACTTATACAACAACAACTAATCCTTCCACTGAAGTTACTACCAATATTGCTACATTCTCAGCCCCTTCCGGTACTCTGGTTGTTAACTTCGCTCCAACCAATTTTTTCTCTTCAAGAACAGGTAATACTATTAAAGTCACATTCGGGGAGGGTAATCAGTTATTCAAAAGATTAAATTTTACTATTACAAATACCTCTTCACCTTCAAATGCATACATGGCTGTTTCTAATATTAATCTCGCCGACAATGCTCTAACTACATATATAAATGGCCAAGCATCCGTTCAACTATGGTATGGCTTAAGCAATACCGGTAACACTATGGCACTTTCAGGAGGATTTAATGACCCGAAATTCATTACATGGCAACCTATAAAGTTTTCAACCAACCCTTTAGAAAGAGCAGACACACAAGATTACTTTCTTCAAAAAATTTACGGATATATAACCCCGACTGCTACCAATAATTATAACTTTTATATATCAAGTGATGATGATTCGGCATTTTGGATGGAAGATGATTCTAACGGAGATAATAAGCTTATCAGGAGGGCTTTTCTTAAAGGGAACGCTGTTGCCCCATATACATGGACAACTTACCCTACTCAACAATCTGCCGCCGTTAGTTTAACAGCGAATAAAAGTTATTATTTTGAAATTTGGCATAAAAACGGCCCGGGCGGCGGGCCATATGGCGGCGGTTATGTCAATATCGGCTGGAAGACTCAAGCACAGCCTAATACTTCTATCTCTTTAGTAGCAAGTACTTTCCTTTCAAGAATACCTAAAGACTTAATTAGCTCTCCACCCGTCTGCAAAGCTTTCTATTCTACAACTGCAACACTAACGCCCGCACAAACTAACCAACCTGCAGATATTATACCTTTAAATAATACCAGAGGAAGATATGTAAAACTTTCACTTCTTTCCAATCAAACACCAAGCAGTGGGCAAGATTCAAGACAGGATGTATATTTCCTTTCTGAGGCAAGATTTCGAAATCTTGCGAATAACATCATTATACCCAGTATATTTATAACCTCGAGTAATCTATATGTAGATAACACCAGCATAGTTAATGACCAACCATATCAAGGTCTCGGTCTATTGGATGCAGCTGTTACCCAAAGCGTAACCATTGCTACTCCAGGAGATTTTATTACCAATGGTCAATATAAATATAGCAACTGGGTAACTCAAAATACTCGTAATCCTCAATATGTAATTTTTGACTTAGGCTCCAGCATACAACTTAAAGATATTTTAATTTGGAATGGAAACCAACTTTTCACCAGCGGGGGAGTAACATGTTGCCCCGGCCGCTCGGTAAAAGATATCAGGGTTTCGGTTTCCGATGAAATAGCCTATTTATTAAGCCATGCAGCCTAAAAGGCATTATAGGTTTACAAAAAAATTATAACTGATATTAAGTATGTAAATACTTTATAAGGTAACAGGTTATATAATTATTTATGAAAAAAAATTACAACCTTGCTATTAGCTTAAAATTCTGCAATTTATTTTTATTTACCATTATGTCGGTATTAATGGTTACCTTAGGCAGTAAGCTACATGTTATACAAATTTCATTCCTGAGAGTTTTTTTCGGCTGTTTTATAGCTTTTTTATATCTCATTATAATTAAACAAAATATAAGCTTTTCATTAAACCCTAAAGTGTTAACAGCTTATATTCTACGTGCCGTTTTAAATTTTGCTGCGCTTGTTTTATGGGTTAAAGCTTTACATTTACTCGGACTCAATGAGGCAAGTGCGATAAGCTATATGGTTCCTATTTGGACCACCCTACTTGCCACCCTTTTTTGCGGGGAAAAATTAAACTTAAAATGTGTAGGAGCAATTTTTGTTAGCTTGATCGGAATGTTTATCATTCTTAAACCCAACATTTATGAATTTAAAGTTGAGGGGCTGATTATTGCTTTTGCTTCCACTCTTATGTGGGCAGGATATGACATAACCTGTAAAAAACAAACGACTACCGAACATTATATGCTTCAGACATTTTACACATTTATGTGGTCATCCGTAATAAGCTTTCCCTTTGCCCTATATTACTGGCAACCGGTGGAAATGATTGACATATTTGATGCTTCAATTATCAGCGTTATAGGAGTTACTAATGTTACCGTATTATTTCTCTCTTATAAATTTGCCCCAATCACGGTTCTTATGCCGTTTAGTTATTGCCGGTTAATTTTCATGGGCATTGCTTCCTATTTTATATATAATATTCATCCCGGCTCACATTTAATAATTGGAGCTTGCGTCATAGCTTCAGCCAGCTTTTACATCTTTATTGAACAGAAGAAAGGTAAACTTAAAGTTGACTTGCAGTAAGCAATCACATTATTTACAGGAAAAATATAATTAACCTGAGTTCGGCGGGTAGCATTGCCAAAAAAAAGAATTGAAGAAATAAGTTATCCGGCCGAGATTCTTTAGAATGAGTGATTAGCATCTACCGTGATACTTTTCAGTTTAGCAACTTTTGCATGGCAGCATAAGTGATAAACATGGAATTTATTCATTTATAACAAAATGAAGCCGCACAAGCTTCACACTCTGCCGGTATATATTCAATCCCTTCGGCATCCATAGCTTCTTTGCGAGCAATCTCATCATCACTATCTCCATTACAATTAAAACGAGATTCAAGACAATAAAAAAAGTTGATATATTCGTAAGGAGTCTCTCCTCCTTGATTCACTGCATTTAAATCTGCTCCGTATTCAATCAACATTTTGGCTACCTTTTCATCGTAACATGTATGAAGAGGGGTTTGTTTATATCCCTGAGTATAAAAATTAGGGCTATATCCTTGCTTTAATAAGTATTTAACTCTTTCATGGTTCCCAAAATTGCTGGCGACATATAAAGGGTTTTCTTGAGCAACTGAATTTTCTATTTTATTTATCGCCTCTATTGTTTTTATAGTACTAGGATGAGTGTCACTGGTATAAACATAGGAAGTTACGGAATTTTCTATATAATTTCGTTCAAGTATTTCAAATATTTCCATATTATTAGAAGCAAACAAAGGTCGAAGTTTGTTTGCAGAATCCCAAAGCAAGATACTTGTCGTATTAGTTACCATATTTCAACCGTTTAAAAAGTTATATGATAATAAATATAATATTTTTAAACAATATTATCTATAACAAATATATTAATTTAAACTTTATTGTCCATACTTCTTCATTTTAACCTTTATTTGTTGAAAAAATATAAATGATTGGCTGTTATAGTGAATTAAGTTGAATAACTTACATATTTATTTAAGCAAGCCTTCAGACAATCATAATGATTTATTAGCAAAAATTAATAGAATTAATAGTAGCGCGCCCCTCCGCCCCCCTTTAGAGGGGCAGCGCTCATAAAAATTATTTAATAATTTTTATGTATCTTTACCTTATTATAAAGCACCCGGGTTAAATAAATGGTATTGTATGATTTACAACTTAATTTACTATAATATAGTGCGGTCGCTTCACCAATTAGAAGTAATGGTGTTCGCATCCTTCCTTATCGCACCACCCCTTTTATAACTTCCCCTTATACCGAACCCAGGTTAATTAATTATTGCGTCCTTTTACAAGCTCACCATTCACAATTTTTGCCGGGATATATAAACCATCGGTTTGGTAGTAAAAATTAGTGAAGATAAATATACAAAAGCATATTAGAGCAATTACCATACCGGTAATAAAAGCTTTATATAATTCTTTTGAAAAAAACTTAGGTTGTTTATTGCCGTATCTTAACGCTTTTCTATTACTGTAGATAAATGACACAATATATAATAGTAACGGCAATATAGCAGGTAATAAAAATAGCATTATTCTACTCATAATAAACTCCCGGATTTTATCCACTGACCTTTTTCATCTTGGGTAATAAAATTACCTACCCCCCCCATCTCATTAATCTTCTTTAACTTATCTTTAGTTAAATTGAGGGTTTTCTCATTATAAAAAAACAAATATTTTTCAAAATTATTAAGGTTGGAAGGGATATAATTTTCTGCAACAACGGCAATAAAATGAGCTTTTATAATATTATCCTGTTCAGAAGTAGTTATATATATAGGATTTCCTTCTCTTAGCTCATCTTTATAAGTGGCATGAGGCAGAAAAGAAAGCTGGCTATATACCCATAACAAGTCATCTAATGAACTTATTTGCTCATCATTTGCAGCAAGCAACACAATTTTGTTTCCTTTCGCTACTATGCTTTCTAGTAGCTTCGGCAACACTTTAAAAAAATTAGCTTCTGGAATCTTATAAAAATTTACTTCTTTTTTGCTAGGCATTCATTAACTCCTTAACTCTTCTTACCGCGATAATTAATAATGATACCCAAGAATCGGAGTGACTGGCTTTAAGCTCAGAAATAAATTGGTTATATTGCTCTTTATCCGAGGTCTTAACTAAACAGCATGCATCTATGCTATCATCAATTATTTTAACAGTTTCTTTTTGCAGCAATATTTCCTTCTTAGTCAATTCCATATGTATATCTTCAATTTCACTAACAATTGACCTTAAAGCAACATTTTCAATATACTGATTTGAAGTATATTTTTTTGCCTGAGACAGCATCCAGTTTAGGTGCATTTTTTCACCCAGTAAATAAAAGGGCTTAGCGACTTTAAGCACATCCTCTTCTACATTATCGGCAATAACCACTATATCGCATGCGGAAACTGCAGCCTTGAGCGCAATAATACCATTCATAAGCTCTGAAGGTATATCATATCCATCAAACATATGAGTAAACGACTCAATTTCAGAAAGTAAAGTATTTGAAACCAGTTCATTATAATTAGATAATATTTGATCTACACCTTCTTTATATTTTTTCACCATATCATCTAAATTATTCAATGAGTGATTATGCCTTAAAAACCAACCAATATTTCTTTTAAGTAAGGTTTGCAGCTCTTTGAAAAGTAATATTTTAATCTGCGGGGGTACTTTCCCGGTTAAATCTTCTACCAGTTTCCAATATTTGGATATATCGAATATTTCTCTTATTGCGATAAATGCTTTGATTAAATCTTCCGGGTCATGGCTTGTATCATCCAATAGTTGGTGAAAATAACAACAGCCGAGCATATTTACAAAATCATTGGTCATCATGGTTGCAACAATTTTGTTCTTGAGTTTATGCTCAACAATTAAATCTTCAGATTTTTCTCTTAACACTGTTGGAAAATACTTAAGCAAATATTTATAAAAGAACTTATCTTTTAAAAAATTATATTCGGAAAGCATATTAAAAATTGAGTTTTTAGAATAAGCTATAAGTACGGAAATTTCAGGTCTCGTCAGTTTACCTCCCTCTGCTTTTAAGGTGGATATCTGCTCTATAGAAGGCAAAAATTCTATATCTCTATCTAATTCTTTTTTAGACTCCAAGCGCTTGATCAGCCATGCATGCTGATCTAAATTCTCACTTCCTCTCTCTTCTTCAATGCTGATAATCTGAGTTTGTTTCATGTTATCCTGTAAAACTAGCTCAGAAACTTCATCCTTCATTTGGTCAAGAATAATATTTCTTTTTTCTAAAGTAATTTTAGAACTATTCAAAGCTTCAGAGAAAGCTATCTTAATATTAACTTCATGATCGGAGCAATCCACACCTGCCGAGTTATCAATAAAGTCGGTATTAATTTTTCCGCTTCTCCTCGCATACTCTATTCTGCCTAATTGAGTGAAGCCTAAATTTCCGCCTTCACCGATTACCTTACATCTTAAGTCTTTACCGTTGACTCTTAAGTTATCATTAACTTTATCACCAATTTTATCATTAGTTTGGCTGGTAGCCTTCACGTAAGTACCGATTCCTCCGTTCCACAACAAATCAACCGGCGCTTCTAAAATAGCTTTAATTAATGCATCGGGTGATAATATATCTTCCGTAATATCTAATGCTTGTTTAATTTGTAAAGATAACTTAATTGCTTTTTCAGTCCTACTAAATATTCCTCCTCCCTCCGAGATCAGCTTAGCATTATAGTCTGACCACTGAGAGCGCGGTAGATAAAATAGTCTTTCTCTTTCTTTGAAGCTAGCCTCAGGTTCAGGGTTTGGGTCAATAAAGATGTGCATATGGTTAAATGCGGCAACCAGTTTAATCTTCTTGGATAATAACATCCCGTTACCGAACACATCTCCGGACATATCGCCGATTCCGACCACAGTAAACGGATCTTTTGCAATATCCATTCCCAATTCTCTAAAATGTCTTTCAACCGATACCCATGCCCCCTTAGCTGTGATACCCAGCTTTTTATGGTCATACCCCGCAGATCCACCCGAAGCAAAAGCATCACCGAGCCAAAAATTATATTTTAAAGAAACTTCATTGGCATGATCGGAGAATGTTGCCGTACCTTTATCTGCTGCAACCACAAGATAAGGGTCTTCATCATCAAATCTTACTACATCATTAGGCGCTACTACCTTTCCATCCACTATATTATCAGTAACATCCAATAAACCGCTTAAGAAAGTTTTATAGCAATCAATTGCCTCTTGAAATACTTCTTCTCTGCTCATGTTAGGGGTAGTACTTTTAAGCACGAAACCTCCCTTAGAGCCGACAGGAACTATTACGGCATTTTTTGTCATTTGAGCCTTCATAAGCCCTAAAACTTCAGTTCTAAAATCTTCAGAACGGTCAGACCACCTTAATCCCCCCCTTGCTACTTTACCTCCCCTTAAATGTACGGCTTCAACTCTTTTTGAAAATACAAAGATTTCTGCATAAGGTTTAGGCAACGGAATATCCATAACTTCCGATGAAGTAATTTTTAGCGCTAAATAATCTTTATACTGATTGTTTTCATAGGTTTGGAAGTAATTAGTTCTTTTAGTTGCTTGTATTATATTTAAGAAGGTTTTAATAACCTTATCTTCAGTAATGCTTTTTACCGCTGCAAGTTTTTCATTAATGTGAGCAATTAGTTTATTTATATCTGCTTCACTTCTCTCTCTATTCGGATTAAACATTAGCTCGAACAACTCAACTAATAACTTAGTAAGTTCATAATTATTTACCAATGCATCTACAACATATTCTAAAGTGAACTGAAAGTTGATTTGCTTTAAATATTTTGAATATGCTCTAAGAAGGTTAGCCTGGCGCCAGTTAAGGTTACTGAATAATATTAAGCTATTAAACCTATCATCTTCAATGCTTTGATCCCATATTTTATTTAATGCTATTTCTATATTGTGTTTAAATTCATTGGTTAAATTAAACTCCGATAATTTGAATTGAAGCCTAAAATGATGGATATAAAATTCTCTAACCGCTCCTAAATCTTTTAATGAAACTTTAAATGTTAATACATCCGAGGCAAAGAAACCTATATGCTCTAAAATCGGTAGTGTAGATGATAACGCCAATCTTTCGTCGGGAGAAAATATTTTTAGCTGAAGTACTCGTTTATCCGATTCCTCATGCTCATAAAGATTAAATTTTACCGCATTGTCCTGTAATGAAGATTCTAATATTTCGATATCGTTTACTGCTTCTTTAGCAGTAAAGCTTGATGTATACTTAATATCAAAGGCATCTTTATATATGACATATTTAGCTTTTGCGTCTTTGCGAGAATATTTTTGCCCTAATGCATGCAATAGATAATCACCCCAGACACTAATAGCTTTTACTATATTTTCTTCTATCTCCGTAACATCATATAGGGGAAGATTATTCGGCTCGGTTTTTAAAGTTATTTGCAGATTTGCAAGCTGCGATTCACTAATGTTTACATGCTGACTGGAGATCACTCCGTTAAAGACATTGCAAAGCATACTTTCAATCGTTTCTCTTACCTCCGTACTAAATCTTGATTTTGGAATAAAAATCAAGCAGGTAATAAATTTTTTGGAAGTATCCTGCCTTACAAACAGTTTAACTTTAGGCATTAATGCTAATGAGACTATCCCTTTGGCTGTCTCCAATAGTTCATCTTCGTGCATTTGAATTAATTCTCCCCTCGGGAAATTTTCAAGTGCAGTCACCAACTCTTTACAATTATGGCTATATTCCGGATATCCGTATTTTTCAATCACGTTAAAAACTTTTTTTCTGATAAGCGGGATGGTTTTTACGGATTGGTAATAAACGGAGGAAGTAAAAAAGCCTAAAAAATCAATTGTACGGATACATTTTCCTTTATCATTGAATTCTTTAATTATTACATGATCCATATGAGAAGTTCTGTGCACAAGCGAGCGTCCATCCCATTTTGTAATAAATAAAACATCTTCGGATTCATATTGACCATCAAAATGAGACTCGTCCAAATAATAAGCTTTATTTTTTAATCCTCCCATAACACTATCTTTCTCAGGGATTACCGATGAATTTACAATCTTAGACTCATAGCAACCGACAAATACAAAATTTCCGTTAATTAACCAGTTTAAAAATTTAATATTTTCTTCTTTTAACTCACTATCTTTACTTAGTTTATAATTTTCAATCAGCTTTTTAGCATCCTCCATTTTTTTACGCATCGGCTGCCAATCATTAACGGCAAGATTAACACACTCTAGAACTTGCTCAATTATATGATAGAATGAGGCAAGATATTCATCCCCACACCATTTAGAGATGTGGAATTGTATTATTGATTCTTTGCTACTGGTTTTACTTTCTGAAAAGCTTATAAAATGCCCATCTTCTTCCCTTGCAATCATTACCGCCTGGTGAGTGATCAAGTGAATATCAAAATCTTCAATTTTTAGTTGGTTGCTGATTGAATCAACTAAAAATGGTATATCTTTATTTACTACTTCCAGGATAATTTGCTCTTTATCCTTATTAGGTTTGTATATATGGAGTTTTGTTTCCTCATCTTTTTTGCTTTGCATCAACCTGAAAGTCGAGGCGGCGGCCTTAAATAAATAATCAGTTTCAAATAAAGATAATTCATCGTACGGCAAACTGGAATAAAGGATTCTTATGAACTGTTTTAAATTTTTATCGTTAGTCTTGAGTGTTAATTGCTCAATTATAAGCTCATTATTTCCTAAATCATTTTGTGCCATAAAATTTTCTCTCATTATTTTGTCAAAACCAATTTATTTTCCAACTACAATTCTATTTTTACCCGTCTTCATAGTGTAACACAAGATAAAGTCCAATTGTAAAGCATATTAAAGTGGGAGCAATAGCAGAAAATATAACCGGTATGTTCCCTGCGATACCGATTGCATTTATAATATCTGATAAGAAATAAATTAAAAACCCGACCATAATACCTAAAAACATAAAAATCCCTACCCTTCCGCTTCTTGAAGATTTAGTGGCAAAAACAAGCCCAATTAATACCATTGAAAGATAAAAGAACGGAGATACCACAATTTTGAACAAATAATTTAAATGTCTAAGGGTTGAAAAACCTGATTCCTGGGTAGTTTTTATAAAGGCAGGTAAATTATAAATTGAAATGGTATCCGGAGATATTACACTTTCCTGGATTTGTAAAAAGCTGATTTTGGTCGGCATTTGATACGTATCCTTATGTTCAAACGAATAATCCGTATTTGATATGTCTACATACGATAAAAGCCATGATTTGCCGTCTTCCAGCTTAGCTGAATCTGCATAAATCCTGGTTAAAAACTTATAATTTTTATCAGCCAGAAAGAAGGTAACCTCAAATAGTTCCTTAGTTTCTTGGGATACCCTCATAGCATGAATGATTGTATTTCCTTTTTTATAGGCTTCTTTTAACCATAGCCCGTTTTTAGATATAGCAATTGTGCTTGAGTGGCCTTTCAAATGTATGGCTTCAAGCCGCTCAAATTTTCCAAGCATGCTACTGCCTATTGGGTTCAAGAAAAGAACGTTTATAACTCCGAAAATAAAAGCGACACTTATCGCAGGAAATATAAATTGCCAAACCGACATTCCGTATGACCTTGCAACTATAAGCTCGGAAGATTTGGTAAGATTCGCATAAGTTAAAATGGTAGTAAGTATAAATATGAAAGGAAAAGTTTTTTCTACATGATAATAATTTCTTAAAGCAGCCAATTTGAAAATCATACTCATACTTAAATCAATATTATATGAGATTTTTACTAACTCCATAAAATCAAAAATCAACATCATTAATGAAACAATAAGAAGTATAACCAAAAAGTAAGCAATGTTTTTCTTTGCTATATATTTAAAAAGGATTAAAGGCACGAAATTATTCAATTGTAAGCTTTATATTTATTCTAATTTGAATATAGTCAAATTGAATTAGTTAATCAAATAGAAAGCCCGAATATAGCTTTAAAAATATATAGGTACTAATTTTCTACTTTAATTTCTTAGATTACTCTCGGAAGTAAGAGCTTTTATAATTCCTCGCATGGTTCTCACCTCTTGCTCCGTCATCTTGGCTTTTATAAAAGTATTTCTAATATTTTGGAACATTCTTTGCTCCTTTTCCTTTGCTTTAAAGAAATCTTTTTTATCAAGCTCTTGTTTTAAATGCCGGAAAAAATATTCCAGTTCCGCCTTATTAGCTAGGCCTTGTACTTCCGAGCTAGTTTTTATTTCATTCGGAAGTGGGATAGAAAGCTCATAAGCAATAACACATGCAGCTTGCGCAATATTTAACGAGCTATTTATTGCGGAAGTTTCTATAGAACAAAAAACATCCGCACATACAACTTCTTCATTAGTGAGTCCGCTTCTTTCCCTACCTAGCAGAATACCAATTTTACCGTCATTTCGGGCGATATTATTACCTACCATAATCGGTAGCTCTTCGGGCTTACAAACTTCTTTTTGCATATCTCTTTTTTGTGCCGAAGTAGCAACTATAAAATTAAGATCCTCAATTGCTTCATTTAAGTTATTAAAGACTTCTGCACCCTCTATAACAAATTTGCCGTGTGCGGCAAGCTCACTTGCTTTAATATTCGGCCAACCGTCACGCGGTGAGACAATCCTAAGTTTGGTAAAACCGAAATTACTTATTACTCTGGCAACTGCCCCGATGTTCTCTCCCATCTGCGGCTCAACAAGTATGAAATAAATATTATCCACCCGATTTTTCATTTTAGACTATTCCTCTTTAATTTCCAAAGCGCTTGAATTTTTCAGCATAGAAATTTTTTCTCTATCAATAAAGATAGGTTTGTTATTTTTAAAAAACACTTCACCCTCACCATCAATACATACTGCAAGTTTAATAGGTATGCCTATTTCCGTAATACTATCTTTTATTATATTTATAGCCTTTCTATCTTTGATGGTAATTTTTAAAGTAGTTTTTACATCTTTTAAAGCATCTTCAATATATGACATACTATCAATGATAATCCTTAAACCCGTATTATCTTTTTTCGCATCAGCGACTATAAATACTACCTTCCCGACCTCCAATAATCCTTCTTCATTATATTGAACTAATTGCTTTTCATCAAAAATTGAAACGTCAAATAAGCCGGTCTTATCCGATAGTTGGATAAAAGCAAATTTACCCCTTGCCGAAGACTTAATTTTTTTAGAAGTTATTACACCTGCAAAATTTAGTTTAGAAGATTTACTCCCTACCCTACTATCAATTTCACAGGCGAAAGTAATATTCATTTTTCTTAATTTTACCGCATATTCTTCAATCGGGTGAGAAGAAAGATAAAAACCGAAAGCATCAAATTCAGCTTCTAAAGTTTGCTTGGTATTCCACTGCTCTACATTTTCCAGAAATATTTTTTGGTAGGCGATATCTATATCTTCGAATAAACTTGCCTGCTTTGTGGATACATTCTCTTCCTGCATTGAAGTCCAGCTGATGATTTTTTCGACGCTTTTTAATATACTGTTTCGGTTGGGGTTAAAGCAATCAAATGCACCGGCTTTGGACAAACCTTCCAACATCCTTTTATTAAGATTACGCACGCCGGATTTAATTAAAAAATCTTCCAGATCCTTAAATATTCCTTCTTCTTTTCTAATCTTTATTATTTCCTCGACTGCTTTTCTACCCACATTTTTAATTGCAGCCAGTCCGTATCTGATTGCTTTATCTTCTATTACAAACAAAGCTTCGGAATGATTCACCGAAGGAGGCAAAATCGTAATATTATAATTTCTTGCGTCATTTAAAAACAAATTAATCTTATCGGCATCATCTATCTCTAAGTTTAGTGAGGCGGTAAAAAACTCCAGCGGATAGTTAGCTTTTAAAAATGCGGTTTGATATGAAATGATAGCATAAGCAGCAGCATGCGACTTATTAAATCCATAGCTGGCGAATTTATCAATTAAATTAAATATTTCTTCCGCTAAATTTTGATCTATTCCGTTTTTTACCGCGCCCTGAATAAATACTTCCCGGTTGGCATCCATTTCAGCTTGTATTTTTTTACCCATTGCCCGTCTTAACAGGTCGGCTTCGCCTAAAGTGTAGCCGGCGAGTGCCTGCGCTATAATTATTACCTGCTCTTGGTAGACAATAATACCGTAGGTTTCTTTTAAAATTTCTTCTAATTTAGGATGAAGGTATTGCGGCTTTTCATAGCCGTGTTTTCTATTAATATAGCTAGGTATGTTATCCATAGGTCCCGGCCTATAAAGCGAACCTAAAGCAATTAAATCCTCAATTTTATCCGGTTTTAATTTTTTAATAGTCTCTTTCATTCCAACACTTTCAAATTGGAACACACCTACTGTTTCACCTCTGGAGAGTAGCTTAAAAGTTTTTTTGTCCTCTAATGAGATTTCACCTATATCAAAGTTTTCAGTCTCTTTTTTATTAATCAGATCACATGCCCAAGAAATCACGGTAAGAGTCTTTAGACCTAAAAAATCAAATTTAACTAAGCCAGCATCTTCAGCCGCTTTCATATTAAACTGAATTATAGGCATCGGTGAATTATCGTCTCTATAAAGAGGTACAACTTCAACAAGAGGTCTATCTGCAATAACAATACCTGCGGCATGGGTGGAAACGTGCCTGTTCATTCCCTCAAGCTGCAAACCGATAGATAATAACTTTGCAATAACCGGATTAGTATCCCTTTGACCTTGCAGATCCCGATCAAGATTAATTGCCTGGCTTAGGGTAACCGGGTTGGCAGGGTTATTAGGAACCATTTTACATATCCTATCCACCGTCATATAATCCATGCCCAAAACTCGACCTACATCCCTTAAAACCGCCCTAGGCTGGAGTTTCCCGAAAGTTATGATGTTTGCAACTCTATCTTCGCCGTATTTTTCTTTTACATACTTAATGACTTCTTCACGTCTTTCCTGACAGAAATCTATATCGAAATCAGGCATTGATATTCGGTCGGGATTTAAAAACCGCTCAAAGAGAAGCCCGAACTTTATCGGATCTAAATCTGTAATGTCAATTGCCCATGCGACCAGCGAACCGGCACCCGATCCTCTTCCGGGGCCTACCGGAACTCCGTTATTCTTACTCCATTTTATAAAATCCGAAACTATTAAGAAATAGCCTGCAAATTTCATTTTAATAATTACTGAAAGCTCAAAATCTAATCTTTTAAAATACTCCTCTTCATCAATAGTATATTGTAGTTTGGCAAGCCTCTTTCTCAATCCTTCTTTAGCAAACTCGGATAAAATTTCATCTTCATCAGCCTTATTCGCAGTTGAGAAACTAGGCAGTAACGGCTTACTGGTTTCAGAATACACTAGACATTTTTTCGCTATATTAATAGTGTTCTCGATTGCTTCCGGTAAATCCTTAAACAGTTCAAACATTTCTTCCGTGCTTTTGAGATAGCAATCCTTGCTTACACTCGGCCTTTCCGTCTCTTCAAGCTTTCTGGCTTCCGCTATGCAGTATAATGCATCTTGCGCTATATGCATTTGGGGGGTTAGGAAATATATATCATTTGTGGCAACTATTCCCAGCTCCAAGTCATGTGCATATTTTAAAATATTTTGCTCAAACTCTTCATTATAGGTATCAACATTCCTTTGTACTTCTAAGTACAAATCATCCTTAATCTTTTTCTTTAGCTGCTCAAGAAATATTGCCCCGTCTTCAAATTTATTATCAAGAACATATTTGCCGAGTATACTTTCTTTACTGCCCGTAAGTACAATTAAGCCCTCAATATTCTCCAATAAATAATTAATACTCACATTAGGATCTTCTAAACTATCACTGCTAAGGAATGAGTGGCTAACAATCTTCATAAGATTTTGGTAGCCCTGCTTGTTTTTAGCAATAAGCAGCACTTCACCTAAGCTTTTTCGGTTTAGAGATGTTTTTTTATCATATTCGACTTTTACAACACATCCTATTATAGGTTGTACACCTGATTTTATACATGCTTGCGAAAACTCAAGTGCACCGAATAAATTTTTATGATCGGCAAGACATATCGCCGGGAATTTATATTCTACGCATTTTTTTGCCAGTTCCTTAATTTTTACGGCACTCATCCCGAGGGAATAATCCGAGTGTGCCCTAAGGTGGATAAAAGTTTTCATTACTTATGATAAAATTGTTTTCGCTAAAGATATTACCACAAATATTTTTCTAGTTAACTGATAATGTTTAATGCATTGAAGGTTTTGTAATTCGGTAATCAAATTTTATTATAGTTCATCATGTATCGATTGCTTTGATAGATATAAATAATTTGCTTCAAATGTCTTATCCTCCATTATCTCCTTACACTGCTTGAATATATTTAAAAAATCCTTAAGGTTAACCTCTTTTTTATAAATTATGTTTGTATAAGACATAGCTATTGTGCACTCTTCAGGGGTAATCGTTTCAATAGGAGGCCTTGTAACCTCTATTCCGGCTTTTTCAATATCCAACAGTTTATGCTTTGAAAAACATATGTTAAATTTTTCTGCTAGCTCTTGACCGAAAGCTTTAGCAGCTATTTGAAAATCAAAATGATCATCAATATATTTTATTTTGTAATTTAAATCTTCTTTGGGCAAAGTTATTCTTTCGTTTAAAGAAGCAATAATTTTATAAATTGTTTTGCAAGATTCACTATCTATTACTATTTCTTTTTTTACTTCAATACTTTCAAACGGTGTTTTGCTGGAAGTGGTAATTTTATCTTTTGCAGAAAAATATTTTTCAATATTTTCAAGCCGTTGGAGGGTATTTTTATAAGCTTTATCATTATTATTAGCTTGTTTTAAGTTAAGTATAAACTGTTTGTGGTCATCTAAGATAAATTCTTGCTTATCTGCTATGGAAAGCTTCTTACCGGTAAACATAGTTACCTCTTTCCCATTCATATAATTTTCCAGAAGTCCCCCTCTATCAATACCTCCATATTGGTTATTATAATCCAGCAGTAAAGCTCTACCTAAGTCAGTATCATAATTAGCAGCAGAGTGCTTAATGTTATGTACCACTTTTTCTATTTTATTTGATCTTGAATTCATTTCATCAAGGTAAGCTTTATTTATGGTTTCAATTCCGTACTTACTACTTAAAGCTTGGTTTATTCTTTCCACCTTATCACCAAAAACCTGGCTTGGTGACTTACCAACCAGGCTTTTTGCATTTTTATGATCAAGTATATTGCCAAGCTATTTTCTTTCTTCGTTACTAAAAAATAATTTATGATTATCATGTTTAGCATTTAATATAATATTTAATAGAACATTACGAGCTTCAGGGTTTCCTCCTATATCCATTTGGTTGCCTCCAAAGGAAGGAGCACTTTTACCTGGAGTTGTAGGAGTTCCGGCCCAACTGAGTTCATATGCACCACAACCGTTAATTAGCTCATTTTTCATTAATACTTCATGATATATTTTCTGTATACCATTCAGATTCTCACCACCAGTAAATTTAATACACTTTGTCATTATTCATCCTCCTTTTTTAGTATTTTTACTTTTTCTCTTCACCTTGCTGCTTATAAAGATAAAGCAGTATCCTATCATGCAAGCCTTGAACTCCATGGTCATTATCCTTTGTAGTTTTCATATCTAATTCTTCAATTATAGAATACGGTATTACAAAAAAATTACCTTTAATACACCAATCATTTGTAGTAGATAAACATACGTCATGTTTTGGTTTAAATTTAGTTTTAAAGTTACTATCAAATCTAATGGCTAAATGATTTGAAACTGTAATAAAGGTATCATCATCTAACTTTATCATCCCCATTGGTAAAAAATATAATTGCTCATAAATAAGCTCCCCTCCGCCAGGTCCCCCTCTATCACAATATCCATCTTCTTTATCAATTGATCTAGATATATTAGGCCTAGCTGCTATAATGGAAACTTTCTCCACATCCTCATCATGTATTGAAAGTCTGTCTCTCCCTTCCTTTACTTGTCCTTTTAATAATAAATTTTGCAACAGCTCATTATTTTGGCATAAAGTACCCCCGGTTGAATAATAAGATTCAATATGCTGACCATTTTTTAAAATTATTTTGCTTATTTCATAAATACGTTCTAAATTATTTTCCTTAATATAGGTTTTAATATTATCTACCTCTTCTGTTTTACCTTCAAAAAATTTAAGGATCAGATATTTATTCTTAATAAGTCCTTTCTCGTTATACCGCTTATCCAAAACTTCAAATACTATATCTCCATTAAGGGCTTTATATACGCTACTAAAAGAAGATTTGTTATCTCTTGTAGTAACTTCCGATATATCATACCCCCATACATCAGGATAAGGAGGATATTTAGATTTATCATTATTTTTAGTTTCAGCTAAAATTGATATTGGTGCACCTAACATGGTTATCAATATAATTATATAGTAGATTATATTAGCCCTCATACGGAAGCTCTCCTATTATTTAATAAATGCTTATATTAAAGATATTAGAACTATACAATGCGCACTAAAAATCAAGCTATGATATATTAAGAAGGCAAAAAGCCGACAATCGAATGTAAAATAATCACTTTTTTACCGGCTTCATGATAACTAATTATCCCTACCTCTTCTTAAGATCAGCTTCCATAAGCTCATTAAATACACATAAAGTATCAACGCCATGGCGCAGGGTAAACTTAGGAGCAACCCTTTCAATCACTACGTACTCACCCGAAACTCTATAGTTAATTAAGCCTTCGTTACCTTTGTCATCGACCAGGAAAAAGGCAGGGATTTCAGCATTGATATTTCTGAATTTAAAGTAAGTAAACTCCCCGTCATCGAATATTAACAACGGTTCTATTAGCCTCGCATCACCGCTTACGGTATACTTAAAGTTATATAATTCAGGTTTGGATAAATCAGGCCCGGTGTTTGAGCTAACTTGTTTAATACCTCCCATAGTGCCGTCTTCAGGATAAACAAACTTAACGACGAATGATAGCTCATCATCGCTTATGCTTTTCGCATCTTGGGCATGCATTTCAAAGAAATACATTCTTTTATTGGTAATTACCGTCATATTTGTGGTTGCATCATCTTCTACGGGCTTAATAAATATGCGGTTACCTGCCGGGACAATCTGCCAAGGAGTCGGTGTTCCCATGGTGATGGTATCTATCTCTTCATCTAAGCCGAATTCAATTATAGATTGATAAAAATAATGGCCGACGAACTTGAACACGGTATTCGGCATATAGTTTATAATCTTTATTCTTTTTTCATTACCTATCGGGCGCGGGGTGGATGTTGCATTTGCTTGGGCGGATAGCATGCTCAAACAAAGTGAAAAAAGTAAAAATATTCTAATAATTTTCATGGTGAAGTAAAATTTTGATCCTCAAATATTTATGTCATAAAACATATGTTGTAAGCAAGCTTTAATTATTTCATTTATACTAATTATTTTGTTTGAGCTCCGAATTATCATACTTAGTGATAGTAAATTCCACTTCGGACTTATTATCTATAATATTTTCAATATTACTCATACTAAAAGTTATACTTGTCTTCCAAAATGAAATTTTTTCTTCTTTGTCGGTTTGTTCTATGGCTTTATAATAAACTATAGCTGATTCAGGGTTAACGGAATTTTTCGGAAATTCTATATTTTGAATTTGTATTATTCGCTTGATGCTGTCTTTATATTTAATTATAGGGCTATCCGGGTTAGTAGTGGTATCGATATAATCGACATAATCACTAAATATTTTCCTTGAAGACAGTTCCCTTACCCGCCTTAACAGCTCCTTCCACGCCTCTTTATCATTTACTACTTTAAAGTCATATTCTTCACGTGATTTTATATAGGCGGAAGCAAAATACCTGGCCACCGAAATCGTAACCGGCTCACTACCCTTTGATACCGGGATAATTTTTGAATAATATTTAACCTCATCTTCCGAATAGAGGGGGAAAGGATAAAGTTTTTTTATATTATCAATCATTACTGTTTTAAATATTACTACAGTAAAAATAACGGAAAATATTGCGATAATTCCTATATAAGCTTTTTGAGTATAAGAGTATAAATATTTTGAGGCATACCACTCTTTGGAATCATTAAAGTATTCCCCGCTATCAATCATTTTTGCTATTATCCGCTTTGCTTCATCCATCTGCTAGAATTTACTTTGTTTATTTACCTATATAAATAATATCCCCTGTTTTTTATATTAGGGCAAATGAAAAATCACTATTTAAAATTAAAACTTTAAAACGCCTTTGTTCTTAACTATTGCATATCAGCCCTCTAAATTTTCAATTAATATTATAAAAATGCTATCAAATTGCTAAGAAAATGTTATTAGTGGGTGTAAAGCTCGCCTCTTTAAGAGTATAAAACTTTTAGTTTAGAGTAGATGAATGCATAATAACTTATCACAAGCCAAAAATATTATCGACTACTGGTCTTGGGTGGAGCGTTTTACTCCTCCTATCCAAACTGAAGATAATAATACCTTAAAATTAGTATTAAGTGATAAGGAAATACCGTGGTTTAATCATACTGAATTTCAGCATTATGAAGATGAAATGCATACTTGGTGCTATACTGTTTATATAGGGATAATACACTGTGACAAAATAGTAGAAAAATTAAAAACACTGCTAACTTCTTCCACAGAGGATTTTGAACGCAATGGTTCAAACAATGAATCATACTTATGCTGCTTTGAGGTAGATATTAACGGTAATCCTATAGAGAGTTCCGTTGCTATTCCGGATTATGTGGCTTCTATGGGTTGTTTAATAAAGACGGAGGATCTTAATTCGGATATTTGGCTTGATAATTTTGATTCTATAAAAACTAAAATTAAGAAGATGCTTAATAATGTATTTTGCAAATTACGGCAAACGGATAATCATGCCCCTTTGAATTTTGCCTTATTTAAAGATATGGTCAATGCAGTTCAGCAGATATCCGAGTGGAATGAATTACTGGGGGATATAAAAAATATAGTAAGAATTGATTCACGTATGGTAACTAAACCTAAACCGAAAGTTATTGAAATGAATTCAACTGAAAAGCCCGAATATGAGGCGGGAACCGAACCTTTAAAGCTTTTTAACAGCTTCTATTTTAAAGATTTAAAATTAATTTCAGACACTATAAAAGAAGATAAGCGGATCGGGGAAGCTCTATCCGAATACCTTAACATAACCCCTTATCCACCGAAAGCGGATGTTAGAAAAGATAAAGAATTAATGCAAACCTTGCTATCTCCGAATAGTTTAGCTCCTGCCCGTTGGCCAGGTAATGGAAACTATCCGTTGGTATTAAGCCAACAACTGGCGGTAAATGCTTTTCTTAACTCCGAAACAAAAACTTTTTCAGTAAACGGCCCTCCGGGTACAGGTAAAACTACTTTATTGAAAGACGTTATTGCTAATATTATTGTTTTACGGGCAGAAAAATTAGCAAAACTTATTTCTCCGTCCAATGCTTTTTCAGGAAGTGAAAATTTTTTCATAAATAACTATAACTATAAAATTTGGAAATTAAAAGAGGAGTTTTTAGGCCACGGTATAGTCATAAGCAGCTCCAATAATACAGCAGTCGATAACATTACAACCGAGATACCACTTAGTAATGCGATTGATGGTAAGTGGGAGGCAGATTATTTCTCTGAAGTTGCATCATATATACTCGGTAAAAAATGCTGGGGTTTAACTGCCGCATCTCTCGGCAAGGTAAAAAAAGTAAGAGATTTCTTTGATAAGTTCTGGTCAACGCAAACTGATAATAATACCGTTAACAGCTTTAATACAGTATTATCCGAAAATAATGCCGATATAAACGATTGGCAAAAGGCTAAAAAGAACTTTTTAAACTGCCTAAAGCAATTTAATACGATTCAGCAAGAAATTAATAAAATTCCCGCTCTGTTAGAAGAAGAAATTAAAGTAAGAAAATCTTTTACAGCTGCTAAAGTAACGCATGTTGATTTAATTGATAAGCTAAATACCGCTAACGAAAAAAAGCAGGAATTATCCTATCAACTAATATGTTTAGAAAATCACATATCAGACACCAAAAACATTATTTCCGAAATGAAAGAATGCAAGCCTTCATTTTTTGCAAGAATATGGCATTTATTAGTTAACCGGGAAACAAGCTTATATTGGGATAAAAAATATATTCAAAAACTTGATACATTAGAAGATTTACAAGAAAACAAGACTGCATTAGAAAAGCAATTAAGAGGTAAAGAACAAGAAATACTCTCTTTAGATAAAAACTTAAAAGCCTCAAAAGCAGAGAAACAAAACATTCAAAAAAAATTAGATGAGATCAGATCTGAAATTTTTATATTTAAGGAAAAAATGGGTAATAATTTCCCTAATAAAAAATATTGGCTGGCAGACGATGAAATATTGCAAAAAACTTCTCCTTGGAATTTCCCTGAGCTACATGAAATAAGGGCTAAAATTTTTATTGAAGCATTGAATCTGCACAAAGTTTTTATTCTATGTAATAAGGAGAAAATAATTAATACTTTAAAAGTTGTATACCAAACTATAGCATTAGGAAGACTGTCGTATGATAAAACGAATTAATTACCCCATATTTGGGAAACCTTCCATTTAGTAGTTCCCGCCGTCTCCACTACTTTTGCCTCCTTTTCCAAATTGTTTAGAGGGATGGGAAGTAATACAATCGGCTGGTTACTGATAGATGAGGCAGGACAATCTCTTCCGCAAATTGCATCAGGTGCACTATTTAGGGCAAAAAGAGCAATGATAGTGGGAGATCCGCTTCAAATAGAGCCGATTAGACCCGTCCCGAAAGTAATATCTATAATGCTTAGAGACTATTTTGGAGTTTCGGACGACTGGAATCCTTTAAATCAATCTGTACAAACATTAGCAGACAGAGCCAACCCGATAGGTACAAAACTAAGTCTGGGAGAAAATAATTGTTGGATAGGCGCTCCGCTTAGGGTTCATAGAAGATGTAATGACCCTATGTTCACTTTATCCAACTCTATTATTTATAATGATCTTATGATTTACGGTAGTAATAATAAGCCTATGCCGGTTGATCGGAAATTATCCGATAGTGTATGGGCGCATGTTACTTCAAATGGAAAAATTAAAGATAATTGGTCAAAAGAAGAAGGCGAAGTAGCACTTAATTTTTTAAGACATATTAAGCAACTTAGAGATATTAATTGCAATCTAAAATCTACTTTTGTTATTTCACCTTTTAAGAGTATAAAAACAGGATTATCATCCCTTATTAAAGATAACCATGCAGATAAGGAACTTTTTAGAAATAAAGCAGTATTTGAAAGATGGATAGAATTTAACGTAGGAACAACCCATACCTTTCAAGGGAAAGAAGCGGAAATAGTTATATTTATATTAGGCGGGAACTGCGAAAAAAGTAACTTAAATTGGGTTGCAGAAACACCCAATATTTTAAATGTCGCCTTAACCAGAGCAAAAAGAGCAATTTATATTATCGGCGATTTTCATATATGGTCAAATATGAATTATTTTAATCAGCTAAATTTAAATCTTTGCATAAAACCTTATCACGAAAAATTATTGCCCTATAAGAAAGGGGGAGAAAGCCCATAATTACACGGCTTTTAAAGCCGATCTCACTTACCGGTTATTACTTAGAATAAAAAATTTTAAATTATTCATATTTGTTAACTATTTATTAACCATTTTATATTAGCTTCTGATTTCTAGATAAACCACAGAGGATAAAATGGCAACCAAGACTAATAAAACACAAGCAGAATTACTTATAGTTAACAGATATATGGAGTCGCTTCTTCCATTATTTAAAGAAGCCGTGGTTAGAGATGAATGGGATGGACTTACAGGGTCTAAAAAATTCATTAATAATATTGAAGTTTTTACCGAAAAAAAAGGAGATGCAGCAAAGAATCAAGCATTTGAGGGGTTCTTCAAAGCAATAACGGAAATTGTAATTTCAAAAGATGATAAGACAACCGCACTTAAAGAATTTACTAAAAAATATATGGATTTTACTTTGCAGTTATCGAAGAAAAACCCGGAAATGTTTACAGGAGAGAATGCTAAAGTCGCACAAACATGTAAAAGCGTAATGGATGAAAAACAAAAATCTATATTTGAGAAAAATTTAGGTAGCAGTAAAGCTAAAGCTACTTTTGCGGAAAGAATCACGCAATCAAGGGAGGAAGGTTTACTACGGATAGCAAGGTAAGGATAGTGACTGCACTTATCCTCCGAATTTTATTAATAAAATATATTTTATAAAAAGTATTTTTTCAAATGACATTATTTTTTTGCAACAAACTAAGTACTTCTTCTTCCTTCAAACCGTATGCAGGTTTAATTTCAATTTCCTGCTTAGTTTCGGTGATCTTTTCATAAGCGGTTACCGTTAAAATCCCGTCAGTATCAATTTTGAAAGTAATTTCTATCCTCGGTTCGCCGGCCGGTAATTGAGGCAGGCCTTTAAGCTCAAAATGAGCAAGTGACCTACACTCAGAAACCTTCTCACTTTCCCCTTGGATCACATGTATTTTTAACCCGGTTTGGCCATCGCTATGTGTGGTATACATTCTTTTTTGCTGTGTAGGTAACGGGGAGTTCCTAGGAATAATTATTTCCGAAATACCGCCCATAAGTTCTATTCCTAAGGAAAGAGGCGTAACATCAAGAAGAATATTATCGCTTCCGTAAGTTAAAGCTTCGGCCTGAATAGCAGCACCCAGGGCTACGATTTCTTCAGGGTTGATTGTATCTAACGGCTTCTTATCGAAAGCTTGAGTTAAAGCCGCTTTAACATAAGGAACTCTGGTAGATCCACCGACCAGAATGATTTCACTAATATCGTTAACCTCAATTTCCGCTTGCTTTAAAACACTCTTAAATATTTTAATTGTCTTACTGACATAAGGCTTAATTAAATTATTAAACTCAATTTGAGAAAGAGAATATTTTTGATTTAAAATTTCACCTTGCCAGTGAGTGTTATCAGTTAAATATTCTTTTATCTTTCTTGCTTCACGTAGGTAAACCTGAAGACTGCTAACATCCAGCTTTTGATCGGTAAAATGGGTTACAATTTCTTTATCAAGCTCATCTCCGCCGAGCTCAACATCCCCACCCGTAGCTAAAACCTGGAAAATTCCTTTCTCAAGTCTAAGTATGGAAACATCAAAAGTACCACCCCCGAAATCATATACGGCAAAAACCCCTGATTCATTTTTATCTAAGCTATAAGCAATGGCTGCAGCCGTCGGCTCATTTAATAGCCTTAAGACTTTAAGACCGGCAATTTGTGCGGCATTCTTAGTGGCCACCCGTGCAGCATCACCAAAATATGCCGGAACGGTTATTACCGCATTTTCTACCTTTTCTCCCAAATATTCTTCTGCTCTTCTTTTTAATTCTTTTAAAATCTCAGCGGAAATTTCAATCGGGTCTTTGATAGTATTATTAATATTAAGCTTAATTAAGTTTTGGTTAGAACTCGGGTTAATATCATACGGCAGATGCAAACCTTTGATGTCTTCTATCCCTCTTCCCATTAATCTTTTTATTGAAGAGATATATGTGCTGTGGTTTAAAGCATCATTTCCCACATAGCTGAGGTTATTATCAAAAGCGACTACGGAAGGTAAAATCTTTTCACCGCTCATCTTATCTGCAATTATTACAGGTTGCCGGTTTGAAGAAACTGCCGTCAATGAATTAGTTGTACCTAAATCAATACCTATGCTTTTACCAATCGGGTAGCTTTCCGTTTCTCCCGGCTCTTGAATATCAAATAGTATCATTTATTAAATCAAGCTTATTTATAATTTCCAGTTTAAAACGTGTATAAAATTTGAGTTCAATATATATTGATAAAGCCTGATTATAAAGCTCTTTTATAAAATATTCCGTTAAAAGCTTATAAGCATTATTTTCTTTATATGAAACCTCTTCCAATAATTGCCGTATAGAGCTTTCATTTTCACTTGCTTCCAGACTCTCTCGCCATTCCATTGATTCAAGTAAAAGATATTGCGGCACTTCCTCTTTATCAATATCAAAGCCTTTTAATTTAAGTAGATATTCCGCCCTCAAAAGCGGTGTTTTTAATACCTTATAAGCTTGGTTAATAAGTGCACTATTATTTAATGAGATATTCTGTTCTCTTAGGCTTTTGTTAATAAATTTATCAGGATGGAAACACTTTTGCAGCTCAAACAGCTTTATATCTAATTGCTTTATATCAATATTATAGTTTTCGCTCAGCTGAAAAACATCAAAGTAGCTTAAAGCTCTAATCGGTATAACTTTATTACAATTTGAGCAAAAGTTCTCATGTATTGTGCTATGGCTACAGTGAGGGCAAACTAAATTATTCATCATATACTGCTATTAACTGATTTATGCTTTCCAACATTAACTTTTATCTTATAAAACGCATATAATTTTTATACATTATAAACTAATGCCTTTAACTTAATAAGGCAATAATGAAGTAGGTTTTTTAGCAGTATCAGCGGGAGTGGTTTTGACTACCGATGGCGCGGATGTAGATGGAGCTATAGGTGCAACGGGTACTACCGGAGTAGATGCAACCGATGATTTAGGCGGAGCTACAGGTGTTACCGGAGTATCGGCAGCAGCCGGCTTTGATAAAACTTCAGGCGCAGTCGGAATTATCGGGGCTACGGGTATAGTTAAAACTGTCGGCTTTGATAGCGCTTTAGGTGCAACCGGTATTGCCGGAACTACCGGAGTTTTAGAGGCGGCATTTTTTTCATTAGCTGTACTTAACTCATCCTGCTTAGCTAACGGTTTAGAAACCATATCCTTTATATTTATTGCTAAATTTTTAGAATCTTGTTTACTTTCCGGAGTTTTAACCTTTTTTTCTTCTTTTAACTCTTTATCAGACTTAGATGCTAAAGGTTTAGAGTTGGCAACCTGTGAAGAAGTATTTGTAGTAATCAAAGTTTTAGGAACGGCTTGCGGTTTAATAATTACCTTAGTAGCTCGTTCAGGTTTAGCGGTGATTACGGTATTATTTGCCTTAGTTGTATCGGAAGCTATTTTAGAATCTTTTAGAGCTACAGGTTCTCTAACTACTTTAGGCGCCTTTAATGTTATATTATCATTTTGCTTAGAACCAACTTGCGATTTAACAACCGGGATAGTTTGATTGTTTTTAGTACCCGGAAGCACGGTAACAGGATTAATCGGCTCTATTTCAGCTAAAGGAGGAGAAACTATAACTTTCGGCTTTTTAAGTGGCTTATCACCTATTAATGGCCTTTTCTTAACTTTATTTAGCCCATGACTTACTATCGCCGCTTCCTTTTCGATAGAACCCTTATGTTTTCCCTCATGTTTTTGATGTTCAGCTTTTAAATTATTTGATGAATTACAACGTGAATAATGTTTATAAGCATTATTAATGTCCCTGCCGAAGTTACCGCTTAAAAACCTTTCTTCATTTTTAGTTAAATTCACTTCTTCGGTTCCTTCAAGTTCTTTGGTTATAATAACAGTTTTAAGAATGTCTTTTAATTCTTTAGAGTTATTCATTGCAGCATAGTCAATTGCCGATAAACCTATCTTGTTTCTCAGTAGAGGATTAGAATCTTTAGAAAGCAAATAGCCGGCTAATTTTACATTGTTTTTCTGTACAGCAATGATTAATGCCGTATTACCGTCGGCGTCCTTATAATTCGTATCCGCTCCGAGCCTTAAGGTTTGCTTAACCGCAGCAATAGAGCCATTTTTGGTAAAATCTATTAAGGCTTTATTCATATTTTTATATTGCTTTACTGCAATATAAGCAAATTCATCAGTAAATTGGGTTGAATAATAATATGGAGAGTTACCCTGATTATCATGAATATTTGGATCAACCCCATAATCTATAAGCAATTCAAAAGCTTTTATGTTATTTGCGATTGCTGCAAGGTGAGCGACCGTCTTACCGTCATTACTTCTGATATTGAGATCCGCCCCTTTAGTTATTAAGTAATTATATGACTTTTGTTTATTATATAAAATACTATACATTAGCGGAGTATAACCGTATTTAACATCTTGGGCGTTAATATCGGCTCCTTTTTCTAAAAATGCTCTTATGCTGCTTACGTCGTCATTGATTGCCGCAATAAATAAATACTCGGAATACTCTTTTTGATAAAAAGTTTTAGGTAAATGCTGATTATTTGATCCGTAATGCTTTTTGCTGATTTGCGGGGAAAGAATGGTGTTTCTATAATCATATACTTTTCTGTTATAAATATAAGGAGAGTAATTATTTTTCTTCTTTAGCGAAGCATCCGCTTTTGACGGTTTATCTGAGGCTGAACCGGATTTATTTTGATTTATATTCGGGCTGGATAAATATAAGTTTTCCATTTGATTCAGCGGATCCTGTTCGTCAATAAACGGAGCTTTTTCAGCTTCTTCTTTAGTTTCCTTTAAAGTTCTTTGAGTTTGTGAGTAGAAGTAATTAAACTTTTCATCAAAGTTATTAGGTAAATTAGAACCTTCACCTTTATTAGCCTCGTAAGCTTTGCTCGGAGCTTTCTTCGGTTGGACGGCAGGATTATCAGAAATATTTTCATCATTTTTCACAATACTTAGCGGCACCGGAGAAGAAGTTAACGAAACCGGATTAGCTTCAGAATTGCTTACTGTTGATTTTAAAAGTGGGTTAGATATTTTATCCGGTTGCGCAGAAACTGCTCCCGAGGGGCTTGCGGTTGTGTTATCTACATTAATTCGGGGTATAGGAGGAATAAAAGGAGCCGGCCGGGTAGAATCATTTAATTCTTCCAGCTCGGAACTCACCTTACTCTCTATATCATCCGACTCAGCGGTTGCAGTAGGATCGGCTTCGGCGATTGCTAAGTTTGCCGTATAGATAAGGCATGCTCCGATAAATGCCGCGATAATTCTCTTACCCTTATTCTCCATAATTTATTCGTCCTGAGGAATGAGCTTCTTAACTTCTTTTTCTACAATACTTTTAACTATATTAGGCAAATTTCTATTTAGCCATTCGCTTAATTCAGGTTTAAGCAATTCAATAACTAAATCTTCTAAAGTAACACCCGACCTAAAATTTATATTTTCATCATGATTTTTAGTAGTAGCTTTTATAAATGATCTTAATAGGTCTTGTGATTCCTTAGCTACTTCTTCAGCTATAAATAATTTATTGGAGGGAGATATATTTTGTTCATCATTAAAACTTTGCTCTTCAACATCGTTTGGTTGAGTTTGGTTAGTTTGCACATTTTCCTCCCTATTAAGTTTCGAGGGAGAGGTTCTCAGCTTTTTAGCAGCCACGCTGTTATCAATTTTTTTTAGTATATCTTCGGAACTTTCACTTAAATTATTAGTAACTGCCTCATTAAGTTGCGCAACGTTCTTTTTTGTAGAAGGTGGAGCCTTTTCGGTTACTTTACCGGAATTACCGTCTTCTACAATTTCCGTAAGCTCAAGAATATCACTACTGACATTAGTTTCGGAAATCATAGCCTTTCTAATATCTTGTAATGCCTCATCAATTTTTGATACCGCTTCATTAGCGTCTGATTGAGTTCTGTTATCCGAAGTATCCATTTCTTGCTTAAGTAGTTATCCTATATTAATTTTTACCAGCTTGAATCTTTTAAGTCTATATATAATTTAAATAGTTAGCTGCTCCTTAGGTTAAGTTAATTTAAAGTGCTAACCGTCAATCACCTCTTTTACCTTAAGTAATAATTCTTTTAAGTTAAAGGGCTTCGGTAAAAAATTAAAGTCTCTGGCATTACCGTAAGCCTCATTAAATGCCTCTTCGCCGAATCCTGATATGAATATTACTTTAATTTTCGGCTGGACTTTCTTTATCTCGTCAACCAGGGTAGGTCCGCTCATTCCCGGCATAACTACATCGGTAATGATTAAATCAATATTTTTCTCAAGTACGGTAATTTCATTTAATGCCTGATGAGGTAATGCAAAATCTATAACCTCATACCCTTTACTTATCAATACATGCTTAGCAAAAACTCTTACCGCTTCTTCATCTTCAACCAGTATTATTAAACCCTTTCCAAATACATCTTTTCCGGTTTTTTGCTGTATTTGCTTATGTGCATTTTGCTCTTCAGCAGTTATAACCGGTCTAGGTATTAAAACTACAAAAGTAGTCCCTTCACCAAGTTTAGTTTTAAAGTAAATCTTTCCTCCCGATTGGGTTACAATTCCAAAGACTGTAGAAAGCCCTAAACCGGTTCCCGATTTATCTTGCTTAGTAGTAAAGAACGGTTCAAAAATATTGTTAGCAATACTTTCATCAATACCTGTTCCCGTATCTTCCACTTCAATAACAATATACTCCCCTGCTACTGCGGGAGGCTCTCCTTTCGGCGCTATACAGCTTGCGAGATAAGGGTCATGTTCTTTCAGCTTTAAATTGAAAGCCCGGATCGATAGCTTTCCGTTCTCTCCCATTGATTGCTGCGCGTTAATCGCTAAATTTAAAACTACTTGCTCAAATTGCACGGGATCAAATTTAATATACCATAAATCACTGGCTATTTCCTGATTAATTTGAATTTCCGCTCCCACCAGGCGCTGAATTAAGGAATAAAAATCTCCGAAAAATTCATTTAAATTTAATATCTCAGGTTTCAATGTTTGCCTGCGTGAAAAAGCAAGTAGCCGGTTAACCAAGCTTGATGCCCGGTTAGCACTTTGCCTAATCTGCATAATATGGGCAAAAGAAGGATCCTCAGGGGTATGCCTGATTAATAATATATCACAAAAACCTAAGATTGCCGTAAGCAAGTTATTAAAATCATGCGCGATAGATCCTGCTAAATAACCGATAGTTTGCATTCTAAGAGCGTGAGATAAACTCTCTTCCATTTCTTTTTGCTGCGTAACATCCGTAATTCTCGGCATAAAACCGTATAAGTTACCGCTTAAATCTAAAATTCTCCCCATATACACCGCGGTTGTTTTTCCGTTAGCAAGTTTCAGATTCTTTAATGGAATGATAGGTGAAATTATATCCGCAGAAATCTTTTGCATTTCGGATTTTATTTGCTTTTGACTCTCCGGAGTAAATAAATTTATAAAATTATCATTAATAAAATGATTTCCTACCATTATTTCTAAAGATCGGTTCATTTTCATAATCTTTCCGTCTTTTTTAAGTAACGCTACCGGGTATGGAGAGTCTTTAAAGAAACACTGCCAACTATGATCAATCCAACCTTCTTCTACACCTCTTGCTCTTGTAATTAGGCTTTTATCAGGTAACTTAATAAAGTACCCCGTAATTTTTTTAATGGCTCTTGTTTCAGAGTAAAAAGCTTTTTGAACTACCAATGCATGTATCTGCTCATTAAATTTCGTTGAAAGAGTTACGAAACCTTGCCATGTGTTATTTAAATGGCCGGTCTTTGTATTTTGCACTTCATCTTTATTTAAGTTAAGGTCAGCTTGAATAAAATTGGAAAAACTAACTAAATCATCAAGCAACTCTTCTCTTCTAAAACCAAGCGCTCTTGCAAAAAAATCATTACATTGGATAATATGCCCCAGCTCATCAAGCTCATAATAACCACAGCCAAGCTTATCAACAGTTTCAATTATTTCTTCATCGCCGCTAAGCCTTGTACCTTTTATGACATAAAACCTTTTGTTATTGGAAAAAATATTATCAGTTTTATCATTCGGATCATAGACGGAGAACGGTTCAGCTACCAGCTTGACTTTTACGGCTTTAAAAGCAACCAATACATCCGTATTAGTTGAAAATTTTATAACTTTATTAATCGCATCCGTAATAGAATTTTTTGCTGCTACTTTGATATTCAGCAATTCAAATATGCTATCTAGTTCACTGGGTTTTAAACTACTCCCAAGCAACTTAACCTGTGAAGAAAGATTAGGATCTAAAAAAACTATCTGGTTGTTATCATTTAATATTATATAGAATTCACATTCATTGGAAAGAGCAGTAGAAAATATTTGCGTTTGATACTCAGCCAGCTTTTTGGAAAGTGATATTTTTTTTAAAATAAAAAAATTAATAACTCCGGCGGCGCATAATGAGATAAAGAATGATAACGGCTCAATAACAGTGTGATAGTGCGATACCTTGAGCCCTAAAACCAAAGTTACTACTAAAGTAAAAAAATAAATTAGAAATACCACTATTGCAGGTATATATGACATCATAATAAAAGAAAGTAAATCTTTGCTCCTAAACTTCTAATACTACAGAATTTTAAGAGCATCAAGCAAACTTATCTTCTTACCGATGTTTTTAAACAATATCCTGCAAGTCTAATAGTTTTAATTAAATCTTCACCATTAGGACTAGCTTTTATTAAAGCTTTCCTAAGTCTGGTCACATGTACATCTACCGTTCTTGAGCCGACGTAAATATCAACACCCCAAATCTTATCTATTAAAGCTTCTCTTGAAAGCACTCTGTTCGGGTGTTCCATCAGGATTTGTAATATTTGAAATTCAATAGGTGCAAGTTTGACTTCCACCCCGTTTCTGCTCACGGAATGCGTCATAAGATCCATAGTAATATCTTCAAAATCCAGAGTTTTATTTGAAAATGCAGGACGCAATCTTCTGAATATTGCTTTAATCCTTGCAATTAATTCCGCCGGAGAGAAAGGTTTAACTATATAATCATCAGCACCGCGTTCAAGTCCGCTTATTCTATCAAATTCTTCGCCTTTGGCCGAGATCATAATAATTGGAATATTAGAAGTTTCAGGAGTTTCTCTTAAAACTCTACAAACCTCAATACCTTGAATTGACGGTAGTAACCAATCAAGAAGAATGATATCCGGCTTACTATTTTTAGCTAAGTATATTGCTTCTTCGCCATCTGAAGTAATTTGGACTTGATAACCTTCTTTTTGTAAATTATATTTAATTACAGTAGCAATCGACTCTTCGTCTTCCACTACCAGTATAGAGGGCTTTAATACCTTCGACATTGTTTTTTTGCTCCGCTTTTCTGCTAATTTAGCTCCTAATATTAAATTTTATAAACTTTTTAATATTTTTGCAAGCAAATACACAGACTAATAGTCTAAAATTTTTACAATTATTAAAATCACAACTCACCACTGGTTTAGATAAAGCTACATAACTTCTATAGTTCAAGCTAAAATTAAAAATTATGAAATATTACTACCTACAATAATTTAATCTATATTTAACAAACACTTAGTATTATTTTGCAACTCAAGTATTAATATTTTACATAACTTTTGCTGTTTCATAAATTTTATCTCTCATTCCGATTTATTTTAAAACCATATATTTGATAACAATTCTTAATATCAGTTATTTTTAACATTTTCATATCTAATAAATTATATAGATGTTAAAATAAATTAATGGGGGTGCTATGTATTTTATTGAAAAACATATTGAAAGTATAGAAAAGCAGCTTAAAAGCTCTGATATATTAATTATAGGGTCTGATGAGACTGAAATAAACTTTATTAAAAACACCTTAGAAAATGAAAGTTTTAGTAAAGTGAGTATTGCCTATACCTGCCATGAAGCTTTAAAAACAGTAGAAATAAGCATTCCTGACTTAATTATTTTGGATATGGTTACTCAGGAGCTGGATGGTTATCAGACTTGTCTGAAGCTTAGATCAAACAGTAAAACACAGCATATACCTATAATCGCTAAAATAAATTGCAAATCCCATAGTAAAAAAAAGAAAGCTTTCGCGCTTGGAATCAATGATTTTCTTAGCACCCCTGCATTAGAAGTAGAAATACTCACCAGAGTTAAGATGCACTTATCTCAAAGCAAGCTCTTTAAAAGCCTTGTAGAGTTTCAGGAAAGATTAAATTTTGAACTGGAAGAAGCAAGAAAGATGCTTTTAAGTTTAATCTCCAAAGATAATGTTCACAGCGAAATTTCTAAAAAAAACAACCTTTCTATCGCCTCTTACTATAAAACCTCGGAAGAACTTGGGGGAGACTATTATGCGATAAAGAAAATGGATGACGGTTTGGTCGCAAGCTATATATGGGACTTTTCAGGACACGGCATCAGGGCAGCTATTAATACTTTCAGATTACATTCATTAATTCAAAGCATTACGGGAACCCAAATAAATCCGGCTGAATTTTTAAATGAAATAAATAGCTATCTCTTTACCATGCTAAGCAGAGATCAATTTGCTACTATGTTCTACTGCTTGATAGATATCCCGCTGCAAAAGCTAACTTACGCCGCAACCGGCACTCCCTGCCCTTACCTGGTTTCATTTAAGCATTCCAAGGTAAAAAAATTGGATTCTACAGGTTTCCCGCTTGGTATAATTGACAATCCCCGTTATAAAAATCATATTATCGACTTTACCAACTGGGACTTAATCATATTTTACAGCGATGCCTTAATTGAAACGAAAAACCGGGATAATACTTTGTTTAACTTAAGTAATTTTCTGAAAAACCTGGCTACCAACCCTCAAGATATACCAAGCAGTAATATAAGCAATTGGCTGCTTGAAAAAATTATATTTGAATTTGATAAGAGCTATGCTTTTAACCTCAAAGATGATCTGACAATTTGTATTATTTCAAAAGTCTAAGTGAAAATTTATTAAATTTTAAATTAGTCATCTTATTATTGTTGTGTTTTAGTGTATTCATATATTAACTTAAGCAGTATTGAGGTTACAAATTTTATGCAACAGGAAAAAAAATACTTATTGCCGAAAATATATGGTAAAGCCGGGTGCATAATTAAAAAAAACGGCCAGCTTTTAGCCGTTAAAAATGCAAAATGTCATAAATGGGACATCCCCTCAGGTAGGCCGGAAGGAGAAGAGTTGGCTTATCAAACCGCTGCAAGAGAAACTTACGAAGAGACTGGGCTTAAAGCTGAGCCTATCAGGCTACTTAAAAGCTCGGGAGACTTTTACATCTTTGAATGTAAAATTATATCTCACGAGCCCTCAAACCCCAAAGTCCCGAAAGAGTTTGAAAATGAAATAGAGACAGCTAAATTTATTGAAATCGATTTTTTAAACAAAGATAATGTTCGATTCCCGGATGGCCTGGAAGATTTTAAAGAGATTTTTAATAAAATAGAATAATTCCATGTACTACCCGACTTCCTAAAATAGAGATGATATTATTTGTCCTTATCTATTTTTTCTAAATGTGAATTCTAAAATACAACTTCCGTTAGTTGCATCAGTAGTATAAGGAGCTGTAGTGGTATCAGGAAAATAGCAACCGCCCGGGAAACCGTAGATTGAAGCTCCCCAAACAAGGCCGTTTCTCGGGTAACCATCATCAATTTTATTATCTATACTATAAGCATCAATGGTAGGAATTATGGAATCATTAGGAGGAAACCCTAAACGAGGACCGCCGATTTCTAAATATTGCTCTAAATGGCTATATCGAACTCCATTCTGAAAGCTCCATCCTTTTTTATTGTATTGAGACATTGGAGCATTGACTCCAATATAAGTCCCTCCCTCCATATCAGTAATGCCGGTGTAATTTCCAATAATCATTCCGGCTAAAGATAAATGCTGCCATGCTCTTAATGCTTCATTTTGCGTACGAGTAGTATAGCTGTATTCAATCACCCCATCTCCGTTGCCATTACAATTACTTGGAGTGGAATCACATGCCGTACCCCATTGAACGGATGCATAAGGAAAATCACCCGGAAGGCTTTTATACTTTTGTTCGAATAGATTAATAGCCTCCGTAAAAGTATTAGCTTCGGTAATTATACTTCTTAGACTCGCTTGCTTAATCATGGAATATGCAATGGAAATACTGCTGATTAAAAATGCGATTATTAAAACCACTACTGCTAACTCTATTAAACTAAATCCTATTTTCTTGTATTTCTGCATATACCACACCCCTCATATCGTTTCCCTTTTAATACAAATTAAACTTTTATATTCATTGTTTTAAAACTAAGATTTATCACTTTTTGCTACTTTATCCTCAGATTCCTTAAAGATATAAATTAGGTTTTCTAAATATAAAACTTAAGATACATGCAGGGGTAGTCGTATTTACGATATTATAAGGAGAATCAACATATGTTGCATTAACGAAACAAAATGTAGTTGCTGAATCTCCCCATACCAATCCCGTTCTTGGTAAGCCATCATCAACTTTAGTATCAATATTATAAGCATCTAAAGGAATTATTAATGAGTTGCCCGGTAATGAGTTTGCTTGAGAGCCCCCTATTATTAAGACTTGTCCGGAATCATATGGAGGCCAATATGGTAGCCCGTAATAAATACTCCAACCTCCATTGCTATATTTGGATGCCGGCGCATTAACTCCGATATCAGTTTGATTAGCAATGCTTGCTACTCCTGTATAGCTTCCGCCGATCATTCCGGCTAACGATAAATGCTGCCATGCTCTCATAGCTTCATTTTTTAAAAGAGAAGAAGAGTAGTAAATCACACCATCACCATTCCCATTGCAGTTACCAGGTGTAGCATCACATGTTGCGCCCCATAGGTCGGAAGCAGTCGGAATATCGCCGGGAAGATTGCCGTATTTTTGCTCAAATAAATTTATAGCCTCCATATATTCGTTAGCCTCGGTGATTATACTCCTTAGCTTGGCTTGATCGACTAAATTCAACCCGTAAGATACACTGCTTATTATTATGCCGATTATTAAAATAACAGCGGAAAGTTCAATTAACGTAAAACCTTTTATCGAATGATTATTCATAGCTTTCCTTTACTTCCTAAATACAAATTTTATCCAGCAATATTGATTTAATTCTCCTAAATTATAAGTAGGCGGTGTAGTACTATTAGTACAAAGGCTACCCTCAGCCCACACTAAACCATTCCTTGGAAGGCCATCATCGATTTTTAAATCAATGGTATATGCATTGTTAGGAGTAATTATACTTTGGCCATAAAAGTTCACTAACTGGATAAATTGTCCTTCATAAACGGGAGGATTATATGGAGCATTATAATAAAAGCTCCAAAAAGCACTTTTATTATAATTAGAAACCGGGGAATTATATTGATCTAAATTAAATGCCGCCACTGTAGAAACCCCGTTATATTTCCCGTTAATCAACCTGGCTAAGGCCAAATGCTGCCATGCTCTTAATGCCTCATTCTGAGTTGTACTACTTGCTGTAAACCTTATAATACCATCGCCGTCTCCGTTGCAATTACTCGGAGTTGAATCACAAGCCGAACCCCATACACCGGAAGCAATCGGGAAATCTCCGGGAAGACTGCCATAGGTTTGTTCAAATAAATTAACTGCATTAATAAAATTTTTTGAGTCAGTGATAATGCTTTTTAATTTAGCATTTTGAATTAAGCTATAACTACTATATACTGCTGAAATTAATAAGCTAATTATAATTAAGACAAAAGTCAGTTCCAATAAAGTATAACCTTTTTGCAATTTGCTTGGCATCCCTCCCCTTCCTAATATTTTTTCTTGCTGTTAAACCCTTACAAATTATGGTAGTACTTTCTTAAATTTAAGTAAATTATTTTATAATTAAATGAAAAATATTGCTTTAATCATGGCAAGCGGGTTAGGAACTAGGGTTAATGCTTTTGTACCTAAGCAATATTTAAAATTAGGTAATGCTTCTATCTTGAAACTTACCCTTCTTAAATTTATTAATAATCCAAAAATTAATGCCGTAAAGGTAGTAATAAATCCTGATCATTATGATTTATATTGTGAAGCGACCAAAGGGCTGGAGGACAAGTTACTGCCTCCCGTAGAGGGCGGAGAAAGAAGGCAGGATTCGGTAAGAAACGGATTACAAAACCTAAACTTATTATCGGAAATTAAAAATGTGTTAATCCATGATGCAGCCAGACCTTTTACAAGCGAAGAGGTAATCTCAAACGTACTAAAAAAATTAGAATTATTTAAAGCAGTAGATACCGGAATATCAGTAAAAGATACCTTAAAATCTAAACATCCTAATGCAACGTATAACAGAGATAACTTTTACCTTACCCACACTCCGCAGGGGTTTGATTTCCAAACTATTTTAGCACTTCATAATAAATACCGGCATCAAACCTTTACCGATGATATAAGCTTATGCATAGAAGAAGGGATTGAAGTCGGCTTTGTAGAAAGCAATGCGCAAAACATTAAAATTACCACACCTGAGTGTTTAACTTATGGAGGATTAATTATGCAGCAAAATTATATTACTCGAGTCGGTTACGGCTTTGATATACATAAATTTCAACCTGCTTTAGATCAGAATAATACCATAAAATTATGTGCGGTAGAGGTACCGTTTAACAAGTCATTATCCGCGCATTCCGACGGGGATGTTGCACTGCATGCAATTACGGATGCCCTGCTCGGCGCAATGGGCGAAGATGATATCGGAATGTATTTCCCTCCGACCGACGAAAAATGGAAAAATGCAGACTCCACAATATTCTTAAAGCATGCCTATATGTTATTAACCGATAAGGGCGGTATTATAAACAATATAGACGTCACAATAGTTACAGAAAAGCCTAAGCTCATGAATTTTAAGGATATGATGCGAAAAAAAATTGCGGAATTACTTAATTTAAGTAATAATCAGATAAGTGTAAAAGCCAAAACTTCCGAAAAACTGGGATTTGTCGGCAGAGAAGAAGGCATTTCCGTTTCTGCGGCATGTGCTATTATGCTTCCTAAGAACTATTGAGAGGAATTTTGAGTAACATTTATAAAAACTACGATCTTTCCAGGATCACCCATGCTAAGCATACTAAAGTAAAAATTCCTTTTACTTTATATTCTTTAATATCAACTTGGTTTTTTATAGGCAGAATCAGTTTTGCAAGCGGTACATTAGGAAGCCTAGGGTTTTACCCGCTTTATTATTGGTTATTGCTTCACGCAGCCGATACTTCCGAAGCAATTTTAAACCTTTGGATTTGTACTGTTGTATTATTTATTTTAGGATTGTGGGCAGTAACGGCTTTTCAAAATAATACTAAAACTTTTGATCACTCCTCAATTGTTATTGATGAAGTGATCGGAATGAGTTTAACTCTTGCAATAAGTTTTAAATGGTTATATCTCATCTCACAAAGTTATTTCAATCTATTTGGGATTTCTCAAATGGATTTAACCTTTATTATTGCTTTTATCGGGTTTAGGTTTTTTGATATAAGGAAACCTTTTTTTATAAAATATGTTGATAGGTATTATAAAAATCCTTTCGGTGTGATATTAGATGATTTATTGGCTGCAATATTTGCAGGAGTTGTTTTTTATATTTTATATGTGATATATGATTTTTTTAGATTCTTATAAACTTGCTGAAGAAGTAATAATCAGAGCCAAAGAACACCTGGTTAGAATCGGTACTGCCGAATCATGCACCGGTGGAATGTTATCCTGTTACCTGACAGCCGTGCCCGGAAGCTCGCAAGTTTTTGAGAGAGGCTATGTTACCTATACTGAGAAATCCAAGCGAGAAGTATTAATGGTAAGCTCTAAGGCATTGAACGAGCAGGGAGCGGTTAGTGAAGAGGTAGCTCGCCAAATGTTATCTGGGTTATTCGAACTCTCCTCCGTACATATGGGAATAAGCATTACAGGTGTGGCGGGTCCGAGCGGCGGCAGCTCGACAACACCTGTGGGCTTGGTTTATATCGGTTACGGCAGCAGAGGTGATATCAAATGTAAAAAATATACTTTTGTCGGAGACAGAAATGAGATTAGGCAGCAGGCAACAGTAGAATCTTTAAGATTATTAATTAAATTACTAAGCTTTTAGTTAAGAATTTATTTTATTTTCTTATGTTCAGCATAATTAACCGTTAGTATAGTAATTTTTAAGTTTACATATAGTAAATTCACCTTTTATTTAGTATAGATAGATTAAAATAATAAAAATTATATCAACTTATGAAAAGCAATTATCGAGAATTAAAAAGAACAAGACTTAAGGATATTAAACCTGAAGATAACAAATCAAGATTATCTCTAAATTTACTTTTTAAAATTAAACCTCGTTATGCTTTTTTATTAATCTCCATATTGGTTTTTACGGTAATATACTTTTATTCTTATAAATATACCGTAAAGCCGGTTGATCTGGAAAACCTCCCTTTAATCAAGCGTGATCCTTCCTATTTAAGAATCATTCCGGAAGATAGAGGCGGTATAATATTTTCCAATCAGGATAAAGAAATATATAATAGTATCACTCCTCAAAATTCGGCTTTAGAAACAAGAGTACCAAATAAGGCGGTAACTCGACCTAGCCATGCTGAGCAGCTTCATTCAGACAAGATGTCCGATTTAATTACTAAGATACAAAATGCTAAAGACAGTACTGAAGAAATGACGCAAAAACCCCAAGAGATTATAGCCGAACCTGAGAAGCTTGAAGAAAAACCGGTACAACCAACAACAAAACAGAAAGAACCTAAAAACAATTCTAAACAAACTTTAGAAAGAAATATGTCCGTTAAAAACGATAAAAAATCTTTAAGTAGCGTTTTTGATGTGATAGAAGTTGATAATAACAAATAAATCTTAGCTTAAAAAGTATTGGAATATGAAAAACTTAACCCCCTCTTTAGTAACAAACATAATATTCGGGTTAAACGGCACTCAGCTTAATTATGAAGAAAAAGCATTTTTTAAAGAAGCTAATCCATTGGGCTTTATTCTTTTTAAAAGAAACTGTGAAACTAAGGAGCAGATAAAAAACTTAATAAAATCGCTTAAAGATTTATTGGGCAGAGATAATATTCTAGTACTTATCGATCAGGAAGGTGGTAGAGTTGCAAGATTAAGGCCACCTAATTTTAGAGAAAGCTTACCTGCTAAAATTTTCGGTGACCTTGCCCTTACGGATTTAGAGCAAGCTAAAGTTGCGGTATATATTAATCATCTACTTATGGGTAGAGAACTTGCAAACCTTGGAATAAACGTAGATTGCACACCCGTTGCCGACCTTTATTATAAAGATGCAAACGACATTATAGGAGATAGAAGTTACGGCAATCATCCATACATTGTAGGCGAACTTTGTAAAACTGCCGATATCGGCTTAAGAGATGCCGGTGTTCAATCAATTATTAAGCATATACCGGGTCATGGTAGAGCGGACAAAGATAGCCACCTCGACCTGCCTATCGTGAATGAAAATTTAGAGACTCTCGAACAAAATGATTTCAAAGTGTTTAGCCGGCTATCTGATTTAAATTTAGCTATGACTGCACATATAATTTATAGCGCACTAGATGATAAGCTTCCTGCAACGATTTCACCCCGAGTTATAGATTATATACGCAATAAAATAGGTTTTAAAGGCTTATTAGTTACCGATGATTTATCGATGAAAGCTCTGACAGGCGCGCTAAAACAAAATGCCGCACGAGCTCTGGAAGCAAAATGCGATATATTACTTCACTGCAATGGTAAAATAGAAGAAATGAAAGAGATTGCAGAAGCAGCACAACCTTTAACAGCACAACAAATAACTAAAGTTAGCAGGCTTAACAATTTTTTGAATTTTGAACCCTATAATGATTTGCTGTATGAAACGGAATTTGCCGAATTGGAAGAAAAGTTATCGGCTATTATTAAAGTTTAAAAGGATAGTCGGAATCCTACTTCTTACTTTTATTGTGATTTATTTCTTTAAAAGTCATGCCTTAAAGATTGAAGAATATTTTCTACTTAGCGAGACCAATATCATTAAATTAAATTTAGAAATCGCTGAAGATAGTGCTGATATTAGAAAAGGGTTATCCAATAGAGATCATCTGCCTAAGGATAACGGTATGTTATTTATTTTTAATAAACCGAAAAATTTAAGGTTTTGGATGGATAATACTCGTATTCCTCTCGATTTATTTTATCTTGATAAAGATCTTATTATAAGAGAAATTCACCACAATTTAAAACCGTACAGTAAAAAAATAATACAATCTGAACATCCTTACTTCTACGCACTTGAAGTAAACGCAGGCTTTTCTGATTATCACGATATTAAGCCCGGAGATAAATTAATTAAAGCTTCTAATTAATTGGCATAAAATTTGCTTAACCAATAACTAAGTTATATTTATAATGCTGTATAATGGATAGTTTAATAGTAGGGAATTTACCAGTCAATATTGCTGCAAATGAGCAGAGCGTCATTACCCACCCGTTACTTAACGGAATGGTCGGTGGTAATATCGATCCGGAACTTGGTAATTTTGAACAATTACTAAATGGCTTATCTAACTTCTTGCCTTCTAAAGGTAATATAAATTTAGAAATAAAGCCTGAGGCAAATCAGCAAAACTATAATTTTTACAGTAGCCTCACCTTATTAAATGAAAGGCAGGATATAACAAAATCTAATCCTTCTATGCCCTCTTTAATAAATCATTCTTTTTCTCAACCGGAATTTATTTTAGCTCAAGATATAACATTTCAGAACAACCCTACATTCGATATAGAGAAAAATTTTAATTTTGAAGGATTTATTGGCCGGCCGAGAGAATTTATACCTTTAATAAATCCTGAAAATACAGTTAAACAATTACCCTTAAATGATCAAATAGAAGAGCAAAATTCGGAAGTGCTTCCAACCCCGAACGGTGAAAAAGAGAATAACACTGATTTAAATATTAATAGCAAATTAACAAACGAATACAGCGAAATCCGAATCATTTCAAATGAAATGATTAATATCCCGCTCAAAGAAAGCTTACCTTTAGATAAAAAATCTTTTATAGCTGATAAAGAAGAGTATACATTCTTTGAAAAAATTGATTCTTTAACTTATCCGTCAAATTTAATATATGAGGAAAATTCTGATTATATTAATCCTAAAACACTTCCGATTCGGGAAACTTCTACTCCGATAATATTTACTCAGGAAAAGCCGAATGTAGATTTAACAAACTTTAAAGAGAAAGAGCCTAAATTAAATATTAAGAAAGATGATGACCAAGGAAAGTTAAATTCAGAAAACTTGGAACCGCATGCTGAAATACAGCCATTAAAAGATTCGCGGCTAAATCATCAGGTTCAGGCAAATTTATCTACCGGATCATTGAGTGAATTTGATAAAGAATTAACAGTTGAAGCTGATTCAAATGAAAACAATTATCAAAACTCAATTAGCGGAATAACACCTAAAACCGGCAAATACTCCGTAAAACCTCTTGAAGAGTTAAAAACAAATAAACTGCCGAACTATAGCCACATTGCCGAGCAAGTTTCCATGCGAATCAATAAAGCAATCAACTCCGGTGAAACAAGAATCCAAGTGGAACTATCACCCCAAGAGCTTGGCAAAATTGAGATATCTTTGCAGGTTGATGCTATGGGAAATAAGAAGATAGAAATATTAAGTGAAAAATTTACTACTTTTGATATTTTGCAGAGCTCGGTAAAAGAATTGGAATCATCCTTATCCGCATTAGCCGGAGGGGATGAGGGCACTTCATTAAATTTCGGGCTTCGTGATCATCAGCAACATCAGCAGCATAGAAACCAACAAGACAGCAACTTTAAATTTGAACAGGAAAATCTTGATTCGTTTGAAAGCCGAGAATCTGAATTTTTGATAAGTACTGAGCATGAAGAAGACAACATCAATATTTTAGCATAGAGGAGAGAAAAAATGGTAACATCAGCATCTCTATCAACCAATATTTCCGATCTTAAAAGAAGAGAGCCCGGCAATGAAGACTTAAGTAAAGCCGAGCTTGCGGAACAGAAAATTGCTCAGCAGAAAAAAACCTTTTTTAAATTGCTTGCAGTTCAACTACAAAATCAAGATCCGACTAATCCTATGGATACTAATCAGATGACCGCACAAATCTTTACTATGAATGCGGTTGAGCAACAACTGGAATCAAATAGATTGCTGGAAAAAATTTATGATGTTCTCCATGATCAGCAAATAGCTCAACCTTCGACGAATATTGGTAAGATTGCCTCATACGAAGGCAATTCATTCAAATTATCAAATGGCAGCGGGGAATTTAGTTATACTCTAAACTCAAATCTTAAATCAGTAGGTGTTGAAATTAAAAATCAAGCCGGTGCCGTAGTATATAAAGATCTATTAAAAACTAATATAGGTAACCATACCTTCCAATGGAACGGTGAAGACAGTAATGGAAATAAATTACCTGAAGGTAATTATAATTTTTTAATTACCGCACTTGATGCTAATGATGACCCGGTCTCAATTAAATCATTCGTCAGCGGTAAAATTGACGGGATAATTTCAGAAAACAACGATTTCAAATACAGCATTGAAGGGAAAGAAATCAATAAAGAAAAGATTAGAACAATTAAAGATGATAATAATGCTTTTAACCCTAATGCTAAAGGCAGTTCGTCTACCGAAAGCAAAGCAAAAGAAACTACCGGGCAGGATACGGATTCAGCAGCAAATAACAATAAACCTTCTCTATTTAAGCATTTTCTAAATTTAATAAGCTAATATTCCCCTATAAAACACTTAAACTTAGCTGCGTAGAATACCGAGTAGTTTATACGCAGCTAAAATCCGAAGAGGCTCAGTAATAATATTTATTACTTCAGTTTTTTAAAAAACTGCTATGTGTTTGTATTGTTTACCGAATACTCCGGATCTTCATTTTAATAACTCCCCCTCTTAACAGGATACGGTTTTTTGCATTATTACAGCTTTCATAGCAGCTTCAGCTAAAAGATTTTCATTAGTAAATTTATAACTTGAGAATGCATAAACAGATAGTACTAAAGCACCTAGGATAAAAGCTTTTTTAAAAATAGACATTTTAAAAACCTATATTATGTTTAACCTACTCATACGGTAAATACCTCCCAACCATTTAACAACTTACTTTTTATTAAAAATCAGGTAACAAATACATCTTCTTTACTACAATGAATTACTTGACAATATATTTTCTTAACACTAATTTAATTATTATAAAAATAATATTATTTTATTTAAGATAAGCTTTAAAACTTTTCAAATTTATTTGCATAGCAATATTTATTCCGAACCTATATCAAAATCACTATAACCATCCTAATTAGTAATCCGAGTAATTAAAAATAGATTCGCTTGATAACTCTAATCCTCTTAGGCTTTCCACATACAACCATTTTGTTATTTCACTCTCTCCCTCTATTTACCGCTGCATCCCCAAGTTCCATACTATTATTATCTCTTCTACTCCTTTCCCTTGCCGCAAAGGTGCCTTCCGTATCTTTTTCCTTAATCTTGTGTAAGGTAACACGGCTTTGATGATTAATTCCGTTTAAACCTACATGGCTACCTATCTTAGTCCACACTTCCGCAGGGAATGAAGGCGTGAAATCAATATAATCTAAATTATCGATAATATTATCGTTATCAATATCCTTAACCGCCCCGTTAAGCCTTAAAAAATTCTCATAGTAATAGCTCTTTATTTTATTTTTTATATCTATATACCGCAGTTTAGAATCAGCTCCCACACTTCCGATTTTATATTTTAGCATGTGTAAAAATATTTCAATATGGTACATGTTAAATTTATCCAGCTCTCCTTTCTCAACAGCCCGGCATTTTGATTCAAAGGCTTTTCGGTTTCTATCTATATTCATTTCAATTGAACTTATTATCTGATTTCGTTCTTCATAACCAACTACATTATGCCCAACCAAACAATTTAAAATTAACTTGTTTTTCTCTACCGCTTTATCTATTTCTTTAATTCCGTCAATTTCTAGCGAATCACTTAATAACCAAATTTGATTAATATTTCTGCTCTCCCGTAATACCTCTGCTATTGCTTTTATTCCTTCATTTCCTATCTTATGGCATCCAAGGTTAATAGTGGTAATTGAGGTATTAACTTTTAACATGTCTGCTATTATGAATGCTTCCTGATCTGTAATTTCGATTCTACCAAAATAAAAACTTGAAATTGAATTATTAATTTTGAGTGCATTTATTAAGGATACTATACCTGGGGATTTGATTTCATTACTTGAAAGATCAAGTTGTTTAATGGAAGTATTGGTTGCTAATAAATTTGCAACTTTTATTGCGCCTTCACATTTAATTTTATTATAACTAAGATCAAGATTAGTAATAGAACTATTTTTCTTTAACATCTCGGTAATTGCTTCCATTCCCTCATTGTCTATTTCATTACGTGAAAAATCAACATCAGTAATGGAATTGTTTTCTTTTAACATATCAATGATTGCTTCCAACCACTCTTTGTTTGTTTCATTATATAAAAAATCAGTAGTAGTAATAGAATTATCTTCTTTTAAAGCATTAATAATTATTTCCATTTTTTCAGGTTTTTCTCTATCTTTATGAAATGAGAAACGCTTAACAGTGTTATTAGTTCTCAACTCGTCTGCTAATATTTCTGCTCCATGATTCCCTAACAGATTAAACGCAACCCCAAGATAAATAATAGACGGGTTTTTCTTTAATATTTCCACTATAAGATTACTCTCTTTCACCCTTAACATATTGCATCTTAATCCAAGCGAAGTAATTGGCTCATGAGCTCTTACAAAATCTATTATTTTCGAAAATTCTTCATCCCCTATCATTTTGCCTCTAAAATGTATAGAGACATAATCCTTATTATTATTTGAAATTATTACTTCTGTATTGATGCTCATATCTTGTCCTATAAAAGCAAATTCGGAACCGCGCATTTTCTCTCTTCATTTTATTTTCGAACCACATTAACAGCACTCATTACTCCGTCAATGTTAATTTTAAACAATTATATAAGCTTCAATATTAATATTTACAAAATATTTCTATATAAACTTTATGCTTGCATATATCTAGTTTCTTGTTGTAAATTTCCGATACAGATCACCAGGGGTGCTGTTAATAATAATAGCTGAGAAAAACCCTTATAACCTGATCCGGATAGTGCCGGCGGAGGGAGCGTGTAAAACTATTAATCTATTTTTACTTCCGCACTCTCTCTTACTGCATATTCGGCTATTTAATTTAAAGGCTAAGATATGCAAATTATGAACAACCTATCTCTTCTTGACTTAAGTGTTTTTGCTATTTGGATTACTCTCTCAATAGGGGTGATTATCATACGCCGGCTCAAAAATTTGAATTCTAAAACAAGCGATAAGGATTACATACTGATGGGTAGGAAACTGACCTTACCGCTATTTGTTGCAACCCTGGTCTCCTCCTGGTACGGCGGGGTGTTCGGGGTAACTCAGATTGCTTTTGAGCACGGGGTATATAATTTCATTACTCAAGGGGTATTTTGGTATATTGCTTATATTATTTTCGCCTATTTTCTGGTTAAAAAAATACATCAAAAAAATGCTCTTACTTTTCCTGATTTAATCAAAAAAACTTATGGCGAAAAATCAGCTAAGCTTGCTGCAATACTACTTATTTTTAAAGCATTGCCGATAACTTATGCCCTAAGCCTTGGCGCTTTTATTCAAACAATGTTCGGTTTATCGCTTCCGCTTTCAATTGTAGCAGGTACTTCGGTAGTTGTGTTATATACCTGCATAAGCGATTTCAGATCAGTGGTATACTCTGATTTCCTGCAGTTTTGCTGTATGTACTTCGGAGTAATAACGGTAGTAATATTTTCATTTTACAGCATAGGCAATCCGTTGGTGTTAGTGGAAAATTTACCTCCACATTATTTTACTTCTTCCGGCAAGCATGAATTCAGCACTATTATATTATGGTTATTTATCGCATTTTCAGCTACCCTGATAAGCCCGGTGTTTTACCAAAGATGTATGGCGGCAGGCAGCCCACTCATAGCTAAAAAGGGAATAATTATTTCTACGGCTTTTTGGATAATTTTTGATATCTGCACTACATTGGGGGGAATGTACGCCAAAGTTCATATGCCTGATGCTAATTCGTTAAATGCCTACCTGTTATTCGGCTTAGAAATTCTCCCTTCCGGCTTTCGGGGTATTTTTCTTGCAGGAATTGCAGCGACTGTTATATCAACATTGGATTCATTTATTTTTGCCGGTAGCACCCTTTTTTCTTATGACCTTAGACCTAAGAAATATACCACCTCAATCGGATATAGGACGATAAGCGTGTTATCAATCGGTTTCCTCACCGTAATTATTGCACTTCAATTTGATAATATAATTGAAGATGTTTGGATAACTTTGGAAGGATATTTCGGCGCTCTTTTAATTATTCCTATTATTTGGAGTTATTTCATCAAAACTAAAATCTCTGATAATGCATTTATATTTACCGCTTTCTTAAGTATGAGCATAATGCTAATAAAGGATGTCTTTTTCAAAAATATAAAAATAGAAGCATTTTACTTCGGGCTTATTTCTACCTTAACAGTTTATGGCTTTATTTTTTTATATGATAGATCCGTAAAAAAACTTATATGCAAAGTCTTTTAAAAAATACTATTCTCATTTATTAAAAGTTATGCTAATACTTCTGACGATATCCCTTTTAAAAATAGGGGTCATAGCTCAGTTGGTAGAGCGCTTGGATGGCATTCAAGAGGTTGGCGGTTCGATCCCGCCTGGCTCCACCGGGTAAACCAAGGGCTTTAGATTTTTTCTTAATTTTATAAAATTACCTAGTGCTACTTATTGCTCTTAATTTTTAAGCTTAGATGATTTAAAATTTAGTTTCTTGCTAGTAGCAGCTAAAGAAAAGAATGAGCAATTTTTTTAGCTTGAGTATTATAACTTGCATTAATGTTACTCATTTTGGCCTTGTTGCTCAAATCGCTATTTAGGGATTTGAGCAACAAGGCCGCTCGTACAAATAATAACCATTTAAGGAAGAGGGTTATAAGAGTATTATAACAATTGGAATCGACATATTAAAGATAAACTGTTCCTGATAGATTTATTGTCCTCACAAAAGTAGTAAAAGAAGTAACTTAGTAACTTCAATCTTTACTTTTCCAGTGTTCTGATTTTTTTAAGGAATCGGCAATTTCTTTGGGCATATAATTTTCATCGTGCTTAGCAAGCAGTTCCCTGGCAATAAATATCCCTTTATCACCAAGCTTACCCAGGGCTACCGTTCCTTGGTTTTCAGTAAATAAATTTGGGATTATGCCCTTATATTGCACGGTAAGCTCTTCATTTAAATCAGTAATCCTAAACTGCAATGTTTCCTTATTTTTAAGATATTTAATGCTGCCTGCAACAACCAATCCCCCTACCCTAAACTCTTTGTCTCTAAATTCGGCTTCTCTTTCCCTAAGCTCAGTCGGATTCAAAAAAAATACAATATTATCATTAAAGACTTTTAAAGTTATAGTAATCGCCACGGCAAAAAACAGCACAAAAATTGCTATTATATATGCACGCCGCTTCCATGCCTTATTTCTTTTTATTAACGGCATTCTGATATAAATACTTTAAACGTTTATACTTAAAATACACTGCTCCCGCTAGGATTAGCAGTAAAGCAAAAGTGACGGAATAAGAAACTAAAACATACAACATTTAAGATTATTTATTCATCCAAGTCTTCATCTTCATAAGACATCCCTTTTACATCCTTAGCCTGGAAAGTAAATTTAGCCATATCCTGTTGGATTTCTAAATTATCGTCGCTGTCAGGCAGATCTTCTTCCTCAACCACGGACCTGGTTAAGTATTTTTTGATCACGGATTCCCTTAAAGTCTCCGCATCGATAGCATCACTTGCAATTTCTCTTAGTGCTACAACCGCATCTTTATCATTATCCCTTTCAATAAGAAGCCTGGCTCCCGATGATATTTCCTTAGCTCTTTGTGCCGCAAGAACAACCAGTTCAAACCTGCTCTTAATCCGTTCAATGCAATCTTCAATAGTTACGCGCGCCATAATAACTCTTAACAAAAATTTGCACTCAGTATAATTAAAATATTTTCAAATGCAACTTTTGCAATACACACTCACAATGTTTGCATAAAAGTTTGTATTAAGTTATAACATCTCAACATAAAATATTTCCGAGAATATTATGCATAAGTATAGAACCCATACCTGCGGGGAATTAAATAAATCCCATATCGGCCAAAAAGTTAAACTTTCAGGATGGCTGCACAGAAAACGCGATCACGGCGGCATTTATTTCATAGACTTAAGAGACCATTACGGAATAACTCAAGTGGTTTCATCCGATCAGGATCAGGATTTAATCAGAATAAGTAAAGAAAAATACGAAGAACTTACCTCGCTTAGTTTTGAAAGCGTTTTAACCGTAACCGGCGTTGTGGTCGGAAGATCGGCAGAGACGGTGAATAACGAGCTTTCTACCGGTGAAATTGAAGTTATAATTGAAGATTTCACCAGTGAATCGATTGCCGAGATGCTACCGCTTAACGTAAACAGTGAGCTTCCTTTCCCCGAAGATCTAAGGCTTAAATATAGATTCTTGGATTTAAGAAAAGAAAAGTTGCATAAAAACATTATGCTTAGAAATAATGTGGTTGCACATTTGCGCAAAAAAATGACCGAACAGGGATTTATGGAATTTCAAACTCCTATTTTGACTGCAAGTTCTCCTGAAGGGGCGCGGGATTTCCTTGTCCCGAGCCGTCTACACCCGGGCAAATTTTATGCGCTCCCCCAAGCACCACAGCAGTTCAAACAATTGCTTATGATTTCAGGATTTGATAAATATTTCCAAATCGCTCCTTGCTTTAGGGATGAAGATGCAAGAGCCGATCGTTCGGGAGGCGAATTTTATCAGCTTGATATCGAAATGTCATTTGTTACCCAGGAAGATGTATTTAATACCATTGAACCGGTACTTCACAGCACATTTAAAGAATTTTCAGAATTTGAGGTTACCCCTGCTCCGTTCCCGAGGATTACCTATCATGATTCAATGCTTAAATATGGTAGTGATAAACCGGATTTAAGAATCAATATTGAAATTGCAGATGCTACTTCCGTATTTACCGATTCCGAGTTCACCATATTCAGAGAAGGAATTAACAAAGGCTCAATTATCCGTGCTATTCCTGCACCTAAGACCTCCGACCAGCCGAGAAGCTTTTTTGATAAAATGATATCATTCGCACAAACTGAGCTGGGAGCTAAAGGCCTAGGTTATATAACTTTTGCTCAAGACGGCAGCGCTAAAGGTCCGATTGCAAAGTTCCTGGATCAGGATAGGTTAGCTTCTCTAAAAGATATTGCAAAACTTGAAAACGGGGATTCGGTATTTTTTGCTTGTGAAGAAGCCTCTACTGCCGCGAAAATAGCAGGTAGGGTAAGAACAAAGCTTGGCGAAGAACTAAACATAATTGAAAAAAATATTTATAAATTCTGTTGGGTTACGGATTTCCCGTTTTATGAATGGAATGAAGATGAGAAAAAAATTGATTTTACTCATAACCCGTTTTCAATGCCGCAAGGTGGTTTAGAAGCATTAAATGCAGCTGATACTACTGAAAAGAAACTGGCAATTAAAGCTTTCCAATACGATATAGTATGTAACGGTATCGAGCTTTCAAGCGGCGGGATTAGAAATCATAAACCTGACCTCATGTATAAAGCTTTTGAAATTGCAGGCTATTCGAAAGAAGAGGTAGATAACAAATTCGGCGGTATGATTAAGGCGTTTAAATACGGCGCTCCTCCTCACGGTGGTTTAGCTCCCGGAGTTGATAGGATTGTCATGCTTCTTGCTAATGAACCTAATATTCGTGAAGTTATCGCTTTCCCGTTAAATCAAAGCGCTCAGGATTTATTGATGAACGCACCTAATACGGTAAGTGATAGACAACTGAAAGAGCTGAATATTATGCTTTCTCCAAAGATTAAAGTAAGCGAAAGCAAATAAGCATTTTTAAAAAACAAGTTTAAGTAGAAGGCTCCTAAAAGTACAATTTTCGGGCGCCTTTTTTATTATTAATTACTTGTGATAGGGATGTCCGTTAACTATTGAATAAGCTCTATAAAGCTGCTCTACCAGCATTAATCTTACCAGCTTGTGAGGGAAGGTCATTTTACCGAATGCAATCAGTGTATTAGCTTTTTGCTTCACCTCTTCACTTAAACCAAAAGCACCGCCGATCAGAAAATAAATATTTTTATAAATACTCTGATTTTTAACTAAGGCCGAGGAAAATTCATGACTTGTATACTGCCTACCCCTCTCATCCAAAACATAAATAAAAGTATTATCCGGAATATTGCTGATTAGCCATTTTCCTTCTTGTAGCTTTTGTTCATTTTCACTTAAATTCTTATTTAGCTCATACTCGATAATAGAAATCTGCCACCTGGTTCTCATTAAGTATTCTTCGGTCAGCTGCTTAATTTCTTTAGATTTTTCTTTTCCTAAGGCTTTAATTACTATTTCCATTGCTTCACACAATTAATTCGCTTATTAACCTATTTAAAACCAACCTTCCCTTTTCGGTTGCACGCACTAAATTCTCCCCCTCATCTAAGTACCCGTCCTCTAAAAGCTGCTTATATTTTCTCTTATTAAATAACAAATTTTTATCTACCCCCTTACTTAACCTTAGCCCCATAATTATTTTCTCCTCATTTTGCTCATCCTCTGATAGCTCTTCTTTATGCTGTAGAGCATTCCCCCTTTCTTCAATTTGCTTAAGCCAGTTTTCCGGCAAATGAGTATTAACGGTTGCATACTTTCTGTTATTAAAAGTATATCGCCCGTGCGCCCCGGCTCCGATACCCAAATAATCACCGTACTCCCAGTAAGTCATATTATGTATTGATTCCTCTCCCGTTGCCGCATGATTTGATATTTCATATTGCGGCATACCGTACTTACTTAAAATATTTTGAGTAATATAGTAGAAATCTGCGGCAATATCCTGATTCGGCATAGTAAATTTCTTCTTTTTATAATCTCCGTAAAACCGGGTACCTTTTTCTATAGTTAATTGATAAACTGAAATATGCTTATTAGTATATTTTATTGCAGCGCTAAGTTCCTCTTCCCAACTTTTCAAACTTTGCTCGGGAAGCGCATAAATTAAGTCGAAACTGTACCGGGGAAAATACTTTGCAGCATAGAAAATTGCTTCTCTGGCTTCATCGGCCGAGTGCTCTCTACCTAAAAACTTTAAGTATTTTTGATTAAAACTTTGTATTCCGATCGATACCCTATTTACTCCTGCTCTTGAGTAATCATAAAACTTTTTAGCTTCCGAAGAAGTAGGATTAGCCTCTAAAGTTACCTCTATTTGAGGAGCAAGTGTTGAGTATTTTGAAATTTTATTAATCACTTTTTCAAAAAATACGGGTGGGGCAAGGGAAGGTGTACCTCCGCCGAAAAAAATACTTTTTATAATTTTGCCGTTCAATACATGTTGATAGCTATCAAGCTCAATTAAGTAGGCATCAATAAATTGATTCAAATCAACCGAGTTTCTTACATGACTATTAAAATCACAGTAAGGGCACTTTGACTTACAAAACGGCCAATGGACATATATGGAAAGGAAATCGGACAAAATAGATTCTTTATTTAATAAAAATAATTGAAAATAAGACAAGTAATCACTATCATATACTTCTAAAAATAGCAATAAATACTTATGTTCTCCTCACTTAGTAATAACTTAACCAAAGTCTTTGATAAACTTAAACGCAAAGGTTTACTTAACGAATCCGATGTCAGCGAGGCAATGCGTGAAATTAGGATTGCTTTACTCGAAGCGGATGTTGCACTTCCGGCAGTTAAGGAATTTATTGATAAAGTAAAAGCTAAAGCAATCGGCAGTGAAATAGTTAAAAGTGTTTCACCCGCGCAGATGGTGATAAAAATTGTAAACGATGAGTTGACCGAGATTTTAGGCAGTGATTATCAGGCTTTAAATCTTGCATCTACGCCTCCGGCCGTCATAATGCTGGTCGGCTTGCAAGGTTCCGGTAAAACCACCTCTGCTGCAAAGCTTGCTTTATTACTTAGAAAGAAACATAAGAAGAAAGTTTTACTTGCTTCACTCGACGTTTATCGCCCCGCAGCTCAAGCTCAACTTGAAGTACTGGGCAAACAAATTGATATCACCACCCTTCCGATAGTGGCAAACGAAATGCCGGAGAAGATATCTAAACGAGCTTTAGAAGAGGCTAAAACCAACGGGTTTGATATTCTGATATTAGATACGGCCGGAAGGTTACATACCGATCCTGAATTGATGGAAGAGTTGAACAAAGTTAAAGAGCTGACAAGCCCGGTTGAAACTATTTTAGTTGTCGATTCCTTAACCGGTCAGGATGCGGTTAATATCGGCAAGGAATTTAATACGAAGATAGGAATTACCGGAGTCATCCTAACTCGGGTGGACGGAGATGCCAGAGGCGGAGCAGCCTTAAGCATGAGATGTATAACCAAACAACCTATTAAGTTTATAGGGGTGGGTGAAAAATTAAGTGATTTGGAAGAATTTCATCCGCAGAGGGCAGCTTCAAAAATTTTAGGAATGGGTGATATAGTTTCACTTGTTGAAAAAGCTGCCGAAATGGTAAGTGAAGAAGAAGCAAAAACTTTAGCAAAGCGAGTACAAAAAGGCCAATTTGATTTAAATGATATGCTTTCCCAGTTTAAAAACTTAAAGAAAATGGGAGGTATCGGCTCAATGCTTTCTATGATTCCGGGGCTCGGCAAATTAAAGAACCAAATAGGCAGCATGGCAATTGATGATAAAATGTTTACTAAGCAGGAAGCAATTATTAATTCAATGAGTAAAGCCGAAAGAAGTGACCCGAAAATTATAAATGCTTCCAGAAAAATTAGGATTGCAAGCGGCTCGGGAACTAAAGTACAAGATATTAACCGCTTACTCAAACAACACTTGGAAATGAGTAATATGGTTAAGAAAGTCGGTAAGATGGATCACAAACAGCTTGCAAAATTAGGTAAAATGATGAATGTCTAAAGAAAAAAAGCCTCCCAAAAAAGATGTTAAGAAGCTTTCCGAAGCTTTAAGACAAAATTTATTAAGAAGAAAAGCACAAAAAAAACAAAAGGAAGTAAAACAAAATGCAAATTAGAAATATATTATTGATAACGATTGTTTGTTTATTATCTGCTTGCGCCAAGCATGAACATTTTCATGGTTATAGCTTCGATGAAAAGGAAATCAGCTCATTAAAAACCGGTCAAACTAGTGAAGAAGAAACCAGAGAATTACTTGGTTCTCCAACCACTACTTCGGATTTCGGCGATAAAACTTATTACTATATATCCATGCAGCAACAAAGTGAGGCATTCTTTCATCCGCACACGGTAGCACAAGATGTGCTTGAGATTACATTTAACCGACAAAAAGTTATTAATAATATTAAAAGCTATACTCTAAATGAGGCACGCAATATTAACTACGCCAGCGGTACAACTGAGCTTAAAGGTAATACCATGACTCCTCTTGAGCAAATATTCAGTAATGTGGGCAAATTTAATAAACCTAAAAGCCCGAAACAGTTTTAGTTAATGCGAATTGCAATTATAGACGGGACTACTCTTCTTAAATGTGCTTTAGAGCAAGTCCCTTCTCTAAAATCCTTTAATATAGAGTTTTTTGAGGAATCCGAAACTATTTCCGGCCATCCGGATATATGTATTTTTAATGAGATTATACCTCAAACGGGTAAGGATAATCAAATTATTATTAGTACAAAATTTAAAGCGGATTTAAGTAAGCCTTTTAAACTTATATCTTTAGTTGAGCTTATTATAGATAAACTTAACCAAAAAACTTATACCCTAAATAAAGTTAAATTTTTTCCTAGTAAAAGAACGCTCGAATTAGAAGGAAATTTAATAATTTTAACTGAAAAAGAAGCAAAATTAGTTTTATACCTGGTTAATAATTACCCGAGAGGAATACCGAAAGGCGAGTTATTAAAAGAAATTTGGGAATATTCTACGGAAACGGAAACTTCAACGGTTGAGGTGCACCTTTCACGTTTAAAACAAAAATTGATTGAAAGCAGCTTTCCTGATTTTTTAACTTATAAAGATAAATTTTTATATATTGAAATTTAATTATAAGCTGCAACGCTTGAGATTTGTAATTTTTGTTCTATACTGGCTTCTAATACATAACTAATAAATTTTTGAGGCGCTAAAAAATGGCAGTTCTAGTTCGTAAAGAAGCTCCTAATTTTACTGCTCAAGCAGTATTTCCCGATAACTCTATAAAAGAACTTAATTTAAAAGAATATCTTAAAGGCAAGTATGGTGTAATATTCTTCTATCCGCTTGATTTTACCTTTGTTTGTCCTTCGGAAATTCTTGCGTTCAGCAGTAAAGCTGAAGAATTCGAGAAAAGAGATGCTAAAGTAATCGGAATAAGCATCGACTCGCAATTTACTCACCTTGCCTATAGAAACACTCCGACTGATAAAGGCGGGATCGGACAAGTTACATTTCCGCTGGTTTCCGACCTCACACATAAAATTGCAGCCGATTATGATGTTCTTAGTGACGCGGGCGTAGCTTTAAGAGGAACTTTCTTAATTGATAAGCAAGGCATTGTTCGCCATCAAATTATTAATGATCTTCCGTTGGGTAGAAATATAGAGGAAGCAATCAGAATGGTTGACGCTCTTCAATATTCCGAAAAATACGGTGAAGTTTGCCCGGCTAACTGGAAGCAAGGAAAAGAAGCTATGAAGCCGACTCAAGAAGGCGTTGCAGCTTATCTAAAAACCAATGCAGGAAAGATTTAATTAATGGAAACATTACATACAAAAGTATTAATTATCGGTTCCGGCCCCGCCGGTTATACAGCCGCAATATATGCGGCACGCTCTTCGCTTGACCCTGTGTTGGTCAGCGGATTTCAACCTGGAGGTCAGCTTACTATTACGACCGATGTGGAGAATTACCCGGGTTTTGCCGATACCATTCAAGGACCTTGGCTGGTTGAACAGATGAAATTGCAGGCAAAACATGTCGGAACCAATATAATCAATGATCATATTAATCAAATCGACCTAAGTTCCAAACCTTTTAAAGCAGTCGGAGATACAGGCAGAATTTATACCGCCGATACCGTTATCATTTCTACCGGCGCTCAAGCCAAATGGCTTGGCCTGGCTAGTGAAAAAAAATTCCAAGGCTTTGGAGTTTCAGGATGCGCTACATGTGACGGTTTCTTTTACAGAAACAAAGAAGTAGTTGTAGTAGGCGGTGGTAATACCGCGGTTGAAGAAGCTTTATACCTTACTAATCATGCAACGAAAGTTACGCTTATTCATAGAAGAAATGAATTAAGAGCAGAAAAAATAATGCAAAGCAGGTTATTTTCTCACCCTAAAATTTCAGTAATTTGGGATAGCGTAGTTGACGAAGTTTTAGGTACCGATGAACCGTTAGGTGTAACGGGGATTAGAATAAAGAATATTAAAACTAATGAACTAAGTGAATTCAATGTTGACGGAGTATTTATAGCAATCGGGCATGTACCGAATACTTCTATGTTTAAAGACCACTTAGAAATTGATAGCGAAGGTTATATACTAACCGCTCCTGACAGCACAAAAACTAATATACCGGGTGTGTTTGCCGCCGGAGACGTGCAGGATAAGCTTTACAGGCAAGCTGTAACTGCGGCAGGAACCGGATGTATGGCAGCATTAGAAGCAAATAAATATTTAAACGAACAGGGGCTTTAATATGAGCTATAACAATTTAGAAGAAAAAAAAGAGCTTGCTTCTAAATGGTTTAAATCTTTACGGGATGAAATCTGCCTAGCTTTTGAACAAATTGAAATCGAATTCGGTAAAAGCAAGAGTAAATTCAAACAAAAGCAATGGGATAGAACTGGTGGTGGCGGTGGAGTTATGTCCATAATGAAAGGTGATATTTTTGAAAAAGTAGGAGTTAACATTTCTACGGTTTTCGGAGAATTTCCGGAAAAATTTGCTAAAGAAATTCCCGGAGCTGAAAGCAATCCCGGCTTTTGGGCTAGTGGTATTTCATTAGTTGCACATATGAAATCCCCTTTAATACCTGCGGTTCACATGAATACCCGCATGGTTGTAACCACTAAGGCTTGGTTCGGTGGCGGAGCTGATCTTACTCCTACTTTTCCTGATAGTAAACAAACTGAATCTTTTCATTTAGAGCTTAAGAAAGCTTGTGATAAATTTAATAGTGATTACTACCCGAAATTCAAGAAAGAATGTGATGAGTATTTTCATATAAAACATAGGAAGGAAGCGCGAGGAGTCGGCGGTATATTCTTCGATTATTTAAATACCGGTGACTGGGACAATGATTTTAACTTTACAAAAAAAGTCGGGAAAGCTTTTATAAATGCTTATATACCGATTGTTAAACAAAATGCATTAAAAGAATGGACGGCCGCACAGAAAGAAGAACAATTAATCAAACGCGGCAGATACGTTGAATTTAATTTAATTTACGATCGAGGCACTAAATTCGGCCTCATGACTGACGGAAATATAGAAGCAATTTTAATGTCATTACCACCGGAAGTAAAATGGGTTTAAGTATGGAACTGGAATTTTCTGACGACGAATTAAGACCTTTTGAGTCTCTTGAAGGTAAACTTTTAGTAGCTTCAAAAAGCTTGGACGGAAGCTGCTTTGAAAGATCGCTTATTTACATATGCGCTCATGATGATAAGGGTGCACTTGGAATAATTATTAATAATAAGATCGGTAATTTTTATATTAAGGATTATGTAGGTAACGCTTATGTGAAACCTGCGCTTAAAAATAAAAAAGTTTCTATTATGTTCGGGGGACCAATCGACCAAGATAGGTTAATAATCTTAAGCATTACAAAAGAACAGGAAAAAAACTTTGAATATTTTCCTGCCGTTACCATATACACTGAATGTAAACAATTCCTGCAAGACTACGCCTCAGGCAATAATAAAGATAAATTTTTATTAGCTAAAGGTTTTGCTGCCTGGGAACCTAATCAGCTTGAACAGGAAATTGAAGAAAATTCGTGGTTAATTGCCCCCGCAAATTTAGACATCTTATTTTCTCAAAAAGTTAAAAATAAATGGTTGAAAATGGTTGAATCACTCGGGGTAAAAAGCTTCCTGCAACTGGTTAATTATACAGGCAATGCTTAATTTAAAATAACTTTAAAAGCTAAATTTATAAAATAATTTTCCCCTAATATAGTGTATTAAGTTGAATATCCTACATACATGGAGCAAAGTTGAACTATAAAAAATTAAACTAAGTTTGCGTATAAATGACCACGAGGCGCGTGCTTCTTACTATTTTAGTATCTTATTTTTTACAGGCTATATGTCATATTAAACTTAACTTACTATATTTAGTGCTAATTATTTCTTATAAAAAAACTAACATTAATTTACTATAGTAAAATAAGTTTTGCTATGGTACGGAGGTAAGGTAGAATAAAACAAAAAGAGATGAAGATGAGCCCGTATAGTTTAGATTTAAGAGAGAAAGTAATAAAATACCTGGAAGCCGGGAATAGATATTGAAAAATTTATAAAGCATGTAGAGGAGAACCTGAATGCTAGAGCAGAAGATATAGGCAAAGCATTTGGGATGAGTGCTGGAGGAGGGATTTACTGGTTGAAGAAGTTAGGATTCAG
>JACGYV010000053.1 GCA_014116815.1 Holosporaceae bacterium 'Namur'
AGTTATTTCTTTAAAATATTGTTTCTATTGGATATAAATAATATTAACTTTTACAAAGCAATATCCCTGAGTTTCCTTTCCCGAGAACTACTTTTTATTACCTTAGCATGTTATAAACAATGAATATTATAGCTCTTTAAAATTTTGCTTTCTGTTATTAATATACAATTCTTAGCAATACTATGACATATAAGAAATTATAAAAAGGGTTACTATAGTGATTATCTAATTTTATAAAATCTGATATATGACTTATAGTAATCGCCAATTCCGCAAATTGAGCCTCTATACAATTTTTAACACACGATTTGGATTACTAGCTTCCCTAATGCTTTCTAAACTATTTTTCCTATTATGGTTCTTTTGATATATAAGCCTCTCTCCTTATTTCACTAAGCAATAACACCTAAAAAAGCCAATTATATACTATGGCCTTTAGGGCGGTAGGAATCACCAAGCATAGCTTTCTCAACCCAAGATATATTCTTGCTTAATTGCCCATTTAAGGAATTATTCTTAACAGCTTCTATTTCTTTTGAATTGTCATTTAAAATATTATTTGCTTTCGTTACAATATCTACTATGTGTTCAAGTTTAGAAGGGCGAGTTAACTGATCAGTAAGTAGCTTTAGTACTCCTTCTTCGTCATTATTTTTAGCAGCCAATAAGAATTTATGAGTATTATCTCTTTTTATTAAACTATTATATATTTCCTCATTGCCAAGTATTGACTTCATTGCTTTTACTTGTTCGCTATCTTCCGGGCTAACAATATTACCATATTTATTTAATACATACTCTCTTAGCTCCGGCAGTACTTTTTCCAAAAGCATTTCAAAGTTTAGAGTAAGAGCTACGTCTTTATTATTGTAATCCGTACGCATAATCAATTTTTCATTATCAGTATCATATTTTATGAAGTAGTGTGCTTTTATCTTAGCTACTTCTTTATTAGAAATAGAACTTAATTTTAAATGCATAGTATTATCTTCGCCGGCAATCAACTTTTGTTGTTTTTGACCAATGAAAATACCTGCCATCTCTACAAATGCCTGTTTTATTGCAAGTATTACCTCTTCTTCATATAGCTCTATACGCCCATTTACATCCAAACCTTCTCTCTCCTTCTTCAACTCTTCTGTAATCCTTGTTTTTTCAGCAGCTTCCTTGGTTTTATATTCTTCCGCATTATAAAATAGTTCAGAGGTTGATTCTTTTCCGGAAAGTACTATAGCATTAAATGCAGCTCCTCGCTTCAAATAAAACTTTTCAAGCTGCTTTTGTACTACAGCACCCTTAAAGTATCCTTGTTTATATTCACCTTCTAAATAATAAATAGGGCGCCAATGATTATATTCAATATATGCTTCTTGGATCCAAGAAAATGAGGCTAGAACAGCCTTTATTCCATCCTTATTGTTTTCAATAAATATTTTTCCTTGCTCTGATAATGGACGATATACAGTTATACTATTTTTCATAAATTTTACCGGTTAACTAGTTTAAAATGCAATGCGTATTAGCTTTACTTTTTTCTAAAGGAATCTCTTCCTGCCTTATAGCATCAAAATCATATCTTTTCAATATTTCTGATTTTTTACTTTCTTCTTTTACTTTTTCATATAGATAATTAATTTCTGTAATGATTTGTTCATTATCCGTCCATATTAATTTAATTGCTTCCTTAAAGAGCTCAGAATTATGATACCCATGATGAGTCAAAGCATTTCTATATTCTCTTATGTCGGGTATCATTGTTGTTACTATCTCAACATTTTCATCCGGCCTAATATCAAGCTGTGCTATTCCGGTTAGCAGTTCATGCCTTTGCAAGTTACCTATCACTTCTCCTAATGCTAGCAATAATGTTGTATATTTTAGCTTTATTCTCATTTCATTATCACTAAGTGCTTTGTAGCTTCTAGAAGCTATCTCTATAATTCTATCTAAGCCGTATCCCTCATTGTCACTTTCCAACTCTTCTTTAATCAACCTAACTAACTTTTGACCGTTACCTATTGAAGCGGTGAACATCCTTACCTGTTGTTCATATGATAACTGCCCTGGTTGTCCCCCAAAAGGCAAAGCCGGTAAGCATGAATTAACTTCATTATTAGCAGCCGCCCTTATAAAGTGTTTAGGCACCCTAAGCTTGCCTTCTTCACCTGTTTCAAGATAACTTAGATTATGATCAAGCAAATGCTCTATCACACCTAACAGGTATCTCCTAACTTCTTTTATGTTTTTCTTAATTCCAAGTGAGGTTGCATCCTGCGCCCTCTTTATGTCATCCAAACAATGTATACCTTTATGCCTAAAATCCCTTAAATCTTTTAAATAGTTCGTTTCTACTTCACCATTAGGTTTTATGATTTGTAGAACATTCATTAACCTGCTACCCATTTCCTCTCCGCAGCATTCTCTCTGCCAATTTACAAAGTCAGCTACGGCTGCAATAATTGTAATATTGCTATTTGCTATCTCTAATATTTTTTTATAGAATTCCAGCTTACTTTTTATATTTCTTTTATCATATTCTTCTTGATACCTTCTTAATTCAACTAATTTAACTTTATGCATTTCTTGAGGGGTTATATCTTCTGAAAACTCTATATACGATTTAAGTAAAGATTCAAAAACTTTATTTCTGTCACTTCCATATTCCCTTTCTAAATATTCATGAGAAGCATCTATTTTATACATGGTATTGGCAATATTTTCTTTACTCCCCTCTAACTCTATTCGCTTATCAGTAAGCTGGATTTGTAATATTGTCAGGCTATCTTTCGTTTGCCTTAGTTGATTGGTAAGGGAATTGAACTTTTTTGCTTTTTGTTCTCCACCTTCTTCCAGCCTGGATCTCTCCTGACTATATCTATTAAGCTCTTCCTGCTTAGATTTAATTGCTGCATTCAAATTTTCTTCTTTTTTAATTATCTCATTATATGCATTAATATAATTTTGTTTTATATTGTCTAACTCTTCCCCAATAACTTTGAAATAAAACTCTTTTGGCTTAGAACCTAAATCATTAGTCTTTATCCTATCTTTCATCTTTCTTAAACACTGATAAGCTTTATTTGATGCTTGAAGATGTCTTTTTTCAAGTTTTAACTTACTTATTGTTGCACTAAGCTTGTTATTTATTTGTGCAATTGTTTCCAGGGTCTTTATTCTCTCTTCTTCTGCTATTAATGAATCTTCTAAAGTGCACTGAACAGTTTTTAACTCTTGCAGATAACTCTCCAGTGCTTTTTTTGCAGCTAAAATTTTTTTATTTAAAGTACCGCTTTCCAGTTTGTTAATTTCTTTACGAAGCTGAGCTACCTTACTCTCTGCTACTTCAGACTCATCTAGCTCCATTTCTTCCAGCTGTTGTGATATTTGTTTTGCTTTTAATTCTTCAAAATTTATCTCTTTTTCTAATTTTCCTATATCATTTTCAATAACTTGATATTCTCTTTTTAACTCTACCAAATTCACTTTTTTTACTGCCAGTTCTTTTGACAATACCTGCTTATCCAGATTCTCCTGCAACTCAATTAATTCTTTTATAATTGCAAGAATTCTATTGTTTAGTTCTTCTTTACTTAAGCTACCTATTTCTTTACTTATAAATAAAGAAAAACTTATTATGTCCTCTAAGTACCTTCTAGTTTCCTTTTGTTCTAATAATATTTCCTTTATACGTTCTAAAGTTGAAACATTGTACCTCATATCGGAAGTAGGTTTCTCATCCTCTTTTTGCTTACCCTTTCCATCTCTTATAGAGCTTTTTAATATTTCTAATAATTCTTGCTTAACTTCTTTATTATTTATTACATTAATTAATGATTCTAAATCTTTTTGACTTAGCATACCTTGCTTTTTTATTGCTAAATGTAATTGCTTATATAGGTCTTCGCTTAGACATATTTTATTAATTAAATCATATGGCTTATCACTATTCTTTAAACCACCCACTATTTCTTCTATGGTGCTTGGATCTGCACTGTTAATATTATCTAAAATCCTACTTAGGAGTATTCCTTGTTTTATTTCATTATGTTTTGTAAGTTGAAATACATTTATATTAGAATTACTATATAATATTTTGTATAAGGTCCTATAATCTGAAAAGCTTCTTATCCTATCAGGTATTAGTACTGACAAATTTCTTATATCACACTGATTGAATAAATCTTCTAATGATAAATTATTGCCCCGCATTTGCTGATAAAAAAGAACCCATTTCAACTCTTTAATTTTATTTTCTATTTTCGTTTTAGCTAATTTAATATTTCTTGAAATATTTTCTTTTTCTGTTTCAGAATAATTAATTATAAATGAGGCTATTTCTATTGCATCTGTAAGTTTTTTCTGCTCAATATCAATACCTCTATATAGGCTAATATCTTTCTTTACCACATTTTCTTTCAATTGGTAATACTTCATGTTCTTACCAATCGTTACAAAATGATGTGAAATTTCTTTTATTAGCTCCTCACTTAGTATTTCGTCCAATTGTTCTTCAGTGCAGTTTTGCAAATCCTCTATTAAGCTTGGCAACCCTAGAGAAGTAAGGTATTTTGAATCATTCCATCCTTCTTCATATAATATCTTCTGATCAAATTTATCTATATGCTGCCTTCCGTATTTATATGGAATTGAGTTTAGTGTTTCATAAAGATCTATAATTATATTTTTCTGCTCTAACCTACTGCTTGCCATGTCTAAATTTTGAGCAAGCTTAATAAATTTTTTAATATTTATCATGTTGCTTTCATACTGCTCTTTAGTAAGGCGGAATAAAAGATTAATTGATGAGGTGTTACCTTCTCTTAAATCAGTGCTACTTGAGATCCTACCTTGGCTACTAGATGATCCTAGCATATTATCAACCTTCGTTTTTTATGTATTTTAGCTTATTATACCATAAAAAACGATGTTATTTTATTTTTATTTTAAGCTGAAATGATTTTTTAATTAATATATTATATTTAATATTCACTTATCAAAATAATTAATTAGTTTTTAATTTAACTTAATCAATGCGTCTAGTTCATTTAAAATCTACCGGCATGCATAGAACCAGCCTAATATTGATTAATTTATGCTTACCATTAGGTAATAAATTTAATTTAATAAT
>JACGYV010000019.1 GCA_014116815.1 Holosporaceae bacterium 'Namur'
AATGTTTTTGGCAGATCGGTAGACGTTTAAAGCTCCGAGAATTATTGTACCAACTGCAAGTGCAGGATATAAATAAGTTGTAGAGTAAGAACTTAGTAACTCAGATGAAATTATTCCAAGGTTGTTAGCTTCAAGTAAAGCTAAAGCTGCAAAGCTCAGATGGCTTGCATTCTTAAGACTAATAATATTATTTCTCATTTTAAAAATTAATTAGTTGATTTAGGTGAATTATATATAATAAAAACGGATATATCAAATAAAATGCTGTTAAATATTTGTTAAACTTAATATATCAATCTTTTTATGGTGGCTGCTTATGAGTCGGATTTGAAACGATTTGGGGGAATGATTTGAACCTGAATAAGGGTATCAAATGTGCTGATGCAGCAGTAGAAATGCTAAAATTTATTCAAACTTACAATAGTTAACTGGGGTAATGGGTCTCCCTCCTCACAATTACCTTTGGCTACCTATTTTAACTTCTTGAGAACGTCTTTCACCGCTTACTTTATTCGCCCATTTATTTGTTTCATGCTCTTGAGTTTCATCCAGGGGTTTCTGCTTATCATTCTTTGAGTTTTGCGATTTAGTATTTTTCTCACTCAGTTGCTGTTCATCCAAAGGAATTTGATTTTTTGCTTTCTGCTTCGGCAGTTCATCAAGTGGAACTTCTTTACCGACTTCATGTTTTTGCGCTTGATCCAGCGGAACAGTGCCGGCTTTCTCCAAAGTCTCTTTTAAGTAAAGCTTTTCCGAATTAAGTTCTTTTTGGAAGTTTTCTACTTTTTCCATCACTTCTTCTTTTGATTTGGATTTTGAAAGTTTATCCGAAGGTATCATTTCAAGGTCTCGTTTAAAAATTTCCGCAACTTGGTTTGAAGCTAATTTCATATTTTTTTCAAATTTATCAGGGTTTTTCATGCCGCTTTCAACAAAACTTTTAAATTCTTCTTTAAAATTTGCTTGTAATTCTTGATGTTCTTGCCAGCGGTTAACAAATTGAGGGTCTTTTTCCTGAAAGTACGATCCGTATTTTAATAAACTAACATGGTCAGCGGATTTGCCGTCTTTTTCGGAAGATATTAAATGCATAACAAGCGGGTATTTATTTATAATTAAATCTTTTAACGCACTAAGCTGCTCAGGAGTGCCTGCTCCGTTTTTATCAGCTTTGATAATATTATTTTCAACTCCTTTGACTGCCCTTTGATAATCGCTTCGGGAAGGATCTTCATAAACCGAGTTAATTAAAATTTTCATCATATCATTCAGAATAATCAGATCTTCTCCTAATCCTGAAATTAAACTTTTAGTTTTCCCCGCTTTCAGGTTTTGCATAAACTGCTCCAATTCCTCGGCATCTTTAGCTTTATCGGGTGAAAAGCCGCCTACTGAATTTTCTACTTTTGTTGAAATAGGCTTTACGGTCATGTTTCTAGCCATGAATTCATTTGTTTCGTTCATATGATTAGCCAGTTTTATAAAATGTGCATATTCTTTAGGTATTAAATCCTGATTATTAACAATATTTATTACTGCTCTTCCCTTTTCCTCCGGCTCTTTCGCTTTTCTGAAGTCTTCAATTAATCTGTCTACATCGTCTTTATCAAAACCGAGAATACTTTCTCTTAATCCGCGGGGCAAAATTGCTTTAACAAAGTTTCGAACACGACCACCGCTTCTTTCTTCAGGGATTTGAATGATTTCTTTTCCCTTATCACCATCACTTCTTTTCATGGATATACCCCCATATATCTAATATATATAAAGGTATATTAAATTAATTAACATTTAGTTAATTGTATAATTTTTTAATGAAATAATTATCTTTCGTTAAATTAAATCAGTTTTATGTCATTAACTTTTCTTCTTTCAAAGAACGTTGAACTGATTCCCTGGCTAAAATTCTCTTTTTATAAGCGACAAGGGAAGGCAAGCCTGAAATATCTACTCCAACGTGTGCAAGCCAGGTTAATATTACAAATAAATATCCGTCCGGAAGCATATATTCCTCGCCGAGTAAATATGAATTTTTTTCTAAATGCTTATTAATAATGTCTAATTTTTTTACTAATAGGGGTTTAAAAATTTCATCCTTTAAATTTTGAGGCACTTTTGAATTAAATAAAGGGGAAAAGCTTTTATGCAGATCTGAGGTGATAAAATTTAACCATTCAAGAACTCTGTATCTTAGTAATTCACCAAGAGGCGGTAATAAATTATATGCTTTATATGTATCCGCTAAATATTGCTGAATGACTGCATTCTCCGTTATCAATTCCCCGCTGTCCAATAATAAGGCAGGCACGGTTCCTTTTAGGTTAACTGATAAAAAATTATCACCGCCTTCAGTAACTTTTGTAGTAAGGTTAACCGCTTCATAGTCACAATGAATGCCGATTTCATTTATTAAAATTCTTACTGCAAGAGAGCATGAACCTTTGGAATAAAATAATTTCATATAAATTACCTTAATTAAATTTTTACCACTTTGGCCGGTTTGCATTAAATTCTTCAACATTTAATTTTACTACTTCAAGTAATGAATTTGTAGTTTCAAATACTTGCTTCTGTCTTTGTGAACTAGTGCCGTTTTTGCATATATTTTTAATGTCTTCAAAATATTTTTCATATTTTAATTTTGTAATATACGGCTCAATTTTATTAACCCATTCCAGAATATCATCCTTAAGCGGTTTAGTATCACCTTCGGTATTTGTTACATAAATTGCTTCCATACCATGTCTGATTACGCGCCATTTATTTTCTCTCAGTAACCACATCGGAGGCGCAGGGAAGCTGTCTACCCAAGTACCGTTATCCTTAAACCAATGCGCAAGTGCATGAATGAAAGCAACTATAGCGGTTGCTTCTTTTAGCGTGGCGGTGCCGTCACAAATTCGGATCTCTAATGTTCCGTAATTGGGGCTCGGTCTTAAATCCCACCATAAATCTTTAAATGATTTTATAGCTCCGCATTTTTGAAATGTTTTACAAAGATGAACGAATTTTCTCCAGTTCATACCCTGGTTCGGGAGCCCTGAGGTCGGCATTGATTCGAATATTGTCGGTCTGCATGAAGCAAGCCCTGTATCCATTCCCTGCCAAAACGGAGAACTGCCCGATAAAGCAAGCATATGAGGAATAAAATGCATGAAGAAATTATTAAATTGCATACATTCATCGCCGCTTTGCATCCCCAAATGAATATGTAATCCATATATAGCCCATCTTCTGGTTAACCATTGGTTTCTATCAATTAAATCCTTATATCTTTCCGCGGAATAAAGCTCCGAATCCTCATAACGGGCAAAAGGATGTGCGCCGGTTGAGGATAATAGGATACCCAGTTTATTAGTAACGGAAGATAAGATATTTACGGTTGATAACAAATCCTGTTCCAACTCGGTTACTGTTTCACAAATATCACTATTTATTTCTAAAAAACTTTTGAATATTTCAGGCTTAATTTTATGGAAATTGCTAAACTCTTTTAAAATATCATCTACTCTTGGGCATAAGTTATAATTTGAAGGGTCAATCAGTTGAATCTCAAGCTCAGCTCCGAGAGTTAGAGGTTTTGAAGGTTTGAAAATGAGTTCGTTTTTATTAAACTTATGAGTAAAAAAGTTTTTAAGGTTAGTTAGCATAAATATTTACTCGTAATTTATTTGAAATAATAGATTAATACTAACCTTTAAGAATTTCAATTATTAAATTGAAATAATTTTATAAGCTTGTAAATAAAGTTAAAATTGCTCTGAGAGGAATTCCGCGTTTTTAATAGATAAGAATGTGTTTTTTTATAAAACACATTCTTATCTTAAGATCAGTGCTTAAAAAGTATCTTGGTTAAGTACATCATTATCAATGTTTACTTGTAGTAGGAAGTCTTTTTGAAATGCTGCTCTGTTAGAATCAGTTGCCATTAAAACTATAGTTTTATCGGGAATTTGTCCTTCAAGCACGGTGACTGCCTCAAAATTATCCGCCCAAGAATACCTTGCAGAATCTTGTTCGGCCGATAGGGGATTGATTTCCAATAACTCAGCTCCTGAAACAGTTTCACCACTTTCTACGTCGCTTAATTTAGAAGCGCTTACATATTTTAGTTTAATCCAATATTTTTCCGCTGTTTTAGCAAAATTTCTCTCAAACATTCTTTCAAGGATAAGTAATCCTCCGTTGCTTAAAAAAGTCATCCCTGACACTCCATAGCCGGGAGAGCTTTGGTAATTAAATTCTTTAAGATTGTTTAAAGCGCTATAATCCTTATTTACCGACCATAGATAAGCTTCATGTATTCCGGTGCTTTCATCCTGTTTTGCTCTGCCGTATTCGCTTATTGCAAGTGCCGTACCTTGTTTTGAAATTCCGAAAGCTTCAATGCCTTCATTTTTCGGTAAGGTTTTAATATTATCAGGATAGGTAAAGCTTTGCTTTTTATCCCCGTTTTCAAAATCACAGCCTTTATAAACACTGAAATTTTCAATATTCAAACCTTCATGTGAAACAATACAATCACCGTTATAAAAAGTAACTTCTTCAATATCTCTAAGATTGTAAGGTAAAAATTTACCGTTTTCATCTTTGAAGTTACCGATCACGGAATCCTTAAATCCTGTGATTTTTTCACCTTCCAATATAGGCTGAGCTTTTACGTAAGCCCCGCGATCTGAGATAAGTACTAATTTTCCGTCGCCGTCAACCGTTGCCCCGGAAAACTCGCCGAACCATTTCTCTTCACTACTAAATGAGGAAGCTTTTTGAGCATAGCCGTGTAAAACATTATTCTTAACTATATTTACTCCCTCTTTTAACGCTCTTGCACCTAAATGAGTATAGAGATGATATTCATTAATATCATTTGAGCTAAAGTTAAAACTTGTTTCATTTTTCATATCCTGCTTATTTAGCCTTAAAAATTTTCCGACAAGCGGTAAAAAACGGGAAGCCATCTGTTGAGCACTTTCCAATGCCTGAAAAGGTCTATCCCAAATTTGGCTTAATAGTTTATAAGGGCCGTAAATTGCCGGTTCTACTATCCATTCCTGTATGTGTTGAAAGCTTGGAATATAATTATATTCACTCGGTGCAGCCATTTTATCTCCTATAGTGGTTATTATGTTTTCTATATGATGAATTATTGAAGTCTCATCTTGACGTAAGTCACTGAAACTTTCATAAATTTGGCGGGTAGCAGTGATAACCAGTGCGAGAGTTAAAGGTACGGCAACCAAATTAGCCCAGGGAGTAGCAGCTACTCCATACAAAACCGGTATAATCGTTGAACTGAAAAGATTAACCATAAAAGCGGATGCGGCTCCTTCTATTGTGCCCTTGATTAATGCTGTGCCGAAATTAGGTAACATTCTATACAGCTCTTCACATATAAGGTCGCCTGCTTTTTTATAATTCTGTTCTAAAAAATTTTCTTTGGCTGTTGAAATCGTATTCCAATTAACATCATTTATAAATACGCGGCTCATTTCGGAAATTATACCGGCAGGTATTTCAATTGTATATACTTGGGTATCAGCCGATAATATTCTATCGGTTACTTCTGTAGCTTTATTATATTTTGCGGAATATTCATAAGTAAAACCGTAATAAGAGCCGGTATGTAAAAAACTTTTAGTACCAATATTTTTAATTGCTCCAAAAATTATCCCGCCTGTGAGCGGCTTTTCTAAATATTCTTTTGCGATATAACGGCCGGTGTAGCTTAATACGGCGCTTGGTACATGAGAAGTTAATGTATTCTTAGCTAAAAATTCTTTAGGTTCAGTGGTATTACTGCATAATCCTTTAATAAACCAAGTGAAATCGGTAATATTTCCGCAAGTGTTATATTGTAGGCTATTAAGAAAATTGGTACCCATGCCGATTAGAATATCAAAGGCAATCGTATCGGAAATTTTTTCAGCTAATATTTGTGGTATGCTCATAATAATATATAATAAGTTGGTAATTTGTCGATACAATGAGATAATAAACAGTTCAAAGTAACCAACAATTGCGCACAATTATACCATTAAATCTATTTAAATAAACTAAAAGAATGTCTATATTTAACTATAAACATTACTATTTAAATAACTTAATGAAGGAAATGTTATGTTTTATTAAATATTATTTATTTTTAAGAATGTTTTTTTGGTATATAGTGGTGAAGTAAATTCCCGTTTTCCTTAAGCCATTGATCGGCTTCCTTACATCTTGGGTTTACTTCCGCCAACAAGCTCCAAAAGCGTTGATTATGACTCATCTCAAGTAAATGACATAACTCGTGTGCCACCACTGATTCAATTACGAAAAGCGGAGTGAATGCAAGACGCCATGAAAATGATATTCTTCCTCTTGAAGAACAGCTGCCCCATCTGCCGCTCTGATCGCGTAGAGATATATTAGCATATTGCGCATCTAATTTTTTGCAGATTTCATCCGCATAAATATATATTTTCTCTTTAAGCAATGTTGAAAGATATTTTTTGATCTTGCCTAGCGAATTATTATCAATTTTTGACACTAAAATTTTATTATTTTCAATTTGAACTTTTTTTGAAGTAGTGTAAGTTGCTTCAATAGTATGCGGGATGCCGAAAACCATAATTTCATTTCCTATGGGTACGGTAGATTGAAATTTTTTTAAATTTTCTCTAATCCATTCTTCTTCAGTCATTAAGAAGTTATGCGCATGCTTAATGTTTACCGATACCGGAGTGACAAGGCGTACTCCTATAAGACCGACATGAATTCTAAGCTTTTTGGCACGTGCGCTTTGTCTTAATTTTACTTGTATAACATCAGAACCATTGATTAATTCAATCGTTTTTATTTGATTTGCAACTAAGGGGGTAGTAATATTCTTTTTCTTCATGTTTATTTTGGATCAGTTAATTTATAAAAAAAGGTTTTAAAAGCAATACTATTTATGGTAGATGGCGAAATTATGTAATTCAAATATATTTTTAAACCAACAAAAATTATTTTAATATGCGTTACAATTTTATTAAGGATAGATGTAAGTTAAAATCCTTATAAATAGCTATGGCACAAACTTATATCTTCTTATTGAGCATTCTTCAATTAGCAAATATAATAAACTTTTAAAATAGATTATTAACTGTTGCACTTAGTTAACTATAATATAAACGGTGTATAATTCAGGTAAAAAATGGAAAGAAAGCGGAGAAAAGTAGAGGTTGTGGCTTATAAAGAGGAGTGGAAGAAGATATTTCATGAAGAATCAACAAATATAAAAGAATTAATGGGTGAGCTTATAACGGTTATTTATCATATCGGTTCAACCGGCATTCATAATATCAAAGCTAAGCCGATAGTTGACATAATGCTGGTAGTTAGAGACATAGCACAAGTTGATGCTTTTAATATGAAAATGGAAGCCTTAGGTTATAAAGCTTCCGGAGAATATTGGTTGGTGGGGAGAAGATACTTTGCTAAATTTTCTGAGAGGGGAGAAAATATTAGGGTAGCTCATGTACATTTTTATGAGGCAGGTAATCCTGAAGTAGAGCAGCATTTATTATTTAGAGATTCTTTAATTTCTAATCTGGAGGATGCTCTTAGGTATTCTGAACTTAAAGAAAGCTTAGCTGAAAAATATCCTAATGACATTGATAGGTATAGAATAGGCAAAGATATATTTATTAAACAAATCTTGAAGAAAGCAGGGTTTACCCGTACTTATTTACGTAAAGTAAACACCGATAATGAATGGGAGCAATATCATATAATCCGTGAAGCCGAGCTCTTTAAAAATCCTGATAATAAATATGATAGAATGCATCCGAGCCTCAACGACTCAAATAATTTGCATTATGTGTTTTATAAGGGAGGCGATATAATCGGAGCTATTCAGATAGAGCACTTGAATTCTGAGAAAGTTGCTTTTCGAAATATAGCAATAAAAGGAAATTTTAAGAGCCGTGGTTTTGGCAGTGACCTGATAAAACAGGCTGAAAGAATTGCAAAAAATAAAGGCTATAAGTTAATTTTACTTCATGCCGCAAAAGAAGCTTATAATTTTTATAAGAGAAACGGATATAGTGAGATGGAATTTAAGGAGGAAAATTTTAATTTGGAATGTATTGATATGGGCAAAAAGATGTAAACTTTATAGTATTAGCGCTAATACTATTTAGCAGACTTATTATTAATAATATTCTGCAAAGTATGTTTAAACATTTTATCCTTTAACATTTCGGCTAGAAACGAACGAAGTTTAATACATATGCTGTTGCCTTCGATATCATGAACATCTACACAACTTTCTTGACTGTAATTATTTAAAAGATCTTCGGCTTTTATCCACATGAAGTCATCTTTCTCTTTATGACTTAAAACTTGAGAAGCATTGCGGTTTTTGATTAAAATATCTTTTTCGGTATAAAATGGTGCCTCAACAAAGTTTATCATTACTTCACGATTAATTAGTTTTTGATAACAGGATTTGCCGTTCTTAATTATATAGTTACTGTCAAGCCTGTAAGTACCTGCCGTCTCTTCCTCTAATTCCCTTATACTACCTTCCAAAAATGATTCGGAGCTGTGGTTGGGTTTTAATTCAACACTTCCGCTGAATTCCGAGTATTTACCTGAGGATACGGGGTCATTAACATCTTGTTTTTCTCTACCGATTAAAATATAAGCTTTACCTTTAGAATATGTGTATAACATTATTCCTGCGGTCGCCTTCGGGCGTCCGTCTTTTTTGGACATTTTGGGTCTTGAATGCAATATCCTCTCCTTTGAAGCTATATCATAAGAGCAGCAAAATAACAGAGCACCTTGAGTTGCAAAAGCAAAGTTGTTATTAACTAGTATAATATAACATAAAAGGATTCTAATTAGTATGTACATTTTACTTAAATAACCGATAGCTTCTATTAGAAAAATATATACTAAAAGTTATTTAAATAAAACTCTATCTTTATACGTCAGAATTAGCTTTTTTATTTATACGTTCAGTTTTTTTAGCAGTAGAAGCTTTTTGCGAGACTTTAGAAGCAGGCTTCTCACTTTCATAAATTATAAACGGCTTAGAATTATTCTTTATAACTTCTTCAGTGATGATGACTTCTTTAACACCTTCAGCGCCCGGAACTTCATACATAAGTTCTAGAAGAGTATCTTCCATTATTGCTCTTAAGCCGCGTGCACCGGTTTTTCTTTTAATTGCCTTATTAGCTATTTCTTCTAAAGCTTTTTCTTCAAATTTAAGATTAATTTTCTCCATTTCAAAAAGCTTAATATATTGCTTAACTAAAGCATTTTTAGGCTTAGTTAAAATTTCAATAAGCGCTTCTTTATTTAGATCATTAATAGTTGCGATCACCGGAAGCCTTCCGACAAATTCAGGTATTAAGCCATATTTCAATAAATCTTCCGGTTCAACTTTAGTAAGTAACTCTCCGACGTTTAGATCTTCAGGATTTTTCACATCAGCACCGAAACCGATAGCAGAAGTTTTACCTCTTGCGGCAATCACTTTTTCTAGACCATCGAATGCACCGCTACAGATAAAGAGAATATTAGTGGTATCAACTTGTAAAAACTCCTGTTGCGGATGTTTTCTGCCGCCTTGAGGCGGAACTGCTGCAATAGTACCTTCTAAAAGTTTTAACAATGCCTGCTGCACCCCTTCCCCTGAAACATCACGGGTGATGGAAGGGCTATCTGATTTTCTGGAAATTTTATCAATTTCATCAATATAGACTATTCCTCTTTGCGCTCTTTCCACATTATAATCGGCAGCTTGTAATAACCTTAAAATAATATTTTCCACGTCTTCGCCGACATAACCTGCTTCGGTCAGGGTTGTCGCATCAGCTACGGCAAAAGGAACATCAAGGATTTTAGCTAAGGTTTGCGCAAGTAAAGTTTTACCGCAACCCGTAGGCCCTATAAGAAGAATATTGGATTTAGAAATCTCAACATCACTGCTTGCACCTAAGTTGGAAAGCCTTTTATAGTGATTATGGACGGCAACGGAAAGAATCTTTTTAGCTCGTTCCTGGCCGATAACATAGTCATCCAATGTGACTTTTATATTTTTAGGTTTAGGTAGTTCATTACCTTGAGTAATTGTATTTCTGCTGTCTTCTTTAACAATATCCATACATAATTCAACACATTCATTGCAGATAAATACGGTAGGCCCTGCAATAAGTTTTCTTACTTCATGTTGGCTTTTTCCGCAAAATGAACAATATAATGTATTTTTTATTTCAGTCATGATTCCCTATCCCCCGATTTTATTTCTTCTCCAGATGAATCTTTTAGAGCAGCTCTTTCAGAAAGAATTTCATCTATTAAACCAAATTCTTTAGATTCCAGCGGAGACATAAAATTATCACGCTCCATACTACTTTTTATTCTACTTATATCTTGACCGGTGTGTCTAGCATAAAGTTTATGAAGCATCTCTTTTGTTTTTAAAATCTCTTTAGCGTGTATTTCAAAGTCTGTTGCCTGACCTTGGAAACCGCCTAAAGGTTGATGTATCATTATTCTTGAATTGGGAAGGGAATATCTCATTCCCGGCTCTCCGCCGGTGAGTAAAACCGAACCCATTGAACATGCCTGCCCGAAACAAAGGGTAGCTACTTTCGGTTTAATATATTGCATCGTATCATAAATTGACATGCCCGAAGTTACAACTCCGCCCGGAGAGTTGATATACATAAATACTTTTTTATCAGGGTTCTCGGATTCAAGGAAAAGAAGCTGTGCAACAATGAGTGAAGCCATATTATCTTCAACTTGGCCTTGCACGAAAACAATACGCTCCTTAAGTAAGCGTGAAAATATATCATATGCTCTTTCACCCCTGGAAGTCTGCTCGACTACCATCGGCACTAAACCCATGTTGATACTATCTTCAATTAAGTTATTAAACTTCTTTCCCATAAATCCCATAGAACCCTTAGTAATAATATATATTAGTTTGCAGCTGTTAAATCCTTAGCATAATTTTCGAAAAACTCTTGAGAAGAGATCATCTTTTTATTAGTCTTAACTTTTGTTAAGATGAAATCAACAGCTTTTTCTTCAAGTAACGGACCTTTTAAACGTTCAAGATTTTCTTTCTTACTATAGAAGTCAATTACCAACTTCTCTTGACCAGGTCTTTGCATTGCTTCCGCATAAACTGCCTGCTGTAAATCACGCTCTTCAACATTAATATTGTTGTTTTTCGCGGTTTCCGCAAGTAATATGCCGAGTCTTACTCTTCTTGCCGCAATTTTCTTATACTCATCTTCAAGTTCATTAAGAGGCTTGTTAAAATTTTCAGGATTTTTTTCATGTTGTTTCTTAATTTCATTCCACATCATTTCAAAATCAAGTTTAAACATACCTTCCGGAACTTCAAAGTTATATTTGCCGTCTATTGCATCAAATAAAAGCTTTTTAGTTCTAAGCCTTGCAACGCCTTCAAAGTCGGCTTTAATTTTTTGCTTAATCATTTCATTTAGTTTTTCTAAAGATTCTAAGCCTAGTTTTTTAGCAAATTCGTCATCGATATTATCAACCGCTTCCGGGGTTAATACCTCATTTACTTTAACTTCAAACGTAGCTGCTTTTCCGGCTAAAGCTTTGCTCGTATAGTCGGCAGGGAAGGTTACGTTAACATCTTTAGTATCACCTTTTTTCACGCCGATTAACTGATCTTCAAAGCCTGGAATAAACTGATTAGAACCCAATTCAAGTCTAATACCTTCACCTTTGCCGCCTTCAAATTCTTCGCCGTCAACTTTACCGATAAAGTCAATCATTACGGCATCGCCTTTTTTAGCAGCATAAGAATCTTCGGCAGCTTCAAAGTTTTTAAAATTTTTCAAAATATCTTCATGTGCTTTTTTAAGGTCTTCGTCAGTAACTTCGATATCAAGAATTTCAATTTCAAGCTCATCCCAAGTTACCTCGGGAACTTCAGGAAAAATTTCCAGCTTAGCTTCGAAAACTAAATCCGATTTATCATCAAATGATTTAACTTCCACGGAAGGTTGTAAAGCCGGCCTAATGTTGTTTTCAGTGAAATGCCCGCGTAATTCTTCATCAATAACCGTTTCAATGGTTTTACCGAGTACTCGCTCACCGATTCTTTTTCTTACGATCGGTAACGGCACTTTCCCGTCTCTAAAACCCGCCATTTTAAAAGTCTTTGCTTCCTCTTCAATTTCTTTTTCAACCTTATCTAAAATCGGTTTTGCCGGAAGCGAAAAACTAAGCTTTCTGTAAAGTCCTTTGCTTTCTAATGTTTCAACTGGTGTAGGCATTATTGTATCTCTTTAATATGTTAACACTAATGTTGTTTATCTAAAATTAACTATCATAAGATAGTGCTTTTTATTTGATTGTAAACTATATATTTAAAACGCCAAAGTAAAACTTACGGGGCTTGATGAAAAATAATAAGAAATGTTTACATTGTCAGCTTGGCTTATCTAAGAGCCAAAGAAGTTTTTGCTGCTTCGGCTGTGAAGCCGCATATAATTTAATTAACAAATTGAATTTAAAAGATTATTATAAATTTTGTAAAAACATTTATAATACATCTCCTATGAAGGTCGAAGAAGTTAAGAACGAATTAAATTATGTTGAATCAGCTATATATAATAAAGATAAACAACAAAATGAAATTAATTTATTAGTTGAAGGTGTGCATTGCGGATCATGCATTTGGTTAATCGAGAATACTTTAAAGCAACAAGAGGGAGTTAAACTTGCAAGGATTAATATATCCACTCAAAGGCTGTTTTTGGCTTGGGATGTAGAGGAGGATGTAATATATAAGTACGTAGATATTATACAAAAGCTCGGTTATAAATTAATTCCTTTTGATTACAGTGAATTTGTAAACGAGAGTGATAAAAGTGAATCTTTTCTTTTAAAGAGTATTGCAGTATCCGGGTTTGCCACCATACAGCTTATGATGATTGTTATGGGTATTTGGTTTGCCGAACGCGAGAATTCTATGGGGGAGAATACCAGAAATTTACTGCATCTTATCTCTATGATTGTTGCAGTGCCGGCAATATTATATTCCGGTTTACCGTTTTTTAAATCAGCATTTGAGGCATTAAAAGCTAGGCGCAGTAATATGGATGTTCCGATATCATTGGGTATTATAGCGACAACTTTGATAAGCATTTGGGAATTTATTAGAGGTGGCGCTTATACATATTTTGACTCGGCTGCAATGCTGATTTTTGCGTTACTGGCGGGAAGATACTTGGACATAAAATCCAGAAATAAAGCTAAGGAAAAAGCAAGAGAACTAATTTTAAGGCAAGCTAAAACCGTAACGTTAGTTGAGGGAAATGAACTAAAATTGCTTCCGATAAGCAAAGTTAAAATCGGTGATGTTATCCATGTGAGCGTCGGAGAAAAAATACCGGTGGACGGAGTCGTGATTGAAGGTAACAGTGAGGTGGATAATAGTATAATAACCGGAGAGACGCTTCCTGTTGTTATTAACATAGGAATGAATGTTTTTTCAGGCACGATTAACTTGCTTGCTCCGATTAAAGTTGAAATTAAAAAGCTTGGCGATTCAACTATATTAGGAGAAATTATTAAACTTATTGAAAATGCGGAGCAGGGTAGGGCAAAATATGTCAGAATTGCCGATAAGGTGGCCGGGCTTTATACACCGGCAGTTTTACTATTATCCGTTTTAACTTTTTTAATGTGGTATTTGCTCGGCAGTAAAATTGATAAAGCCATTCTAAATGCCGTTGCGGTTTTAATTATAACTTGTCCATGTGCGCTTGGGCTTGCCGTTCCTGTGGTGCAGATCATTGCTTCTTCCAGGATGATGAGCTTAGGGATCTTAATAAAGTCACGTGATGCACTTGAAAGGTTATCCCAAGTGGATACTATTATATTCGATAAAACCGGGACTTTAACACTCGGGGAGCCGAGTTTTATTAATCCGAATAACCTTAGCCAATTAGAGATGAACATAATTTCATCACTTGCTGCACAAAGTAAACATCCCTTATGCAAAGCAATTTTAAAAGAGTTTGGGGGAGAAATTATTCCGCTTGAGGTAAATGAAGAAAAAGGAATGGGCTTGAAATCAAGTTATAATGGCGAGGTAATTAAACTCGGCAATAAAAAGTGGTGTAATGTAAAAAATTCTGAAGAGTATGATGATATTTATTCGGAAATGTGGTTTAAGCGGGGTGAACGAGAACCTATACGCTTAAAATTTTCTGATTTGATCAGAGATGAAGCTAAAAATGTCATTAAGGTGCTTAAAGATGAAGGATATGAAATATGGATGCTTTCAGGTGATAGAAAAAGAGCGGTTGAACATGCGGCGCATTTACTTAATATTAAAAATTATAAAGCGGAATGTAAACCCCAAGAGAAATATAATTTTATAGAGAATTTACATAAAGCAGGAAAACTAAGTGCGATGATAGGTGACGGATTAAATGATTCTCCGGCTTTAAAAAGAGCACATGCTTCAATGTCTCCTTCTTCTGCAATTGATCTTTCGCAAAATATAGCCGATATAGTATTTCAATCCAACTTGAATGCTATTTTAGAAAGCATAAATACTGCTAAAAAATCGAATGTACTTGTAAAGCAGAACTTTATTATATCGTTTATATATAATATTGTAAGCATACCTATAGCGGCTTTCGGGTTTATAACTCCCATTGTCGCTGCCGTAACCATGTCAGTTTCTTCTATATGCGTGATACTTAATTCGCTTAGATTAAATAAAAAGGATTCTATATGAAATTAACAAAGCCGAAAGCAATAATATTTGATTGGGATAATACTTTGGTCGATACGTGGGATATAATTCATACCGCACTCGGCAATACTTTTATTGAGTTCGGTAAACCCCCTTTTACTTTGGAGGAAAGTAAGATTTATATTCATAAGTCAATGAAGGATTCTTTCCCGTCTATATTCGGTAATATGTGGCAAGATGCGGCAAAAAGATTTTATGTGCATTATCTTGATAATCATTTAACTCATCTTAAATCATTGGATAATACTATTGATACTCTTAACATGCTTCGCAAGAATAATATTAAAATGAGCGTGCTCAGTAATAAGAGGGGAGACATACTGAGGAAAGAAGTTGAGCACTTCGGCTGGGCTGAATATTTCGTAAAAATAATGGGCTCTTTAGATGCTGCCGAGGATAAACCCTCTCCTGTTCCCGCATTTGAAATAATGAAATGTATGGAAATTGATTCTCCTCAAGATGTATGGTTCATCGGAGATAGTATAGCAGATATGGAATGTGCCGTAAATGCAGGGTGCGTACCAATATTTTATGGAGTTAATAAGGGTGTATATAAATATACAGCAGAGAATCATTCTCATTTAATTAAATTATTTAATTCGGTATATGCTTTCTAAGGATTTTCCTTGACGAACTAAAAATATAAAGGCATAATCTGAACAAAGATTTAGATTTATTTAGGTTATATAAATGGCAGTCGGTAAAGGTTCTAAAAATAATATTGCTAACCGTGGAGCAAGTGCAAAAGTTAAAGAAATTAACGGAAAAAAAATAATTCCGGTTTCATATAGAGGTGCAAACGTCGGTCATGGTAATTTTATTGCCGGCATGTATGAAGATACCAAAAAATTAGTTCTGGATCCTAACGGTGTACCGGTTCCTTATCAGTTAGTTTAATTAAACTTATAAATGTTTAAGAAGAGAAATAAGCACGTGCCGGGAAAAAAGGGCGTGCTTTATATACTTTAAGTCTTATCTCTAAATTTGTATTATTTTCTAAATAGAGACTATCTGTTCGAGAGAAATAACTATAAATCTTAATTTCATAAGCAGGTAGCTCTACTTGCTTCTATCATGTTTTTATTGTCTTTGTTATAGTAAATTAAGTATTATTAGTAGATTATAGAAAGTTTATAAGATATTTATGAGAGAGATTAAAATGAAAGGGAATAAAACGTTAACTAATTTCAGCTTTAACAAGGAGGCGGAGAGATATTCTACTGACTTCAGAGCCTTCATGAAAGCGCCGATAATCAAAGAAGTTTTAGACTATATAAACACTAACCCTCTTTTAAAGCAATTTGAGTGGATTAAGGAATCCGGCGATACCATACACCAAAATAAAAGGGAATGTTAACTTTTCAAAAGGACTATTTTCTCTTCGGAAAGATATTTCAGGTGTATTGGAGGCGATTACCTCATTTGAATTACTAGGTAGTGATATGATAATTAAAAAATATGAGCCAGATCCTAGAAAAGAAAATTTAAAATTAGAAGAATTGGAAAAGGCATGTTCAGATTACATAGAAAGTCAACAATATTTAGCACCTAGGGGGTTTGCTTTAAATAATTATGATAGACCCGATGATAGCTTAAAGAAGTTAGTAGAAGACATATGGGGCATTAATACCGTATATAGAATTATTGGAGATAAATTGAATATTGCCAGCCAAAGACTAAATAGCGATATAATAGCTGGTTTAGCGGAAGCATGTTGTTTTTGGGATTCGAAAGGACAACATAAATTTCAATATCAAGTTGTAACGAGTAATTTACAACTCAGTATGAATAACCCCCTATTAAAAAGAATAGGCATACCTATTGAAAATTTAAGAGAAGTTTTTGAAAATACAGAGAAATTAGATGTTTCTATTTGGGAATTTATTAGAAATTGTCAGAAACCGGTTTTAATGCATGTTGATAGTTTACCTAATAAAAAATTAAAATTAGGTAATGATGGTGAGGAAGAGAGCCCTGAGAGATTACAAGGATATTCTTCTAACGAACCAGCTATGTTAAGTGTGGTGGATAGAGTTGAAAAATACAGAGAGAGTGGAAAAGGGATTGAAAGGTAGAATTTTTGTATTTATATAATATATTGGAAATGGGGAGAATATTAAATTAAATATAAAAACTACCAACTACCATTAATCTTTTATTAATCTTTTATTGTTAATATAGCAGAATAAAGTAATTAATTTGTTATGTATGTCTGCAACAGTTGAAAGGGTGTTTAGTAAGGTTCCGGTTGAAAGTATAAAAGCTCTTTCGACAAATGATATGGCTGTTGTTGCTTTAACTATACAGAACTTCATGGATATAATGTTTGAAGAAATTAAAAAAGCGGGCTTTCTTAATTTAGAATTTTTAGAAAAGTCAGAGATGTTTTTACGTGCCGTTACGCCTAGTTATCTTAAGAAAGAGTTCGACACATTATTAAGTGTATTCAACCAGATTGAGCAAGATTTTCAAGAAACTAAATTTTACTATGGATTAACCGCTTTAAGGCAATTATGCACCCATGAAACGGATGAAGCAAAAGTATTATTAGACATTGCGGGGATTAAAATAGCTGATTATGCACAAATAAATTCTTCACTAATAATATTTTCAACTCATTTAGTGGAAAATATTATTAAATTCGTGCAAGGAATGCGTAAATCAAATCAACATAAAAATACTCCTATTGATGAGCTAAAATTTAAAATTAATTCAAATTTTCAGTATTGCCTGCTTAATACTGTTGCGGAAGTAAATATGACTATTGATAAGTTAAAAGCTTAAGGTAAAATTCCTTTTAAGTATGCTATCTTTATAGTTACATAATCATTTATTTATATAATATATAGTATATTGGTTAGGCGCTTAAATTATAGTGAGCATGATATAGTAAGTAAATTGAATGATATTTCTAATTACTCCTTATAGGATAGTGAGATTTTTAGAAGCGCAAGACCACAATTATGCCTTAGTCCTTTTAAAGCTACTTTAACTATCTGCTTATACACACTTACTGAACTTTTAAATGAACATAATATTCGAAGGAGCTATAATAATTTAAGTGAGCAGGAGATTGGACAAATATGTGTATCGGCATTTATAAGAAAAATTCAAATTACCCTCATGTTGCAAATCCTAAGGAGGGAGTAATGCGTAGTTTATCTTTGTAAGAGATTATATTATTTTTAACTAGATCAACCCGCTGTTCTTAAAAGAAAATGTTTTATCTTTAGAAATTATCAGGTGATCATGCACCACTATACTCAGCGGTTCCAATGCCTTAATTATTTTATGAGTGATTTCAATATCTTCGGGTGAAGGTGAAGCCTCACCGCTCGGGTGATTATGAACTAAAATTATAGCTGAGGCAGAATAAGATAAGCTTTTTTTAGCTATTTCCCGCGGGTAAATAGCAACTCTATCAACTGTCCCGGTTTGCAAAATTTCATCATGAATTAAAACATTTTTCTTATTTAGATATAATACTCTGAATATTTCACAATTTTGAAAACCCATTGTGAGGTTGCAATAATTCAATACTGCATTCCAGTTACTTAAGATATTAACATTCTCTTCCGGAGAAATAAAAAGCCGAGAAAATATATCTTGGAGAAGTTTTATTTGGTAAAGTAATGAATCACTTGCCTCAGAAATATCTTTTATTGTCTCTAAATCTGCGGAGATTAAAGCCTTAATGCTTCCGAATTTATTAAGCAAAGCTTTAGCTTTCGGCTTGGTGTCTCGCCTCGGATAGCAGTTAAACAAAAGCATTTCAATCAGCTCATAGTCAGGCAAAGTGCGAATCGGAGCCCTAAGAAATTTTTCTTTAACTCTTTTCCTATGACCTACATAAATATTTAGCTCTGTTTCTTTGCTCTTATCTTTATTGCTCATCTATTATAAAGGGAGGTTATCATGTTTTTTCCAAGGTTTTTGAACACTTTTAGTAGTAAGCATGGTAAGCGCTCTACATATTTTAAACCTTGTGTTAAACGGTCTGATAATATCATCTATAAATCCTCTTGAGGCGGCAACGAAAGGATTGGTGAACTTCTCCTGATAGTCATTAATTTTCTTTTCAAGTTCGGCAGGATTATCGGCAACATCCCTATGTAAGATTGCCGCTGCACCTTTAGCACCCATTACTGCTATTTCGGTGTTAGCCCAAGCAAAGTTATAATCCCCCCTTAAGTGTTTGGAATTCATAACTATATAAGCACCTCCATAAGCTTTCCTGATGATAATCGTGATTTTGGGTACCGTGGCTTCGGCATAAGCATAAAGTAATTTAGCTCCATGTTTAATAATACCGTTATGCTCCTGATCTACTCCCGGCAAAAACCCGGGTACATCAACTAAGGTAATAAGCGGAATATTAAAAGCATCACAAAATCTTATGAATCTGGCTGCCTTCACTGAAGCATTAATATCCAAACAACCTGCAAGGTGCATCGGTTGGTTAGCAACAATCCCGACCGTTCTGCCTTCGAATCTACCTAGGCCGGTAATAATATTTTTTGCATATTCCGGTTTTAACTCAAAAAAATCACCTTCATCAACAATCTTTTCAATAAGTTGCTTGATGTTATATGGCTTATTAGGGTTATCCGGCACTAAATTTTCCAATGACATTTCTACCCTATCGGCCGGATCAAAAGAAGGCCTAACCGGAATATCGGTTTTATTTGAAAGCGGCAGAAAATTAAATAACCTTCTTGTTTGCTGTAAACAATCAAGTTCATTATTAAAAGCAATATCGCATACTCCACTCTTTAAAGCATGAATAGAGGTGCCCCCGAGCTTTTCATGCGTCACGGTTTCATGTGTCACGGTTTTTACTACATCAGGGCCGGTTACATACATATAGGAAGTATCTTTAACCATAAAGGTAAAATCGGTAAGAGCCGGGGAATAAACCGCCCCGCCGGCACAAGGACCCATTATTAAAGAAATCTGCGGAATTACCCCTGAAGCATCAACGTTCCTTTGAAATATTTCCCCGTATCCGGCGAGTGAGTCAACCCCTTCTTGAATGCGCGCACCTCCGGAATCATTAATACCTATTATAGGAGCACCTAATTTTAATGCCGCATCCTGAACTTGGTTAATTTTCTTGGCATTAGTTTCACTTAAGGAGCCGCCGTAAACAGTAAAATCCTGGCTATAAACAAATACCAGCCTACCGTTAATGGTACCATGCCCGGCAACTACTCCGTCACCTGAGATAACGTTATCCATCATACCGAAATGGGTGCAGCGATGTTCGACAAACATCCCTATTTCATCGAAAGAATCCGGATCAAGTAATAATTCTATCCTTTCTCTGGCAGTTAATTTTCCTTTTTCATGCTGCTTATCAATTTTATCCTGCCCACCGCCAAACCGTGCGGTTCTGCGTTTTTTTTCCAATACTTCAATAATCTTCATTAAAAATTTGCTCCAAGCTCACTTTAGATAAAGGAAATTTAATACAAAAATTCAAAAATTACAACATGTTGCACAAAACAAGTTAATAATATCAATAGATGAAATAACTGTTATATGTTTAAAGTTAAAATTAATTCTTTACCTAAATGGTTGATAGTATTACTCTAATTATGTGGTGGGTAATTTACTTGTGTTTTAATGTTAGAGAGGATTTTTAAGAAGCATAATAATATACATGTCTCTATTGGAGAAGAAGGTATAGCAGTTGCTTACTTTATAGGGAATAAAATTGCGAGAAAATTATTTATCAGAAGCACAAGTGATGCAGACACTATAGAATTAAGAAAGATATTGCTAGGTGATGAAGAAGCTTCTTTACATATTTATATTGATGTTTTAGACCAAACGTATATCCAGCGAACCCTACCTGCAATCAGTGTATTTAATATTAACAAGCTTGCAGAGCAGCGTCTTGAGAAAGAAACTATAAAGACTCACTTAAAGAGCTTTTTACAAGTCGGCAGAACTGAAGTCGGCCGTAATGATTGGATTTATATGTTTATTTCTACTGCTTTTGAACCTCCGATTTCTACATGGGTAAAGTTTTTTGAGGAATACAGAAATATAATACAAGGAATCCATTTTTTACCTGTTGAGTTAAGCACTGTAGTTAAAAAACTAAGAAAGAATCAGGTAAATAGTGCTAATAAATTGTTAAAGTTTAAAAAATTATTTTCTTTGTTTAAAAAGAAAGAAAATAGTGGAATATCTACCTGGGAAGTTTTGCTGACATTAAATAAATCAGGCGGGTTCAGGCAGGTAGTATTTCAAAACGGTAGAGTAATTTTTACCAGGCTTTTAAATAGCTTGATTGACCCGAATCCTGTGGTGATCGCAGGAGCTATTGAGCAGGAGATAATTAATTCTATTGAATATTTAAGAAGGTTGTCTACCAAAGAGAAAGTAGAAATTTATATTAATATTCTCATATCCAATGAAATTAAAAAAAATATTCGCCGTAATAAATTTAATGCAAAAGAAGTAAATATATATACACCCTATGAAGCAAGTAACATTCTAAAAATTCCGCCTGATATAACTACTGAGAATGACCGTTTTTGTGATCCTCTAATCCTCTCCTTAATGCATCTTGATAAAAAAAGAGTTATTACCGTCCATACCGAAGAAACAAAAAAAGTTTATATCTATACCAAATTATTCAGCTATTTTCTTACCCTGCTAAAGCTTGCAGTACCTATTACCGTAATATTCTCTTTAATTGCAGTATTTGATGCCTTCACGCTAAGTACTGAAATGAAAAATTTTCAATTTAACGAATCAAAATTACTTGCAAATTTAGATAGCAAAACAAACTTTAAAGCTAATGAGCAAAAAAAGTTAGGTAGTGACGTTAATGCACAGGAAGTAGAGGAAATAGTTGAGTTATATGAGCAGTATAAACAATATAATACTAACCCTGTAGAAATATTGCAACAACTCGGAGAGATAAGACCGGACTTAGCTAAAGTAAGTAGGATTAATATTTCTTATCAAGCTCCGAATTTAAAATATACTCCGCAATCTAATAATAGTTATGAAAAATCTTTAATAACAAAATTTTCTTTTATAGGTAGATTTACGGTAACTTTCCAAAATTACGGTTCTACCTACGATGAATTAAAAAATAATTATAATGACTATACAGCAGGGCTTACTCAAGTATTTAATAACTATAGTGTAAAAGTTTCTTCACTACCGGAAAGTTTCTCTTTTGAAGATTTCAAAAAAGCGCTGACCTTACAAATAGTTATTCAAACGCCGACACAAGATAATGAGCAGCTGAAATGAAGTTAAGTAATTTAAGAGCATATTTTATTTCACAAGCATCCAAGCCCGGGGCAATTCTACTTGTATGTTTATTAATATTAGGCGGGGTGTCTTATGTACAAAATTATTTTTCGGGTAAGTATTCTTTCCATAAACAAAAATATGATGATTTAAGATCTAAAATTTTTACTATTGATCATAATATTGCGAAAACTAAGGCTGCACAATTAACCTGGGAAAAAATAAAGAATAATAATTTTAATAAAATCGGGCTAAGGATTGAGGAAGCTAAAAAAGTTATTGATACAGCAAGTAAAGACCACTTTATTAATAACCTAAGTATCAATTTATCAAGCCCGGTTATAAGAAAGGACGTAATCAAAAGTAGGATAGGTTTAGAATATAGTGAAATAGATATCGGGTTAAGCAGCTACCTCGATACTGAAGTTTTCAATTTCATTGATGAGTTAGGCAAGAATATCCCAGGGTTGCTTAACTATACTTCAATAGATATTTCCAGTTTGGATATAGATATAAATGATTCCTTGTTGCAAAATATAAAGCAAGGGGGATATAAAGATTTAGTGCAGGCTAAGATAAATATAGTGTGGCAGGATTTTATAAGACTTAAAGAAAGTAATATTAATGATGAAAATAAATAAATTAGTAATTGTTTCACTGCTATTGTTAATTTCTGCAACCGCAAATGCAGCAGAAAAAATAGGGGATAATATCCCGGGTGATATACCCAACTCGGGGTATGTATCTATCCCTCATAATAATCCGACATCTAAACCTACTGATACCTCTTATCCTTTTAAGGTCACTAAAAAGGTTGATATAAAAGAATATAGCGTACAAAGCTGTAAAGATTTACCGCTTAACTTTTATAATTGCTCGGTGTCAATTTGTTATGAAAAAGCTCCTTTCGGTAAAATTTATCGTAAAGTTGCCGGAATAGATAATGGAAAGTGTAAATATATTGAAAGAGTAGAAAACTTCGGAGGGGTCAATTGTGCTCTTCCAAATGATAATCTTGTAGAAATTTCGAACTTATTAAAAAAGCATTATATAAGTTTATATGATAATAGTGTCCAACTTAATGATGAAGAGATAAGCCGACTAAAGGAAATATATAAAGCTTATTGTGAAGTTTTGCCAAGCAGTTCATTTACAAAAGTTATGACAATGAATAATAATTTAAGTAAAAATGAATTAAGTGAAATAGTAGAATTTACCAAATTTAATGCTAATCAAAATAATACGGTTAAAAGTGAAGCAAAGCCGATAATTCAAAATAATCCTGAGTTTAAAGAGGGAGAAATCCGCTCTATAATGTTTACTAACAGTGAAGCTAAAGGAATTTTAGCGGCAGTTGAGAGCTTTATCAACCTAAGTAAGTTAAAGAATCAAATTGCTAAAATCGGAAGCATTGAAGAAGCTAAAAAAGAGCTTACTTCATTTTATTTGAATTCGATAATATATCTTTCAAATCAGAGTTGGTCAGTATGGCTTAATAACTATAAGGTTCAAGAAAAATCACTCGGGGGAGTTTTAGTCGACAAAGTAAATAATGATTCGGTTGAATTTATATGGAAGACGGCTAATTTGGATGTGATTTCTCCAGAGTGGCAATTAAGGTTAATTAAAGATGGTGAGTATTATAAATCTAAAGATAATAGAATTAAAATTAAAAATGATAATGCAGAAAATGCGACAATTCATTTTATATTAAAACCTAATCAAACTTTCGTTGTTGATACGCTTTCAATAATTGAAGGTAAGATTAGAAAAAATTAACTAAAGGGAGGGAAGTTTATAGTGTTTGTACTTGAAGTAAAGGAAATTGAGAAAAAGTTTAAACAATCCCACGTATTGAATAATATATCTTTTAGCATTAGTCGGGGTGAAGTATTTGGCTTAGTCGGCTTAAACGGAATAGGGAAGACTACTTTAATCAAAATTATTTTAAATTTACTTCTTCAGGATAAAGGTGAAGTTACTATATTTTCTAATCCGAATACGGATTTAAAATCAAAATCCTTAATTGCATATTTGCCTGAAAAGTTTAATCCTTCTCCATTTTTAAAAGGTAGAGAATTTTTAGAGCTGTCAATGGGCTATTACGGTTTGGATTATAATTCACAAGAAGCTGAAATATTATGTAATCAACTAGGATTAAAATTTGAAGCATTAGAGAGGAGAATCAGTAGTTACTCTAAAGGAATGGGACAAAAGCTCGGATTAATATCAGTTTTCTTAACCCGTGCTCCTTTGTTAATTTTAGATGAGCCGATGAGCGGGTTAGATCCGAGTGCAAGGATAGCCCTTAAAAAGAAGCTCATTTCCTATAAAGCAGAAGGAAACTCTATATTTTTTAGCTCACATATACTTGCGGACATAGAAGAAATATGTGATAGGATAGGAGTAATCCATAAAGGAGGATTAATATTTGAGGGCAGTAGTAAGGAGTTTATTAGTAAATACCCGGCTGATAGTTTGGAAGAGTCTTTTTTAAGTGCTATAAATTTGTGAAGTAAAATATGTTTATTACGTTTGAAGGCGGCGAAGGTTGCGGAAAATCAACCCAGGCAAAATTATTAAAAGAATATCTTGAAAGTAAGAGTAAAAAAGTTGCGCTTACCAGAGAGCCGGGCGGCACGGAGTTTGCTGAAAAGCTAAGGGAAGTATTATTATCGGGTGAAGGGATATCTGATCCGTTAACGGAATTTTTGTTGCTTTCGGTAGCCAGAAGGGATCATGTTATTAATTTTATCAAGCCTAAACTCGCGGATGGTGAGGTGGTAATATCGGATAGGTTCATTGATTCATCGTTTGTATATCAGGGATATTTAAAGAAATTACCCTTAAATGTGATTGAGCAAATAACCGGATTGAGTATCGGCAATTTTATGCCTGATATAACCCTTTTTCTAAATATAGATCCTGAAATAAGTATGAAAAGAGTGTTGGAGAATAGGCAGGTTCAAACCTATTATGATAAAAAAGATATAAGTTTTCATACAAAAATTAATGATTCTTTTTTAGATTTAGCTAAAAAATATAAAAGCAGAATCAAGGTTATGGATGCTGCCGGTAGCCAAGAAGAGGTGTTTGAAAGGATAAAAAATGTGATTGATGAGAAGATCAAATAAATAAGTTAACATGGTTAAAACACGGATTGAGCAAACTTTTTATTATCTCAAAATCCCGCGCAAAAATTAAATGTTTAGTCATATTCAACCCAATCACCGCTTTCCTCCTTGTGGTATTTCTTTTTTACCACGCTCCAGGCTACTTTATGAGATACTTCTTCCCTTGTTTCTTCGCCTCTCCGTTTATCAGAGTCTTGATATTCTTTCCAAGCATTATTAAAAGCTTTTAAATAAGTTTCCTGCGCTTTAATAGGGAGATGATTTTTTACGCCGTCGGGTAAGTCGTGTGTAGAATTATAAGGCATATATTCTCCTAAAGATAATACTAGCTTAAGGCCTATAATTTAGTATTATTCCTCATGTTGTCAAGTTTTAAGCTTCAAAAAATATATTAGTTGATATGCTTTCCTTCTAAGATGCTTACCTTTGTTCACGCTTATACAAAACCGCTTGCTGCAACTCTTTTAGAAAATAAAGTACCTGCATATATATTTTTACTAAATATAGTCGGGTATATAGGTATATCTTATTATGAATCATATTATATGCATACACTGCTTCAGGATATGGAAGAATATATAGAGGTATTTGCCCAATTCTCAGGAGGGAGTGCTAATGATACATGCTTTAATCCTACATTAAATCTTAATGCAAATATGTTTTCTACGTTGGGTGAAACAACATTACGGAATTCAATTTTAATCGGAATATTCGGTGCCGTAAAATATGTAGGCATGATGGCTCTTAAGCCATTATTTTTAAGTGGTGCTATTCATACTCTTACCTATTCCCTTCAATTAACAATTATTAATAAATGGTTGGGAGGCACAAAGAATAATCAGCTCGGAATTGCGATAATAAATCCGGAAATAGCTCAAGAATCAATAGAAATAATAACCACATATGCAGGAAATTATGTTGAGTCAATAGTAAAGCGCGGAATGATATTGTTTGATATCCTTAATATTTCCCGAAAGCTCACTGAAATATACGGAATCAGCCAAAATTTGGAAAGCCAAGATTTAGATTCAAATGTTATGGTTATTACACTGGTCACTTGCTCCTTATATGCATTTATTAATTGCTTTTTAGCCGAGAGGGCAAAGAAATACGGTGACCGAAAACTTAAGCTTACTCAAGAGCTTAATGCCAATATCATTTATAACGCGCACAATGCTTTAAGCATTGAAACGAGGCAAGCGACATCTCAAGAATACTTAAATTTAAAAAGCTTATTGGAAAAGATTACCTTATCCTCTTCAGGTGATTCACTGGTTAAGTTAGCGATCGGAGCAACCGGATTGTTGTTTGCATATAATACTGATTATTTTGTTATTTGGGGTGCAATTGAAAGTGTAATAAAATATCCGCATCTTTATTTTGAACTTAAGATAATCGGTAAATCGATAATGCAGCTAAGTTATAATATTTGGCAGGCGTTTGAGAAGTTTTCATCTTCAACCGCCATGAGCTATACCTCTAATAAAATTTTAAATTTCCTAAATTCAATAGAGGAGTATGAGGCTCTTATAGCTAACAGAAAAGATTTTAAGCTTAATGAAAATAAAGATAATAAGCTTTCAGTTAACCTTTGCTTAAGATATCCGGATGATAAAAACAGCAGTAGCTATAAAATTTTAATTAATAAATTAGAGAAAACTTTTGAGCCGGGCAAGGTATACGGTATAATCGGTGAAAGCGGCAGCGGGAAAAGCAGCTTATTTAATTCATTAATCGGTATTAATCCGTATACTACCGGCAAAGTAAATATTACCGCACGAAAGAATATTGTTTATATTCCTCAGAAAGTTATCTTAAAAAATAATCTTAATTTTTTTGATACAATTTTTTATCCTAAGGTTCAGGGATATTATACTGAATTTAAATATTATGATGATTTGAAGAGGGAGATTGATTTATTAATATCTGACCTAAAGTTAAGGGAGGTATATGAAAGATCGAAGATGATTAATAATTGGAGTAAAAGTTTAAGCGGGGGAGAAGAACAAAGGGTAGGGGTGTTGCAAGCTTTGGTAAGTTGCTATATTGTAAGTAAGAAATCTAAGAACTGTAATATAGTTTTACTTCTTGATGAAGCGCTTAACTCATTAGATCCGAAGCTGCAACATAAAGTATTTTCTGTTATAAAAAACCGGACTGAGAAATTAAATTTGACAACCTTAAATATTGATCACTCAGATAAAGATAAGTTGAATGAAAGGTATAATGAAAATATCGTGGATTTTAATCAACTTATTAAAGAAAATAAGGATAAGTCTCGTACTACTCGACATTAAAAGATTTACTGTAGAAAAAGTGCATTATAGTAAATTAAGTTGAATACCCTACATATAGAGAGCATAGTTGAACCATAAATTTTATTATCTGATTTTTAACTTGTTATACTATAGTAAAATAAGTTTTGCTATGGTACGGAGGTAAGGTAGAATAAAACAGAAAGAGATGAAGATGAGCCCGTATAGTTTAGATTTAAGAGAGAAAGTAATAAAATACCTGGAAGCCGGGAATAGC
>JACGYV010000020.1 GCA_014116815.1 Holosporaceae bacterium 'Namur'
ATGCTTCTACCTTGAATTCTTTTGTATAATTTTTCCTGGTTTGTTTTGTCATTTCATTCCTCCGATTGTTTCTCTTATTTTTATCAGAGTTTCTTATCTTACTCTCCAATTTCTCGGGATAACATCATCCTAAAGCTATAGTAAGCATTATAAAATACTACCCAATATTGTTTGTCTTAACCTACTTTTTATCTCCTAATTTAATATTTAACTTAATGGTAGCAATACCTCCGCTAGTTATTTTTGGTATACACTGGCTTCTTTCAGCAATTTACCTTGATTTGAAAAAGGTCAGGTCCTTTACAGATGTACTTAACCTTCCTGGTTTTTATATATAGGCCCAGTGTTAGAGAACGTGCAAAAACGGCCCTCAGTGTTCTTTTATGCTAATTAAAAATGGAACTTTATAAGGGAAAATACTTGATTGCTTTTTCATATTCTTTTTGCGCTTCTGTTATAGATAATTTTACTGTAAACTTCTAAAGATTGTCTAGATTGATGGCCTGAGTAAGGTTGTAGGAGGGCATCATCTATACCTTGTTTTTTCATCCAGGTAAATAAGAAGTGTCGTAGCTTGTGAGGCGATATAGATCTTGAGATTCCTGCTTATACTGCTTAAATGCTGCCTTCCGAAAGTTTTAAGGTGAGGTGGCGGGGATTAAGACATAGAACCCCATTATTACCAAAAGTTGTTATGAACCGCTCGATTTATATAGCTTAAAGTTACTAATAAACATCACACTTATCAGAAAAGAACTTAATAAACAAGAAATGAATGCTATTTTTGATAACTTTCCTATTACCTACTGATAAACGGCAAGCCTTAGAACCTGCATAAACTAAGGAGCTCAACACTGCAGTTCCATTTTTGCACGTTCTCTAACACTGGGCCTTCATTGATTACCTTTGCCTACTACTCTTTGCTCTATACCACTCCCCCGCTCTATTCTAACCTTCTCTCTATAAGATAAGCTTTGGTTATTTTCTTCTAAATTATTAGTTGTTGGCACAACTACTCTTTCCAAATTTAACCGCTCTGTAAAACCATTTGCAGCGTTCAGCTCTTTACCCAATATCTGTTGTAGATATAGCTTAACCGCTTTATCGTCTCCTAATATCTCTCTTAACTTCTGGAACTTTCTATAACTGTTTATATCACTTCCTACTTCTATTAACTTATCTATCCCTTTAGTTCCATAGTTCTCATTGGCTATCTTCATGAACTCTTCTATCTTCTCATCGTTTAGTATAGGGTTTTCATAACTTGCTGAGTACACTGCATTTATTATGCAATCAATCATTTCTTTTGATAATTTTTTACTTTTCTCTATTTCTTCTTGTATTTCCTTATTATTAGCATCGACTTTTGGTTTTATAGCTCTAATTATAATATCATCTTCAATTATGTTTGCGAAAATGAAAGCCTCATTAAGTGTTTTTTCCATTATATTGTCGTGTTCTAACAATACTAACACTATTTCTCGATATCTAAGTCTAACTGCCTTACTTAAAGCAGTATCACCTCGAGTATTTTTAGTATTAATATTAGCTCCTTCAGCAAGCAACATTTTTACTAATTCTTTATCCCTTTGTTCAACTGCCTTACTTAAAGCAGTATCACCACGAGTATTTTTAGCATTAATATTAGCTCCTTCAGCAAGCAACATTTTTACTAATTCTTTATCCTTTTGATTAACTGCGATTATTAAAATACTGTTACCTTCTGTATCAGTACTATTAACATCTACCCCGCCTTGTAATAAAATTTCTACTATATCTTTTTTCCCTAGCATAGATGCAAGCACTATAGCATCATCAAAATCAACATTAATTTTTGTTTTAAAGTTAGATACTTCATGTAATAATTTTCTTAATAATTTATAATCATTATTTTTTATTCCCCACTCAAGAATATATCCAGTAACAAGCTTTAAGTTGAACTTGTAGCTTAGTTCCTTATTAATTTCCTTATTAATATATATTTCTTCATTCTCTAAATTGCCTCCCTGAACATATAGTATTCTTGCTAATTCAAAATAACGATGTTTGATAGCTAAATCTACTGGTGTCATATTATCGTTATTTTTCTGTTGAATATTTGCTCCATATTCAGCTAGCAATAAGGCTATCTCTTTGTTGTCATTACAAGAAGCCATATGCAATGCAGTATTGCCATCTTGCCCTCGAAAATCGATGTCAGCTTTAGCTTCCAATAGCATTTCAACTATTTCTTTGTAACCTTTCCCTGATGCAATGATTAAACCAGTATTACGATCTTCGTTGGTGATGTTAATATTAGTCACTTCCTCTATGAGCATTTCAACTATCTTTTTATGTCCGTTTGTAGAGGCCAAAAATACTATACGATCTATATTGATTTCTTTTCTAAGTTTCCTCTCTTTTTCTAGTAAAATTTTTACAATTTCTATATGCCCATTAATAGTTGCTAACATTAATGCTGTATTACCATACTGAGTATCGGAAATATTAGCCCCTGCATCTAGCAATATTTTTACTATTTTAGTATGTCCCTTTTCTGCAGCAGCAATTAGTGCACTTCTACCATTTCTATTTGAGTGAAACGCATCCTCAGCATCTATAGACACATAAGTTCTATTACCGTCATAAGTTAAATTATCAGGTCTATAAAAATAATTAATTTGATCATTAACATTCGCCCCTCTTCTAATAAGACTTTCTACTATTTCTTTATGCCCTCCCTCAGCTGCAAGCATAAGGGGAGTTATCCCATATTTATTGGCTGGATTTACATTAGTATGTTCATCTAATAACAGTAATGCTGTTAACTCTTTCATTCCATATGCTGCAGCAAACATTAAAGGATAAGAGTTTACAATACGACCAAAACCTAATTTATCACGGATGCGAACTTTTTTGTTTAATATATCTAATATCATATTATCATTTTGGCTAAGAATTGCTCCTTTTGCTTTTAAAATTGAAACTATTTTTTTATATTTTTGTTCTTGCTTAGATTCATATGATAATGCATATAAGATGGCAGTATTGCCATCTTTATCCCGTGCATTAATATCAATTTCTTTTTCAAGAAGGGTTTCTATGTCTTCTAATTTTCCCTTTTTCACTAAATTGATTAAATCTTGTGAGTTAATAAATATTTGGAGCATTGATGCTATTTCATTATATTTATTATTTCTTGCTAAGATTAATGCGTTATGTGTATCTCTTATTGGTTGATCTGAATTTATTTGATATAATAATATTAATTCTATTATCTCTTTACAATTTAATTTTGTAGCCCACATTAATGGGTTATAACCATTTTTATCTATTAAGTTAAGGTTTGCTTCATTTTCTAGTAATATTCTCACTATTTCTAAATGTTTATGTTTGACTGCCCATATTAAAGCAGTCTCTTTATTTGAATTACATACATCTATACTTGCTTTTTTCTCCAATAATATTTGGACTATTTCCAAATGACCATTTTTTGCTGCCCACATTAAAGCAGTTTCTTTATTTGAATTAGACATATCTACACTTATTCCTGCTGTAATTAGAAGATTCACTAAATTAATATTACCTTCTTTAGCAGTTATAATTAAACTTCCATCCTTATTTAATATTCTTTTTAAATTTTCTAATTCTTTGGCTATCCCATTCTGATCAATTTCTTTATGGCCATCAAAAACTAAATTTTTCAATTTAGGGCACCTAGAGATTAGCTTAAATAAAATTTCATAATCAATATATTTACAATGATTTATATTTAAATTAACTAAAGAACTTAGTTTACTCTTGTTCTTACTTGTAAATATAACTTTCTTATTGCTACCTATATACAATGTTTCTATCTTTTCACATCTACTAGCAATAATATCCAATGTATTATTGTTTAAATTAAGACAATTACTTATATCTAACCAAAGCAAATCAGGAGAATAATATAATATATAATCTAAGTCTTTATCTGTTAAAGCTAAACAATTACTTAAATTCAATTTACTGAAAGATAACTTTTGCTGTTTGATAAACTCTAATATAGCTTTCTGTTTTTCTAAAATCTTCCCTTCTTCTATTGAACCTAGCTCTGTCTCTTTTTTTCTTGTATGGGTTACTTTGATAATAGCCTCAAATATATTATCTATAAAAGGTCCTTTTAATTCAGAATTTCTCCCATTAATTACCATTTCTTTTAGCGGCTTAGATAATTTCTTAAATTGCTTATCTTTTCCACTTATAACTTCTTCCCTAATTTCTTTTAGCTTTCCTAATTGATCAATTACCTCATCTAGCTTCTTTAAAGCCTGTTGAGGTGCGCATTTACTCTTTTCCTTCATCTGTTTAGGACTTGGAACTTTTTGTATTACCGATCCTAAATATTTTGATTTTGTTGAAGAAACTTTTCTCGGTTCTATAGGGCTACCTTTATTCAATTCTTCGTATTGTCCTTCCGATAACTTATTAAACTTTTCACTTGTAGTAGTTAAACTGTCATTTGTTAAAACCTTGTTATATTCTGCAGCTACTATTATATCTATATTATTTAACAATCTTACATAGCTATAGTGCGAGTCATGTTCAAGTAAGCAGTCTTGTAGTTGCATAATTCTGTAGCAAATATTCACTCCCAACTGCTCATCTAATAACATCGGTATTGTTACACCCAATTTTTGCTCCTCTCCTTGCTTGTTAACTACTTCATGTTCTTGGATTAAATTACCTTCGAATAACTTGCGATTCTCATCATCTCTTGCTTTTATTTTCACCAACCATTGACGCAGCATTTGAGGAGTTAATTTTTTTATCTTTTGTTTTACGGCTTCAACAATGCTACTTTCCATTTTTTCTTTCGAGCAATACACCACAGATTTATGTATAAACTGTTTCCAAAATACCATATCAACTTTATAAACATCCTGTAAAAACCCATGGTCATTATCAATGCAAAATAACCTACTTTTTATCTCACCTTCAGGGCTTCTGGTATTAGATTTTATATTATTACCGAATTGGTCATCCTCAGGATTAGTAAATAATGTGCGAACAAATGCTAAGCCGTAACTCTCTTCATCTATCTTTTCTAAGCTTTCTAACTTTTCACTTAATTTTTCCCCTATTACCGTTTTACTTATTAATACCGGTGTAGTTTTGCCATCTATGGTCATTTTAGCAAGTATACTAAATGGTGTCGTGGTGTATCCTAATAGTAAATGTGATAATGAACTTACCGCATATTCTATTCCCGGCGCCTCAGGTAATTGTTTAATATGATAATATTCACCATTGTGATATATCATTCTTACATCTCTTCTTCCTTCAATTTCCTGGTTCTCAGGTTTAAGATATTCTCTTATCACTTCTTCTTTTAAGTATATCTTCTCTATTTTATTATTAATAATTAACTCTAAACTAATTTCGCCTTCACTGTCTTTACTAGTTTCTTGGTTTACTCCTAAATCAAGTATGGTATTTTGCCATGCTTCCTCGGTTATATCCAATGATATCTCGGCAGCTTTCTCATAATACCAATTTGCTTTTTCAGCATATAATATATCTCGCGTCTCATGATATTTCTCAATCAACTGTTTTGATTTTAATATCATTATATTTGCTACTTTTTCAGAATCTTTATTCCTCTTAAGTGTTTCTATTTCCGTTTCTTGTTGATTACCATCCGTTAGACTTCTTGCTATACTCTGTGCCCTGTTATACATAGGCTGCATTATGTTTTCATACAATGTTCTAAGCATTGCCGCTTCATCATTGCTTAATATATAATCTTCTTTAACTCCCGTACTTTCTAGATATACTTCTTCCTTATTACCTCTATAATTTAAGTGGACCTTCATCCTTAAAGTCTGCGCAAACCTTATCCATTCTTTCATACCCTCCCCTTCACTATTGCTAAAATAACCCCTTTCCGTTAATCTATCTACCTTTTGCAGGCTAACAGATAAATCAGTATTATCTTCATCAATCAATATCCCTTCATACATACATAGCCTATTTGCCAGTAATACCGGAAACCTAAGTAAATTATCTTTTACGTCAATCCCTTCATCTTTTTCATTATCTGAGTTTTCATCAGCCAATCTTCTTACAACTTTATTTGCTTCTAGTTTAAACCTCAACGTGTCATCAATTATCCATTGAGAGAGAACCTTAGCTATACTTTCCTGTGGAATTTCTCTGATTCTTTTCCTATATTCAAAAAATAACTCCTTACTGTTTTCCTTAGCGTACACTATGCATATATCTTGTTGAATCGCTGCATCGATTGAAAATACAATAGCAGTATTTTCATCTAAGATTCCCTCCCAGTAATTATCACTTAGTTCACCAACCGTACCTACGAGATTTCTTTTACCGTCATGCTTATAAGGAAAGTGAGTAGAATCAAAACTAAGTCCGATTTTTATTTTACTTAATATACTTTTATCTTCTAATGATATATGAGTTTCTCTTAACGATATTATCTTTATCTTTATTACTTCCGTTAATGCTCTGAAATATTGATCTATCCCCTCCTTATCAGCTTCTGATAAAACTTTTTCTTTGATATCTTTTTGTTCATCATAAATTATCATCAATTCTATATCGGAATATGGGCATAGCTCCTTTCTGGCTAACGAACCTAGGCCTAAAACTACATATTTGTATTTACTTGGTCCTAAACATTTTACCGCATCTTTTACTATATCACTTATCAACTTTATCAAGGCGGTATTAAAGCTCCCTCCCAAACTTTCTTCATTATTTACCAATTTATCTCTACTTTCGTTCCTGATTTGCCTTAATATTTCTTTATATTCTTTACCCTTATATTTAATCGGATTAATATTATTTATCCCTTCGCCAATTATAACTTGGCTGTACTTTTCAAAAACTTTTAAATATTCATCTAATATTTCTGTTCTAGGCAGATAGTTTTTATTCGCAAGTTCATCTAGCTTTTCTATAATTACCCCATAAATTTCTGTAGCTCTTGTAATTTCCTTATATACATAATAAGTATCGGCTATTCCCTCTAAATGGTTAATTATCCTTAATGCATCAATATCTTTATCCAGATTATATATATTTATGCGACGTTTTATTTTCTCAATCTTTACGATATCTAATATGGAATCTACTTCTATTAATGGAAACCTATTCCTTAAATCATCAGATATTATACTCTCATATAAAGCAGATTCCTTATATTGCTTCAATTTAAAGTAACATTTAGAAATATTATCTAATAATTCCCTGCACTCTTCCGTATTTTTTATATCTATAAAATATTCTAAAACAATATTATAATATTTAAGTGCTTCGGCATATTCTTCACTTTTTTTGCAAGCATCTCCTTTTTTACAAAGATTTTCACATAGCCTAATCAGATCTTTATTCTTTTTTCCTTCATGTAATCTCTTTAATCTTCTCCTAGTTGTAGATAGATCAAGTTGATAATCTCCTTCTTTCTTAGGCTCTTCCTCGATCTCTTTATATTTATTACATCCAATTACTCTTTCATGTAATGTGGTTATCTTCTCCTCTATTTTATCTCCAAATTCCCAATGATCCTGAACTCTATCTATTATTTCTAAGAATTGTTCAACTTTTTTTATATTCTTATAATCTTCATTGCTAAGAATTTCTTCTGCTTTATCTAATAATCTTAAAACAGAGATACTTAGCTTATCGTTATTTTCTTTCACTTTAAAATCTTTCATTTCTATTCCTTAAAAAAGTTTCAAATATATGCTGAATCTTTACAGATCCCTCTTTGTAATAACCCAGTTTTCATAATTACTTTTTCTATGTTCACAGCAACAATTGTAGTATCATCTCCGATTTCTATAGCTTTATCCTCTACTTCGCTATCCTCTTTATTCCTTATGCTTTCTTTTACGATATCCAATAACCAACTCTTTACTTCTTCAGCATTCCTTAAACCTTGCTTACACAACCTATTCATCTCCTCGGTATTTATGCTTTCTCTATAAACACTAGGGATTTTCTTACCAAAAGATTCGTAACTACCTAATTCCTCTTGCAATACACAACCTTCAGGTAACATATCAAATACACCATCAGTATAAGAAATTATTGTTGTATCTATAGGGAGTGCTTGATCAAAGGTTAAGAAAGGTACTTCATCAGCTTCTATTTCATCTTTCTCATGATTCCAAAAATCAGGACCTCCTGTTAACCTAATGGAAGGCACAATATTTATAAAACCTTGGCTTGGCGAATACCCAATTACCATTTGGTCTCCTATAGAAAACCCACTCATCCTTAGCCCATATTCTTCTATACATGCTGCATAAATAGTAAGTCCAGAATGCTCAAAATTATTTCTCGGCCAATAGTTCGACATTCTAATCAGAACATCCTTAACTATGTTGTGTAAGCTAGTTGTTTGGTATTCAAGCAATACCTCTAAACCACTTATTGCAAGTCTAAATAGCTTAGGAGAAAAACTATAATTTCTTTCTAGCGGTTTCTCTCCTTCTTTCCATATTGCTTCTTCTTTATTTATCTCTACTTCTCTCCAATATCCACCTATGACTCTTTCCAGTTCTCTATTTCCTAGCTTACATCCTAAATTTGCTATCTCTTTTATCTGCCTATCCTGCTGCTCGTCCATCGCATGCATATGTCCATCAGCTATAGAGCTTATTATAACTTTTTTACCGCCTACAGTTGTGAGATCAACTCTAGCAACATCATATACCTCCTGCTTACCTTCTGGTTTCTTATACTTACCACCTTCTCCTAACCTCCTATAATTGTTACCTGTAGCATATGCTACTGTGTTACTTCTTAAAACTTGGTATAATCCTTCTGGATCTAAGAACTCTTCTTCATTTAATATTTGGGGATCTTTTATCTTTAACAGATTTATATCATCATTTCTAACTCGTCTTATAAAGCTATCCATCCTTCTAGCAATTTCCGTTCTTAGCACTTTTTGCTGACTTGTTTCATATATAAAGAGCGACTTAGCTATTTCTAATATTGTTGGTCTTGCTTCATCTAAAAGTTTAGATTTTATTTCTTGCCTCACTATACCTTGTACATTTCTAGACAATAGTCTCTCATCTACTCCAATTGTGCTTTCCCAGGCTAAATCTATAAACTCAGATGCTCCTCTATCAGATAGTTCAGAATTATATATAACTAACCCATATAAAAACTTTAATTGTCTGACTTGCCTTGCAAGTAACATCCTATCATCTATATCATTTTGCCAAAGAAGGCCGTTATTGCGTAGAATATCTGTAACTATATTTTTTTGTAATATCCTGTCCTCAACACCTAGAATTTTTTCAACTTCTGATAGAGAAGTTTGTCTAATCTCTTCTTTCATTTGGAACCTTTTCAATTTATTAGACTACCCCTTTATGCCCTTATGTAGTTTCATTCTCTCTAAAAGTATATAAACTTAAAAAGGAGAGATTATGTCTTCTCTCCTTTTTATACATTAACTACTTCTGCCAATTGCTCTTTGCTCTATATTATTCTCCTGTTCTACTCTAACCTTCTCTCTAAAAGATAAGTTTTGATTGTTTCCTTCTAGATTAGAGATTGGCACTACGACTCTTTCCAAATTTATCCTCTCTATAGAACCATTTACAACGCTCTGTTCCTTACCTAGTACTTGTTGTAGGTATAATTTAGCTGCTTTATCGTCTCCTAATATTTCTCTTAACTTTTGAAACTTCCTGTAACTATTTGTATCACTTCCAACCTCTATTAGCTTATCTATCCCTTTAGTTCCATAGTTATCATTAGCTATTTTCATTAACTCTTCTATCTTCTCATCATTTAATAGAGGGTTATCATAACTTGCTGAGTACACTGCGCTTACTACGCAATTGTCCTTATCTTTTTTAGCAGAGCTTGCACTACTAGAAGAGCTCTTTATATCTCTTGTACTTTCAGGTCTCTGCCCTCTTTGCCAGTTGGTATTAGCACTAGTACTAACTGGCATATCTATATTCTCGCTTATAGGAATATTTATACACACCTCCTCTACCCATTGTTTATAAATCATTACTTGATTATAAGCTTTTGTTAATTCTTCAATCGAGTATGCTTTATCTCCTTTATCCCCTTTCCAGGACCTATTATTTTCTACTATATCAAATACCATACTTATATACAGTGGAGCTAAATTAGATATAGCCTCAAGTTGCTTACCGCTTAATAATTCTTGTTTAGTTATACCAATCTTATCTTTTAGTAGCTGGGCATTTTTCTCCTCTATCTTAACCTTTCTTTTTTCTACATCGCCTAAATCTATACCTGCCATCTCAGCATAACGTCTCGTATCATTCCTTCTTAATATTCTTATATCCTGATTATGCAGTTGTTCACTAAACTCTCCAATCGTATATGCATGCTTGCTCGTCTTAGTAAACTCTTGATTTGATTTAGTAATATCTATGTAATCACTTATATTACTAAATATGATAGGTCCGCAGTCATAACCATTTAACCCCTTACCTTGCTGATCTATTACCTTCTCTACTTCTTCTACTTCTTCTACTTCTATCTCAATCCCTTCACATAGAGTACATATAACCTCTCTTATTGCTTGCTTAATTGAGCTCTTCATTTCCTCTGAAAATCCATTCTTTCCATATGGATCGTCCCATAATATACTTATCCTATCATCTTCATGCATAGTTATCCTTATCGCTCTCCAGTGTATTCCATCAATTATAGGAATGAGCATTACTTTAGTTGTATTGCTCCATCCTGCTATTCCATTAATTTGACCAGAAAGCCTTCTTATATCATCCTCAAAATTTTCCCTGAAATTAAGAATATGGTAAGGATCAGCTATAAATACCCCTTCTCTATTCTCTCTATAGGCACTATATTCTTCTCCTTCATTAACTGGTATTGTATTATCATAACTTAACTTTGCTTTTCTTATATGCATTAATAGCCTAAATCCATCGCTTACACTATACCAATACCTATCATGTCCATCTGCTAACAAATTCCTATCATCTCCACTCGCATTCGCTGCAAGTAATTCTTCTTTTTTATCTTGTTCTTTTGTATCTTTACCATCTTCTTTCTCTTTACCTTTATCTTTCTTACCTGGTTTCACAGCTTCTACAAAGCCTTCCATATCTTCTAGTGGGATAATCCTTCCTTCTTCATTTATTCTCTCTTCCTCCTCCTCTAATGCTTTCAAATTATATCCTTTTTCTTTAGCTATTTGAGCGGCCGTCTTACCTTCTTTATCTTTTATATTCTTAAATCCTTGAAGTATTATCTCTGCTAACTCTTCATTACCTTCTATAGCTGCATAATGTAATACTGCATTACCTCTACTATCTTTATGACCTAAATCAGCCCCGCTCTCTATTAACTTTCTTGCTACCCCACAAATATCAACTTTATTCCTATCAATCATCCTTATTGCATAAAATAAGGCATTTTCTTTTAACCACCCATGAACTATATTAGGATCAGCACCATTAGCTAAAAGTATATCTATTATTCTTTCCTGATTTTTTGTTATAGCTTTAAAAAGTAAAGGCTCGCTTCTATTGTCGTTTAAATCTAACCCTTTACTATCTTTATACTTCATAAATAGCTCAACTATTTCTGCGTTTCCTAGTTCACAAGCTATTTCTATCCCTCTTGTTCCTTTTATTCCTGCATTTATATCAGACTTATGTTTTTCTATTAGCTCCTCAGCTAATTCTGCCCAGTTATATTTGCAACATAAGTATATCAGTTCTGCCTTTATTTCATCTGGTACTTTGTTTGCTCCTAGTATTTGTGAAATAGTATTTATGTCCCTTAAGGCTACCATACTTCCTAAATCGAGCTTAGCCCCAGCTTTCCTTAACATGTGTGCTATTTGTAAATGCCCCTTCTCTACTGCTATCTGTATCGGTGTTCTATTCCCTACCGCGAAGTTTACATCAAACCCCTCTCTGACCAGGTATCCTACTATATCAGATTTCCCTTCTTCACATGCTATATGTAATCCATTATTTCCATATATATCTACTTGCCTTAAATCTACTCCTTTCTTCCTTAGTAATTCTAATATATCTACCCTACCTTCTCTTACAGCAGTATGTACTGCTCCTCCTCTCATATCTTGACTCACCACTTGAAGTTCTTCACTGCTCAAGCCTTCTATCTTTCGTATATCTCCTAATTTTATGGCACTATGTACATTAAGCTCAGCCCCCTTACTCATTAAATACTCAACTATCTGTTTTATATTCTCAGGCTGCTCTCCATGTAATAATCCTTCTATTATCTTCCATCCAGCTTCAGTCTTCGCATTAATGTTAGCTCCTTTCTCTATTAATAATTTGACTATATTAAGCCACCCATAATAACCAGCTACCATCAATGCTGTTCTTCCCATTTCATTTGCTACATTAACTTCAGCCCCATTTTCAATTAGCTTTCCTGCTATTTCTAACTGCCCACTAACACATGCATGCATCAATGCTGTCATCCCTTCTCTATCCCTTGCATTTACATCAGCACCTTGCCCTATTAAATAAGCAATTAATTCTAATCTCCCATTCCTTATCTCTTGATCACTACTTAGCTCAGCTGCACATATACTCATGAGCAATGTTCTTCCTCCTTGGCTTAATACCTTTGCATCTGCTCCCCTTTCTATTAACCATCTCACAACTTCATACCTTCCTGATTCACAAGCATAAAATAGGGCTGCCTTGTTATATTCCCCACTTGTATTGATATTTAACCCCCTACTTAATGCTTCTTCAACTCCTTCTATATCTCCAACTGCAGCTCTTTCAAATAATACCCTATACCTCTGCTGCCTTTGCTCTACACTCAAGTATTTATTTTCTTGGGCAGGAGTCATTATAAGTCTTATATCCAATTCACTAAAATCTATTCTACTGAAATTTACCCTCTCTAAATCTATTTCTCTTAAGTCTACCTCTTGATTACTCTCTTTTGCTATATTTAATGCAGTGTCTAATCTTTCTGTCGATCCAGCTCCTAATGCAATATCTGCTTCATCATTTAAATGCTTCAGGTGCTTCTCAATGCTCTTTATATCATTGCGTCCTTTGACTTCTTCTTCGTCCCTTAAAGATTCTTTCCTTAAGTTCTTTAATATTACAATCTTTCCTTCTAATTTTATCCTGCCTTCCTCTTTAAATTCATCTAAAATATTCTCTATATCCTCAATCGCTTGTCTACTATCACCTATCACATTATATAAATTATAAAGTTTGAGAAAAATTACATAACTTATCACATCTTCTCCAAGTTCATATTTCCTCTCCCTTAACATTACATCCAACATGTTAAGTAGCTGAGCATATGAGCAACTAGTTATCAATCCTGGGTGATAGCTTAGATTAACATAATTATTCTCATTGCTATCATCCAATAAGTTGATTTGTTGGCTCGTCATTGCAAAACTAACTAGATTCTTAATCCTTTGATCATTTAAATTTATAAACCTCTGGTTAATTATACTAACCGTATCTTTCCCTTCCATTTCATGTCCTTTAAAGGCCAATAAGTATAAATCTTCTATGTAATCTATCTTTACTCTAGCCTCTTCAATTTGTTCCCTTATATTATCCAATATACCAGCCAATAACCTAAATCTTTGTTCATGCACTTCCTCCAAAACTTCTTCTTCAACAATTATACCTTTTACTGTTTTCGCTTTTAATAATTGCTCAGCGCTTATACCTGTATTACTTAAGTTTACTCCTCTTAATACATTGGAACCAAATACTACAAATCTCAAATCTAACCCGCTTAAATCAAACCCTTCTATATTTACTTTCTGCAAATCTATCTTCTTACTATCTCCTTCTAATATATATCCATACCGGTTATATATCCCCATAACCTCTTTTATATATTTCCTTACTATGTATTCCCTATCTTCCTTATCTCTCAATTCTAAATCATTGCGAAATCTCCTCTCCTTTATACTCAGAATACCCTTCACTGCTTCAGGTAATGCATTCCTTATTTCTTGCTTAACCTGCTCCCCTATGCTACTAAGATTCCTTATCTCTTCACAATTCCTTATTATTTCTTCATAACTCTCTATTAATATTGCAATGTAATTGTCTCTTACCCTTGACTTTAAAATTCCTATACTTATTTCTTTTTTGTTTATCTCATTACGCTTCGCATATTCTGTTATTAATAGGTCCCTTTCTGCTGCACTTATCTGTTTATTATCCCATATCTTATTTACTATCCTTATTACCTCTCGTTGCTTCCTTATTTCTTCTAGTTCTTTTATACTTCTATTTGTTATTTCCTCGAGTGATATTTGGTTATCTCTATTAACACTTCCTCTATTATCTCTTCCTTTCATCTTATTCCTCTCTATATGGTTGTTATTATAGTTATTTATTCCTTTCTTTCCCTTTATTTTGTGACTCAAGTAATATCCTGAGCCTATGTTGATTAGAATTTATATAATCACTAGCCCTGAATCCTTGCTTATCTCTTATCTCTCTATCCGCTCCTTTTTCTAATAGCAGTTTTACTACTTCAACTTGGTTATACTTTGCTGCTAGATGCAGTGGTGTTCTCCCTTTCTCATCTTGAGGATTTAATTGAGCTTTATTCTCTATTAACAAGCTTACTATCCCTATATTCCCCTTAGCTGCTATATGTAGTGTTGTGCTACCAAAGTTTGATTCCCTACAATTAATATCTATCCCTCTTTCTATTAATTCCTGAATATCACCAATATTATTTCTCTTCACTGCCTTAAATAGGCTATTGATTATACTATTACTTGCCTCTTCAAATGTTAGAGTTTCTTTTCTTTCTAATTTCTCTGTAACCTTAGGGCTTTGTGAGCTAAGCTTAAAATTTGCAAATTCTATTGCCTCTGATGCATATTTAGCATCATCATGTCTTATCCCATATTTCCTTTGAGCAACTTCTTTCATCTGCTGTGCTACTTTTAAAACCTGGTCATACTTATTTTCTTGCTTTAGCAGATCCACCAGCTCTCTCATGATCCCTAAGTTATCAGCATCTGCACTCAATGCTTCTTGATATAACCTAATCCCTTCATCCCTACTCCCCTTAGCTATAGCCAACTTTGCATTAACAGATGGTGTGGCTTCATATGCATCATCATAATAAAAGCTTTTACTTTGTATGAATTCTTTAGTTGCTTTATGTATTGCAACTAATATCTTGTATGCTTCTTCTAACTCCTTTTTCTCTTCTTCATTTAATTGGTATTCTTTATTGCTAGTTCCACCTTGAGAATAAATGTTCTCTTTTTCTCTTTCATAAAAAAGATGTGTCTTAATTCTCATCTTTAATGCAAAATCTAATAACTTACTTAATCGCTCGTAAGCTATCTCAGATATATGCTCTTTATTCTTTAGTTCTTCTAATCTGTCCCAGCTATTACTTGTTTGCACACTATAATATAAAGATAAGTGATTTATTATATTGCTTATAAATCTATACATATCTGCCTTGGCATTAAAACATAAGCTTTCTATCCTATCATTAAGCCTAGACTTATATAATCCTATATCTTCTTCCATTAACTCTAATGCTTGCTGTTGATGTAAAGGCATACCTCTAAATTGTTTATATAACTCATTACCTAATGCTTGTTGGTATTTATTAAATAAATTGCTATTTCCTTGTATTAATATCCCTAACCTAAGCGCATTAGCCATTATACAATCAACTTTACTCTGTAATTCTGCTATCCCATGAGGTATGTTGATCAATTCGGATATGTATACATTCCCCTTATGTAAATCCGAGTTAGGTGTATTAGGCCCCTCATCTAAAGAAAATCCTTTATGTATTATCTGTTCCAAACTTAACGGTAATGGTCTCTCAAATGTCTCTCCTATACTGATTACTTTTAGCTCAAATAATAATGCAAGCTGCACAAAATATTGATACCTTGGATCTTCAATTGAATATCTTTCTCCTAATAAGATCATGTACTCAATATCTGAGTATATGGATATCTCTTTTCGTGCCATTGAGCCAAGTCCCACTATAGCATACTCACATGGTGGAATACCCAATAAGCTAATACATTCCATAAATATTATTGAAGCTAACTCGACCATATATTGTGTATTGCTTTGTAAAATTTTCTTAATCTCGATTCCCTTATCATCAGCACTCGATCTAGCTTCTGCTCTTATCTCTTTTAGTCGTTCTTTATGATATTGGTAGCACTTAACATCCGGTATTGATTTTTTACAAATCTTTTTAAGAAATAATGTCTCTAAGTAAAGTTGCTTATGAGCAAAGTAATCTGAATCAAAGATATCATTCACCTCAGAATATATCTCTCCTATTACTCTTGCAGCACTATAATATAAAGCAGCAAATTTATAGCTTTTATAATTATTCTGCTGATACAGGTAATAATCACCTAATTTAAGTAAGATATAACAATAAGCAACTTGGTTATTTTCTCCTTCGGCAATACTTAATGCTGCTTGATAACTGTTAAAAGCATCCTTATACTTTTCTTGGCATAATTGGTATGTAGCATCGGCTATTTTTTGTTTTAAGTTTTTACTAAAATCAGCTTTCTTACTAATCTTATCTACTACCAACTTGTTCTCTAAATAATTCGCTATTTCAACCTTACCTAACTTCACTGCTAAGTTAAATGCAGTATTACCATCTCTATCAACTGCGTTAAGGTTAGCATCACCCTTCACTACAATCTTGATTAGCTCAATATCAGCATTACTTTTTATTGTATAGTGTAATGGTGTATTACCTTCTTTATCTAATATAGTTAAATCAACTCCATTACTTATTAATCCCTCCAAATTTGCATGATTATTTTCTAATATTACTTGATATAATTCTTCTTGCTTACTGATCAATGGTTGTGCTGTACTTACTTTATAACTTACATTCGGTATACTTTGATACCTTCTGAATTTTGCTAACCTAGTCAATAATAAGCTTCTTTGCTTTTTGTTTAGGATGAACTCTTCTACACTTTCTCCACTTATAAGCTTTAGTTTTCCACTATTGCTAAGCATAATCGCGGATTTACTAGATATTATATTACCAAACCGCAAGGCATTACATCGCCAACCCTCATAATGATGTTGGTCTGCACGAACCATTAAAGCAACATAACTATCATTAAGACTATCAAGCCATTGAGCATTAGAAGTAAGAGTAAAGCAGGTTAGCGCTAACTTAAAAGAGCCAGGCACAAGCATAATCTCGTCTATTAATTTCTTATTAACCACTAATCTAGCAATATCTTCTGCTAATTCAGGGCTCTTATTGAATATCGCAACCAGATTATTTGCTACTGCCTTCTTTACATACTCATTTTTACCCTTGAATGCCTTTGTTAGTGCGGCAATTATATTAGGGCTCCCCCGCCCTATCTTTCCTAAACTCTCTACTGCTACTTGTCTTACCTCATCGCTTTCATGATTAAGAGTCTCTATCAACGTTGCGATCACCTCAGGGCTCTCATAGCCTATTTTACCTAAACTCTTCGCTGCTGTTTTGGTTATATAATGATTTTCAGCCTTAAACGCTTCTATTAGTGTTGAAATCACCTGAGGGCTTCCCTGCCCTATTTTACCTAAACTCTTCGCTACTACACCCCTTACATACTTATCATCTTCGTCCTTAAGCTTATCTATTAATGCTGAAATTACCTGAGGGCTTCCCTGCCCTATTTTACCTAAACTCTTCGCTGCTACATGCCTTACATACCAATCATCTGCACCCTTAAGCATTTCTATTAGTGCTGAAATCACTTCAGTGCTTCCATACCCTAACTTACCTAAACTCTTCGCTGCTTCTCGCCATACCCCCTTATCTTCATCCTTAAGCAAAGCTATCAGTGCTGAAATTACCTCATTACTACTTTGCCCAAGGTTACCTAAACTCTTCGCTGCTGCTCGTCTTAGATAGCTATCTTTATCCTTAAGCTTTTCTATTAGTGCTGAAATCACTTCAGGACTACCATGCCCTAGCTTACCTAAACTCTTCGCTGCTGTTTTGGTTATATAATGATTTTTAGCCTTAAACGCTTCCATTAGTGTTGAAATTACCTGAGGGCTTCCCTGCCCTAGCTCACCTAAAATCCTACATATGTCACCTCTTACATACTTATCATCTTCGTCCTTAAGCCCCTCAATTAGTGCGGCAACCACTTCAGAGTTTCCCTGCCCTATTTTACCTAAACTCTTCGCTGCTATTATCCTTACCCACTTATCTTCGTCCTTAAGATCCTCTACTAACACTGCAATCACCTCAGGCTTTCCACCATACCCTAGTTCACCTAAAATTTCTGCTAATTCTATTCTTATCCGACTGCTCCTTTTATCCTTAAGCGCTTCTATTAATACCGCAACCACCTTAGGATTAATATACCCTAACTTACCTAAACTCTTTGCTGCTGCTATTATCCCCCCACTTTCATCCTTAAGCTTTTCTATTAGTGCTGAAATCACTTCAGGACTACCATGCCCTAGCTTACCTAAACTTTTAGTCGCAAATCGTCTTATACGATCACCCTCATAGCCATAGAGACTTAAAATAAAACCTTTTATAAATCCGTCATTATATTCAAGTAATTCTAAAAGCACTGTAAGCATCATTTTAGCTATATTAGGCGTATTACATAGTATTTTTAATATTATATTACTACCTTTAGCAGGGTACCCTCTTATCCATTTCTTTATATAATCTATCAGCTCCTTATGCTTTGCTACTTTATCACTTGCTTTACATTCCTCTAAACATCTGATTACAAGATTTGCATGCCTTACCCCTATTAAGTCTTTTGGTTCGCTTTCAATTATTTCCCAAAACCTACTTAAATATTCATAGTTATTCTGTGCCCTACCTTTCTGGTATAATAGCCCTGCTGTAAACCACCACATAACCTCATAGTACGGTGTATATTTATGCTCTCTTATTATATCTATTGCTTGCTCATATTCTTTGCTTTTTAGATTCTCTAATGACCTTGCTATAAACTTTGCTGCATAATACTCCTGGAAACTTAAGTGTAAGAAATATACCTCTCCATCTTTGTCTCCTCCTATAACCTTTAGTAGTCCACTCTTTAGTACCTCTCCTAATAGGTTACTTTTGCCAATTCTATTTTGCTCTTCCTCAATAATTTGTCTAATATCCTTTATTGATATTATGATCTTATTACTTTCCATCCCTCTAAATGCTATCTTCTCAAGACACCTAGTTATACTAGATGTCTTCTCTCTTAGTAACACCTCATCTACTTCTTCTAGTTCTATATAATGGTTCTTTACTATATATCTCTCAAGCAATCTTCGCGTTATAGTTGCGTATAACTCACTTATAGTATCTATCTTCTCTATCCCACCACTTATACCCCATGCACTGCATATTAATTCTAAATTAATTGGTATATGTGCTATTCCCCATAGACTCTTATTGTTCTTTAAAAATTTTAATATACTTTCTGCTCTTTCGGGCTTAAATATTTTAATATATCTCTCTATATCCTGATCAATAAAACCTACATTCTCAAGCTCTTGGTCAAACTTATATTCTATCTTAAGTGGCCTGGATGTTACTGTTACGTATTCTTCTTCTAATAACTTTTTTACTATCTTCTTTAGCTTAGTTCCTATCACTCCTCTATTAAATAAGGGTACTATCTCGTCATAACCATCAAGAATAAATAATATATTGTCTTTATGCTTGACCAGGAATTCACTTATTTTCTTTTCCTCTAACTTTTCAATGCCATATAACTCACTTATAAATCCTTCAAGAGTTAAGCTAGAATTTGCTTCTATTTGATTTGCTAATTCTCTAAGTGGTATTTTTATTACTAACTTAAACTTATCCTGCCATATTTCACCATTCTGCCATGCAACTGTTAAGTATTGACATAGTGTAGTCTTTCCTATCCCAGCTCGCCCGTATATAACTAACTTCTTACTACTTGCGTCCTTAAATAATTCTTCAATCTTTATTTCTTTCTTAGGCTTATGTATTTCCTCATAACTCGATATCCTTTGTTCTCTATATGCCCCTTTATATTTATCTTCCTCTTCGGTATTCCCTCCTTCTTCTTTCATCCTCCTTTCTTTTTCTTTTATTTCTTGCTGCTCTATTATTACTAGATTTATAAAACTTTCTGTAATCGGGTATTCCTGATCTGCCCAAAATAATTTGAGCTTATCATTTTCTTTATAAAAGTTTTTAATCGATCTAATAATCCTTTCTTCAGCACTTTCAGCTATCAAAAGTTCTTCGGAAGTGATAATCTCAGCTTCTCCTTCTTCTGAATCATCCTGGGAAGCGTTTGAATTAATTATATGTCTAGATAAATCTTTAGAATACATTTTTATATAAAATTATTTAAATAGATAATTTAAAACACTGTTTTATAGCTTATAAGCTAGCAACCATTTTTTTATTAATATCTTAGTAAATTATATGTACTAATTTTAGCATTTTACTCTAGCCTATTAATTATAAATGTTTATCTCAGATCTTATATATGCATTTATATTCCCTCTTCTTTACATCTATAGTTCCATAGGATTTTAGTTGCTATGCTGGCCTACCGGCGTGATAAGTGCGAAAAATCACCATAGCGTATTATCAACTATGATTTTAAAGGCCAAGAGAATAAGTATAAGTATTGTTAATTATAGGCGCTATGTCGCTACAGCGCTATTGAGGCGTGCTTCCTCCGCGCCTTAGCCGGCTGGTTGTTTCATATTCTTATGCGAATTTATAGGTTTAATTTTTTAAATACTTACCTCTAATATAACATAAGTATCATGATTCTAAAGGGCTTTGTTGCGGAAATGTTGATACCCCAAATCAAATGATTTGGTTAATAATGATACCTGCATTGTATTATAATTAAAGACTCATCCTCGATTCTATAAACTAATCTATGTTCCATTGTTATTCTCCTCGACCAACAACCGGCCATATCAAATTTTAATGGCTCAGGCATTCCTTTCCCATTAAAAGGAGACCTTGTTATTTCTTTAATCAATTCATTTATTTTTTGAAGAATGCGTTTATCATTTTTTTGCCAATAAAGATAATCATCCCAAGCATCATCTGTAAAAAGAATTTTCATTTTATTTTTCTATTAGCTTTCTTTCAGTGTATTTCTTATCCTTCAAATCTTGAAGCGCCTTAGTAATGTGTTCAGCATTTTTTGGGCTTCTCAATAAATATAAAGTTTCCTCAACTCCATTATAATCTTCTAAAGACATCATAACAACAGGTGAGGCATTTTGCCTTGTAATTATTATGGGAGAATGATTCTCACAAACATTATTCATTGTTTGAGTAAAGTTTTTACGTGCTTGAGTATAAGTAATAGCATCCATATGAACCTCTTTTTATTTAAAGCATACCATATGAGTACTTATTAAGTCAATTCTTTATGTTCAAATAGGGGGCACAACAGACTTCTCGTGGCAGTGTTGCAAAGAATAGAATTGAAGGAAGAAGGTATCTAGTTTTATAAGATTCTTTAGAATATATAAGCAGGAGTAGGTAAGTAAAATTGTCTTTCAATAAAGTATTTAATATTTATAGCCGAGCTTTTAAGTAAGTGATAAAGCTGCCCCTTAAATAACATAGTCATTGTCTCAATACCTCGAATGGTGTTATAAGCTGTTTTATAACTATGATAACCCATAGCATCTTTGGTTTTCCATTTTACCCGTCTATGATCTTGTTCAATTATGTTATTTAAGTATTTGTTCTTTCTAAGAACAGTATTAGTAAATTTGCCTTCTTTTTGCAGCTTAGTAAATGCCAAGGCATATGATTGGTTAGCATCTACAGTAATACTTTTAGGTTCAAAAGTATTTTTCTTATTAAGCAATTTGGTTAAGAATAATTTAGCTGCTTTATGGTCACGTGTTTTGCTTAAGTAAAAATCAATAGTGTTTTTATTATTATCGATCGCTCTGTATAAGTATAACCACTTACCTTTAACTTTTATGTAAGTTTCATCTAGGTACCAAGAAGAATTGACAGATTTGAGAAAGTAGCTAACTTTCTTTTGTATTTCAGGACCATAATGCTGAACCCACCTATATATTGTGCTTGGATAGATGTTTAATCCTCTTTCTTCCATCATCTCGCTCAAATTACGGTAGCTAAGTCTATATCTTAGATACCAGCGTACACATAATAAGATTATTTCTCCTTCATAATGACGCCACTTGAAATCTATAGGATTATACTTTCTCATATGAATATATCATTAGTTGCTTGCTTAGCTTTATAGCTACTCTCATATCTTATTCTTTGCAACACTACCTTTTTTAGCCCGTTTTTATAAAAACCTAAAATTAGCTCTTATTCTATATGGATTTATACTTTTTTATCAATGACTTTTGTTTAAAGTCTCATAAATTTAATATGCTCATTTTCATCTAATTAACCATATATTTTATTCCTGCCTTTATACTAAATTTACTCTCCAACTTATAGTTGCAATTAATTCTGGAAAATAAAATTATAGAATCATTTATT
>JACGYV010000054.1 GCA_014116815.1 Holosporaceae bacterium 'Namur'
TAGAGATATTTTACAATAGAAAACGTAGGCATTCTAATTTATATTATTGCTCTCCAACTAATTTTGAGCAATATTACTACTACAAAGTTGCTTAACTACTTCTCCACAAATTCGGGACAAGATCACACCTACTATAAACTCTCCTATCTCTCCCTTAGGTGGCTTGCTCCATGGGCACCTATCATTCCATACTGCTAAAGGGTTTGCTCTCGCATAAAACCATTCGTGGTACTTTTCACAATCTTTACTCTTTACTATTTCTTCAGGTATACGGACTCTACTAACTCCATCATTAAGCACTACATGGGTTATTTTTTCTTCTCTAGTTAAATAAAACCATAACCCTAAAATTATAAGTGCTATCCAAAATATATTTCTCTTATATATTTTCATTTTCTAACCTCTTTCTTACTTCTATTTATTATCCTTCTCTTCTTTAAAGGGAATAATAAAGCTTCTACCCTTAACCTTATATGCATCTATATCATAAATATAATCTTCTACCACTTTATCTTTTGGCACCTTAAATCTATATGCAACCTCATCTTCATTAAATCCATATACTCTTCCCAGTCCTCCCGGAAGTTTGGTGATTGAATTATCAATTCCACCCAGTGCAGTTCTATATAACAAGGAACTTATAGCATCACTCGGAACTTCCGCAGCAACTTTACTAATGACGGCAATATATTCCCATGCTCCCACTCCATCAAACTTCTTGTTAGTTGCAATTGCTTTTAATAAATCTGCTTGTTTTATGTCAATATTAGTGTCATACCCGCATAAATCCATCCATGACCCGCTGCCTGCAAACTCTTCAAAAAATGTTCCTCCCCAGGCTTTTTTAGAGAGATCCATTACTTCTAAGTTAGAGTAATGATAAGCTGCTATATCTCGATATTCAATATTACCTTTATCCTTTAGTACTCCTGATCCAGAACGTAAAGCAGAATCATCTGCTGCCAAAAGTATCCTATAATGTTCACTAAGCTGAGGGATTTGGCTTGCAGTTTTTCCCTCCGCCTTTGCTTGCACTTCAAGATACTTATTGGCAAACCTTCCAAATGAACCTTGGTTGTTTGCCATATCTTTAGCAACTTTAGCATATGGTATTCCTGTTTCATCTAAATAATCATAATATTGTTTGAGATTCTCAGTAGCTATGTTTATTTCTTCCTGAGTGGGGGCAGGACCATTATTAGTATAGTGGTCTTTAATTTTGTTAGCCACCGGCTCTAATTTACTTTTATATTCTGCGACTTTATTCTGGTCAAATTGATTAGTATCTTTATGAAAAGTTTGTTCACCTTGCCTTGATCTTTCATCTCCCTCAATATCCGACATAGTTGATGATCCAACTGGCTCATCATATATCTTTCTACCTTTATCTTCCGATTGTGCGGACTCAGCTTTAGCTTCTTCTTGCTTACTCCCCAATCCTTCCTTATTGTTATCACCTGAACCCTTAGCTTCTTCTTTCTTTTTCCTATCCTCATTAGAGTTTCCTTCCTGTTCTTTTGTCGACTCCTTCTCCTCTTTCACGTTATCTTTTTCTGTGCTCTCCCTAGCCCTCTCAAACTCCTCTTTGGCTTTACTTTCTTCTCTTGCAAATATCTTGCTAAACTGATCATATGCAGATCGGAAATACCCTCCTATAGCTTCTTCCCAATCTATATTCCCATTCTCATCTTTCGGTATCCTGCGCTTCGCTTCATCAGGATTAAAATTACTGAAATACCCTTTAATTGTTTCAATATCATAGTTTGTAGACCAGCTTTGCGGTTGACTTGCATCTCGGTTTGCTTTTTCAGTCTCACAAGTATCACCTTCACAAACTATAGTTCCTTTACCTACTGTACCATAAGTAGTCCCTTCTTTATCATGTCCTCCAACCGTCGGCCTATATACAAATTCTTTAAGCTTATCAGCTACTTCAACCGCCATACCCAAAGTATGACCATTATCATAGTCATATATATGCTGGACAAATAACTCACCTACTTTTAAGGCTAAATTCCCATGATCTGTAAAACTTCCATCTTCATTTACTTGTGCATTTGCTATCATTGCTCCTGCTATCTTCAGAGCTTCAATGATTACTAGATGTAGCTATTATTCTTAATATCTCTCTACCACTTATCTCTATTCTCATCTAAAATCCTAAGCTTTTCCTTCACTCTTCTTCTCAGTTCGTCTTCATCTATGTTTTCATCTTCTTCAAAATATTCATCATCCCTAGGCCAAAAGTCTTCTATATCTATTGCTTGTAACTCATCAAATATTTTTAAAAACAGGCTATTTTCTGGATATGTTATATAAGGCCTGGAAAGCCTGTCATATTCTTCTGAGCTAAGGTCTTCAAATAATCTAGCTTGTAGCTCTCTTAATGGAATATTTTTATCATCTTCTTTTAAATCCTTACTTCTTTTACTTAAAAAATTCCTTGAAAAATTTTGGCCATCCATTTTGCCATCAGCAAAATCTTTCATCATTTGATAATATTCAAACCTGTTTTTATATATTGCGTTACTCATTGTACATTACCTGTCGTTTCTAATGATTTGATTTGTTTATCACTTAGTTTCCAACCACTTACATAATCTTCCTTTAAATCTTTCATAACATTAACTTTAGTTTTTTTATCAAAATAATGAATAACTTTCTCAGTTCCACGGTGTGTTCCTGCTATAACTATAATATCATCCTGCTTAATGTGCTCTACTATTTTTTGTTTAAATATATCTGCATTCTTTTTGTTATATGGCATATCTTCCATGCCAAAGTCAACCTTATGACTATCAAACTTCTTACGCAGTTTGGGACTATTATAATCATCTGGTAGCTTAATCTCTTTCTTTAGAAGCGCTCCATCCACTTCTATAAAATGCTTAAATCCTGTCTGCTCATGTTTATTGGCACTTTCATGATCAAATTCTTTATTCTTCTTGTCTCCTATCTTCTGGTTTACCTTATCTGAATCTACCCTATTCACATTAGAAGCATCATGTTTACCAGAGTGTTCATTTACTATGTTCTCACCTTTATGGGTATTGGTGTTACTTCCTTCTCCACCTGTAGTACTTTTCTTATGGCCTCCTTTTTTAGTAATAATATCCTTAACTATTTTACTATTACCTGCCAGTATTATACTACTTAACATTGCCATTTCAGCAAAATCCTCACTCTCCTCCTTGTTTAAACCATTATATTTTTCTCTTATCTTTTCTCCTCCCTCTTCTCTCTTTTCTTTTACAAATTTATTAATATCTTCCCCTATTAACTTCTCCACTACAGATGAAGTAGCATGCCCAGCTCCCTCCTGAAACAGCGCCGGGAAAAATGCCGCTCCTCCTGTACCTACTGATTTTATTGCTATTACTAATGCTGATAATCCATATTCAGCGGTAAGTGGATATTCTTGCGCCAATTTTATATATTCATCTCTCGCTTCTTTATAAATTTGTGCTGAGCTCTTTATCCCCTTCTCTACCCCTTTGTTAAAGATTTTCTCCACTTTACCAATAAATCCACTCCAAAATCCTTGCTTCTCAGGAGTATTGTTTTTAGCAATAGATGAAAGATTGTCTACATACTTATTAAATGCATTCTTATCCCTAGAACTTAGTTCTTTTTTACTATTTAATTCTTCTTTTAATGTTTCAAGTTGCTCTCCTACTAAAGCTTTGTTTTTTGTATTATACTCTTCAGATGGTGCTTCAGTTTTATGCCCAGACATAGAGCCGTAAAATTTATTACTATCTTCACTCTCTGGTTGCTCTTCTCCCTTATGCTTATCATTTTCCTTACCGCCTTCTTTAGCGGGCTCTTTTTCTTTGCCACTGGCTTTTTGTTTTTTACTTTCTTCTTCCTTCTCTCTATTTACTCCTTCCTTATCTTCTGCTTTCTGATTCTTCTCAGGATATTTCTCTTTACTCCCTTCCTCTTCCTTATTACTTTCCTCCTGAGAGCCTGCTTCCTGTTCTTTTGCCGACTCCTTCTCCTCTTTCACGTTATCTTTTTCTTTGTTCTCCTTAGCCCTCTCAAACTCTTCCTTAGCTTTGCTTTCATCTCTTGCAAATATCTTGCTAAACTGATCATATGCAGACCTAAAATACC
>JACGYV010000055.1 GCA_014116815.1 Holosporaceae bacterium 'Namur'
ATGCTGCCCGGGATTTACTGCAAGCAACCTAATGCTGGAGATTAAGAATTTATATATATTTCTTATTGGTTCAAAAATAGTATTTGCAATCCTATTTAGTAAAGATTCTCTAGTCACTTTAGGAGTGGGTTGTACTTGTATACGTCCCTTAGAAACTTGGTAATAGTGCATACCGAATAAACCGATGGCGCTTCCTAAGATACCGAAGCTCCAACTCATGATAGCAAAGTCTCCCACTATAATACCTGTAGATAATGTAAAAATAAGAGCAGTAAATACACTTGCTAAGAATGATTTGCTATTAGTTTTAAAGCCTAAAAATCCCGCTGTTGTGGGTACTAAAATTATAGGCTCCCAAAAGTTAGCTACCAACCATACTAGATCCAGAATATTTCTACTAAATTTTATAAGAGCAAGAGAAGAGACAGAGAGAATTATGGTGCTAAGCCTCAATGCACCTAGTTGCATTCTATTAGTCATTTGGGGGCGTAACACTTTTAGAACATCGTTAACTAAAATGATACTAGTTGCATTTATCTTTGCTTCTGCCATAGACATTATAACTGCCATTAATCCAGATACCATTATACCTTTAAGCCCCATAGGTAAAAGGGAAATGAATTGTAATAGTATTTCATCAGGTATAGTATTATGAAATGCCATTCTCATTTCATAAGCAATAAGGCAAAGAGCCGCTGAAAAAGGTATTGATATTAAAGCAATCATCTTTAATGCTTGCTTAAGTTGTTTGGTATCCCTTGCAATTAAGCATCTTTGTATAAATGCAGGATCTATTCCTGGTAATAAAGAATATAATGCAAAACTAGCCAATAAACTTATATTATCATTAGATAACTTTAGATTTAAATGAGAATCCGGAAGATAATAAATAAAATTTTCAAGTCCTCCAGTTTCTGAAAACACCACTATATATGAAATAGGGATAATAAAAAAAAATACTGCAAATTTAAAAATTTCTGTGTGTATTACAGCCCTAATACCCCCTAGTGCTGAATAAATTGTGATTACCCCATATCCAATCAATATTCCATAACCAGTTTCAATACCTAAAAAATAATTAAAAACAAAGCCTAACGCTAGAGCTTGAGCAGCAATGGCTCCAAAACTGTGTAAGGTTGATGTTAAAGCAAGTACCCATCTGCCAGGTAATCCATAAAGCTTGAACATTATTTCGCCTAAAGTCATACACTCTCTAAACTGCCCTATATTTTGAGCTATAACTTTATAGGTAATTAACCAATATATAGGCCATAGTAATTGCCTAATAACAAATATAGTTCCAAATTCATAAATTTTACCAACTATACCTATAGTACTTCCTGCCCCTATATGAGAAGCAAATATGGCACAAACCAGTATTGTGATTGAAACTTCTTTATACCCTATAGCAAATTCTTTTAGAGATTTTATCTGAGTAGATTTATATAGACCAATCACTAAGCAAGTAATAAGAAAAAATAAGACAATTGATAGGTCAACATAACTTAACATTAACATTTAAATTATTTTAATAAGTATTTTAACAAATTATAAGATAAACTTTAAAGATTTGCAAAGGTATTATTATATATACAACCAGCCTCTATTAAGTTAGCTGCTTATCAAATTGTGTATATAATATAAAAAGTACAGGAGCAGTAATTGCTGCAGCACCAAAAATAAAAACTTTTTTAAAAATAGATATTTGGTATCCTAATCTAATTATTAAAATATTAGATTAGTAACTGAAAACTATTTATCAGAAATAAGCTTTCTTAGTAGTCTCTTTGGCAAGAAATAATACTTTTACTTAAAGTTGACTCAATAGCATTTTTAGCTATAAAAGTTTCTTTAGTAGCTTTTGAATGAGAAAATGCACAAACAACGAATGCTACTGCACCTAGTATAAAAGCTTTTTTAAAATTAGACATTTTGATTGCCTCAAAGTTATTTATTAACTTTGAGATAGATTAAAGAATGTTAATTAATTTGACAATAGCTATTTTATTAAGAATTAGATAATATATAATTACCATTTGCTACGTTGAAGCAAATAGCTAATTGGTTAATGTAATGATTTATTATAATTATACATTAGATTCCTTCTTAGTAGAATAGTAATAAAATATAACATCATAGTCTTGAAAGGAGAAAATCAGGCAGTATTATTATGAGTGATAGCACCTGATTTTCATTATTATAGAAAGTATTCTTATATGCTTACATCATAACGCAACCGCAGCCATCTTTATCTTTAGTGTATGTAAGTTCTTTTACGCTTCCGTTTCTTTCCCAGTGTCTATAAGCATCTTTTAAAGTTCTTTCATCTATTTTAACTCCTTGCGGCGCAAGTCGTTCCAGAAGCTCTAATGCTGTATAACCTTCATTATTTCGAGCTCTAAGATCATACCCGTTTTCCAACATCCAGCCAATAAACGGCATGCTATGTTTTAAAAAATTTTGAGGCAATTTCCTAGCTTCTTCCACCATGCTATTCTCTACACCGCTAGTTACTTCCTCATACTGATAAACCCATATATGTAAGGGAGTATTTCCATCTTTATTTTTTGCATTCAAATCAGCACCTTTTTCTTTTAAATAATTTGCATTTATTAGATAATTAGAATTTTGTGCATTAAACATTGCGAATATATGCATAGGTGTGAAACCATATTCATCCTGTTTGTTAACAAACTCATTTAGGTAATAAGATAAATTACGACCTATAATTTGTTGCTGATATGCCGGAATTATTTCTTTAGAAAATTCACTTTTTTGAATGCTTATACAGTAATGTAAAGGGAATTGTCCTACTTTATCACCTGTGTAATCAACGTGTTTCATATAAAACTCCTTAATGATTTTTATTTACTTTTTAATAAAAGCTTAATAATTATACTATTTTTATTATATATTTGTCAATATCTCTGATAAAACTCTATTAAATAATGTTTTTATAGTATTTAATTATTAAATTATAACATACCTAAAAATACTGTTTTCTAAATATTAACGTTGTATTCCATCACCTTTACTTTGTGCTGCCTTTCTCTCTGCATTTATTCTATCAGCAAAGTTTGTTTTTCTTACATTTTCGTTAGGTTTTGTATCTTGATTAGATTTAATATCAGCGCTCATTTTCTGTGTGATTTTATTTATTTCAAGAGTAGAGGGAGTACTAGTAGTATTATCTTTATTTGTATTTTCAATTTCATTTATTTTAATGTTCTTGATTTCTTCCGTAATTTGACTAATTATTTTATCTTTAACGTTAGTAAGTTCATCTTCTATTTGCTTATCAATAGGTTTAGAGTCAGCTCCCATTTTTTGTATAATTTCATTAATATTAAGTGTAGAAGAGGAGTTTATAATATCCTGTTTATTATTAATTATAACAAAATCTTCTTTATTAATCTTTACATTTTCTTTTATGTCATTAGCTATTTTATCATTATAATTATTGAGGGCTGTTTCTCTTTGTTTATCATCAGAAATGTTGCTTAGCCGATTAATCAATTCTTTCCCATCTTTCGTACTTGTATTTAAATTATGGCGCACCAAATTATCCATAAAATTTTCAGAAATTTTCTCCTTAGATGCGCCTTCTCCGGCTGCTCTCTTTGCTTCTTGATAATGATTATTTCTTCTTAATTCACCTTCTAAATGGTGTTCTAATTCTATAATCTCATGCGCAACTTTATGAAGTTTAGTTGAAATGCGATTAAGTAGATTTCTCATGTGTGAATGATGAGCGTGGGGGCTGTTCATAATCTGCTCATGTTGTGCTTCTAATTCTTCTTGCTGTCTTTTTAGTCCTCCCAGCTCTTTACATGCAGAAAGAAAATCTCTATTAAATTTAACCTTATCTTCATAAGATTTCATTAATTTATCAGTAGCTTCTTTAGCCTTCGGAGAATTCGGATTTTCTTCAATTATCTTCTCTAACTCCGCATTCTCAAACATTTGCTTATATTTCTTTTTAAAGTCTTCTATATCCTGAAATAATGTATCCATTTTAATTCCAAGATTTTTAGCGTCGTTCTCTACTGCAACTGCCATTATATCTGCT
>JACGYV010000021.1 GCA_014116815.1 Holosporaceae bacterium 'Namur'
GAGGTAGGTTAGGCGGAAGGCCTAAGAAGCTAAGTGAGCCGGAGTTACTGATGATGAGAAGGTTATATGCAGATAAGAGTAATAGTATAGCAGAGATATGCAAGATGTTTAAGATTAGTAGGTCTCTGCTTTTTAAGTCGGTTAATTTTTGATAAATAATTAGTGACAATGTTATCAGGAACAAAAATTAAAGAATAGCTATAAACGAAGCTATAGCTTGCTTCCTTACAATATACCCAGTTTTAAATTTAAATTGTATGCTGTCCGCCAAGTTATCATAGTTTATTACTATTTTTTAATCATTAAGCAAACCTTTTATAATGCTACAGTTCCTTATAAATTTTCTAAATTTAAATCCTACAGTATCGTATTTATTTTTTAGCACTTTAAAGAAATTAAGAGTATAAAAAAGGCTTATAAAATTAAACATATAGAAAAATAGGAAAAAAAGTTTATAATTGAAAGAATATGCGCTTTATAAAAATTATTTAGAATACCTATAATGTAATAGCCGGAGGTTATAGTAAACATGAAACACTCAAATCCGAAGTCCTTATCGATAAAAAAGATAGGACAAGAACTATCAAAGCTCATAACTTCAGATGATTTTGATAATAATTCCATGAATTTTAATGCCGCTATGTATTATTTTATAAGAATTTTAGAAACTAGAATAGTTGGGGTTAAATAACACCCACAAAATACTATCTATCCAAATCTAAATAAACTAAGAAATGGATTAGTACATAGTTATTATGATATTAATAGTGAAGAAATTAAAGTTTTTATTTTAAATGAAATACATAATTTAATACAGGGTAAGCCATTAAAGCAGGATATCAATAATTACGATGTGTATAAAAGATGTTTAAACTATTTATCACATTCTTCACAAGTTTCTCCTCAAAATTATGCCCGTACTCAAAGAGCTATAAATACTGCTTCTTTAAATGGAATTCTACCAACTCCTGAATTTACAAATGATTTATATTATAATGATATATTGCAGTTACAAGAGCTAGCTAAACCCTTTAGTCCATTGGATCTAAGCAATAATATCAAAAAATCAGCTATATTATATATATTAGCTTGCTTTGGGGAAGCATGTATGCAATTAACCGTACAAAACCCTAAGGAATTTCATAACTCATTACAAGTAGCTAAAATGTGGAGAAATGATATCTTCCATGATATAGGTCAGTACAAGCAAGGAGACTTAACATTTCGGCAAGAAATTAGTAATGAAAAAATTGAAAGTATGTATAATCAAATTTTAAATTATGACCCAATCAAAAAAGAAATTATTTTTACTGTTACTAAGGGAAAAGAATATTCCGCTGAAGAACAAGCCGAGCTATATGCGTTAATCCTAAAAGAAAAAGAAATAGCTCAAAATGATAAACCAGTAAAAATAGAAGAAGAGCCCAAAACAGTTTCACAAATGGAAAGTTCCTCTATTTCTTTAGATCAACGTTCTTTCCCAGCGCTATTATCTTCAGAGCAATTAAACTCTTCATCTTTTGAGCAAAGTATTGCGCCAACAAGAGTTAATAAAAGGAATTTAGGAACCTTATTAGATGTAGTTCCAAGTAAAGGAACCACCTCACTAACAACAACTCAAACATCTACGAGTACTACTTCAAATGAAGATAAACCAAATGATCCTTCTAAGGTAGCATTTAAATTAAAAGATAAAAGACCTAGAATCAATGTTCAACAAACTTCATGGGGGAAGAAGGAAGCTGAAAAGAAGCCAAGTGATACTGAAAAAGGTATATAATTACTATTACAGCTAACAACTAAAATTAAGAATTATAAGCAAGGTAAATTAATTAGAAATACTGATATAATATTTGAAATAAGTGATATAATAACATAAATAAATTATTCAAATCATTTCTGTTTATAATTAAGTAAAATTATATATAATATAAAGTAATATTTAACCAAATTAAGGAAAATAAAATGCTAGATTTGGAAACTATACTAGAACACAAGGATATTATAGCTACAATTGCTAAAAAACATGGGTTTGAGAAGGTCTATATTGCTGTAGATGAGCCGCAAAAAGATTACCCGTTAAAATTAATATTAGAATCATATTCTAATATTCAAGGCAATGTAAAGCCTTTCATAGAAGAAGCAAAGCAGTATTATAAAGATTTGGATATTGGAACTAAAGTAATAACTAAAAATGTTTTGGAATACATGATTCAGAACGAAGAAAGCCATATACATCAAGACTATCTCTTAGATTCTGCAATTCAACTTACATCTCTCACAAATGAACCATTAATTGCACAATTTAATAAACAAGTTCAAAAAACCAAGCAATTTATAGAAGATGATTTTAGCAATAAAGAAAATATATTTAGTCATGATAATAAAAAAAGGTTATGGGTAGATACAACAAATAAAAATAAAAAAGATAAAAATATTCAGCCGGAAAAAAGAGCTAAAATTGATGAAGAGGTTGAGCGTCTAAGAAAAAATTATAGTAATGAAGAATTAGAGCTTATTGTTGCTAAAGTTCGGGAAGTCAATCATCAAATAACAGTATGATTTTCTTTTAGGGCTCATCCTGCACGTGATTAATACCTTTGTTGCTTAAATTGTAACCAATAATAGTTTTCGTTTAGAGATCCGACCTTTATCCCCCCTTGCTTTTTCTGATTATATGTTGAATGCTAACAATGGCAAGGCTCTAGGACATATCTCTAAGTTGCATCCAAATGATTTATTAAGATGTATAAAGGGTTAGTAATTAATGAGAAAGAAATTATTATTAAAGCATTAGAGATGTATATAACCACTAAACTACATATAGTAGATTCTTTACTTGCAGCTAAGTCAATAGTAAGTTACTTAAATATCATGAAATTTGATAATGAGCTTAAAGAGTTTATAAATAATAAATATGAACCAGATACTAGATAATAAAGCTACTCAATTAATAAGTATAGTAAGCAATCATGAAATTTTACTTGAGTATTAGGCGAATCTTTATTTCCAAATTTATGTGCTAGGTAGCCCAACTGCAACCATAGAAGCTAAGAAAAGAGACTTAAATTTATTTATAAATTTTTTTCAAGTTTCATTAGGTTCTGAGATAATAGATTTATGGACGCCTTCAATTACAAAAGCTTTCCAAGGATATTTGTTATATGAAGCAAAGAATAGTTTAAATAAACCATAAAAGCAACTTCAGTAAGCAGGATTATGGCTACACTAAAACACTTTGCCAGGTGGGTACATAAAGAGAAGCCGTTTGTTACTGGTTATCCCTTTCAAGGAGTTAGAATTATTGAAATAGAAGAACCCAGGTGGAATGGGTTAAGTGATAAGCAGATACTTAGGCTTAAATCTGCCTGTGAACATAGGATAGCAACCTGTAAGCAAAAGAATCAGAATCTTCTACTTGAAGTAACCGTATTTTATATATTACTTACAACCGGACTTAGAGAATCAGAGTTAGCTTTACTTAACTATGGTCAGTACCACCACAGAGGCTTCCATGAGGTAAAAAGGTCAAAGAGTAAGAAGATATCGACTAAAGTACCTTTGCCTAATGAAGCAAGAGATCATCTGGGACAATCAAGATGCTGAAACTCTCCTTGGTTGCCATATGCTTAATAAAATGACTAACCTTGGTATGCCTCAATCAGTAAAAATCACTTAAATAGTTCAAGTGAAGGTAAGTTCTCGCTTGATCATTATTTGAGCAACAAGGCCGGACAATGGGAGTAACATGCAAAAAGTCTACTTAACTTTGTAACAATACAAGGGGGCAGATCACTGTGATGACATTTAAAATTTTAGTTCTGCAGCTATTTTTCTAATCCTTCCTGTATCTTACCTACTGTTCTTGCTAACACTTCTTGATATATTTTGGCTTGAAACTTAAACCCTAGTTCTTCATAGGACCTAATTAAAAGGTTTAATGGTATTTCAGCTTCTTGTTGTTTAAGATCCATGACCTTAGTAGCAAAAATTTTTAATTCCTCTTTTGCTTTTTCTATTTCTCTGTGATCTTTATAAACTTTTATTAATAAATAATAAGCTAAAATATAAGGTTTATTTATTGTAATATTTTCCTTTTCTCCTAATATTCCTTGTAGTACCTCAACTAGACTTACTTTTTCAATTTGGCTATATAATAACCCAGAATTATCATTATCTAATTCAATTGCATGCTTTAATAGTTCTTTTATTTTCTCATATCCTTCTTGATTAACAATATTATGATGTTTTATTAAAAACATTGCATATTCTGTATAAAAACTAGAGCTCTTTAATTCTAAGCTGTCAATTGAGTCTGCTAACTCAAACATTTTTTGAGCCTTATTTAAGTACGACTCTTTTATACTAATTTCTTTGTCATTTGATGCCTGGATATGATATAAACATGCTAAATTGTGTTTATTTACTCTACTCAAAGGAAAAGTTTTTTCTACCTCTTCTAACATGATTATAGCACTATTAATATTTGATCTTGCTAATATTACACCAGCAAAGCTTATACATTGTAGATTAGAATAATATATAGTTGAGTCCTCTATATACATATTTTGTAAAAAATTTATAGATTCATTTATATGTTTAACTGCTTTCTCAGAATTATCCTGGTATGAATATATATTTGCTAAATTAATTAAACAGTGTAAATAAAGAGGGTCATCATAATTATCTTCTTTACAAGCTTTTTCGAAAGCTGTAATAGCTTTAAAGAAGTATTCTCTTGCTATCTCTTTGTTTTTATTGTTAAAATTTAGTTCTGCATAATTATAATATATCATTCCTAATGAACTATATATATAAGGATGCTCTCCATATTTATTTAGTATTTTTTCGTATTCAGTTATTGCTAAGTTCAACTTGTTATTACCAAAATATGCCCCTGCTAATTTCAAGGAGATCGTGTAGCTAACTTCTTCATTATCTTTATATATAATAAGTGCCTTTTGAAAACAATCAATTGCGTCTTCATGTCTTCCTCTTAAACTATGTATATCTCCTAAAACCTCTAAAGATTGCCCTCTACAAGTATGTAATGGAATATTTTCTGTAACTCTCAAGACTTTTTTAATCATTAATATTGCGTTATCATGCTGCCCTGCTTTATAATATGTTGCGACTAAATTGCTGCAGGAGCCAACATACAGATAATGCTCAACTCCTAATTTATTAATAATAACTTTTAAGGCTATATTATGATATTCAATAGCTTTATCAAAATCGCCACTGTCGCAATAAACGTTACCTATGTTATCATAGAAAGGTGCTAGATCAGGATGAGTTTTTCCTAATGATTTTTTTATAATATTTATTCCTTCCTGTAGAGAGGCAATTGAAGCTTCATACTCTTTATTTGCACGGTGAATAGTAGCGATCCCTCTTATCGAATTTGCATAACTAGGATGATTTACTATACCATTTTGTTCATTAATTTTTTTAGCTTTTAAATATTTTTCCTCTGCATGTATAAAATCATTACCCAAGCACAGAGCATTACCTAAATTATTATAAGCTGAAGCAAGTTCTGCATAATTTTCATGCTGCTTGCCTTCTAAGCTACCTATTGCCTGTTGGTAATAATTTTTAGCTTCTTGCCAGTTTCCTTGACTAAAGTATAAGTTCCCATAACTAATCATTAACAAATTATATTTAGGATGTGCAGTACTAAGTATACATTTAGATGTATCATAATATTTCATAGCCTGCCTATTATAACCTTGCTCTAAAGATATATCCCCTAAGTTTATAAGTGAAAGAGCATATGTTTGGCATTCTTCTCCGTAAACCATTCTAGTGATATTTAAGCTTTCTTTATAACATGCAATTCCCTTTTCAAATTCACCTATTCTTCTGTAACTACCTCCCAAGTTGCTTAAAAGAATTTCATAAGTTGAGTGTTGTTTGCTTAAAATTACATTTACAATTTTTAATGCTTTCTGATAATATTCTATTGCATTTTTATAATCTCCTAAGCCATCATAAGCGTCCCCTAATCCCATATAAATATTTACTTTAAAGCGACTTTGCTCGTTTCTTGGTATATTATCAACTACTTGCTCTGCTTCTTTGAATATCATTTTAGCGTCTTGAAACATACCCTTGCTAAGACATATACCTCCAAAGTTTAAAAATATATAAGTTAAATTTATGAGTTTTGCTTGTTGAGAGTTTCCCATTATTTTCAGTGCTTTTTTGGCCTGCTGCATTGCCTCATCATATTTATGGCATGCACGGCAAGTTATAGCTATTTGGCTCATGATTAGTGCACGTTCAGATTTTTTCTCTGGAGGCAAACTTTCTAAAACTCTATCATAATAACTCCTTGCTTCCTCAAACAATTCTAACCTTAAATTAATGTGACCTAAAGTTTCCCATGCTATTATTTTAGAATCGATACTTTGTTCCCCTTGCTCGTCTTTATGTCTTTCAAAATAATATTTTGCAGCCTTATAGTTCATAAGCCTAAGATGTACCGAACCCTGAATAAAGTTATTAACATTATTGAATGATAGTCCTTTTAGGTTTATGTTTTTTAATAATATTCCACTTTCAAGCTTATGTATTATTTGAGTACTAATGGAAAAAAATTTATATAATATTTCTGTATCATTTAAGGTAAAGTATTCTTTCAAATCACTTTCTAAATTTTCTTTTTCTTCCGTAATATATGGAGATTTAAATGCAAAAAGCTTTTCCTTTTGCCCATCTTGTATACAGTATGCTCTTAGTCTTAGCTCTGTTACTATACTTAGACAAATTTTGAGTACTTCAGCTTCGTCTTTACCAATATTTCCTGCTTTTTTTAAAAACATCTTTTCAATTAAGTCCCAGTTATCCTTACTACTAATTTGAAAGCAATCTCCTAAAGCAACTATAAATCTATCAATAAATCTATATATTTCCTTTTTTACATTAAAAAAATCACCTTCAGCCCCAAGATTCAATAGCTGATAAGGGTTATACCTATTAATATCTTCTATTAAGATGGCTAGTGATCTTAATTGACCTAATGTGACTCCATCGCTATTTTTACTTTTCAGTTTTTCTGTAATAGCTTCTTTATATTTGTTTAATAATTCTTTTTCTCCTGCTATTAAAGTCGCATGCATTAATTCCTGTGGTAATAGTGGGTCAATCTCATACCACTTTTCTTCTTGAAACTCAGCCATCTTTTCAGGAATATGTATCAATTCAAATACTTTTTTACCAGAATGGTCTATTTCACCTTCTTTTAAACCACTAGGAGCTGTTGTACCAAATGGTGTTTTACAGGCCCTTGGCATCATTCCATCAAACTTAAATCCATTTGGAGTAATGTCATCATAAAACCAATCATCCAGTGGATCCGTACTATATGCAGAATTAAGCTCTTCTATTACCATTGTAGGTAATACGGTTTCACCTAAATTTATTACTTTTATATGTAATAACCTGGTTAGGTTTCGAAAATATTGCTTATATTCTTCTTTCTCTTGATTGATCAACACTAAAAACTCAATATCTGAATAAGGAGTGATCGTTCCCATTGATAGTGATCCAAGCCCTATAATTGCATATTTACAATCTTCCGGCGGCTTCCCTATGATATCTTCACATTCTTTTACTAATTCCCTGATAAATATTTTTATATCTTTAGTGATCGTCTTATTTAAGCTTCTTATCCTTTCTGCTTTTTTTAGCTCTAATATCCGCGTATTTCTGTTTTGTTCTTTTCCGATTCTGTATTCTGTCTCTATATTCTCAAGGACATTCCTTACCTTTTTTCTTAAATCTTCTATATATTGCTTATTATGTAAATTAGATTCATATGAAAGCAATAAAGTAGGTATTTGTTTGCACAATATATCTTCTAAGAATGATTCCTCTATCTTCTGAATAGAATTGATTATATCCTCTTGTAAATGCTCATATTGATTATTATTAACTATTACCAGTGCTGTGTTGTATAATGCTGTTGCTTTTGTATATTCTTTTTTCTCTAAATATAGGTTTCCTAAGTTCTGCAAGATTTGAACTTGAGCGGTATAATTTTTACTTACTAAAGCTGATTCAAAGCTTTCTTTCACACTTTTGGTTTGAACATCTTGCTTACAGTACATAAAAACCTCAGATCAATTGTATGTTCTTCTATCATTAAGTTCGCTAATCAATCACGTATAAGTAAACTTTCAAAAAAGTTCTAAGGTAATCATTTCTAAAATGAGCACAGTAAATATATTTCTTCGCAAACACTTTTTGTGTCCCTTGCAATTAAAAAGAAAGTACATTTTTTCTTATAACTACAGATGAATCTAACCACTCTACTTTGCAAGCGGAATAATATTAAATTTAGGGGTATCAGGCTCATCAGTGGCAAAAATTACGGTTTGGCAAATTATTCATTATTTGAAATATAGGTATTCCACATTTTATCTGGCTTATACATATACCTATTGATATACCTATTGGTACAGGTTATCGAGTAAGAGAGTTAAAGTAATTTAACTCTCTTACTCGATAAAGTAGGCATGTTATTGGAGTAAATATTCTATATATTTCTATAAGTAACATTAAATAAAATGAAATAAGTATACCTTTAATCTAATAAGCTTAACTAATATATTCTTGTAAATCAATAGCCTTATAATTATCCCTGGGAGTATAAAAGTTTAGGTTATATAGCTAATACTTGAAAAATATAAGCGTTTTATCTTAATAATGAATTTAATTGCTAGGTGTTTAGTAAGTAGCCTGTAAGCCCTTAAAAATTAATCGTATGTATAGGGACAAACTAAACTTATATGGAATGCTTTAATGGAGAGCAGTATGTTTAATAAAAAACCTGAATTCGATAAAGAAAGATTTGATAGGTTAGAGACACGTAAAATCATATTTATTAATAAATTTGTAGGGTATTTTTTCTCTATTTTAGAGCATAGAGAAAGTATAGGAATTAAAAAAGAAGCCCCACAGCCTACAGGAATATATTTGAGAAGTGCTCAAGGCTTAAGTATCGCAGGGACTGTTGCTGCTCCAGTAGGTGATGGTTTAGCAGCTGGATTTGGAGTTCCTGTCCCGGCTGGAAGTGTTGTAAAATTAGGTACTGATGTTACAGGTGGTCTTATAACATATTTTGGCAAGAGAGCAGCTAACAAAAAAACTAAAAAATTTATAAGGTTCATTGAACAAAATGAAAGATATGAACTAGAAACTTTACTCACTGAAGCAGCTAAAGACATAGCAATTGCTTTTGAATATCATCTTAGCCACTTTAAAGGAAATTTAGACATAGAAAGATTGGCGAGTACTGCTGCAGATTTACTTGCAATATATTTTAATAAGCCAGAAAACCAGCAGATATCATTGACTAGAGCTACTATAATACAAGGGATAATTGAAGGTGCATATGCTAATAAAGTGCGAAAGTTTGTTAAATTAGTAAAAGGCGAAGAGCGTGCTAAGAATATGGAACTTGAAAATGATCTCTATGCTTCTTGGCATAGTATGGATTTACTTTCCAAGGCAGGTTTATTAACAAGAGAATCAGAATGTAAAGTTAAGGTGGAAGGGTGTGATATTGAAAGATATAGCTTTAGAAGAGAGTTTTTTCCTGATTTGGATCAAAATTTTACTGATGCTACTAATATATCAGCAGACCAACTAAAACACTACAATAATTATGTAAACACCTGGTATGTTACAACAGCAGACTTAATAGATTTTGCTCAAGCAGTTAAAAATGGAGATATAGAACAAACTAAAAGTTTTAATTCTTATATTTCAGATATATATGTTTCAGGACGACCTGTTATAGCAGCTTGTAAAAATAGAACTATACCTGCTGGCTGTAAATTAGAAAATCTTAATTTTAGTGAATCGTATTTTATAGATGTGGATTTTAGCGGAGTTTCTTTAAAAGGTACTAATTTAACTAAAGCACACATGCCGAAAGTTAAATTTATGGGGGTTGATCTTACCGGGGTATATTTTAATAATGCTTATCTTGTAAGAGCAAATTTTGAAAAAGCAAATATAAATGGTGCTAAATTTCCAGGAGCTGATCTAACCTGTGCTAAATTAAGAAATATAAAAGCTCTTAATGACCAAACAGACTTTACTAATATTAAACGTGCAGGGATAGATTACTCAGGTACTGAACTAGACCAAGCTATAATGGATATAAGCCTTTATGACATAATTAAAGGAAATAAGAAATTAGAACAAAAAATAGAAAAGATTGAGCAAAGATATAATGAGCTATACCAACAAAAAGAAAAGCATGCCACATACACTACAGAGGAAATAGAAAGATTAAATTCAAAGGTAAGAAAACTTAAAAAACACTTGCAAAAAGAACGTGACAAAAATGGCTCATATTCAAGTGAGAATATACATGTAGGCCCAAAAATTGTAGGCAAATTGAATGGAGGAAGCAATTTTGCTAGATTAAAACAGGCCTTAAAGCAAGAATCAATAGTGGTAGTTTCTAGCACTATAGGTTCTGATGCAACTCAGCTTGCAAGATATTATGCCCATTATTATTTAGAGCAAGGATCTAGTAGTATAGTATTTGAAATGAATGCAGATACATTAGCTAGCTTAAAGACTTCATATAGACAGTTTGCAGCTAGTTTGGAAGTAGTTAAAGATGTTGAAGAATTGAAATATAAAAATATAGAAGAAGTACAAAAACTTGTCCGCGAAGAATTATCTAAAAAATATAGAAAAGGATATTTATTAATAATTAGTAATATAGATAACACAGAAGTTAAAAGTGAAATTAAAAACTACATTCCACAAGAGAATGGCCATGTAATTGTAACTACTCAGGATAGTACTTTGCCTTTATTTCTTAATGCAGCTTCATTATCACTTAGGGAATGGAGTAAAAAAGAAGCATGCCTTTATATTATTAAAAAACTAAATAATAGAAATATTAAAATAGACTTAAATGAAATTGAGTTATTGGCAGAAAAACTAAAGTTTATTCCCCTAGGAATTGATATTGCAACCTTATATATAAAAACTAAAAACATCTCTATTGCTGATTATATAGAGAGATTAAATACTTCATTAAGTAATGGTGTAACAGGGCAAGATCCCTTAAAAGCTGCTATTATATTATCTATGGATGACTTAGATACATACGAGAAAAATATTTTAAAATTTTGTTCATTCTTAGGTGCTAACTCAATACCAATATGGTTATTAAAAGTAAAAATACAAAACATGTATCCACAATTTAATGAGAAAAAATGTGAACTTATTTTAGATAATTGCATAAAGATTTTAAGTAGATACTCACTTATAGCAGGGATTGAAGGAAAAAACAGCAGCAGATTTCTATACTTACATCAAAGTGTTCAAGAGGTGTCTAAACTATATTTAACACAGCAGGAGGAGCAGAAAAAGTTTTATATTAACCAATTAAGTAAAACTTTGATCAAATTTGCATCGAGAAATAATAATAGCAATGAGAAATTTAAAACTAATCAGACATTAATATCTCATATTGAAAACTTAATTTTAAATGTAGATATTCATAAGATCGCCTTCACCCCTAATTTAATTTATCTTCAGGTATGTAGTGCAGTATTTTATGATTTTATTGGTGAGCATAAAAAAGCAATAGAGGTATTAACCTCACAGAAAGAACAAATAGAAAAAATAGTACAAATTAACAAGGTACTTGAACATGCTATTTCTTACTTTGAACTCAGTGATACATCAAAATACCTTCTTACAATATATGGACAAGTTCTATATCATCTTGGGCGTGCTCACTTTAATGAAAGCTTAGAAAATGATATTAGTGAAAAGTGTTTTAAACAAGCGGTTAGGATGAGGGAGATAATTGATGCCGCAATAAAAACAAATGAAATATATAAGGAAGTTGACAAACAATATAATGAAGGCGAACCAAGGCCTATGGATAGCACTATATTTAAAAGAAATGGTTTATATTTATGGTATAATTTAAAAGGATACAAAGATAAAGATGAAAAACTTTTAAATGAAGCTCTCGAAGGATATAATCATTTAATTAATATTGAACCGCAGCTTGAAAATCTTAAAGATAAATTTAACTTAGGTATTTGTAGAATAGGGGTTGCAGATACTTTATTTAAACTTGCTAAACTTAAATTTCCTAACAAGGAAGAATACACTGAGCTGTGTAATCAAGCATTAAGCTTTATTTTCACACATTTAAGAGAAGGGCTTGGAATTAAGATTGAAAAAAATGATGAGACAAATTTAGAAGTTTTATTCAATAAAATGGAGAATTATAGCAGAGCGACTAACGCCACAAGAGCAGCCCGTGAATATGAATTGTTAGGAAAGATTCTCTCAGTAAGGGTACAAGATAACGAAGACACAATTTATGCTGAAAAGTTTCTAAAAAGAGCTAAAGAAATAGATAGTGGAAAATCATATATAACTGGTAATGCGTTATTTGGTTTGGCATATTTATATTCTAATAAGCCTGATGGTTTGGATATAGCTAGGAAGTACTTAGCAGAATGTATAGATACCCGCAGCAGAATAGATCCTAAAATGTTATTTGAAGCAGAAGTGCTAAAAAATGAAATATCACCAACTCAAAACCTTTTAGTATTAGACCAAAAAGGAAAAGAAAAAGACGAAGTATCAATTATCTCTAGAAACCTTAAGAATACTAAAGAATCAAAAATTTTCGAAATATTACAAAAGAAAATTATATATAAGCTTAATAAAGCAGTTGATTTTAACTCGGAGGCAGAAAAGCTAGTAATCCCTATAAAAAACAGTTATAGACAAGAAGATTTAAAAAGTTGCCTAAATCTATTAAATTTAGAAGAAATAATAGACTATACTGTCTCTGAAACTATAAATGATAAATATGCTATAACTTTTGAAAATAAAGGATTAAAAAAATTAGAGCTTATGCTTAAAAATGCTAAAGGGCAAATAATAAGCCCTATTTAAATCCTTATTATATTATTTCTTATCATAATGCAAACTAAGAAGCTAAAAAAGTATCCCCATATTAATAAGAGTAAAAGATGCAAGACAAGAGTCAAGGGACCCTAAGAGTTGAACTTAAGTATGCTGCTAATTTCAAAAAAGCACTTAATGAAAGTAACCTAGAATTACAAATAGAGAGCTTACAATGTTTAGGGGATATATATCTTGGGAGGAAAGAATATACTAGAGCAATAGCATTATATAATACTGCATTTGTTATAGCTAGAGATAAGCTACCAATTAAAGAAGATAAAGGTTATATTGAAAAAGCCCTAATAAATTGTATTAAAGAAGCAGAAAGATTATTTCTAGGTAGCATCAGCTTATATAAAACTATTTCATACGTGCCACATTATCAATCTGGCCTAAAGCATAAAGAAGATTTAAAAAATATAAGACAGAAAGCAAAAGATGCTATTAAAGAAATTGACGAAGAATATAAATCGAAGGAAAGTACAAGAGAAGCAGAGTTAGTAAGAGCAGAGAAAGTAAAAAACTTATACCGAGGGATAACTCAAGATATTAAGAAGTTTATTAACGATTTAATAGATGATTGCCAGAAAATTTTAGGAGATCCACCCCATGGATGCGAATATGCTATTATTGGACTAGGGTCATTAGCAAGAGAAGAAATTACTCCATATTCTGATTTTGAATTTGCTATCCTAATAAATGAGGAGAATGAAAACTATAAAGAGTATTTTCGTAACCTTACTAAACTATTACACATTAAAGTAATTAACTTAGGTGAAACAGTACTACCTACAGTAGTGATAGATTCACTTAACCCTGCTTATCCTAATGCTATATTAGAAAGTTGGTTTTATGATAATATAACACCTAATGGGTTTAAGTTTGATGGTATGATGCCAGCAGCTTGTAAAACACCATTAGGGAAAACTGTAAACAATAATTTAAAAGAAGGGAGCAAAGACGATAGAAACAAAAAAGTTTTTGAATTAATACATACCCCTCAAGTAATGGCTCAGTTCCAAGCTGAAGAATGGTATGAAACTGATCATTTACTACCAAATGAGTTAGCTGAATTTACCTTAATTAAGTGGAATAAATATGACCTTATAAAACTATATAGAGAAGAGATAAAAAAAATACACTCTACTACTGTAGATGGCCCTTTAAAAATACATGTTATAAGTAATGAATTACCAACACATGAAGAAGTATTAGCTCAAAGTAAAGAAAAAGGTTTTCAGAAAATATCTTTAGTAAAGAAAAGAGCACTCATGGCTTTACAAAAAGATTTAAATACATTTAATCCAGAAATTACAGATTATAATACTCTTGATAGCTGGGTTTCCACTTTTAATATTAAAAAAGGGTTTTATAGATTACCAGGAGTGATTTTGGATAACCTATGTTTGTTATTTGATATAGATAAAACAGATCCATGGGATAAGATTAACGGATTAATAGAAAGGGATATACTTGATAAAGAAGGAGGGGAGAATTACGAAATTATTTTTTCATTAATTAAATATTACAGGTTAGCAACTTATCTACATTATGAACGACAAGAGGAATATATAGATATCTTTCAATATATAGAGAATAAAAAATTTACACTCAGTAAAGAAAATATATTAGAAATTTATAAACTAATGATTCCTCTTTTTAAATGCGCAATGGAACTTGCAGATAATTATAATTCTATTACGCTTAACCTCAATAAAAATGGCATACAACCAAATTTGTATAGTAAAGAAAGGAAAGTAATGCAAAAATATTTAAACTTGGTTTATGGAGTTATATTTTTACCGGGTGGCTCTTCAATTTTAGGACATGATATACAACGAGCTAAGCTAAATGAATTGAGTAATATAGAAATAGGAGACTTCTATTTACGGATTAAAGGATACGAACTAGCAAAGGCATACTATTTATTAGCCCAAAATGAAACAAATAAAAAAATCAACATGTTATCTAATAAAGGATTAAGTCCAGATAACCCATATATGAATGAAGCAAACTCAGATCTTATAATTATTACAGACCGGTTGGGAAAAATATATGGAGTGCTTGGCGAAAAGGAAGAATCAAGGAACTTCCATAATGTTAGCTTGGACTTATACTTTAAAGTGCACGGTGAAGATAAAAGTTTGAGCTTAGCTAACCAATACACGAGTATAGCTGTTGCTGAAAGGCAATGTCTTAATGTGCAAAAAGCATTGAAGTATAATAAAAAAGCTTTAGAAATAAGATCAAATAATGATATCTATGTTGCTCAAAATTTATTAAATATTGGATCTATTTACTTTTTTATGGGAAATAAATTAGTACAAGAAAAATATTATAGGAAAGCAGTAAGTTTTATTGAAAACAATAATTTAATAAATGTTAACCCTTTCCTATATGCAAGATGTTGTCTCGAATTGGGAAAAATACTGTTTGAAAAGGAAAGTAAATTATTAAGAAGTAGTATACATAAGGAATCCAAAAAATACTTAGAGAAAGCTTACAAACATGCTATAGAGAAGTATGGTGAGGACAACTTAATTAGTATAGATACTAAATCATTATTAGATGCGATAAATAATAAGTTGGAGTTAAAAAATAAGAATATAGATTTTATTTCCAACTATAAGGATGTTAGCTTAGATAAGCTTTTTAATAAAGCTCAAGCATTGGCTCGTAAGGGAACTGCATTAGATGAAGCTGGGCAATATGAAGAAGGACTACAATTAAAATGCCAAAGCTTAGAAATAATGCAGGGGTTAAGCCATGATGTCCAGATTGCTACGCTATTATTTAATATTGGAAATTCTCTACAGCACTTAAGAAGATATCAGGAAGCCTTTGAAGCATACGAAATAAGCTTGGAGATAAGACGCCAAATATATAATAAAGAAGAGCATTATGATACTGCGCATTCTTTAAATAATGCAGGAACAATGCTACTAGAACTAAAAAGATATGATGAAGCACTAAGATATTTTGATAAAAGTTTGGAAATAAGGAGAAAAATATATGGAGAAATTCATAGTGATATTATTCAATCCTTATATAATTTATGCACTACTTACATAGGGTTAGGTAAATACAGAGAGGGGTACTTAAATAGTGTTAAGGCAATTAATACTTTTTATTATTTAAACAATAAAAATGATTTAAGTCTTTTAAAACTTATAAACAATTTAATAAATCACAATTTAAATAATATACAAGACTTATACTACACTTTAGCATGTAACTATCATATGAAAGCATTCCCTTTAGCGATAACTGAATCAGAAAAGAATGAGAGCTATTTTAGTAAAGCTAAAACATTTTTTAAATTATCATTAAATTTAAATTTTAATGAATCTGTAAGGCTATCTAAACATGAGCAAGATATTTATAAAGCAGAAATATTAGAAATTAAATTAAGAATATTTACGTCTTACAAGGCCAGTCTTAAAGGAAGAAATTTAAACAGTCCTAAAGGTAATAGTTGGAACTTTCAGGTAAAAATATTACCTGAAGAAATAGAAAACTTTGTGTTTATTATATCATATATTTTAAATTTTGATAAAAATGAGATAGAAGACAATTTAGTAGACTATGGTCATAGTTTACATATAACATTACCATCTAAGAATAAAATAGACCTAATTCATAGAGAAATAGAAACTCTTCGAAATACCAGCATAATTTTAAATATAATTACTCCGGTATCTCAGTCATTAAGATTTGTAAAAGAGGAATTAGACAATAAACGGCCAACTCCACCTGTAATCGAGCGTAATAATTACTTTACTTACCTTCCTATCGAGTTAGCAGCATATACACTTTCTTTTTTACCTGAAGCTAAAATATTTAATGATTCTACTTTACAGAATATTTTACAAAAATATATAGATAACAAAATGGTTGACCGCTCTAATATAGAGAGACTAAGATCTAGCAGAGGATCAAATATAAATTTTTAATTTTGAAATAAAAAGAAAAATAAAATTATACGAGAAACAATTGTTTTCCGGAAGCAATCATGCCTTTATTTATTCTCTCTATAAAATGATCAGATATAATGATGGTGATATGTTTAATATAAAAAGATGAAGTAGAGAGGCTCATCATTTTATGACTGTCAAGCCATCACTATTACTTACGGGATCGCTACCACCTTTACTATCCCTACTATATTCATCTAATAATTCTAAAGTTCTTCCTTCCAGAATTCTTCCGTTAAATTTAAATTCATCTTACTAAGAAAGTCATCATTCTCATGGTAATGAATGATTAATGAATTATCTTTATCTTGGCTGAACAAATCTTTAAGGCTAATTTCTAGTGGTATGTCAGTTTTATTATTACAATAATTTTTATCTAAATTATTAGTATTGATTGAGTTTGCATCATACTTGTATTCTATACTTATATTTTGATTTCTTGCACTCTCATAAATATCCATAAATTTTTTATAGAAATACTTATTATCATATTGTATAAGGACACATTCATCGATTTTAATATACCCGCTTATCCTTACAAAAGGCATTATAACAGAGCTGGTAAAAATTTCTTTGAGCATACTACCGGGAGATGCTATTGGTAATAAAGGTATATTATCTAAAAATAATGTATGCTTATTATTTATGAACTCCAGTAATGTTGATAAACCTAGTTTATCAAATATTTGGGTGGCTAAAGGAGAAATAAAATTTATACTCGGTTTTACTATATTATCTGCAGTAATCTTACCTGCTAGAACTTTTAATTCAGACTTTCTTAAGGTATCAATCCAAAATTCTGCATTAATTATTGTATCATACCATGAATTTATATCTGTTCTATCAAGTTGATTTGTTTTCATTATGGTCATTGCATCAAGAAAAACTCTAGCGGGAATTTCACACATAGAATCCCTAATAAAAACATTTCCAACCCCCTGTGAAAGTAAAGTAATCTTACAAAACCCTTTTAGAATATCTGAAACAGGGCGATGAAGTTCATATTCTTTAGTTCCGTGTTTTAAGCCGAGCCACCACGCAGCTAAGCTCTGTGTACCTTTTATTATATCTGTAAAAAAGCTACCGGTATAAGGGTTAGCAAGCATGTTAGGTGCAACTGTAGGAAAAGCTGTTAAGACAATAAGTATAGCTTCACTTTTTATAGAAGCCATTAAAAGAATTTCAGAAAATGAAGGAAATTCTTTATAAATGTTATTTACTGTTACATAGAAAGGTTGATATATATAATCACGGAAAACCAGTTGGATTGATTTTGTAAAGTAATTATAAATGGTGCTAAGCCGCAATGTTTCTTGCATAAAAATATAAAATTACTAATTTAATTATTATATAATATTATTGATAACAACACTTTTAACAAAGTAAAAAAACATATTTATTTAATTATTACATTAATTATGAGCAAAATTAAAAACTTGAATATATTATTAATATAATATTTTATTTTATAAAGAGATTTTTGAAATACGGACTAAAAATGGAAACCATTAAAGTAAGTGTATAAAATTCCATAGTAAAGAAAAAATAAGCAACTAAAAATATTAAACCACCATACAAACTCTCAATAATGAAAGCTGTTTTTCCAACAAATAGCTTATAAAAAAAATATGTATTTCTTTTTTTTATAGGGGTAAACGCAGAATTCGGAAAAAATTGTACGCTAAGGTTCTGATCGAGTACTATGGCTTTCACCCCGTACCGTCGAATACTCTAGCGCGTGTGCAATTGTCAATCTGAGCTATACCCTAGATAGACGTCAGGCCCTTAGCATTAATTGCGTCAGGTTAGAGTCAATTTATAATCTTATCGATAAAAGCCACCGAGGGTAATAGATCCTTACCTGACAGTTTAGGAGAGTTTTATGATTGGACAGCGCATTGGTTACATACGTGTCAGCACTTTGACCAAAATCCGGAACGGCAGCTATCGTGCTATGGAACACAGGTACTACGTGAGACAGGCGAATCATTCAATTATGACTTACTGTAATATCTATCGCCTTTAGGTTGGGAGCACATTAATCTTACAGGAGATTATGTCTGGCGCCAAACCAGAAAGCCCAAAGACGGGAATTTCAGGACTTTACAAACTAATAGAAGATCTTAGCGTACAGTTTTTCGCAAATTCTGTGCTCGTCCCTACATGGTTTAAAGTTTCCTCTCAAAAAGGATCGTTTTTAAGGGTACTGTGGAAATAAGCTAGCTTGATTTACTAATTGAGACATCTTTCTGATCATAAGTTTATTACTCTATATAAAATGTTCTGCTATATTTCATATATATGCATGCAGAAAGCAGATTTTATATGTTCTCTAGCTTATTAGCCATTCGAGTAACAAAGCTGATTAAATAACTGGAAATAGTAATATTTTCTATGCAAAAGATATAAATAAGAAAAAAGGGGAAAAAGCTTGAAAGCTCTTCCCCCTTGATAACAAGGTTTAAATACTTATTAAATTTTTTATTCCCTACTTTGATATATTACTTTATTAAAAAGACTCAAAGTTTATCTCATTTAAAAGTCCATTTAATATACTCATAGAGTCAAATGGTAATATTTCTCCAACTTCTGTAGCTACATTGTATATTGAAGATATTACATAGTTGGGAGTAAGTAAACCAGCTGCATTATATTCAGGAGAACTAGTATGAGTTGGCAATGGGCTAGTAGGATTTGCTGAAGCAGTAGGAGTAGGAGAGGAAAGAGGTATACCACCAAACACCACATAGCTTATTCCCATAGTAACGGAAACTGGTGCGAAAGGAGAATCACCAGGAGCCCCAATAATAACGTCAGATTTACCATCCCCATTAATATCTCCTGCATCACTTACAGCGGCACCTGATCTAGTATCTTCAAGACCAACAATCTTGTATCCATTACTTCCATTAAGGCTCGAAGTAGTCATATTAGCTTGGAAACCACTTTTACTTCCAAAAACTATATAACTTGCCCCTTTATAGGAACCACCTGCATTAGGAGAGCCAATGACTACATCATCTATACCATCTTCATTAATATCTCCTAAACTACTTACTGCATAACCAAATTGTCGAGCAGTTTCACTGCCTTTTATAGTAAATCCATTTTGACCATCAAGATCAGAAGGACTCATAGTAGCAGGGAATCCATTACTAGTACCAAAAATTATATAACTTTCTCCTATTGAATTACCCCCAGGCGCATTATAAGCACCAATAATAAAATCAGCAATACCATCTTTATTAATATCTCCAGCTCCACTCACTGCACACCCAAATCCATCATTGTAAAGCGCAGCATTTAATATAAACCCATTAGTACCATTGAGCGCAGAAAGGTCTATATTAGCTGGAAAAGTATGATTACTGCCAAAAACTACATAGCTTACTCCTCCAACACCTCTAGTAGGGTTGCCAATAATAAAATCATCTATTTTATCTCCATTAATATCTCCTGTACCACTTAATGAATAACTAAAATAACCAGAATTTACATCAGTGAGCTTAAATCCATTACTACCATCTAGAGCAGAAAGGCTAACATTAGCTGGGAATCCATTACTGCTACCAAAAAGCACAAAGCTCTGCCCTTTATAAGGAGCGCCAATAAGTAGATCATCTATACTATCATTATTAATATCTCCTGCACTACTTACTGCATAGCCTGACTTACTGTAATCTATACCATTTATCATAAATCCATTAGTACCATTGAGAGTAGTAACATTTATATTAGCTGGAAATCCACTATTGCTTCCAAAAACTACATAACCTGCTCCTGATTTTCCTCCCGGCGCACCGATGATAAAATCAGCGATACCATCATTATTAATATCACCTGCATTACTTACCGAAGTTCCTAATTTGCTTGAATCCACGCCATTTATTACAAACCCATTAGTGCCATTAAGATTGGAAAGATTTATACTGGCTGGGAACTTGTTATTACTTCCAAAAACTACGTAACTTGCTCCTACTCCATTATTTCCAGGTGCTTGTGGGGCGCCGATAATAAGATCATCTACACCATCGTTATTAATATCACCTGCTCTGCTTACTGAATACCCCGATTCATCACCAGAAGTTACACCATTTATTACAAATCCATTATTACCATTAAGTGAAGTCAAATCGAAAGAACTAGGAAAGCTCATTTTTACCTCTTATACAAGTTAAATATTTAAAATATTATGGTATTATAAATTTTAAAGAAATATTAATATTAGCTTTAAATATTATAACCCTTATGAGGCATATACAGCCAAGTATACAACCACAAGTGTTATGTTAATAAAATTAGTATCCAACTATTAAAAAAATGATAATAAAGCAGGTATTAAGTTGTGATTATTAATTAAATAAAATAAATATGAGTCAGTATGTGCAACTTAAGATAGATGATAGAACTGGAATTAGTAGAAGGTTACTGTGGTCTTATTGCTTAAATCACAACTAAGGAATGCTGACCCCTAACTCATGTTATTTAAAGGTAACTTTATCATTCGCTTATAGCTCAGCTGCAAATATTCAATATTTTATTGAGAGACAATATAATTTACCTACTCCTGCTTATATATTCTAAAAAACCTTGCTGAACTGTATAATTTCACTACATACTATTAATTCTTTGCAACGCTACCGGGTTTTATAACTCTTATCGGTTTAACATAAAGCAAAGCTCAAAAAGACAAATGCCTACTAAAAAACAGAGTAAAATAACTTACTTATTCAAATACCATATTGTACCATTAAGCACATTAGCAAAAGTTATCCAAATAAAATAAGGTATTAATAATACTCCTGCAAATTTAGATACCTTAAAGAAATAATACATAGTAATTATTACAGTAAGCCATAATAATGTAAGATCTAACCAAGCATAAAGAATTTTATGCGCTCCAAAATATATATAAGACCATGCGCAATTAAGAGCTAATTGTATTACAAAACATATGTTTTGTTTTATAAATATAGTATTAGAGCGGTCAATCTTATTAGGCCTAGAGGTAGGGAAGCTGTAGGAATGGCAATCTAACGTAGGAAGGCCTAGATATTTCTAGCTTTTGCAACAAGCATGGGAGCATTTTAAATTGTAATAATCTGTAATATCAAGGTATGTTTAGG
>JACGYV010000056.1 GCA_014116815.1 Holosporaceae bacterium 'Namur'
TAGCTTTTTTAGCCCGTTTTTATAAAAACCTAAAATTAGCTCTTATTCTATATGGATTTATATTTTTTTATCAATGACTTTTGTTTAAAGTCTCATAAATTTAATATGCTCATTTTTATCTAATAAACCATACATTTTATTCCTGCCTTTATACTAAATTTACTCTCCAACCTATAGTTGCAAATAATCCTGGAAAATAAAATTATTGAATCATTTATTTCTGGACAGAAAATTTATAAAATCATTTAATCCTGGTCAAACTGCTTTTTCATTCTCATTTATTTCTGGAAAAAATTTGCACACGATTGCTGGAATTTGTGTTTATAAAATCAAGCCTATACACCTAAGGTAGGTTTCCAGTACCACTTCAGTTTATCTAACAGTTTAGGTGCATAACATATCACCCACCTATATATTGTACTATGATCCACATCTACCCCTCTTTCACATAACATCTCTTCTAGGTCTCTGTAGCTGATCCCATACTTACAGTACCACCTTACTGCCCATATAATAATTTCATGTTTGAAATGTCGGTGCTTAAATATATTCATAATCCCCAAACTCTATAACCTATATCACCAACTTTATAATTCCCTTTCCTTTATTTGCAACAGGGCCGCAAAAAGCTTTAGAGCCAGCTCAAGAAGAGAAGAAAATACAAGCAAGAGCTTCAAAAGAAAATGTTAAGCTGATCATTGATACTTTAAAAGATTTAAAAGCACCTATCGAGCTCCAAATAAAATGGGTCAAGATTTTAAACGGGCATCTAGAAATACCAAGCACGAAAGAAAAGGGTGAATTATTCAAGGTACTTTCTTCATTAAAAGGAGAAAAGTTAGAGTTATTTAAACAATGTAAAGATATTATTGATAAAGCTATTAATGTTCCTTCCATTAAAAAAAGCAAGGAGCAGATAATGAAGGAGCAGAAAGAAGCTAAAGAAAGAAAAAGGGTTGAAGAAGAGCAGAAATTTTCAGGATTAGTAAATTTAAGAGCTTTAGCACAAAGCTTTAAAGAAGATTACGAGCCTAACTTAACTCGTATACAAAAAGTTGAAGCAGCTATAGAGGCGTTACAAAATATTAAAGAATTTATGAATAACGTATCCGTTCAAGCAAATTTTGAGGATGTAAAAGGATATAACCAAGAACAACACAGATCTACAGTAAAACAGCTACTAGTTAGGTTTATTTCTTAATGATGCAATCGAGTACAATGCAGCTCAGTTGCTACAGTACATAGACAGCATCACTAAGTTTCCTGAAGCTAAAGGCAGGAAATTTTTAGACTATGAATATGAATTTGTGCGTACACTTAGAAATTATATTGTTCATGGTAACCATCTTTTGGAAAAAGAAAGTTATGATCCAGGTGAAAATGATAAAAATCCTGTAGCCCAACGACAAGAGGTAGTAGCTAACACTATAATTATTTTCATAATAGAATTGTTACCGATATTATTGGAAATTAAAGACCAAATGGCAATTAAGAAACATAGCAATGACATTAATAAAGCTCTAGCGACTATTATACCATTTTCACAAGCACTCCGTAACCCTGGGGACAATGAGCATTTCTCTAATCCTCCCTTAGAGATAATAACAAATATTCTTTCATTTACACCAGAAGTTAGAATCTTAAACCCCCAATGTATACAAGATTTGTTGCAAGAATTTAAGGATAATAAAATAGTATCTAAAGATAAGCTAAAGAGTATTTTAAATACTAAAGAGCAGTATAGCTATGAAGAGAAGTTACAGAATGAACGAGCTAGCTATAAAGGGAAATGAGAAATACAAGTTGTATGTTTTAAAAATGGTGCATAGTTATTAAAGCATATATAAGAAAAGCGCATAAGAAAAAATTATCATAATATTTATGATAATTTAGGGTTACAGAATAGGCATATAAAATTTGGTTTATAAATTATCTAGTTAATTTAGTAGCCTCTGCAGCTGTAGTAAAAATTCTTTGTGTAAATAAATTTTTATGATTTGGGGAATTATTTTCCTTGTTATCATCTATAAGTTGTTTAAGACCCATTTCCTTTAAAGCAGTATTAAAGTCAGATTTAATATCTTGAGTAACATTATAGCAATTAAAAAAAGCTTGGGAGACATTATTGTCTATGTTTAAAAAAAGTTTAAATCCTTCAATATATTTTGATGATTCATAAGTGCCTTTATATTCATCAACAAAGGCTTTATTTACAAATAACCTAAGAACCATATAATCATCATAACGAACCATACGTTGTAAGTATTTTGTAGAAGACATATCAGCAATTAATTTAAAAGCTTCTATATCGCAGTTTACTGTAACCCACCTTAACATAGAATAATTATCTAAACAAAGTAACTTACCGATTATATTCTTACCCATTTTTAATACTTCTTTACTATCATCTCCATATAGCTCTTTAAGCTCTATTATTCTAGGATTTTTTGCTATATATCCCTCCCATTCTTGCCTTATCTCATCATAACAGCCATCACTAAACATTTGAGCAAAATAGTTCTTTAATGATTTCTGAGCTGGACTTGAACCTTGAGATTCATTGAAAATTCTAGGTTTCTTTTTAAGTCTGGAAGTTTTCCCTTCATTATCTTCAATGGAGTCTACCCAGCTTACTCTTTTTTTAGGGTTAGGCTTTTCTTGATTTGTATGCTTCTCATTATTTTTCATAAGCAAAATACTTTTTAAAGTTAGAAATATAATTTATAATAAAAATAATAACATATTATAATATAGTTTTATAATAAAACTTATTAAACAATTATTAAATCTATATTATATATTAGGCGGGGAAGGTGTACAGTGAAAAGCAAAGAGCTACAAAGGTTAGAAGATTATAGGGCACATTTATTGGCGGTATTAAATGAGACTCCTTCCGATAAATTAAAGGAAGCAATTGAAGAGGAAATACAAACCATAGCAACTAAAGTAACTGCTATAGAAGCGTTAGAAAATTCAAAAATAAAAAGGCTGGAAATATTATATAATAACTTACAAGAGATTGTTAACTACGTAGGTCAAGTTAAAGAGTCTGATGATTGGGCTACAGGGCATGGTATTAATAATGCTTTAAATCAAATATTAGGAGATCGGGTTCATATTATCCATCCTGATCTTTCTTCCTTGCATTCTCCAGCTTCTTCCGACCAAGATAATGCATTAGAAGGAGCTATTAACTATGCTAAGAATATAGGCGGGTTCTACAGCGGCAAGAATCTGATAACAAACGGACTGATCCATCAAGACGGCGGAAGTTTAAAGAAACCTATAATAATGATTATAAATACTTCTACAATTGAGGTCAGCTCTCCTACTGATGCTTTAACCGAAGGAGGCACTCATTGGCATAGCTGTGTTATATTACCTAAAAACTATATTACACCTCTTGGAAGAAAATTAAATAATAACCGAGAAATAATATTTTATTTAGATTCACTAAACACCAAACCTGAATTACCTAAAGCGCTGAAGCACTTATTAACCCAAGGCACGGAGTATACCTTTGAATCAGAAGGGAAAGAGTATAAGCATAAAATATTACCAGTATTTTCGGATGCAAAAATAGTTGACGGTATTGAATGTAAGCAGCAGCTTGAAGGTTATGATTGCGGGTGGTGGGCAGTATATAATGCATTAATGGTTGTTTTTACCGGTAATGTGAATTATTTAAAGCAATTTGAGAGCCCTTCGAGAGAACCTGCATATGCACTGCGTGAAATATTACCCAAACTGGAAGAACGGCAAGTTATTTTAGTTGAATCTAAAGAAAAGGAAAAAGAGGTAGAAAAAATAAGTACGGATGAATTAGCAGCAATACAACATGCTATATATTCATCTATTAAAGATATTAAGTCGCATAAGAAAAGAAAAAGGGAGGTCAGCGGAGAAAATATTGCAAAAGAAAATGAGAGCCCGAGTGAAGCTTACACTATACAAAAGAGATCCAGACAACAAGATGATAAACTGCAACGCAGATTAG
>JACGYV010000022.1 GCA_014116815.1 Holosporaceae bacterium 'Namur'
ATTAATTAGTTTTTAATTTAACTTAATCAATGCGTCTAGTTCATTTAAAATCTACCGGCATGCATAGAACCAGCCTAATATTGATTAATTTATGCTTACCATTAGGTAATAAATTTAATTTAATAATTATTTATTTAAACGCTACAAAAGTAGTTAAAACTTTTAAAAACCTATTTTTTGTAGAACAGAGAAAGACTGTGTATATCTTTTTTATATATTTATTATTTAAAAATTAACCGACTTAAAAAGCAGAGACCTACTAATCTTAAACATCTTGCATATCTCTGCTATGCTGTTACTCTTATCTGCATATAACCTTCTCATCATCAATAACTCCGGCTCACTTAGCTTCTTAGGCCTTCCGCCTAACCTACCCCTTGATCTTGCCGCACTTAACCCTGCTAAGGTTCTTTCCTTTATTATATCCTTCTCAAATTCCGCAATAGCTGCAAATATATGGAAGAATAACTTACCACCTGAAGTTGTTGTATCTATATTCTCTTGTAATGACTTAAAGCCTATATCCCTACTATTTAATTCTCCTATCTCATCTATCAGATGCCTTAATGATCTGCCTAGTCTATCTAGCTTGTATACTACTACTGTATCTAAACCACTTCTTACATACTTTTTTAGTTCTATGTATTTAGGCCTATCAGCCTTAGTCCCACTTATTTTCTCTGCAAATATTTCTCCACACCCTGCTTTCTTTAGTGCATCTATCTGCATATCTAAGTTCTGATCACTAGTCGAAACCCTTGCATATCCTATTAGCATTATTCTACCTTATCAGCTTCACATCTATACCGTTTATCTCAATATCACTCCATATCTTATCTGCAGTATATACAGGTATGCTTAAATACTTACCTAACGCTAAACAAGCTTTATCTCCAAGTGATAAGCCGTATTTACGCTCTTTATTTATTATCTCCAGCTCAGCCGTTATATATGCATGCTCTTCATTATATGTTATTATATTGCCTATAAGTTTATCTATTATAAATCTTACTTCTTTAATAGGTATATTATGTCTGGCAGTTAGTATTGCAGCACACTCTGCTACATTGACACTAGACATTACCGACTCCTTTAATAACTTCCCTGCCAGCTCGGATCCTATCTCTTTATTAATAAATGCTAATATTAATGATGGTGATATCTCAATTCCATATAACTCTTGTAACTGTCCTTGTATATCTTTAGTGCTTAACCCTCTGGCATATAAGGCTATTATCTTATCATCAATTCCATTAATCCGACTTTGTCTTTTACTTACTATTTGTGGATCAAAACTACTTTCTCTGTCTCTAGGTACTTCAATCTCTATCTCTCCTTGATCAGTGATTAGCTTTTTACTTCCATACCCATTGCGACTGTTATCTTCTTCTCCCTCTCGGCTGTATCTTGCGTACCCTAAATGATCAGTCATCTCTCCTTCTAAACAGGCTTCCAGTGTCCTGCCTAATAACTGCTTTAAAGCTCCTCCCTCCCCAAATATTGCTTCTTGTGTCTTATACTCCTTTACCAACGCTTTCGCCATTTCTTTTAAGTTTAAATCTTTGTTTATTTTTTCTGCCATACTGTCCTTCCTTGGTTAAACAGGTTAATTCTTCTTATATAAATATGGCTTTTTACACGGTTAATTATATGGTCTCTACCTCGGAAAAATCTGAGCTTTACGCTTAGAACCCCTATGTGCTTCCATCTCTCCCTCTAACGCTAACTCCGTCAACTCCTTCGCAAGCTTTGTCAGCAACCCTTCCTTGCCAAATAAGGGCTTGCCCATATACATCTCTTTTATTACATCACTCAATGCCTCATTCTGTAGTGACGGTAATGAACTTACTTTATCTGCTATTTCCTTCATTCCTTCTTCTATAGCTATTTGCTTATTATTTTTCATGTCAAACTCTCCTTTATTTTTAAAGTAACTATTTTTTACCTTATTTACTTACTTCTCACTTTCTTTTTCAATAACTTTCTATCTCTAAAAAATTATCTCTCCTCTCTTTTGACACGGTTTGTTGAACGTCCTCTAAAAGAACATAGAGTTCCGTTTTTACACGTTCTCTAACACTGGGCCATATATCTTCATCGCATTTACCTACAATTTTTGGTTAATACCAATTAGCTTAAATAACATCCTGATTGCTCACTCCTAGAGTTAGTTGCCCTTATTGATGATGTAGCTTGACCTCTTTCTCTTGCAGCATGTTCACCCAATTCCTTTGCAACGTTATTATGTAATATCCTTGTATCCATATTGATTGTAGTAAAACTACCAGCTTGAAATTCTAAGCTTTCATTTATCAATAATCCTGGAAATTCTCTATTATAGAAATTGATGCATTCTCTTAATTCTTGCCTATTTTCAAACCTTAATTGAAACCTTGTGGTGTTAACTCCATTAGTTGCACTTGTCCTATACTGAGCACCAGTTTGTATGGTATTAATACCTGCCATTCCTACCAAAGCTTGTTCTACCGCTATCCCTATGTATACTTCACCCCAACTAACTCGTAGCTCTTTCTGAAATTTCTTCATTAGTTCTGTGTGGGTTAAAGAGTTATTTGAGTTTGATTTTTGTATCGTTTTCGTTGCTGCAACTTCCTCTCTTGCTTCTTGCTCTTCAATCACTCTAATATTATCAAGGTTGTTATTACTTTCTGTGATAGTGTTTACCTTATTTTCATATTCTAATGCCTCTTCATGTCTATTTTGAGCATGTAATACCATAACTATTTTATTGTATGAAATCTTTACATCAGGATGATTTTCACCAAATACTTTTTTCCTAATATTTAATGCTTTTTTATGGTAGTCTAATACCTCATTATTATTTATACCTTTCATATATAAAGCCATACCAATATTATTAAATAAAAGTGCAATATCAGGATGCTCTTTAGTATATATCTTTTCAGTAATACTTATTGCTATATAAAAATTTTTTAAAGCTTCATCGTACTGATTTTGCCTATATAATGACATACCAATACTATTATATAATAGCACAATAAAAGGGTTTATATTACCAAATATTTTTTGATTAATTAATAAAGCTTTTTCATAATGAATTAATGCTTCATCGTAATGATTTTGATCATATAATACTGAACCTATATAATCATATAACTCTTCAACATCAGGATGCTCTTCACCATATATTTTTTGATTAATTGAGAGTGCTTTTCTAAAATAAATTAATGCTTGATTATGATTGCATTTTCCCTTGAATTCTAAACCAATATTTCTATAAGAGTTTGCAATTTCTGAATGCTCTTTACCAAATGTATTTTTCCTAATTGCTAGCGCTCTTTTGTGATAATTAAGTGCCTGGTCATACTCACTCTTACCACCCAATACACAACCAATGTTACTATATATAGTTGCAGTTTCATGGTGGTCTTTTCCAAGGAATTTTTCCCTAATAATTAATGCTTTTGCATAATATGATAATGCTTTATCATAAATCTCATCATGCTGCTCTGCTATGGTGCCTATAGCATTATATGAACTTGCAATTTCTAAATGCTCTTTGCCATATATTTTTTCTCTAATTGCTAATGATTTTCTATGATACTTTAATGCTTCATCATACTGGTACTGTTCTCCTAATACAGTACCAATATTATGATATATAATTGCTACCTCAGGATGCTCATTAGTATTTGTATGGTAAGTTAAAGCCTGGTTAAAACAATCTAATGATTGTTTATATTTACCTAAGTTTAAAAAAATTAAGCCTAAATTATTTAATTTAGATGCCTGAGTCCTAAGTTTTTTAGAATCATCATACCCCCTACTCTCACTCTCTAGTACGCTTCTATGATACTTTATAACCTCGTTATACTGCCCTCCCCTTTTCAGTACATTGAGTATAATTATTCCAAGCACATCCTCATGATAGTTTTTTTCATATTGTGCTATTAATTCTTCTATTTTACGCTCTCGTATCATCTCTTCCTGAGTGAGACTGCGCCCAGGACTACTTGTTGGCTCACTTCTATCCAAATTCCCCCATATCTCCATTTGCAAGACATCAGCAAGTATTTTTAAGTCATCTTCAGGATTTGAATTCCTAAAATGGCCTTCACTATCCCTTAAACTTTCTATCGCTTCTAACAATCTTGTTTTTTCTGCCCTATTCTCTTCCCTCCTTAATTGGAGTTTTTCCTCAATCCATTTGTATTTAAAAGAATATTCAAGAACAGTTTTCAAGTTATTATCTAACTCAAGATTTGTTTTTGATATACTTGTTTGGTTATTTAATATATCCATAGTATTAAAAAATGTGTGCACTCCACATTCCCAGTTATTTCTCTGTATATTATAATTACTAGTTCCATCTATAATCCTTTCTACCTTAAGCTTTCTTGCTAAATCCTTTATATTATTGTTATTTGTCCTATTTATTCCTAATGAATCAGTTATCACTAACTTCTTCTCTTCCATATTTATCACTACTGAAACTTGATGTTCTTCATTAATTGCATATGGAAAAACTACATATTTTTGCGCTAAAACTAATCTGTTAATCTGATTTGCTATCCGAATATTATCAAACTCTGCTACTCCACATATCTCCTTATCATAAACCACATATACATCTCCCCTATCCTTTAACCTCATCTTTAGTGCACCTGCAGTCTGCTCTATCCCTAAACCTCCAACTCCATTGGTTTTTATTCTCCTAAGCTCTGTATCAAATTCCTCTTGGTTAATAGAAATGTGATCAAGATTTATAGTAATACCCTCAATCTCCCAAAAATTATTACTACCACTACTGCTACTACTTGATGATCCACTTCTTTGTATATTTTCACTTGCAAGCATTTGCGCCTCATAAAATTAAAAAAGTTGTAAGTTTAAGAGAGCTATATTTCTATAACCCTCTCTTGCTATTACTAAATTTAAATTGCTCTTCCTTGTGGAGCTTGCTCTGCTACTCTTTCTGCATGTGTAGGATTAGAAAGTGTAGTAGCAATTTGGTTGATCAGTTTATTTGGATCAACTACCACTGAGCTAAAGTTTTGTCCTCCTACAGGTTGTGCATTATATGTACTTGCTCTTAGGATAAACCCTGGAAAATTCTGGTTATAGTAATTAAGAAATTGGTTATATTCATTATTATTTACAAAACGCAAATTAAACTTTTTAGTATAATTTTCTTGCATCCTATAAGAACTACTCGCTTGTGAAGTAGCAACCCCTGCCTTTTCGACTAACCGCTGTTCTACTGCACTTCCTCCATACACTTCTAAGTATTCTACTCCTAATTTATTCGCTAGCTCCTCCATAACTTTATCATGTGCCTTACCTTTAAATTCTCCAAGCTTAGGTGATGCCTCTTCATACAGCTTCTCAGTATTCATGGCTATCTTTGTGAATCCTTCACTAAATTGCCCTTGATCTACAATGAGCCCATTAAAATTTGTATTATAGCATGCTATAAACTTTAGGTATTCCTGTTGCGTTGCAAATTTAAGATTAAACCAGGTATGACCACTCTCATTATCACGTCGAAACATAGCACCCTCTTGAGTAGTATAAACACCTGCCATACCTACTAATGTTTGTTCAACCACCGTTCCTATATATACTTCTTGCATCCTAACACTCAAATCATTTTGTAGCTTCTGCATCAACTCAACATGACTATATTTTGGTGACGAATATGTATTTCTACTTGTGGTTGCAGCAACTTCTTCTCTTCCTCCTGCCACCCTTAAACTTTGCAATGCTATTTGAGCTTTATGTGCCTCTATTGCATCTTTTAAATTCCTATTAGGCACTAATCTATTCGGATCCATCCGCTCTCTAGTCATTGTGCTTTGATTACGATGTTCCCTCATCCACCTAAGAATTGCTTCTCTTTCATAACTGTATCCATCTGGAGCAATCACCGGGTCTTCCATTAACTCTTGGGTTATTATACACACAAACCCCTGTGGATGTTCAATTTCATTACTACTTTCTATACCGTTTCTTTGCTCATCTGCTCTCATTGTCCTACTCCTTTTTTGATTAGGATTTATTTTTACTCTAACTCAGATAACACCCTCTTTCTTCCCCTCTCCTCGAGTTGATACTCGAGAGATTAAGACTACTACCTTCCGACACATCTCTTCCTCGAAACTCTGCTACTTCTTCATATAATTTCCTAGTATCCATATCGATATTAGTTAATCCACTAGCTTGATACCTAATCTCTTCTCCTACTATTAGCCCCGGAAATTATTGGTTATAATATTCAATAAATTGCCCAAAACCCTGATTCCTCCTGCTATTATTTACATTCGGGCTACTTCCCATATGCCTTTGGTTTGCAGCTGCTATCTCTCTCGTCTCATAAGTAGTCAACCACTGAAAAATTCCCTCTCCATGCCTAACCGATATCCCCAAATTATAACTGCTTAATATACAGTTCCCATTATCTTCGCTTTGTATTTGGTGATATGGCCAACTCTCTATGTAACTGCCTATTTCCCTTGTGATATTTCTAATATTTGCTGAAAGATTAACTCCATATATATTTTTTAGTCCTTCTTCCGGGCTTATAAACATCGCTTGAATTACTCTCATGATATATTGCGCTAAATCATCTATTCCTTCTACACTAGGCTTATACCTTTCTCTTCCTCCAATACAATAGTTTCTTACTACTTCCGCTAAACTAACCTCTCCTTGCTGCTTATTTAATTCTGATGCTATTTTCCTAAGCGGCAACCATATTACTCCCTTGTATTTATCATTCCATAAATCCCCCTCACTCCATCTTACTGCTATATACTGACATAATGTACTCTTGCCTATTCCAGCTCTGCCATATATTGCTAGTTTTTTTATCTCTTTACTTTTTCTTTTCTCGAATAGCTGTTCAACTTCTATCGCTTCCTTCTCTTCGTACATCGACTCGTAAGTCTCTAATCTTTCATCCCTAAGTTTTCCTACTTTGTCATTACCTTCACTTTCTGTTCCCTGCTTCTCTCTTAATTCCTTTTCCTTTTCTTCAATTAATCGTTTCTTAAGTATAGCTAAATTTATATAGCTAGCACTTATAGGTTGATCCTTTATTATTAAATTATTTAAGTTCTTATAATTTAAATGATAACCCGTCAATAAACTGGTTATTTCCTGTTGCTCATTTTCTATTATATCTACTCTTTCTACTCTCATTTTGCTCTATTTACCTTTTATATTAGGTTTCGCTTAATGAATAATGAAGTCTATGGTAGTTACTAGTGTATATTTAAACTATCTACTTCTTACTTCTATCCTAAAGCTGTTATTACTTATTATGTTTTCTGTCCTATACGCTTTTGAGTTAACAAAGTATTATAAAAAATATACCCCCTCATAACTTCTATTGATCCATTCGCTTAATAAAATTAATTTAAATATTATTTATTATTAACCTTGCAAGCTCTTTTAAAGTAGTTTTTATGAAAATTTTATTATTTGTATTTGACTAAGTTAATTTTACATTCCAATGGTAACTAGGTATATGAATCACACACCTTAAAAAATTATAAACGGGAATGTTATAAAATATATAAGTTTATAAGTCCTACTTTGCCTAGCATTTAATTTCATTAGTTCCATTCTTTTTTGGAAAAGTTTTTTCAGAAAAATGCCAAACGCTCTTCTGTAGCTATGGTGTATTATGCTCTGCAGCCTTATGCCACATTTTCACATAAATATTTATAATACCCTTACAACAAAGTTTCTTAACTACCTCTCCACTTTTTCGGGATAGGATCATTATTATATTTACACTTAACTTAGACAGCATTCTCTCAAATTTTCTTGACGTGTATTTGTAGATCTTCTGTGTGAAATATAACTCCTTCCAGTATGGTATGCTCCTAATTCTTCAACTACTTCACTATAAAATTTCCTAGTATCCATTGTAATGGCTGTTAAATCTTCAGATTCACTACTAACATTTTTTCGAATTATTAAACCCGAAAAATTTTGGTCATAATAATGCTTAAACTTATCTAACTCATTTCTACCATTAAACTCTAGCCAAAATGTTATAGTACTTCTATCTATTTCAAAGCTGGCATTACTTTGCACAGTATTTATCCCAGCCATGCCTACTAATGCCTGTTCTAATATAGTCCCTTGATATAATTCATTAAAATCAACACTTAATTCCTTTTCAAGTTTCTTTATTAACTCAGTACTTATTGTAGATTGCGCTGTATTTTCAGGTCTTGGCTCTTCTCTAGCTGCTGAGATTCTTTCCGCCCAACTTAATCTAGTTGTATCATTATTATCTCGCCTTGAGCTATCATCCATTCTAACTACATGCAAAATTTCTGGATGTACTAGTCCCCTTCTATTATGGAATTCTCCTAGCTTTGTAGCTACTTCATAATATAATTTTCCGGTATTCATTTTAATATCAGTTTTGTCCCCAAGTGATAAGCATATATTTTGTGATCTAATTAATCCAGGATATGTTTGATTGAAATAATATTTAAACTTATTTAATTCAGTTTTGTCCCTAAACGTTAACCAGAATGTTGTAATATGTTTGTTTATTTCATCTACTTGAAATTTAGAAAAACTTTGTTTAGTACTTATTTCAGCCATACCTACCAATGCTTGTTCTACTATAGTTTTTTGGACAATTATTGTCGAACTTACCTTAAACTCACTCGCAAATTTATCAGTTAATTGAGATTGCGTTATATTTTCAGGTCTTGACTCTTCCCTTACACTTGTTACTCTTTCTGCGCAATTAATTCTAGGTGTAGTCACAATACTCTCACTTTCCTCTCTAAAAAGTTGAGACTGGAGTGAAGAATTAGATCTGGGGGTTGATCTTGTTTCACTAACATTAGCTTGAGATAGCTCTCTGTCTTTAACTGCTTCTACTCGGCTTACTACTCCTTCTGTTCTTTCTAATCTAGCTATACTTCTATTTGAAATAGAACTCCTTCCAGTATGGTATGCTCCTAATTCTTCAGCTATTTCACTATAAAATTTCCTAGTATCCATTGTAATGGCTGTTAAACCTTCAGATTCATAACTAACATCTTCTTGAATTACAAGCCCCGGAAAATATAGGTTATAATAATGCATAAACCTATATAACTCATATCTACCATTAAACTTTAGTAAAAATGTTATAGTACTTCTATCTATTTCAAAGCTGGCATTACTTTGCCAAGTATCTATCCCAGCCATGCCTACTAATGCCTGTTCTAATATAATCCCTTGATATAATTCATTAAAATCAACACTTAATTCTTTCTCAAGTTTCTTTATTAACTCAATACATATTATAGATTGCGCTACATTTTCAGGTCTTGACTCTTCCCTTACACTTGTTACTCTTTCTGCGCGATTAGCTCTAGTTATAGTCTCAATACTCTCACTTTCCTCTCTAAAAAGTCGAGACTGGAGTGAAGAATTAGATCTTGGAGTTGATCTTGTTTCACTAACACTAGCTTGAGATACCTCTCTATCTCTAACTGCTTCTACCCGGCTTACTACTCCTTCTGTACTTTCTAATCTAGCTATACTTCTATCAGTTTGCTCAAAAGCATTCCTCCCTCTAACTGCAGTAAAATTAAAGCCTCTTGAGGTCATTTGCATTATCTGAAATACTTTAATTGCTTCATAAACCTCTAATTTCCTGAAAAATTCTTCTCCATGCCTTATTGATATCCCATAATTATAACTACTTAATACACAGTTACCATTATCATTACTTTGTATTTGATAATATGGCCAACTTTCTATATAATTTTTCACATCTCCTGAACTATTTTTAATAGTTTCTGGTAAATTTACTCCATATATATTTTCTAGACCTTTATCAACCTCTGTACCTTCTAAAAATGTTGATTGGATGATACCCATTATGTATTGAATTAATTCCCTTTTATGTGCTGTAAGTGTAAAGGTTCCTACATAATATGATTTTATTTTTTTAATTTCACCTATATGTTTAACACTATGCAATCTACCATCTACTCTATCTTCTTTAATCCATCTATTATCTATCCTTACAATTATTTTATCCTCAACAAATTTTACAAAGCTCACATATAGACAATGCCCTGGATTACCCTCATAACCAGATCTTATAATGTATTCTTCTTTATCTCTTAAACCCTCTAGCTTATTAAGTACTGACTTTGCTCTCTCCTCACTTAAGTTGATTTGCCCTTGAAAGCTAATATGATAATTCCTAAACCTTTCTCCAATTATAGTATCACTAATAACTTTAATTTCTCTAAAAAGGTTTTCTTGTATATAACTATCCGCATTGGGTTCTCTGTTGCTTTTTAGTTCAAGATAAAAACTGATATATAAATATAATCGGATCCCTAGAACTTCATCCAAATAACTTCCATTAACCCTTACTAGATCTTGGTGTTCATGCCGTAATTCTGTTATATTTTCTAAAAACATCTTGTAGTTTCTACATAACCTAGTATCATCTTCCCAATTCTTTAATCTCTCACTACCTATTATCTCATATACTATATCTGTAACTGTTTTATCCTCAGGTCTACCATTAAAAGTTCTTGCGCCTCTTTCCAGTAATTTTCTTAATCTTTGGTCAGTTATAAAATACTTCTCCATTAATATACTGCTTAGCCGCATATTCTGTTTTAGAAACAACGAAATATTTAGCGCATCATCACTATACTTATTTAAACAGGTAACATCTGCTCCTTGGTTTACTAAGTACCTAATTACCTCAGTACGATTGTTTTTCGCTGCAGTTATAAGTGGTGTATTTCTTTCTTCATTGCTTTGATCATTTATATCTATTAATCCTTGCTCTAAAATTGCTTTTACTTCCGCTAAATAACCATTCTTTGCTGCTTGGTGGAGCCTGCTTCTTTCTAGAATCCCTCTATCACTAGCCTCATATATTTCACTGTTCATGTTTTGTAATGCTATTTTAGCTCTGTATTCTTCTATAGCATTCTTGAGATTCCTATTCGGTATCAAGATATTAGGATTCATTCTCTGCCTAGTTACCGGGCTTACATTATAGTTTTCTCTCATCCATCTTTGTATTGCTTCTTTCTCATAACTATGTTCATCTTCAGCAATAACAGGATCTTCCATTAAATCCTGTGTAATTATACACATAAAACTCCTTATATTTTCTTCTTCTCTACTACTTTGTATAGTATTTCTTTGCTCATCTGCTCGCATAATTATATTCCTATTTTAATTGATAATTTTTTACATAGTTCTTAAGTTATCTTGCCCTTCTCTTTGCTCTCTTATTTGGCTTGGTGAGATAGATCTCCTCAAATACTCTCTACTACTTGCTATAGATGTATGCTTTTCATCAATAGTTTTATGCACTTCTCCTATGCTGCTAGCATTATTTTGTCCCCAGTCTTCTAAATACCTTTGTGCTAACTTTAATCTAACCTCATCACAATATGTGATAGGATAATGGATATTTATGTAACCTTCATTATCAAATAATGGCTCATATAACTCGGCAAGCTTTTTTCCTTTATTAATATCAACCATAAGATATACAAATTGTTCCATAGCTGTTTTCGGTACTTTATTTGGTAAGTATCTGATTTTTGTTTCACTAGTATTTTCTAGTTTACTAATAGCAATTCCTAATTGCTCAGGATTTTTAATATAGGTATATATAAATGATTTTAATAAATCTGCAGCATAAACTATGCAGTTCATATTATTCCAACTCGCTGGTTGCAAATCTTGCTCATATTTCTCGCCTTGCTTGATCCCTCCAATTATGATCCTTATAAATGGTATCCCTATTCTTTTACCCTCTTCATAAGTTCCACTATAGTGGTATCCATATCCATCTAAATTGATTATTTTATGTATAGCTCGATTCCTTATTTCTCCTACCATTGCAGAAGTATGGTACCATTCAGATGAATTACCACCTGTAGCTACTCCATAAATAAACAATATATATTGAATATTATTATCATATTGATTTTGTAATAACTTTTTAAAATTATTTTCTCCTATTATCAGCCCTTCATATTTAAGCCCTTCATGAAATAGTTGTTCACCAATTAACAATTCTTCTATTATTTTATAATGTGAGCTTATATCATTACATCTTTGAAACCCTAAAAGAGGGTAATTTAAGCTCGTATGGAATGATAGTGCGGAAAAAACTTCCCCAAATAATTGAGGATTATCATGTATATGTATGTCAGCAAAGCAAGGTATAGTATGATATATCCTAGTTAGTTGCACTAACTCATATGTACTCCTAACATCATGCATATTTGCAGAATATAAATAGGTGTTTTTCCATTTATTTTGATTCTTAATATCCTCTATACTTATCCTAAGAAGTGCTATCTTCTCATATTTTCGTGCTTTTATAATTTCTATATCTTGCTTATATAATTGGGGAATATCAGGAAGGTTTAAAGCCCCATTACAAATAAGCTCTCTTCTAGTTAAAAACTGAACTATATTAATTCCATGAGTAGTACTTAAAAATTTCGCTTTATTGTGTAATATCTTATCCATTATTTCAGAGTCAGCTGAAACTCCGAAAACTTCTCTCCTGAGAGATTTTATCTCTTGAAATTCATTCCCATGTAACTTAAAATTCTTTATTGTGTGGTAAAACTTTCTGTATTCTGTAATAAATTCAGGTTCACTAATTGTTTCTTCTTTTATGCCACTTCTAGTGGTACTTTCATATATTTTCATTGTATTGCTCCATATCTTTTGTTGAGCAATATCTAACTTAAATAACATCTTGATTCCTCCATTTTAGAATTATCTACCCTTGGAGGTATGTCTTGCGTTCTACTTCTTACAACAAATTCACCTAAACTTCTTGCAACCTCGTTATGTAGTACCCTGGTATCCATATTGATTTCAATTAGACTATCAGCTTGGAATTCTAAGCTTTTATCAATTAATAACCCTGGAAATTTCCTATTATAATAATTTGTAAATTCTGTTAATTCTTGCCTATTTGCAAACCTTAAACTAAATGTAGTAATCATTGTTCCCTCTACATCTTTACTTCTATAACAAGCCCCAGTTTGTGGAGTAGTAATACCACTCATGCCAACTAAAGTTTGCTCAACAGCAATTCCAGAATATACATCATCCCAACTACATCCCAGTACACTTTGAAATTTTTTCATTAATGCAGTATGACTAAAACTTGAGGTATTGCTAACTACTGAAACTTCTCCCTCCTTACTTTCTTTATCTTCTTCTGTCGGCCTTATTCTTTCACTCCAAGACAAACTTGTTGATTCTCCTCTAAACCTAGTATTAGATATCACTGGACTCTTTTGCTCCAGATATTGTGTTTCCACATCTATCCATATCTCACTCTTTTCATAGTTACATAACTCTATAAATGCATCCCTTCCATTCCTTACTGATACACCTAGATTATGGCTACTCATCGTACAATTAGCATTGCCATCACTCTGCCTATCATGATATATCCAATGTCCTGTCAATGTTTCTATTTCCCTTGGATTGCTTATCTGTATAAATTTAGTTTTATATATATAACTTATAGCTGTATTTGCATTACTCATAGTTTTGGATATTGCTTGTATTACTTTCTCTATATACTCTTTAAGTTCTTCTACTTCCCTTCCATCATTTAAATACGCCACTCCTACTAAATAGGATTTGATCTTCGGTATATTATCATCACCCATTATTGTCCAAGGTGCAACTCCATGAAATCTACCATCTAAACGGCTCTCTTTTACCCACCGATTATCAATACGTATAGCTATTTTATCTTCCTCTACCTTAGCAAAACTTACATACAAACAATGGCCTGATTGAATCTCACCAATTTGGTAGCCAGATTGACAACTGTATTCTTCTCCTACTTTCAAGTTCTTTATCTGCTCAACAATATTTAAGCCCTGAGCTTGTCTAAGCTCATTACTAATTTCTATACCATCAATAAAATCTCTTACCCTTTCATTGTTTAATGTCTCTAAAGTGGTTAGTATTTCTCTCTTAAGTTGAGCAGGTTTTATGTACTTAGTTTCTTTACCTTGCTCCATCTCTAGAAGTAATTTGATATATAAATATATCCTCATACTTAACAGTATTGTTGCCTCATTACCTTCAACCTTTGTCTCCCCTCTATGCTCTCTATTAATTGCAAGTATATTACCTAAATGTAACCTATATATATCCCGTAGCTCATTATCGTTTAGATACTGTATAACACTACTGCATCCGGTTAATTCACTTACAACTTTATCAAGTACATCATCACTATTATTACCTGATAATCTTGCACTTAGTAATTTCTCAATAGCTTGATTTAATCTTGCTTCACTTATAGGCTTGCGCTCTCTTATTAATAACTCTAAGCAACCTTTGATATTATCCTTACTCATGGTACCGGTAAGCTTTGCTATCTCTTTTTTACATATTGCAAAAACATTTTGTTTGGATTTATTAAGCTGAGTTAGGGAAGCTCCTGATTGTATTAATTTATTAATTATATTATTACTTGCCCTTGTTTTAACTGTATACATTAGTAAAGTTGTATGATCTTCATCAAGATAGTAATTAACATCTGTATTATCATTTCTAAGCATTGCATCTAATTGATTCAATGAGTCCTCATCCAAAGCTTTTAAAAACATTTGCTTGCGATCCTCACTCATGGCTTGGACATTATCATTAAAAGGCACCGCTCTAGCAGTCATTAAAAGTTGGTTTATCCTGTTATAGCTTTGCAACCAATATTCATGCTTCTCATATACATTAGTAAGTATACCTATAACACTTTTACGTTCACCACCAACTGTTTGATTAAAGCAATTAATCTCAGCATTATTCTTTACTAAAAAACCTACAATATCCCAATGACCATTTTGTGCTGCAAGCATTAATGGTGTTTCTCTATACTGATTGCTTTGATCATTAATGTCGATCTTACCTTGGGCTAATATTGCTTTTACTGCATTTATATCACCTCTCTCTGCTGCTTTATGTAGCTCGGTTTTTTCTATTATACCAACTTCATTCCTAAAGCCTAATGTCCCTTGTCCTAAATAGTAATCGTATACTTCGGTTGATAATCCTCTATTTTTTGCTGATTCCTTAAATGCCTCTAAGAATGTTTTTTTCTGGAATTCGGTGAATTCAATATCATAGGTTCTACCTGAGTCTTTTACTATTAAATTATTTCTGTTAAATCTTATATGAGAATTAGTGAGTGAAAAATGATCTAAGAACTGACCAATCCATAATTGATTAGAACTATGTTTGAAACAATACAAATTTAGAATTTTTAGACTTCCTTCTCTGCTTATTTCATTAATATCTCTATTACTTGTTATTTTATCTGCTATAATATGTCCAAGCCTTTCTTCCTGGCCTATCACTATCTTGCGCAGTATTTCCTTTATGTTACTCCTAACCTTGTCATTACTATTCTTTAGAGCATTTATAATCTCAGGTACTACTATATCTTCATAGCCTACTCCTACCTTGCTCAGCGCTTCTGCTGCTCTATTCCTAACCTCCTTATAATTATCTTTTAAAGTATTTATTAAGGCAGGTATTACTACATCTGCTTTCCTTATTCCTACCTGACCTAAGGCTTCTGCCGCTCTACTCCTAACCTTGTCATTACTGTTCTTTAGAGCATTTATTAGCTCAAGTACTACTATATCTTTATGCCTTTCTCCTATCTTATGCAGCATTTCCTGTATGTTTTTAATTCCCCAACAGCCCTCATTATCTAGAGCATTTATTAGCTCAGGTACTAATATATCTTCATGTCCTACTCCTATCTTACTGAGCGCTTCTGCTGCTCTATTCCTAACCTCGTCATTACTATCCTTTAAAGCATTGATTAGCGCAGGTATTACTATATCTCCATACCCTGTTCCTACCTGGCCCAACGCTTCTATTGCACTACTCTTAACCTCCGCATAATTATCTCTTAAAGCATTAATTAGCACAGGTATTACTATATCTCCATACCCTGTTCCTACCTGGCCCAACGCTTCTACTACATCCCTCCTAACACACCAAGCATCATTTCTTAGAGTCTCTATTAGCTCAGGTATTACTATATCTGCATGACCTATTCCTACCTTACCCAAAATTTTTGCTGCATATTTTATTAAATCTATATCTTCATTTTTTAAAATATTTATTAGCACAGGTACTACTCTGCTTTCATGGCCTACTCCCACCTTGCACAAGGCTCCTGCTGCTTTACTCCTAACCTTGTAATCACTATCCTTTAAAGCTACTAATAAGGCAGGTACTACTCTGCTTTCATGACCTACTCCCACTTTACCCAATGCCCCGGCTGCTTTACTCCTAACCCAATAATTGTTATCATTTAAAGCTACTATTAAGGGAGATACTACTATATTCTCATGGCCTATTCCCACCTTACCCAGCCCTTCTGCTGCTTTACTCCTAACCCAATAATTGTTATCATTTAAAGCTACTAATAAGGCAGGTACTACCGTATCTGCATATCCTGCTCCTATCTTACCCAATGCTTCAGCTGCACTGCTTTTAACATTTTTATTCGTATCTTTTAAAACATTTATTAGCGCAGGTACTACTGTATTTCCATAACCTATCCCTACCTTACCTAAGGCTTCAGCTGCATAATCCCTAACCTTGTAATCACTATCCTTTAAAGCATTTATTAGGATAGGAACTATTATTTCTGTATGCCCTACACCCATATAATGTAAAACATTTATTATGTAACTCCTAACCTCCCATTCTCCATCAACTAGAGCATTTCTATTCTTTAAAGCCTTGATCAGGGCAGGTACTACTATATCTGCCTGACCTATTCCTAACTTACCCAAGGCCTCCGCTGCATTCATTATAACCCAGTCATCATTATCCTCTAAAGCATTTATTAAGGCAGGTATTACTATATCTGCTTTTTCTATTTCTACCTTACCCAATGCTTCTGCTGCTCTACTCCTAACTTCGTAATCACTACCCTTTAAAGCATTTATTAGCACAGGTGTTTCTAACTTACTCAATGCTTCTGCTGCTCTACTCCTAACCTCGAAATCACTATCTTCTAAAGCATTTATTAAGGCAGGTATTATTTTGTTTGTATGCCCTATTCCTACCTTACCTAGAGCTTTAGTTGCACCCCTCCTAACCTTGTAATCACTATCTTTTAAAGCTACTAATAAAGCAGGTACTACTATATTTTCATGGCCTATTCCCACCTTACCCAAGGCTTCTACTACACTACTCCTAACATTCTTATCACTATCTTTTAAAGCTACTATTAAGGGAGGTACTACTATATTTTCATGGCCTATTCCCACTTTACCCAAAACTTTTGCTACACTACTCCTAACATTCTTATCACTATCTTTTAAAGCTACTATTAAGGGAGGTACTACTATATTTTCATGGCCTATTCCCACCTTACCCAAAACTTTTGCTACACTACTCCTAACATTCTTATCATTATCTTTTAAAGCATTTATTAGCGCAGGTATTACTATATCTGCTTTCCCTCTTCCTATGTTAACCAAGACTTGTGCTGCATAATACCTACCCTCGTAATCACTATCTTTTAAAGCTACTAATAAGGCAGGTATTACTATGCTTTCATGACCTTCTCCTACCTGATTCAACGCATTTAATACACTGTGCCTGACCACATTACTATTATTATTTAAAGCATTTATTAGGACAGGTACTACTATATTTTCATGGCCTATTCCCACCTTACCCAAGGCTTCTACTACACTGTGCTTGACCACATTACTATTATTATTTAAAGCCTTTATTAAGGCAGGTACTATTATATCTCCATGCCTTATTCCCACATAACCCAATATTTCCGCTGCTCTGTTACTAAAAAAAAACTCATTATTATTTAAGGTATTTATTAAAACAGGAATAATTTCTTTACAAATATTATTACTTACCATTAAAGTACTAATAACCATGTATACTTCTATGTCATATACCCACTTCTTTATATTTTCTAAAATACCTTTATGTATACTAACTGTTTGATCATTTCCACATTCATCTAAGCATCTTATCTGCAATTTAATATGGCATATTCCTACAAGTTCTCTAGGCTCTGCTTCTGCCAAGTGCCAAAATCTTATTAAAGGTATAAAATCATGGTTTGTTTTACATCTATCATATAAAACCCCTGCTACATACCACCACATAACCTCATAATATGGTGTATATTTATGTTCCCTTATTAATTCGACTGCCTCCTTATATCTATCACTCCCTACTTCTTCTATGCTCTTTGCAATATATCTTGCTGCAAAGTATTCCTGGAATGTTAAATGTATAAAGTGTACGTCTTCTCCTATATTCTTTATTATTCCTGTCTTCAGTACTTTCTTAACTTCCCTTCCTAATACTTCTTTTACTGCTGTTTTACTTATTACTATTTCATTATTTCTCACCCCCCTAATCGCTAACTCTTCTAGTTTCAATACTATTCCCTTACACTCTTCCCACTCATCTATCTCTTCTGCTTCTTGAGTAATAAGTCCATTATTATTTTCTTTAGCTAAATACCTCCTTAGTAACTTGCCACATATCTCTTTATATAAACTACTCATTGTGTAGTTCTTTTCTCTAGCAAGCTCCTCCCATGCATAGCATATCAACTCTAGGTTGATCGGTATATGTGCTATCCCATATATATTTTTATTAAATGCCAGAAACTTTATTATCTCTTTACTCTTCTCAGCAGATACAAATTTAGTAACATAACTCATTATGTTTTCACTAGTAAACCCAATGTTCTCTAACTCTTCATCTATACTAATTTGGAAACGTCCTACATGCCTAATTTTACTCGTTGGGCGTGATGTTATTACTATATTACTACTAGGTTCTGTTAATATTTCTTCTAATAATTTACTAATCTTTCGACCCGCTGGGTTATGTAACTCCTCTATAACCTGTGCTATTTCATCATAACCATCCAAGATAAATAGAACATCCGTAAAATTTCCCAGATAATCATCTATTTCCCTTTCACTAGGTTTTAAGCTCTCACGCCCTCCCATACAATTTTGCCTTATAACAGCAGCTAAGTTAATCTCTTGTTCTTGTTCCAGTAAATCAGATACAATCCTCCTCAGTGGTAGCCATATTACTGCTTTAAACTTATCTTTCCATAACTCTCCTTTAGCCCACTTAACTGCTATATATTGACATAATGTAGTTTTCCCTATCCCAGCTCTGCCATATATAGCTAACTTTTTAATATCCTTCCCTTCTCTTTTCTCAAAGAGTTTCTCGACTTCTATCGCCTCCTTCTCTTCATGTATAGATTCATATGTTTCCAACCTTTCATCTCTTACTACATTTCCTAAGGCATTATCTTTTTCTCCTCTACCTCCATTTTCTTTTAATTTCTTCTCCTTATCTTCTGCTACTTGCTTCTTAAGTATAGCTAAATTTATAAAACTTTCAGTTATAGAATATTGCTGACTACTTTCTGCAAACCTTGCAAGATACTCATAATTCTTGTAGTTGTCTTTTAATAATCTCTCAATATTGGAGGGGTTTCTCATATATGCCTCTAATTTATTCTTAGCAAATTAAGGGGATGTTATATCCCCCTGCTACCTCTATCTTCTCTTTGTTCTTCTAAATCCATTGGAGATACTGCACTTCTAAACTGAGCTCGATTGTTAATAGGACTTATCCTTGAGGCATATCTTTCACTAAACTCTCCTGGTTTATTTCTACTAGTATCAAACCCATACTTAATCCAATCAGTAATATATCTAATAACAGGATCGTTAATATCTTTTGGCAAACATGTTCTTACTAAGCTAAGATTGATTAGCCCTCTTTCATTACTCCCTGGTGTTATTGCCTCATTACTGCCATCTTTGATTTCTACGTTTTGTATAAACCTATGATCTTTAATTAGTTGCGATCTCAACCACTCTATTCTATTCTCGCCATAGAAATCAAAGTGTCCTTCATTGTATAATTTCTTGAGATCTGGATTTATATTCAAGTAAAGATAGTTTAAAGTATTTCCTCCTTCTACTCGGTAATAAAAATGTATGTCTTTAGTTTTTAGCTTTCTTAGCTCTTCTTCAGGCCCTCTAAATAAATCTTTGAACCTTAAACCGGTATTACTTCTTTCTTCTGCTTCTCGGGTTAGTTCTGGGTTATGATTATTAAATCCTCTTGGTTTATTGTTGTTTGTAAATGCATATCTAATCCATTCTGATATATAGTTAACTAGTATGTCACTAGAAATTGGGAAGTTTAATGTTACTCCTTCTATTTCAATAGGGCATCCTTCATTATTTGTAATGTACGCATCCTTTATTGCTTGCGAATTTCTTTGCAACAACCCTCTTAACCATTCAATCCTATTATGCCCTGCATGGTCAAAATGCCCTTCATTATATAATCTTTTAATATCAGGCTCTGCATCTAAATAAAGTGTCTTTTTAGTATCTTGCTCTTCATATTCAAAATATATCCTTGCTCCCTTCAGCTCTCTTAACTCACCCATTGCTCCTTTAAATAAGCTACTAAATTCAACAGCACCTCTATTACTATGCATTATATTATACGGTCCTGGCTTACTTACTTTTCCAAATCCATATTTAATCCATTCTGATATATAGCTTATTAATTGATCACTATTAAACCTCGGTAAATTTAACACTATACTATTTAGTTCTAACCGCTCTCCATCTCTATTGGTTAATACTGCATTCATTATAGCTTGAGGATTATTTTCTAATAATTCCTTTAACCACAAAATCTTATTTTGACCATTTATATCAAAAAACTTCTCATTATAGAGCTTTTGAATATCAGGCTTTATATCTAGATATACATTTGCTACCCTGCCTTCTATTGTCTGGTATTCAAAATATATCCTTGCTGTCTCTAACTGGTTTAACTCCTCCTTCCTCCCATGAAATAATGAATTGAAGCTACACGTAAAACTTGATAATACTCTTTCTCTAGAGCCTTGAAGTGTATCTACTGCCCCTTCTCTCATAGTAGGACTATCCATTACATCATATAAAGCAACTCTAGTACTAGGAGAACTATTTACTCTTATCCCTGACTTCAATTCATTTATACATTCTTCTATCTCAGGTGCTAAGTGTATTATCCTCTTAATCCTTTCTTTTATTTCTTCAACACTTAACTCACCAAAAGTGATTATATGCAATCTACTATGCTTTCTTCTGATGTCATATAGACCGATTATTTCTTCTAATTGACATTTTACTATTTCACTTAAAACCTCATCACTTAATAATCCCCTCTTATATTTTTTAAGTTTTAATATATAACTATCTTCTAATCTATTCCTGTCTCTAGATAACATCTCCTCTTTATGGTTAATAGCTTTGGTTCTGTAATGATTTTTATAACCTAAGTAAAATCTTTCCCGCTCGCTTAAATTTGTTCTTGCACTTAAAGATTCTTGGTAATTTATATAGTTAAATAGATCCCAATACTGACTAATATCTATATTTCCTGAGATTACGTCACTTAGCACATCAACTACACTTGTTATTGTATGATCACCAACCACCCTTCTTACCCCACGCATCGCCAAATTAAACAGTG
>JACGYV010000023.1 GCA_014116815.1 Holosporaceae bacterium 'Namur'
AATGTTTTTGGCAGATCGGTAGACGTTTAAAGCTCCGAGAATTATTGTACCAACTGCAAGTGCAGGATATAAATAAGTTGTAGAGTAAGAACTTAGTAACTCAGATGAAATTATTCCAAGGTTGTTAACTTCAAGTAAAGCTAAAGCTGCAAAACTCAGATGGCTTGCATTCTTAAGGCTAATAATATTATTTCTCATTTTAAAAATTAATTAGTTGATTTAAGCAAATTATATATAATAAAAATGAATATATCAAATAAAATGCTGTTAAATATTTGTTAAATCTAATATACCAACCTTTTTATGGTGGCTGTTTATGAGTCGGGTTTGAAATGATTTGGGGGAATGATTTGAACCTGAATAAGGGTGTCAAATGTTCTGATGCGGCAGTAGAAATGCTAAAATGTAGAAGCTTTCTATAATGTAGACATTCTACTTTAAATTATTGCTCTCCTAACGTTTTTGAGCAATATTACTACAAAGTTGCTTAACTACCTCTCCACTATAACGGGATAAGATCAATAGTGTATTTAAATTTGAGTATACAAAGTTAAAAAAATGAAAAAATGCAATGTGCAAATATTTTTAATAGGTTATTTGCCTTTATAGGGGATGTAACATGTGTTACAGTCCTTATAAAAAATATATTAACACCTTTAGTAGCATATATCATGCCTAAGATGAGCCATCTTCAGTATAAAAAATTATGGTAGCATATGAGAAAAAAAGTTACTACCCATATAAAAAAATCTAACCGATCAAATAATATAATTACATATGAAATAGAAAAGGGACAGGAAGAAAAAATTTATAGGGTTAATGAAGAAATAGCAACATTGTTAACTATTGATTTTTCAATGGCAAATTCTAATTTGAAAAATAGTTTCAAAGAAGCTTTATCTGAGCTTAATGCATTTACTCAAGATAAAATTCGGTTGCCTCAAAAAATTGGTTTATCTGAAGAAGAAAATACTAAGTTCGATTTATACCGTTTAGAATACATTAGCCAAGCTCTTAATATACTTATAAAATATTTTGGTGAAGGTAAAAGCTTATTTAAATCAGGTTACAAACCAATATCTATTAGCATAGATGAAGGTATTTACCTTAACTATAGCAGGACTATTTTATATAATATCACTAAAACTATAGATAGTCTTTCAGGCCGGTGCCGAGGAGAGTATGAATTTTTACTAGCTTCTGGCTCGAGGTGGAAAGCATTAGAGGCTTTAGGTGGTTTAATGGTTCCTAAATCTGGACAAGATTTCATTTTAAATTTATTTGAGTATGACAAACTTACTGAAGAAATAAAAGCATCCCTTTATGCTGAAATAAAATTTAGCGATCGAATAATAGAAGCAGCTATTCCAGATATTATTAATAATGACTTACCAAAATTAAGAAAAGTAATAAATAATATATACTTATTAACAAAACAAGGAAAAAGCATTTGTTTAAAAGAAGTAATTTCTGTTGAACTTCCTGCCATAAAAGCCTTAACTCTAAGAATTACTGATACTTTCACTTTAATGAAATTATTACAACATTGTCTAAGTCATTTTCAAGAAATTCAGAAAAAAACATTAGTTAATGCAATGAAGTTACCATCATTTAGCCTTAGCTCCATGAATAAAAGCCAAATTAAAGAATCTTCAATTGATAATAATGATACCTATATAAACTTATCCACTAAGCAGGGTCTGCATGCTGCCCTACGAAGACTACAAAAAATAGGGGAATTACTTACAAATAAAAATCTCTCATCACAATTAAAGCAATTAGATCCCTTAACAGATTGGGATGCTTTTATAAACATTAGGAATAGTATTACTCACCAATATAAGGAAGATTTAAAAGCAAAGATAAATAACAAGCTATTAAAAGATAGCGAGTTCTTTGAAAGTATATTAACTATAGAGATGGAAGAGCTTTATATAAGAATTATTAATCTTATAGTTATTAGAGCTCAACAGTTTCCAAAATGCTCCCCTTTTAATCCTATGGAATTTTGGAATAACCTTTATCATTATAAAAATAATAATTTAAATCAATATGATACAAGTATATCTAAAGAAGATAGAAACATATTTTTAAAAACCCTTTTAGATACTAATGCTCCTTTTGAAATTAGAAAAGAATGGATCAATATATTTATCAATATATCCGCAGGGAGATATACAAAAGAGCCTAATAGAATTTACTTAAAGTACTTGCTAATCTCACGTAATAATGAGCCCTTATATCTTCAATGTAAACAAATAGCTGAAAAGGTCATAAACTTAATTCGTGAGAATACTTCTAAAACAAAAATAAAAAAAACTAAAATTGATGATTCTAAAGAAGCAATTGTAAAACGCAAAGAGATTAAAAGAGAAAAAAAAGAGCATGATCGTATTAGTAAATTGCAAGGATTAGATGTAATAAGAAAATTATCATTGGAATTGATGTGGAGTTCAGAAAAATCCCTATTAAGCAGAGAGCAACATATTGATTCTGCTGTAGAGGCAATAACTAATATTAAAGAATTTATTGAACAAAACGATTTTATTGCAACAAATTTTCATTATGAAGATTTCAACGCATGGGTAGAAGCATTGGGTCAGGAAAATATTGAATTATTTATTGAGAAATATTATATTTTATTAAGATTAAACCCTGAATTGTCTGATGCTATAGAATATAATGCAGGACAACTATTAAAATTCTTAGAACAAATAAAAGATTATCCAGAAGTTAAGTGTTATGAATATCTATTTAAGAGATTTGATCTGCTAAGGCGCACAAGGAACTATATCGAACATGGTAACTTTCTACAAGATAACCCACCTAGAGTTCCTGATAAGTACCCTCTTACTCATACTAGACAGTATGAGATTGGTATGATTATGTTAGTACTAATTTTTGAATTATTACCTGCATTAAAATTAATAAAAGAACAAGTCGCCATAAATTCTCAAGTACCTGAAGAAACCCTTCATTTAATAAATAATGATGAGCCAACTCCTACCTTACATATACAGGATAAAGATCAATCACCTTTACATATGGCACAATCTACTCTTAACTTACAGAGCCAATACTTAAAAATATTTGAATATAACGTTATTCATAATGGAACATTAGAGCAAAAGGTAGATAATAGTTTTTTTTTAGTAGGGGGCTTAAATAAGCTTGCACCAAAGATATTTTATAATGTTGCTAAGCTAATTAACATTATTACTCCATTATCACAATCCATAAGAAGAGGAATAGAGCAACATCCTCCGTTTAATATTAAGAAAGAAGATGATTACTTTTCTTACCTGTCTTCGGAACTAATGACACGTATTATTATGTATTTGCCGGAAAGTAATAGTTTTCATCACGTGAATATTGAAAGTTTATTGGAAAATCTAAAAGAGGTTAGAATACCGAATAGAAACCATGTAAATGAATTATTAAAGTCAAAGCCTGCTTTTGAGAATGGTATGTAGTTAAAAACTAAATACAACCCCCAATTGTTATATACTTGCCTCCATACATGGTATCACTACCATTCTTTTCAGGATCTTGACAAAGCCTTCCTTCTTCATGATGATGCCAGGTATAATTATTAGGTGTGTCTTTAAATCCTGCTGCTAAGTTTGCCTGAGGTCGCAGCCCCTCAAGCCTTTTCATCATAGAACACAACCTCTCCATCCTGATATTCGCCTACTGGCTTTACATCTATACATATGTCAAAATCGGCTGCTTGAGTTTTAATAAAATCTGCAAATTCCTCTCCGCTAATTGATCCAAACCATTGCCACATTTGCCTGTTTAAACTCACAATCATTTCTTTATTCATCTTGTTCAGCTTTATATACTCTTCAGTGCATTGCGGCAGAAGACCATCAAAATCCTCCAAAGTTATATCTTCACTCATATACTGTTCTACTTTTCTGATCATCTCTTTTAGATGGTCAACAACACAGAGATAATATATGCACTTAATCAGTTCTTCTTGATTGAATTCATGATAATTCAAATAATCAGGGCAATTAATATCTACCTCGTTATCGCAGTACACTTCATTAATAACATTTTCTTTAAATTCTATAGCCTGGCCTTTAATAAATCCTATTTTTTCTTCTTCTGGTTCTGCCGTTACTCTCCAATGTACTTTATCATATAGGTCGCTTATCATCATGCGATTTAAGGGGCCAAGATTCAATTGCTCACCTGTGAGTGCTGGTAGCATGTTATCATGTAACCCTTGAAGGCTGCCATTAGCCTCTATTCCATTAGTGACTATTAGCTTAAGTGCTGCAAGCAACTCTAAACTGCTCTCGTAGTATACACAATCAATTAGTTCTTTAGTTGTATATTTGTATGTTGCCATTCTCTATATATTATTTAAGTTTAATAGCTTTTTAATAATAGTATTTTCAATTATTTTAACGGTCAATCTTGAGCAATTCATGTATATATGGTTCGTATTCTTCTATACGATTGACAATTCTTTTACGTTCTTCCTCACTATCTGGGGTATATTCTTTTTCTATGGAAAATATATCTTCCTCTTTTATAGCTCTTACGCTATCTAAAAAACTATTAGTTTTATTTTCAAAATCTATAGGTAATGCGTCTAAAGCTCCGGTATTACTCGACGTAACGCTAAGTATAGAGCCAGATTGACGTTTTCCTTTTTTATAATCATCAAATACTTCAATGATTCTCTTTAACATTCTTTTATAATGTGATTCTTCCATTTTAACCTCTTCCTTTGCCTTTATCCTCTTTAAATCCCTCACTACTTCTAACAATAGTTATAACTAAATCTCCTTCTGTTACTACTTTAAAAGTTCCTTCAATATGTGCTATTCTACTAACTCCGTTCTTAACATGGGGTACTTTTGTATTTCTACTATTTATAATATGCTCAACAAATTTAGGACTTAACCCGGTTGGAGGATGGTTTTCTGAAGTATGACCGGCTACTCTACCCTTTACCCCACCAACTATATGCACAGGATACATGTTTTCGATCGCATGTCTAGTATACAAATAACTACCTATTCGTGCATATTCCGTTCCATTGCGCATTTCTTTTTCATATTGGCTCCATAAACCCCAAAAAAGCTTTTCTTTATTTGCTTCAGGCTCTTTACGTTTGTTACGAGGAGAAGTCTTACCAGTAGATTCATCATCAGAATTTTCCGGACTACTGTTTTTACCACCTCCTCCACCTCCACTGGCCTTGCTACCAACTTTATTTGTCCATGATGATTTTTCTGATGTCTTTTCAAATTTACCAGTGAATTTAAAATTTGTTTTCTCACTACTATAGCTGGAACCACTAGAACTTGAGCTGCTTGATCTTTGGCCGGCAGAGTCAGAACTAGCACCTCTACTAGTTGAAGAACTACCTGGCTTTTGTGTAGTTGTACTATATCCACTTGGTTTCGGCGTAGTTGTATTAGAACTACTTGGCCTTGGAACACTTGTAGGGTTACTTGGCTTCTGAGTGTTTGAACTAGGAACACTAGGGCCTCGGCTTGTCGAGCTCGAACTGCCTGGTCTCTGACTAGTCGGAACAGTTGTACTAGGTTTCGGTGTAGCCGTGCTAGAACTACTTGGCCTTTGTGTTGAACTTGAGGAGCTTGGCTGAGGGCGAGTGACATTACTTGCTGCCGCTTCCCTCCTTGCCGTATAGCTTGGGTTATTTGCACCGGATACACTTCCTCTGCTAGCATTCGCTGCTCTTGTTGCAGCTATATTCGCACTATTTACCCTACTATTATTGCTTGCGAATGCATTGTTTATTAATTGCTGCGACCTTTGATTATTACGCTCAATCGTTCTGATTCGGGGTATGATCAGTACTCCTCCGTATGCTAGCCTTCCTTCTTCACTATTAATACTCGCCGGCACCCTCAAACAGGCTTGACTTAAATCAGGTTTATAACCTTTTTCTCTACCAAACCCAATCTTCTTGTACTCATCCTCAAGCCTATCATGCTCACTTAGTTTCTCCTGTAATTGCTGTATTACTTTGTCATGCTCATGATCGACTAACATTCTTATCATCACATTTTCATAGCCATTTAGGAAATCTTTTATCAGTGAATCAGTACGATCCCCAAGAGCCGGAGCAAAACGTTTAGACAACTCTTCATGAAATCCCCTTCTTTTATTTTGACTTAACTGTCTTGCTATCCCTTTTCTTACCATGTAGACTTCTTTTTTCCATTCATCACTTGAAATAGTCCACCAGCCAAACCAACCGGCTTCCTCCTTCCTTTTGTTGTACCAGCCCTTATAGTGCTCCTCAACTTCTTGGGATTTTGAAGAAATATGTAGGTTCCCTATCTGCTCCCTGATGGATTTGAAATTTTTTCTAATCCCTTCTAATATTTTTTCTTTTGAAAGCCCCTGTTCGAAGTTTGAGAATTTGGTCGCTAACAGTTCTTGCTCTTCTTTTAACTTTATTTTGTCATTTCTGACATCTATCATGCTTGCTATTTTCTCTATAGCTCCTTCTATAAGGTTAAGTAACCACCTTCTGGTATCCTCATTTACTTCTAGTTTAATTACTTGTAATGCTTCTTCCTGCATCTTGATCCATGCTTCATTATCAAGCCTAAACCAAGCAATGCGTCCATGACTATTTATGTAATCTGTTCTTGTTTTGCTGTACCACTTATCATATTTCTTCTGTATCTGTTCATCAGTATGCTTACCCTTATGCAGTGCTTCCTTATATACAGAGTGTGGTGCAAAATTATAGACAGTATCTAAGCCTATAACCTTGCTTTTAAGCTCAATCAAAGCATATATTATCTCCTCAGCATTCTTACCATTTGAGTGCATTTTGCATATGCGATCACCTTCACCTGCTATTTCTTCTATAACATCGCACCACCCTATTGCACCTGAGTGGTAGCTACATATTAAAAGGTCATCCCATGGTATTTGCTCCTCCTCAAGGTTTTGGCTTAACTTTCTTCTAACGCTATCTTTTAGCCCAAAAAATTCCCTTATATATGCAGCTGACTTTTTATTTTCTTTCCTCAAGTTGCCAAGAAGATGTATAGAAGTGCAGACCTTACTTAGCTCACGTAACTGTCCAAATATCGGCAAGTATTGAGCAAATTCATCATAATTGGCTGTAAACTCACGCGCAAAAATATATTCAGGTGAAAAATGATGCTCTCTTTTTACTTGGCCGGTAATATGCTTTGTTATGTGGTAGAAAATATGCGCATTAGACGAGTTGATCCTAATACTTTCTACTTTATTAAATGTATTTTTTGCATAAAATATAGGCTTAGTGCTTATGCTTTTGACCTCGGTTCTTGGCTCACGTAATACAGAGCCTATTAACCCCGAATCTGTATACGGATAAGCAGGAGAGATCTTGCCGTCCTCATAAAAATATATTTTTTTCTTATTTTCTTTAAAAATAATGCTTGGAGATTTTAGCTGTAATTCCTCTATCTCTTGCTCAATTTTCATTTGATCACTAATGATATAAAATTGCCAACCTTCATCCTTTTCATCAAGATCAACTAAGTTACCATCTTTATCAAATGCCATCTTATGTTTTTTAACCACCATCTTCAGGTGATCTAAAGCGACTCGTTGTACGTTAACTTCTTTTTTCGCTTCTTCCGCAATGTCAATCCCCTCGGCTTCAATCCAAAAACGATGGATAGAATTAGACTGCTTTGCCTTATGAAAATCATAAATTATTTTCTTCAAATGCTCAGGCATATGCTCTATCATTCTATCTATTGGTCGTATGTCATATGGGTATCTACCTTGTACTTCCTTACCCATAGTTAAAAACTTCAGTATATAGTCAGCAAGCAGAGCAGTGCTCAAAAATTGGGTTTGATATAAAGATTCAGGCTCAAAAAACACCTTATTAAATGGGTGGTAGTGCATGTCAAGATCAACGGGATCCAAGCTAAACGATATACAGCTTGTTTTTCTCTCAAGCATTTCATTAAGGTCGTTGATTGTAAATAACTTACTATACTCCGGATCATTTGCATTCCATTCTTTGAGCTGAAAGCTAATTTCACCGGTTTCATTGTTTACTTCAAATCCATTCAAACTGCCATATATTTTGATTTCAGGATCTTCAGTAAGCGGCAAGGAATTAGAGGGATTCATCCATCCCTCGGCATCGCGATCAACCATAACCCATGGCGTGTCTATATTTTTATCCAGATCCTCAAATGTCCAATTATCTTTTGCAAGTAGCTCCCCCATTAACTCCAGCCGGAACTGACGCTCCTGTTCTTTATTATGCTCCTCCTCATACCAGCCTTTGAGTGATGCTTCGTATGCTTGATAAAGGATATTGATTCTAGTATGGCCATAAGATTCATTATCTTCAAATTGCCTTTCCTCACTATTTTTTACCAATGCGTGCAGGAATCGCCGCATTAAGATGATCGACTCGTTACCTTTTTTAAAGAACGCTATATTTGATTTAGGTGGTTCAAAAATAGGGTAAATATCTGCGATCTTTAAGCATTTAATTTGTAAAGCCTCTATTATTGCAGCTAGATCATCATCACCAAACCTAAATGATCCGATTCCTTTTAGAGATTGTGTAATAGCGTAAAGCTTGACATCAGGTGTAGCATGACTGCTTATCTGTATTGCAGCCAAATACATATTAAGCGCCAGTTGCTCATCAGCCATCCGTTCAATATCGATTGCCGACTCACAATTTGCTGCTCTTTGAAAGTATGCCCCTGCTTGAATTAGCGTATTAATCGTGATCTGTCTACTCGACCTGTCTATTAAGGCCATAGTGAGATCAGCAAGGTAGTAGGCAATACCCCGATAGTTATTAGCAAGGTTTCGGCTATTTTCTTCTTTCTCATTCAGGTTGCGCTCTGCTCTATACAATACATTTAGATAATGGATTAAACTTAGCATTTCTTTTGGGCTATCTTTTGATATCCTGGCTTTAAGGTTTTTTAGTTCTTGCCCGGTGTCTTCCTGACCATCAAATATTTCTCTATTGTTTAAACCAACACTATCTTCTCGCCAGTAAGAACGCATTACCCGAGCAAAAAGATCTCGGAAATACTTATTTTCGATCAGCGGAGCCATAATGGATATAGTCTCATCTGAAGTCTTTGCATAGTCAGTGATTCTTTTGATTGAAGAAAGAAGATCAGTTGTGTTCGCATGATCTGTCTCTACCATTCTGATGATAGATAGCATCGAATCATATAACTCGATCTCAGGGTGATACAATTTAGTATTCTTGAGCTCCCTGATTGCTTTTTCAAAGCATTGTTTGACTGCTGATAAATTACTATCACGATATTCCCCTTTTAGGAAACCGGTAAAAACTCCTACCGCTAGATTAGGGGTCATCTTGGGATATTCAAGTTGGGTAGGACTCTCCCCGGAACTGAACTGATTTGCTGCAAAAGCAAAAATATTGAATTTTTCTTTATATAAATCTGCTTCAAATTTTTTGAATAGTTCATGTATATCCGTTTCAGGTAATTTTTCTTGCCGGTATTTTTCAATCAGCTTTTTATGCTTAGCCTTCAATTGTTCTGAATAAGGAGCTCGAGATGACTCAATATATTCTGCATTAATAGGTTTTTCCGGTAAGTCAGGATCTTCTTCGTCATCAAGTTGGGCAAGTTCAGGAAAATTCATCCATGCGCTATAGGCGTTTTGCAGTTCTCGAAACTTTTCTATATCGCCGCCTTTATCCGGATGATCAACTAGTGCTTGCTTTCTGTATTTCTTATGAATTTCACCGGCAGAAACGTCTTTATTTAAACCAAGAATTTTAAATATATTATTTTTCATGGTAACCGGCTCCTTATCTTATCATGACCATATAAATTTTTTAGTTTCATTTCACTTTATGAAAAGCAATTCAGACATATTTTTTTTTTCTTACGGTATTTGCTTTTCAACGGCTATTATTAGTTGCAGCCATAATACTTATAAACAAATCAAACTCTTCAAACATTTTATTAAGGGATATGGTTTGATTACTAATTTATTAGAAATAAATTCTATAGAAATATTGTATAATATATCAAAATTAAGCTTACTCTTACATTAAGAGTAAGGTAAGTTACCGTATACCCATTTAAATCCATATTGAAGTAAGGCAGAACAATTAACTATGAAAACCATAATTAGTATCATGCCTATTATCCTGCTATAAAAAATTACTCTTTTTTACCTGTAATTTTCACATCTATAATTAACTGATTCCTTCAATTCATTCATGTTCGTACTGCATTTCTCTAGCAATTTTAAAATATTATTAAGCATATCTTTATAATGATCATCTACGGTTTCTAATTTTTCTTTAACGTTTGATTTTAATTCTTCTATATCATCTTTAAATCTTGAATTAGCATTGATAAGCTTTTCTCTTCGAGGCTCGGTAAATTTATATGATTGAAAAATTTCTTCTGCTAAATTTCTGAAGCTGTTGATAAACCTATTTATTTTTTCTTCAGAATCATTTGTCCTAGCTGAAAAATTTTGCTGACCAGCATGGTTAAATTTTCTTTTTAATTGCTCAGCATATTCTACCCCTTTATTTAGTGAGCCAATAGGAAAATCGGGAAGTTGATGGAGAAGGTTCAGTAACTTTTCTTTAATATGATCAATATCCGAAAGCAGCTTTTCAGCCACTAAGCTATATTCGGGTTGCTTCTGCTGATATGCATAATTCCATGCATTGCTTAAAATTATAAGCGCCGGAAGTGCACCGACTGAAAAACCTAATAGATATGGAGCTGCTGAGGCAAGTACACCAATAGCCATTCGTCCAGCAGAACCTCCTATACCAAAGTATGAAGAGAGTAATACGACTCCTCCACCAAGGGAACCAAATTTTATACTACTTTGAATTATATTTCCTTCAAACATCCCCTTCATTCCACCAAGCACTACCCCTGCCCCTCCAACAGTTAATATACTAGGTAAATATGTACTTTTTGAGGACAATAATAAAGAAGCTGTAAAAACTGCGACATGTGTAGATAAAGGTGCAAGGTATGGATAGAGAATTACTAGGCTTGAATAGCATAATACTACCCCTGCCCCATAGCTCAACGCAATGGCAGCAGTCCCAGTAATCAAGTACAGCCCTCCTTTCCTTTCCATTTTATCAAAATTTCTATTTATGCTTAATGCGTTCATTAAAAGATCTGTTAACTTGAATTTCCTCGTTCCCGTTGGATCGTATAAAATATGCTTTGGATCTGCATAGTTTGAACTCATCCAATCTCTATAGCTTGTGTATCCTTTATATAGTATATAACTGCCCATAACCGAACCAAGAGTAGGCATAATTAATGGAGAAAATTGGTCGACAGTATCAAACATAGAAGAAAATGCGTTACTCAAACTTACACCATTAGCAAAGCCCTGGATCCCAATTGTAGGTAAGAGCTCAATGTTTAAGCTTAAAGTAGGAATTGCAATATAGTCGTAAATTGATTCCAATACTTGAGGTGTAAATCTAATTAAAGAAAAGATAATAGTCCCTTTTTCTACATAGTTTAGTGTTTTCTGGTAAAAATTACTTAATTCCAAGAATGAGAAAACTTTGGCTGCGACTACTAGAGCGATAGCTATTTCTATAGCCGCACTCATAGACACAAAACCTCCAATAGTACCTACTATACCTAAAGAAGATTGAAGAATTGAGCTACTGCGCTCTCTGCCTGACAAAGCGTCAAAGGACCTAAACATTAGCATAGCAGCAGTATTTGAGAAATTAATAGCTTGAACCCAGGGACTGATCGAATTTAAAATCCATTTATGATTATATATAAATCCTGCAGCAATTGCACTCAGTGCGCTTTTTTTAGTCAGTCTCAACCAATCATCAATACTACCCCCGTTTTTTATTAGATTATGGGCAGATTCCAAGATCTCAGAACTATAAGTCATAGCGATGGCGCCAGTCAAAGGTATAGCACTACCTGTAACCATTGAACCTAATGTTGCTAACCCTGTGGCTACACCTATCCCAATTCTTTTAGTGGTATTTAAATTAGATGGTTTCTTAACACCATACATTATTGCTGCACCTCCTAATAGAGTATACAAAGTATTACCTCTTAGCGAACTATGTAATGTACTTGAATAATCTGTGTAAAATTTTATAGAACTTTGCGTTATAATGGCAAGCGGTGCAATGAGTGTTGATAGGCTGAGTATATGATATACATCTCTAATATTTAATTTCTTCAACTTTGCCACTTTTGAAAACTTTTCATTCCAAGTATCAAGGAAGTTGCTGAGCGCATAAATTGATAAAACTCCACCCACAATTATGTTAAAGTTGCTAAGCTCATTAGTAGGCTTTATAAAACTTCCGAATTGAAAATTGTATTGAGAAAAAAGTGAGGAATTCCAGTCTCTTGTTTGATTTACATTTAACATTATATTTATATTTTAATATTATAATCTAACGCACGCTAACATATCAATATTATGAAAAAAAGTACTTATAAGTTAAATTTCGTATATGGATTTAAATATTCTGGTTATATTACATCAGTAATAAGGTAAATAAGGATAAATATTTTTGAATTATGTACATTAAGCTATTAGGGATATGATTCATACACCTAATAGCCCTTGGAATGTAAAATTAACTCCTTACTTTTACAGCTGGTTTTATTATAGAGGATGCTAACAACAAATTACTTAAAGGACATTTACCATATTAGAAACCTAGATGATAAAGATAAGAAAACTAAATTGTATCAATTATATCTATTTATTAACTAAACGTTAACCTTTTTTCAATAAAATAATATTATGACCTAAGACTAAGGTTTAAATTATGGGATTTAATCATAATGATAATTTATATAAAGCAGTATCAATCGGAAATGGAAGAGAAGTATTTAAATCCTTATTAAAAGGAGCTAATCTAAATTACGAGACAGACGAAGGATTAACTCCACTTACAAGGGCTATACTTAATGGCCATGATAATATAGTTGAAATTTTGCTTGAAGCCGGAGCTGATCCGAATTGGGAAGTACTTTCCAGAGGATTACCTTTCGATATTATTATAAATCAAAGTGGTTTAAAGTACTTCAATATCTATTTAGAGCTTAATTCAACTGCGTTTAGTTATTCATTGGATTGTCCAAATTCTCCGTTATATCTTGCTATAGCTGTGCGTAACCTTAAAAGTATAGAGTTGCTTTTAAAGTACGGAGCAAGAGCAAATTACCCGGGAATAGAGACAAGCGAAAATACAAATAATATTCCCCCGATTATATTTGCCATTTTAACAGCATATTATCAGGTAGTAGAAGCTTTATTGCCTGCAATAAAGCATATTGATGAGAAATGGGGAAAGAATTACGAGACACCTCTGATGGTTGCATTAAATATAAATGATATAAAGATAGCACGATTACTAATAGAGAAAGGAGCTGATGTTAATACAAAAGCCCGAAACGGTTGTACACCTTTATTAAGAGCTGTAGAGTGCTGTAAGCATAATTTTGTAGAGGAATTAATATTAAAGTATGGAGCCGAAGTTAATAACAACGATGAAAATGTATATTCTCCTTTAATGCGAGCAGCATATCTAGGTTTTGATGATACTGTGGAAGTATTATTAAAAAATAATGCTGATGTTAACCAAGAGAGTAAGTATTTCAAATCTGCATTAATGCAAGCATTAATAGGATACGGTAAAACCAAGACAATTGAGTTATTATTTAAAAGTGGAGCTAATGTTAACGCAAGTTTCCCTGATGGTGATACTCCATTAATAGCTGCTATTAAAGGAGCCAATATTGAAATAGTGGAAAAACTATTAAAGTATGGTGCTGATCCTAATCTACTAAATAATTTTGGAGAAACTCCGCTTATTGTATTAGCTAAGTTGATAAATTATTATGATGAGATTGCAAAGCTACTTGTTAAGTATGGTGCTAGATTTGATATAGGGAATACGGAAGGTACACCTGTAATGAAAGCTGCTAGATATGGAAATATAGAGAAAATAAAAAGTTTTATAAAATTAGGGGCTGATATAAATTATCAACATAATAAAAGAACTGTATTGCTAACAGCTATTTCTTGGCGGCAAATTGAAACTGTTAAATTTTTATTATCGTTAGGGGCTATTATACCGGAAGGAATGGCACTATATGAAGCTGTATCGAGTAATTCCATTGAAATAATAAACTTATTGCTTGAGCGAGGAGCTGATCCTATGCTTATCGATGAAATTCATTTTAAACGTCTTAAACATTCCATTAAAAAGTATCCGACATCTTATACAAAGGTTGTAGGTATAGTTAATAAATGGAGCGAGCAAAGAAAATTTAAAAATATAGACAAACTAAACGTTACTTCAAGTGATAATACAATCACCGGTAAAGCATTTAAAGCTATTGAAGATAATGATATCAGCATAATAAAGCATATCCTACAAACAGGAGTTGATCCAAATAGTTTAATTAATGAGCAAGGATTAACATTGCTAGGAGAAGCTTGTCAAAGCGGACGTTATAAAATTACAGAGATACTATTAAAAAACAAAGCAGATCCTAATAAATATAAAGGGTTTTATTATGCACCTATAACAAAAGCTTTAACATTTGGACACTTTAATATAGCTAAACTTCTTCTAAGGTATGGTGCCGATCCTACTATAGAAGATTGTTCAGGAGGGAATTTGTTACATATAGATAAGGTGTTTCATAATCATGAAATGCTAAAATTAATATTGTCGGCAGGAGCAAATCCTAATTTAGAAGATCAAGTTTTTGGTACAGCTTTTAGTATGGTAGTTAATTACCATAGCTTTAGTAGTTTGGAGATGGTAAAATTTTTTCTAGCGCATGGAGCGGATCCTAACCTTGGTAGTATTAAAGGAGATACATTATTATTATCTGCAATAAAAGATAATAAAGAACAACTTGCTATATTGTTGTTAGAGTATGGGGCTAGTCCTCTTTTAACATGCTTTAATACTTGCTTGGATGAAGCAATAAAACGCAGAAAGATAAAACTTGGTCAGAAGTTAATTGACACAGGGGCTATAAACCTTCCTCCTAAGGATACTATTACTAGAATTTTAGATAGCTCTATTGAATACAAAGACTGCGATATGGTAAAATTTATACTTTCAAATTTCAAAGAATTAAAATTAACAGCTAAAAATATCGAGAAAGGTTTTACTTGGGCAGCAGCAAATGGAAAGTTAAAGATATTAAAGCAATTAATGAAGCATATAATATATTTAAATTCATATGATAGAAGTATAAATATAAGTTCTGCTTTAATTTCATTAGTAAAAGGTAAGGAACCCGAATTAGAACAATATTTATATATAGAGCAAAATACCGCCACTACAATTAATACTATTGAAGATAATAACCCACATCAAAATTTTCATTAAGTATGTGATCTAATATAGAAGGTTATAAGTATCAGAAGAAATTATGACTGTTTAATAAATAGATGAATATATAAAGAGAGGTAATAATACCTATTACAGTATTACTCAATGTTGCTAGGATAGCTGCCTAAGAGCCATAAGTTTGATTTGCAGGTAAAATATAGGATACAATTTCAGCAGAATTTTAATTTTTCTGTTATAACGTAATTACATAATACTGTAATTACGTATGTTAGTTGAAAGTAAAATATACTATCATAAAAGAAAGCTATGGCCTTTTGTTATAACCATAGCTTAAAAAAGAAGTCCTCAATAAAGTAGTGTATATGAGGTTATATTGCAATCTTTTCTTATTTTTATTTAACTTAATAAGTCTTATTTATATTTCTTATATAATTCTTTAATTAATAATTAGTACTCTCTATAAAGGTAATAAGTATGATCTGATTATTACTGAGTGAATCTTATTGTTAGCTTTCTAACTACTTTTTTATTTCAATATGTTATTGCAATTTAATTCTTTTGTTTATACTTTTGCCTACTTATATATTATATAATATTCTATAAACCTTTACTTTTATTATATGCCTGAAACTAATAAGACAAATTCAAATCCTTCAAACTTGATAACCAATGAAGCTAAGAAACCTAAAAGCTCTTTTTCTAAAGAGGAATATAATAAAACTCTACAACTTCTAAGTACTCAATTCCCTAATACTTTTAATGATATGAATTCTAAAATATTAAAGGTTGGCATACATAAAGACTTAAAAGAAAAAACTACTCTGAGCAGTAATACTATAAAACATTTCCTTAGGAAATACTGCCATGCTAAAAAATATATTGCCGCTCTTATTGAAGGTACTCCACGCTATGACTTAGAAGGTAATATAGCAGGCCATGTAACTCCCGAAGAAGCACCTAAAACTCCTGAGCATAATCAATAGTATATAAATAATATAATTATTCAAAAACCTTTAACTTAGGTTTGCTACTTTTTAACTATATTCCTTATCTTCTTGGCTTTAGGGAAAGTTAAGGTGAACTCAGTATATTTACCTAAAACTGACTTACATTCAATATAGCCGCCCATATCCTGCATTACCATCTTACAGAAGGCAAGCCCGATACCTGTACCGTTTTTACTTTTGCTATAAAATCTGTCGAATATGAAAGGAAGATCATCTTCCGCTATACCTTTACCATCATCTTTGAAATAAAGCTTATTATTCTCTGCTCTGATTTCTATTTTTACATTTCTGCCACCGTACTTATATGCATTGGTTAACAGGTTAGAAAGTAAATGCTTAACATAATGCATTGAGCCGAAGAATGAGAAGTTATTTACAATGTTGATATCTACCCCGTCTTTCTCGGGATTGAGAAGTTTGTATTCCAATATGCTTGCAGTCACACACTCCTCTATAGTAATATTCTTCTTATCATCGGCAATTACCGTGCTTTTTAGAGAAGCAAGAAGCCCGTCCACAGTACTTATACCCTGAGAACTAACTTTAGTTAGCATTTTGCTGAATTCTAATAGAGTATCCCCTTCTTCTTTATCCAATGTTAAAGTATAAGTATTATCTTTTACTTGTTTATTATTAAAAGCCCCTTGAACTAAATTATTGATAGCCTGAGCACACATATTAAGGGTCGCAAGCGGGCTTTTTACTTCATGCGCCATGGCACCGCCAAATACATGCATGGTTTCTACTCTCTCTTCCTGTTCTCTCTCACGCTTGCGTAGAAAGAAGAGGGTAGCAAATAAGAAAAATAGGTAAATATAGGCTATACGGCCTGTTGTAGTGATTTCCTGAAATACTTCTAAACTAAATCCGCTCTGCTTAAATAAAATGAATCCGCAAAGCGTCCCGATCGAATAAAGTAATATAAATCTTCTGGCATCTAGAAATAGATAAAGTGAGAATGCAGATAGTATACCGTTAATTACCCAGAAGTCATCTCCAAAACTTACAAACAACATATAACTGGACACAAATGGTAAACAAAAAGTAATTAAGAAATACCAATAGTAATGTAAATACTTTTCTAAAAACTTTTTACTAACAATAAATTCCCTAAACAACAGAATCATACAGAAAAAGTACCCAATAGTGATTAGGTAAGCAAAAACTTCATGGCCTGGGTTTGAAGTAATATAAAGACTATATAAAAAATAGTAAGATAGAGTAAACGTACAGAACCTTTTAATCTCTATTCTATGTCGTCCTGGGTTTTCTGTAAGCAAGCATACGTTAGTTTTAAGCAATTTATACAGAGCTTTTATTGGCTCTGTAATTATATTCTTAAATTTGGTAAATAATGAATATTGTATAATTTTTGGCTTCGCCTGAACCTTAAGTCGACCGGTACTTAACTGATAGTAATGCATACCAAATAAACCAATTGCGCTACCTAAATCGCCCAGGGTTAGACTAATAATAGCGAACTCACCGGCAATAATTCTACCAATCATAGTAAAAATGATAGCGATAATCACACTCGCTACAAACGATTTGCTATTACTCCTAAAACCTAAAAACCCTGCAATAGTTGGAATTGCAACTAAAGGCTCCCAGAAATTAGCTACTAACCATATCAAAGATAGAATATTATTGCTAAATTTGATGAGAATAAGAGAGGATATCGCGAGTATAATAGTAGTAGTTTTTAGGGCAAAAAGCTGTAAAGCATCGTTCATATTTTGCCTTATTACTCTTAAAATATCATTAACCAAAATAATACTAGTCGCATTTATTTTAGCTTCTGCCATGGACATAATAATTGCCATTAACCCGGATATCATTACACCTTTAAGCCCAATAGGTAACTCGCTAATAAATTTCAACAGAGTTTCTTCAGGCATCATATCTGGAAAAGTCATTTTCATTTTATATGCAATAAGACAAAGGGATGCCGAGAAAGGAAAAGAGATCAAAGCAATCATCTTTAATGCTTTTGTAAGTTGTTCACTATTTTTTGCAATTAGACATCTTTGAATAAATGCTGGATCTACTCCAGGTAATAAAAAGAATAGTGCAAAGCTAGCTAGTAGACTCACATTTTCATTAGATAACTTTATATCTAAATGTGATTCAGGAAGATAGTAAATCAACTCTTCAAGTCCACCTATTTTAGAGAAAATTACTATATAAGATATAGGGATAATAAAAAAGAAGATCGCAAACTTAAAAATCTCTGTGTAAATAACAGCTCTAATCCCACCTAGAGCAGAATATATTGTAATTATACCATAGCCTATTAGTATACCATATCCTGTTTCTATACCTAAAAAATAGTAAAAAACTGAGCCTAAAGCTAACGCTTGTGCTGCAATAACTCCAAAGCTATGGATTGTTGATGCCAAAGCTACTATCAATCGGCCAGGGGATCCATACAGCTTATACATTATTTCACCTAACGATATACATCCCTTAAACTGTTCAATATTACGCGCGATTACTTTGGTTGTAACCAACCAGTATATGGGTGCAAGCAACTGCCTAACAACAAAAATTGCACCAAATTCATAAAGTTTGCCTGTAATACCAAGAGTACTCCCAGCACCTATATAAGATGAAAATATAGCAGAAACTAATATTAAGACAGAAACATCTTTATATCCTATGGCAAATTCTTTTAACGATTTTATTCTTGTTGATTTGTATAAGCCAATTGTTAAACATATACACAAAAAAGTAACGATAATAGATAAATCAATTATATTTAATTTTAACATATAAAATTTTTATTAAGCCTGCTGATGCTCAATTATACACAAATTTTGTAAGGATTGCAAAAAATTAAGCGCTCAAACTCCATACTATTATGAAGATAAAATTTACCTCTTTATATGTTAGAAAATTAAATAAACTTTCACATAATTTATAAGTTTTTTTTGCAGTGGATTATATATTCTTTAATAGTCTTTTTGGCATAAAAAACTATTTTTTCCTAAGGTAGAGCTAACCACACTTTTAGCTGTGAAATTAATTTTATTATTGTGATTATATTTAATTGTACAGAAAGTTAGAGCAACAATCCCTAATACAAAAGCTTTTTTAAAAATAGACATTTTAGAACCTCATTACTCAAATATATAAAATTTTACACAAAATAATTTGTGTCCATAATTATTACAATACAATTTTTATTAAAATATTACTAACAAATAATTTTTATTTGCTAAAGAGCGTAATACTTACAATAAACTTAGTTGTAATATTTTGAGAATGATTAGAACATAACCAATCTTAATATATTAGGTAAGCTTTTTTAATTTACAATGAGGAATTCAGGAAAGGGATTTCTTTGCAACAATTATTTTTTAAAATATGTAATATATAACCCAACCCTGAATTCAAGGTAACTTGAACAAAATTAGCCTTAACTTATAGTTAATTACATCATGATGCAGCAGCCTTTTTCGTTTGTATTTTTCTCTTTTAATTCTTTGGTTTTTCCAGTTTCTCTCCAGTAATTATATGCCTCTTTCATTAATTTTTCATCCACCCTTACATCTTTTGGTGCGAATTGAGTTATTAAGTCTAAAGCTGTTGTATGCTTATTATTCTCAATATCCAGTTTAGCTCCGTTCATTACCATCCAACCTAAAAATGGCATGCTAGCCTTTAATGTTGAGTACGGCATATTGGAAAAGGGTTTAACTTCAATATTCATTGTGCTATCAATTAAATATTTATACATGTTTGCCCATTCGTGTAGTGGGGTATTCCCTTCATTATTTAAAGCATTTAAACTGGAACCTTGAGTCAACATATACTCTGCATTAACTATGGTATTAGGCTTATCCCCGTTAAATGCTGCAAAAATATGCATAGGTGTATTGCCCTGCTCATCTTCCCTGTTAAAAAATTCATGCTTATCTGTAATTTCATTTTTCATTAAATCATATATCCTCTCCACATACTCACTTCCTTGTTTGCGTATCCAATAATGTAAAGGATATGTTTGCTGCCTTCCTTCAGATGAATAATCAAATGTTTTCATTTTTATCTCTTATTAAGTTATTAGGCTTTTTAACAAAAGCTTAATAATTATACATTTTTTACCACGATTTTGTCAAATATATTTATATATATTTATTATATATATTATTTTAGTATAACAAATGTTAAATTTTAAGTATTAAATAAAAATTTTTATTTAATATACTACTTCTATTTTGAAGGGCTCTTAGGATTATCAGGATCTTTAGCATCACTACGATTTATCTTACTTTCCCTTTCCTTAACTACTTTTCCGGAAAATTTTCCAAAAACTTTTTTATTTTTTTCATTAAGTTCATTGTTCTCTTTTGCACTTGTAGTAGTTTCACTTTTATCTGTGGTATGCTTCAATACCTTATCTTCATTGTTAGTAGAAACACCTGAAAGCTTAATGGATTCCTTAATTTGGTCACTACTTTTTCTATCTAACTCAGCAGTGGTTTCTTTTTCCTTAGATTGAAGCTCTTGTTTGCTTTCAATTTTTTCTTTTACTTTCTCCTGGTAGGCACTCATAAATTTATCAAACTCATTTCCAATATCTTTGTTACCTTGAGCATTATTCATTACTGACGCAAATTCTTTTACTTCAATTTTTTCTTCTCCTTTTGACATCTTTATCTTTTCCCTAAGCTTATCTTCAATAACTTCCTCAGGTGCATCATGGCCAACTTCCAATCTAGTTTCTAAATACTGTAAATATGCTTTAGTTTCTCTCCCAAAAGCGTGTTCAAGCGTATGTATTTTTTCCTTAAAGTGCTTAATCATATTTTCTAATGTAATAAGCGTACTTTCTTCTTGAGAAGACTGATTTTTTAGTTTTTCATATTGCTTTGTAATTTTACCTAATAAGTCATTTACTTCTTTAAGTTCAGATTTTGCCTCAATACACCTTTTCTTGAATTCTTCCGGATTTGCAAAATCCTCTACCAATTTTTTTACAGCTTTTATAGCTTGCGGAGAGTTGGGGTCTTTCTCTATTGAAGTTCCCCCTTCTGAGTAGACAAGAGAGTCTATATAAGTAAATACTAACTTATAAAAGAGCCGAGGAAAGGAATGAGTAAACTGAGAAAATACAGTAAGGAATTTAAAGAAGAAGCAGTTAAGC
>JACGYV010000006.1 GCA_014116815.1 Holosporaceae bacterium 'Namur'
CCCCATGCCCACGCTAATAGTTGTATTAAGAGCTGCTGATCCGCTGACTATAATAGCTTTCGGCAGATGAAGACATCTCTTTAAATTTTTAATTTTACATAATCCTTGTTCTTAGCTTAAAAAAGCTTAGTTATTGTGCAGTAATATCACTATTTATTAAAATGAAAGTAGCCTGGATTTATATAACTAAATTCCAAGCTACTTAAAATGTATTTTAATATTTACGCTTCAATCGGTTTATCATCAACCTTACCTTTATGGTTAGTTGAAGGTACTGATGAGCTTTTTTGAGGTTTAGAACCTGAATCATTTTTAGAATCGGTTGAATCATTAATTTTAATATCTTTACCTGCGATAAGATCCTTAATTTCTTCACCGGTCAGGGTTTCATATTCTAAAAGTTTTGCTGCAAGAAGGTGAAGCTGATCAAGATGCTTAGTCAAAATATGATGAGCCTTATTATAACATTCGGTTATAATTCTCTTAATCTCAGCATCAATCTTACAAGCCAACTCATTAGAGATATGAGTCTGATGGCCTAAAGATTGCCCTAAAAATACTTCATCACGATCATCCCCGACTAAAACGGGACCGATTTCATCACTTAAGCCCCATTGAGTAACCATTTTACGTGCAATTGAAGTAGCACTCTTAATATCACTTGAAGCACCGCTGGTAATTTTATCTTTACCGAATATTATCTCCTCGGCAACCCTTCCGCCCATGGAAACAACAATATCGGCAAGAAGTTTTTCTTTAGTCGCAGAAAATCTGTCTTCTTCGGGAAGGCGCATTACTAAGCCTAAAGCTCTGCCTCTTGGAATAATAGTTGCTTTATGAATCGGATCGGAAGCTTCACTGTAAACGGTAACGAGTGCGTGCCCGCCTTCATGATAAGCGGTTAACTTTCTTTCTTCCTCTCTCATCACGATGGACTTTCTCTCAACACCCATCATAACTTTATCTCTTGCTTCTTCAAATTCATGCATAGTAACTACATTCATGTTTTTTCGTGCTGCAAGAATCGCTGCTTCGTTTACAATATTTGCCAGATCCGCACCCGCAAACCCCGGAGTGCCTCGAGCAATAGTTCTGATATTAACGTCAGGCGCTGCCGGTACTTTTTTAATATGCACTTTAATAATTTGCTCTCTACCGTTAATATCGGGAACCGGAACAGTAATTTGCCTATCAAACCTACCGGGTCTGAGAAGTGCGGGATCAAGTACATCCGGACGGTTGGTTGCGGCAATAACTATTACCCCTTCATTTTCTTTAAAACCATCCATTTCCACCAGCAACTGATTAAGAGTCTGCTCTCTTTCATCATTACCGCCTCCAAGACCGGCCCCCCTTTGCCGCCCCATCGCATCAATCTCGTCGATAAATACTATGCAGGGCGCATGTTGGTGAGCCTGCTTAAACATATCTCTAACTCTGCTCGCTCCAACCCCGACAAACATTTCAACAAAATCAGACCCTGAAATACTAAAAAACGGCACTCCTGCTTCTCCGGCTATTGCTTTGGCAAGCAAAGTTTTACCGGTTCCGGGTGAACCGATTAATAAACAACCCTTAGGAATCTTCCCGCCCAACCTTTGGAACTTTGCAGGAAACTTTAAAAATTCTACTATCTCTTGTAATTCTTCTTTAGCCTCATCCACTCCTGCAACTTCAGCAAAAGTAACTTTATTTTTTGAATCCATCATAAGCTTTGCTTTTGATTTACCAAAGCCCATTGCTTTACCTGTACCGCTTTGCATGTTGCGCATAAAGTAAATCCATACTCCCACTAAAAGTAGAACCGGGAACCATGATAGCAATATTCCGAATAAGCTATTAATTGAAGATTCGGTCGGAACCACGTCAATTTTAATATTTCTTGCAGTTAATTCATCAATAACTCGGGGATAATATATCGGCACCAGCGTATTAAAAACCTTACCGTCACTTAGCTTTCCTTCAATAGAGCTTCCTCGTATCGTAACTTCGGCAACATTGCCGCTCTTTACATTATTCAGAAAATCGGAAAAAGGTATTTTTGTAGAAGAAAAGGCAAATTCACCTATTAATTCATACACAAATACCGTTAGTAAAATAATTGCTGCCCAAGCAGCAAAGTTTTTTCCTGTATTTCCCTTCATAAATTTATTCATCTGTTAATCCAATTTAATTATCTAAGTATATTTGATTTATTAATATATCAAAAAGTGTTTTGGCTGACCAGCATAACAAATTTATGAAGCATTAATAAATAAGAGTCTTTTAAATAGAATATAGGGTAAGTTAGTTGGATTTCAAGTCTGCTCTTAGATTTTACCTTAAAATATTATCTTCGTGTTAATTATCTGTAGTGCATATTCATGACTGTTATATAAATAAAAGGATGAAAATAAATAATTTATGAGTATAGTATTTTATGAAAGATAGCCGGATGGCTGCTGAAATTCAAAAATTTTCAGAGGAAAGTCCGGGCTTTATGGAACAATGATCCCGGGTAACGCCCGGAGAGGGTGACCTCATGGAAAGCGCCGCAGAAAATATACCGCCGGTAATTATTTATCGGTAAGGGTGAAATGGTGGGGTAAGAGCTCACCGGGCTTTTAGTAATAAAAGTTGCATGGTAAACCCGATCAAAAGCAAGACCATATAGGTGCAATCATAAGTATGTTCCACTTTTTTGCACGGGTAGGTCGCATGAGCTGAATGGTAACATTCAGCCAAGATGAATAGCCGTCAAAAAGGATTATATCCTTTTTACAGAACCCGGCTTACAGGCTATCTTTCTTAATTTGCTAACTCATGCATCATTTCTGACAACCCTATTACCACCTCAGTAATAGCATTATAATCAATTGTATTTATTGTATCGTATTCAGTATGATAGTACGGGTTTCTATTATCTGCTGTATCAGTTATCATTATCGCCGGATATCCTTCAATCCAAAATGATTTGTGATCCGAGCGGCCAATCCCCGGAACTAAAAACTCAGGAACAACCATACTTGCAGTAGGGAACAAGCTATGTTCCTTAAACGCAGAATTAGCATCCCACCAAAAACCAAAGGATTCAACATTACTAATAAAACCTAAGAAATTTCCTGTATCCGGATAGAACCACTTTAACCAAGAAAATGGATATTTCTGACTATCAGGCTTATTGCTATAATAACCAATACTTTCTAGTGATATCATTCCCTGTATGTTCTCATGATTTTCCCTAGCATATTTTGCATATACCACACTACCCATATTATTACTAAATTCTTTTTTGGTTTCAGGGTCAAGGCTATACGGTTTTTCCTCATTCGGAAAAGCAACAAACTTAATTGTTTTCTCGTTTGTGGTATTGAATAAATATCTAGCCATTTCTAACAAAGCTGCTACTCCTGAGCCGTTATCATCTGCTCCCGGGGATATATTAACCGTATCGTAATGAGCACCAATAATTATAGATTGATCCTTATGGGTAGTCCCTTCAATAATAGCTTCTATATTTTCAACTTTATATAGCATTGAGGAAAACTTAGTTTCAAAAGATTGGATATTAATTTTATATCCGATATCATGTAAAACTTTCTTTAGATAGCTTGCTGCCTGATTTAGCTTCTTATAGCTATCTATATTTTCTATATTCCTGGAGCCTATTTGCTGAGCTAAAAAGTACGTATGCTCCTCTATGTTATTTTTAACTTGTTCTATCTTATTTTCTTTTTCTATTTGAGTGCAAAGACCATCATTGGGTATCTGATTATAATCATAGTATCGGGGCTGATAATTATGCTGTATAGACATAGGCACCTACTATAATTTAATTCTAATACTAAACTCATTTCTAACTCTTATCTGAATGTAAAGACAATACAAAAGTTGCTAAGATAAAAGGATGTATTATATTATTAGCATGATTATTTATTTTTACTAACTAATCTACTGATCTCAGTTTCCTTATTTTATAATTTTTTGTAATGATGAATTTAAAAAATAATTTTTATATTTTACCTCATTAAGATTGTAAATTTAAAATTTATTTTATATGTTAATTTATAAATTCAAATATATTAAACTAACTTTATGGAATCAAACTTAGTAAACATAATACCTCTAAGTAGTGAAGGAATGGATAATCTTTCCAAACTAAATACTTCTGCTTCAAATTTTATAACTAATTATTATTTAACAGGTTTATTTCATGATGTTTTTAGCCAGCTGGTAGGGGCGAATCCGGAATATAGCTACAAAACCCAAGCCTTTACCTTAAAACTAGGTGAAAAAAAACTCACTACAGCAAAACTTGCCGAGAAATTATATAATTGTCTTAATCTGGAACATGATGCAGAGTATAAAAACCTGGTTAACAGCACAAACATTAATGTAGATAATGATGAAATACATGCGCAAACGGGTATCTTTAATTTTTTATCAAATCTCTTTAGCTTTCAAAATTTAGACCCGAAAGGTAACATTATAGACGTTTTATTCCTTTTCGGTAATATGAGGGATAAATTAAAATTAATATGCAAAACTGATGAAGCTGATTTACCGGAATTCAATCCTAATTATTGCCCTTCCGTACAAACAGGTGAAATCCTGCTTAAACTATATACAATATTAAGAGATATGCCGGAATATATTGAGCCGGGTACCATGTATAAATATAATTCAATTATGGGATTAATAACTAAGTTAAATACTGTTTTATACGATTGGGCGATATCCTTAAATGTTGAAATTCCCGAGATTTGCAACGGTACATTTGATATTGATCCTAAAATATCATTCCTCATGGAAAAGGCTGATGAGGAGGTCACTATATTATCATTGGAAAAAAAAGCTACCGAAATTCAAGAGTGCAATACGGAATTATTAATATCCGTTGTCGGTAATGATTCCGAAGGTATGCTTGATTATCCTTTTGCTGATCATGACTGCAGCATAATATTTGAGAATATTAATCTTGAAGTAGAAGGTTCAATTGCCCTTCCTGAAGAACTGTAATTATTACCCGCGTATACCTGAAAATAAACCCGATAAATAAAAAAAGTGCCCCTATGCCTCCCCCTCTAGGAGGGGGTGCGCTCATAACAATTATTAAATATTATACTTTTTTGTACAGCCAAGAGGCTAAAAATACTTGTACCAAACCTACGGCTTAATTTATTATATACTTTCGGCAGTCAGTTTAATTCCTCACTTTCATCTTCAACGGGAAGTGACATTTTTATATTCAGAGATTTAATTTTTCTATGAAGCGCTGTCCTATCCATCCCGATAAAATCCGCAGTTTTAGATATATTCCACGAGAACCTGTTCAGCTGTGCATATAGATACTCTTTCTCAAACAGTTCTCGCGCTTTTTTAAGCTCTTTAGAAAGAATATCACTGTTAACGGGATTTAAATTTTTATGTTTACCATTTACCGCCTGCACAACTTCTTGAGGTAATATATCAGCCGTAATCTCTTTTACATTGTCAGGAGTCATGATATAGAGCCACTCTACAACATTACTTAACTGCCTTAAATTCCCCGGCCAATCATATGCGCTCATGAGAGTAAGCGCTTCTTGGGTAAGAGTTTTATAGGGAATTCCCAGGCTTTGTGAAAAGCTTTTTAGAAAATGTTCCGCAATATATTTAATATCTTCTTTGCGCTCAGTAAGAGGAGGAACCTTAAGAGGCACAACATTCAATCTATAATATAAACTTTGATTAAATTTTCCGGATGATATCTCTTCTTCTAAGTTTTTGCTTGAAGCAGCTATAATCCTTACATCAGGTTTAAGATCTTTACTGCCCCCTATTTTTTGAAAAGTTTGTGTTTGCAGAAATTTGAGCAACTTACCTTGGGTAGCAACCGGCATTTCCGATATTTCATCAATATAAAGCGTACCGTGATCAGCTTTTTCAAGTAAACCGGCTTTCTTCATATTTTTACTTTCCGTACCGAATAACTCAACTTCGAGCTGTTCTTCGGAAAGATTTGAAGCATGCAAAATACAAAAAGGTTTCTTAGCTCTTTTTGAACTATCATGAATAAGACGCGCTAAAACTTCCTTCCCGCTTCCCGGCTCACCCGTAATTATAATTCTGCTGTTTGACGGCGCTGCCATTAAGGCCGCGGTCTTCAGCTGCTGAATTGCTTTAGAAGTTCCGATCAGTTCCCCGACAAGTTTTTCCTGGGATTTTAAAACTTTATTTTCTTGGGCTAGTCGTGAAGCTTCAATTGCCCTATTTACCATTATAATTAATTTTTCAGCCTTAAACGGCTTTTCGATAAAATCATAAGCCCCATGCCTAATAGTTTGCACTGCGGTTTCAATATTGCCATGGCCGCTAATCATAATTACAGGGATAGTAGGATGGTTACTTTTAATATATTTTAATATACCGATCCCGTCCATTTCACTTCCTTCAAGCCAAATATCAAGGACAACCGCCGACGGGAGCTCATTATTTTCAAAACACTGAATAGTTTCACTTGCTGAGGATGCACAAAGCGGATGATATCCTTCATCTTTTAAAATATCAGCAACTAACTCTCTAATATCCGCTTCATCATCAACAATTAAGATATGAGCCACAAATTTCTCTTAGTCAATTATTAGCTGATATACTACAAACTTGTTATTCTAATATCAAGTTCTGAATTAAACTAAACCGAATTTAGATATTATGCTTAAATTTAAATTTATAAAAAAAGAATATTTATAAATGTGATAGACAATTATTTATCTTTATTTTATAAGTAAGCCCTAGTTTTATTAACAAAATTTATTTTAATAAAATACTTATATGCACTTTATAATTAGGCTTTTATTACTTGCCTTAATATTTATTCCTTATAATTTATATGCAAATGATAAATTGTTAATTGAAATTGAATATAATAACTTAGAGGTAAAGCTACCCATTGAGTACAATGATTCAATTGCAGAAATTACTAACAATATGCAAAAAAATTCTAATTTTAATATATTGGTAGCAGCCGGCGCCTATAAAGATTACGCTCCACTCCCTCAATTAAGAATAATCGCATTAAAACGAGCTATGGAAATTAGAAAAAGCTTCTTAAGCAAGGGGGCTGATATTGAAAAAATATCTATAAATATCTCTGATACGGAATCAAACAAAGAAAATAAAATAAAAATTTATCAGGTCGGAAAGTGAATTTACTTTGGCTTAATCCAAGCAAATTTGAGCAGCATTTCAAGGTATTAATTTACTCACTTGCTATAATTTTTATCAGCACGACATCCTGTGCACTATTTCTGGTTTTCAAATTCGTCCCGGATGATTATTTACAGAAGGAACTGGTTAAAATTATGTATATACACGTTCCGGCCGCATGGTTATCACTTATGCTTTATGCCTGTCTTTCTATATTCGGCATGTTATTTCTTATTTTTCACAACCCGTTTTATGACATCATTTCTAAATCATTCGCCGGGGTCGGGAGTTTTATGACTCTTATTACCCTTCTTACCGGTTCAATATGGGGGAAACCTGCTTGGGGAACTTGGTGGGTTTGGGATGCGAGACTCACTTCAATGCTTATATTATTTTTTATTTATATAACTTATATATTAATTAGGGACGCATTTGAAAATGAGCAGCGGGCAGCTAAGGTCAGCGCCGTGTTTGCATTAATCGGACTAATTAATATCCCGATTATAAAATTCTCAGTTTATTTATGGAACACACTACATCAAGGTGCAAGCGTTATAAGATTCGGTAGCCCGACCATCCATAAAAGTATGCTTTATCCGTTACTTACAATTTTCCTGGGCTTTTTAGCTTTTGCCTTTCTTATGGTTATTATAGAAATTAAATCAGAACTGTATGCTCGTAAGCTTAAAAAACTTTCCTCTAAATAAAACCGCCTTTTATTTTTTGATAATACTTCTAAGCTCAGGACAAAACTATGCTTATGCCAAGGCATGGCCTCAAGCAAAGGGTGATGTATACACAGCTCAAAAAGTTATTTTAAATGTTGCTGCGTTAAGTTCTACTACTGAACAAATTGACCTTTCCAATCAATTAAAAATAGATATAAAGACTAAAGAAAAAATTCTTGAAAACTATGTAGAGTACGGCTTGAAGAATAATTTTACTTTAGAAGCTAAGCTTAATATCAGTGATATTAGAGATACTATAAAGTTAGAAGTAGATTCTCAAAACAAAAAATATGAAAAAGAATTTACTTTAAGTTACCAAAAGATGAGCACAAAATTTGGGTTAAATAAAAAGTTTTTTAATTCAGGAGAGGAAGTTGCAAGTTTTTTCGCAATGGTTAACCCTGGAGAGTACATTATATCAAACATGGGGGATAGGTTTAATACAAAGAATTGGCATATAACCACAGGTATTGCTTACGGCAGAAGTTTCTATCTCAATGAAACATTTAAGAATAATTACCAAGAAGTGAGCATAGAAAGCAAATTCCATCCCAGGCAAAAAAGCATGGAGACAGACTTGGTGATTAAGTTCGGGTTTAAAGCAAACGATACATGGACATTTACTGCTGCATCTTATAATACATTTAACAATCTAAATTACCAACTCCAACCCTACTTAAATAACTCTGACTATCTACTGGAAAATTTAGGTATATTACAAAAATATAAAAATTTTTATAACTCGAGAATAAATAAGTTCCTAACTTATACGGAATCCAAGAATATCAACAAAATACAACTTGGGGTTGCTTGTTTAATTTCTAAAAAGAAAGAAATTCAATTTGATTTGTTTATTGATCCTTTTAATGGAAAAAACAATAACAACTCAAGCTTAGTAGTTTCATTTAATCAAAAATTTTAGAAAGTTTAATTAATGCAAAATACCTCATCTGATTATCAATATGATAATATTGATAGTGATCAACCTACGTTAAAAGATGCGGCCATTGCTGCATTTGATTATAATTTTGTCTACGGTAATACTTTAGAAGAGTTGATAAACAAAGAGGAAAGTGCAGAAATCTTCCTTTCTCTTAAGCAAAAAATCTTTTTCTCAATAACTCTTGCAACACTTACAGTCTTTTGCATTTTCAACTTAAGTATAGTTACTTATTATTTTTTATTAGCAATCAATTTGCTATATTTTCTTATTCTTATTTTACGTGTTTATATTATTTTAATCGGTAAAAAAAATATACCTATTAGTTTAGATAAGCTTGACTTAAATGATCAGGAATTACCGAAATACACTATTTTGGTTCCGCTTTTTAAAGAATCGGAAGTAATAAGCCAATTAGTACATAATTTAGAAAACTTAGACTACCCGAAAGATAAATTACAGATACTGCTTATACTTGAAGAAACCGATATACAAACTCAAACGGCTTTAAAACAAATGAAGCTTAAAAATTATTTCACTCCCCTAATTATTCCTTATTCTTATCCTCAAACCAAGCCGAAAGCTTGTAATTATGCTCTTAGACATGCAACAGGAGAGTATCTGGTAATCTTTGATGCCGAAGATAAACCGGAAACTTTACAATTAAAAAAAGCTGTAGCTAATTTTAAAAACAATGACTCTAATCCGATATGCTGCCAAGGGGTTTTAAGCTATTATAATTTAAAGGAAAATTGGCTAACCAAAATGTTTAGCTTAGAGTATGCCGTTTTATTTCAAAGGATATTACCTGCTTTTGATCACTTAAATTTACCTATCCCTCTCGGCGGCACCAGCAATCACTTTAAAACCGAAAACTTAAAACAATTAGGCGGCTGGGATTCTTATAATGTTACCGAAGATGCCGACCTCGGAATAAAATGTGCAAGAGCAGGTTTTAAGGTAAAGATGATCCCTACCCTCACGGAGGAAGAGGCAACAATAACTCTCAAAGCTTGGCTAAAACAGCGATCAAGATGGATAAAAGGTTTCATTCAAACTTATTTCGTCCACATGAGGAATCCATCTCAGCTCTTGCAAACTTTAGGTTTAAAAGGTTTTATAACATTTAACCTGATGTTCGGAGTTTGTAACTTTTTATATATATTAGTGCCAATTGCGTTTATTGTTATGTACTTAGTTAGTTTGAATATAATTCCGCTCAACTCCTCTGAAATTATTTTTCTTAAGTATTTAAATATAGTATCTTTAATCACCGGTATATTAAGTATAATGTGGAGCGCTTTTGAAATAAAGCAATCTAATACTCAATTTAAGAATATAAGCTGTTGGTGGTCTTATCCGTTATATATTTTATTACTACCGATTGCGAGCTTGCTGGCTGTGTATCAGATTTTTACCAAGTTGCATTTTTGGGAAAAAACAAAGCATGGAGTGAGTATTATAAAAAACCAAGAGTTGAATTTTTAAAAAGTTCTATTATATCTAGCTTATAAAAATAAATTTTTATGTCTATTCATAGCCAAAAATACTTATCGGATCATTCCGTTAAACAAATTTATTCTTTAATTATCGATATTGAAAGTTACCCTGAGTTCTTACCTTGGTGCGGTGAGGCCAAAGTTATTGATAAGTTTGATAACACAATTATAGCAGATCTATCAATTAGCTTCAAATACCTGACCGAACGCTATAGAAGCGAGGTAAAACTTGCTCCTCCCAAAAAGAGCAAAGCAAAGATTGAAGTAAGCACAATATCAGGCCCGTTTAAATATCTTAACACTACTTGGGAATTAAGCGGCGAAGGTAAAGGGACTTTAATTAAATTTAATATAGATTTTTGCTTTAAATCCGCTGTACTTCAAAAAATTATTGGTATATTTTTTAATAAGGCATGTGAAAAAATGTTAGCTGCTTTTGTATCAAGAGCTAATGAACTTTATGGGAAATAATGTTTGAGAAAAATGAATTAACAAAATTTTGTGAAGAGCTGCGCCTCAAGCGCATAGAAATGAACATTTCTTATCAAGAAATAGCCAACAAGTTAAAAATTAAAATTTCTTACATTAAGGCGATCGAACAAGGAGAGATAAATAAATTTCCTTCCCATGCATATTTCATAGGATATTTTAAGTCTTATTCACAATTATTAAAAATAAATAACTTTTTAGAGTTAAAAGAGTACCTCAGGCCGGTAAACGAAAACCTAAAATTGAAACCTCAGGAAGTAATTTCCACTGAATATTTGGCTCCTTCTTACTCAACGTTATTTATTAGTATTATTTTAAGTATATTTATTTTTTTCATTTCATATTTTATTTTTTAAGGGGTTAGAATGACACAAACAAGAATCGCAATCAACGGCTTCGGAAGAATAGGAAGATGCATATTAAGAGCGCTGATTGCAGGTGAAAGAAAAGATATAGAAATAGCTGCAATTAATGCCGGGATGGGCGAGCTGGATTTACATTTGCATTTACTTAAATACGACTCAACTCACGGCACACTTAGAAATGTTGAAAAAATTAGTGATACCGTTATTAAAATCGGGCACAGAGAAATTCCTATTTTATTAGAAACGGATCCGGCAAAAATCGCTTGGGATAAATATAATGTTGAAATCGTTATGGAGTGCTCAGGAGTATTCACTAAGCGGGAAGCCGCTGCCAAACATATTGCTTCGGGAGCTAAAAAAGTTATAGTATCCGCTCCTTGCGATGATGCTGATAAAACAATAGTATACGGAGTTAATGAACATATTTTAACAAGCCATGATAAGGTGATCTCTATCGGCTCATGCACAACAAACTGCTTAGCTCCGGTGGCTAAGGTACTTAATGACTTTATCGGTATAGAAAGCGGGTTTATGACGACAATTCATTCATATACAAATGACCAGAACGTTTTAGACAGTATCCATAAAGATAAACGTAGAGCAAGAGCTTGTGCGCTCTCCATGATCCCGACTTCAACCGGTGCCGCTAAAGCTTTAGGTTTAGTTCTACCCGAATTAAGCGGTAAACTTGACGGAACTGCAATTAGGGTGCCTACTCCTAATGTATCAATGGTTGATCTTAAGTTCGTTTCCCGTAATAACACCTCCGCAAATGAAATAAATGAGACTATTAAGGAAGCTTGTAAAGGGCATATCGGATTAATTCTGGATTACACCGCCGAAGAACTAGTTTCAGTGGATTTTAACCATAATACCAAGAGTTCTATATTTGACTTAACGCAAACAAAAGTGGTTAATAATAACTTTTGTCGGGTTGCTTCCTGGTATGATAACGAATGGGGGTTTTCTAACCGTATGCTGGATGTTGCCGCTTTATTCGGGTCTGTTTAAATGAAAAGTATATGCGATAATCTCAATCTCTCGGGTAAAAAAGTTTTTTTAAGAGCCGATCTGAATGTTCCCCTGATTGATAATAAAATTACTGATGATACAAGAATTATTCGCTTAGTTCCGACAATAAATTTCTTATGTTCCAAGGGTGCAATTATTATACTTGCTTCACACTTTGCACGACCTGAAGGAAAGTTTATTCCTGAAATGTCTTTAAAAAATATTGTACCTGCTTTGGAAAAACATCTAAGTTGTAAAATAAAATTTATTGATGACTGCATAGGCAATAAAGTAGAAAACGAAATTAACCGTTCGGCGGCAGGAGATATTTTACTTCTGGAAAACCTAAGATTTTACCCTGAGGAAGAAAATAATGATATTGAGTTTGCTGAAAATTTAGCTTCGCTTGCCGACCTATACGTAAATGATGCTTTTTCCTGCTCCCACCGTTCTCATGCGTCAATAGTAGGTATTACTCAGTTCCTTCCTTCATATGCCGGACTGTTGATGGAAGAAGAGATTGCTAACTTAAACCTGGTATTAAATTCTAAAGCCGCACCTAGGGTTGCTATAGTAGGCGGCAAAAAAGTATCTACTAAGTTTAAAATCCTCAGCTTCCTGGCTGATAAAGTAGATTATCTGATTATTGCCGGCGCAATGGCCAACACATTTATTAAAGCCCAAGGCTTTGAGATCGGAAAATCATACTTCGAAGATGATTTCATAGGTGAAGCCCGAGATTTTTTCAATAAAACTTATCAAGCCAAAATATTTATACCCGATGATTATGTGGTTAAAGATGCAGTATCATCTCAAATAGAGGTGTTAGATACTGATCAACTAAAACCCTCTTCACAGATATTTGACATCGGCACCACCTCAGTCATAAATATATGTAATATTCTTTCATCTTCTAAAGTTGTACTGTGGAATGGCCCTCTCGGGTTATTTGAGGATGAGAAATTTTCAACTTCAACCTTCTTTATTGCAAGGTTTATAGCAAAACTTACTAAAGCTGATAAACTTAAAAGTATTGTCGGCGGGGGCGATGTGGTTGCAGCAGTTGAGAAATCCGGCACTGCAAGCTCGATGAGTTATATTTCAACCGCAGGCGGCGCATTTTTAGAATATTTGGAAAGCGGAAGCTTGCCCGGAATTGATGCTCTTAAAACATCTTTCCAATAATGCTCTAAGTCACCGAATCATACACCTAATCCTTTTTCTTATATTACCTTAACCGATTAATAACTTATTAACTAAATTTAAATATAATAATAAGAAAGTTTAAATAGGAATCGTGTATATGGAAATTAATGATAAATACGCAGGGTTTTGGAGAAGGTTTTCTGCCTTAATTATAGATTATGCTATTGTAGGTATTATTAGCTTGCTATTAACTTTATGGTTCATTAATCATACCCTAGGACCTCTATTATTTATTGGTATTATTGCAGGATTTTCTTTAATATTTTTTTTTAGTTTAATTTTCCCAACAATTTGTCTTATATATAGTATCAATCCTATTACATCAAAATGGCAGGGAACTTTAGGAAAAAGGATAATGGGTATATATGTTATTAACCGGAATGGAATGGAACAAAACTTACCAAAATTAAAATGCTGGGTAGGAGTGTTTTTGTTTATATTATTCCATTTGGATCATTTGTATATTTAGATAAGCCACTTTTCTCTATAAACATAATAAACATAATTATTTGCATAGGTTTTATCATGTCGGCATTTACTTCTAAGAAAATTGCTTTACATGATATAATTTTTAAAACCTATGTAATACGCGGGAAACTTTAATATCGGCACGAAAGTTTAATTAATAGGTAATAGCTGATCAGTTATTACTTAGACCCCTTTTCCCTATCCGCTCATTTAAGAAGCCTAATCTGTCTCTTATAAAATAGTTCATGAAGTTCATCTCGCCTTCGGAATAGTTATCATGCTTTTCAGCTAAATCTTTAATTATCATTAATGCCTGCTCGAATTCGCCCATCTGCTCTAAAATGAAAGCCGGCATTTGCTGCGCCCAACTCGGCATTTTATCATTCGGAGTTGAAGAAAGTTTATATGCAAGCCTTAATGCGAGAGGCTTGTCTTTTAGCTTGTTGTTTGAAATGATTACTGCCTGTGAAAGCCACCACCATTTTTCAACGGGGTTATAATCATAATTACTTTCTAAATAATCGACTATATATCTGTTATCCTCCACTCGCTGAGTATTACTGTAATAATAACTAGCGATTGCAGGTATGAAATTTGACTTGTTATCAAGTTTGTCAAGCAGCATAAACCACTCGGATAGTGCTTTATAATCATAATCTTTAAGTGCGGTGAATCTTCCGAACGTATCCCCGGCATTTTGTATATAAAGTGCAAGAAAGCGGAAATAAAACTGCTCATCACCGAGAGCGGCAATCTTAGCCTCCAAAATATTCGGAACTTCCGGCACTATACCTAAAAGAGGCGTAATCTTATGAGTCTTAGCCCAAAACCCGACTTGAACACCAAGTAAGATTACAATCAATATGCCGATACAAAAATTTTTTTTCATGTTAAAATTGTTTCTTTGAAAAATCAAATAATGCCATTAGTAAAATAAAAGGGATATATAATAATACCGCGGATAAAAACAAGGAAATCTGCTTAGCATCATTAATCCCGTATATCAGCCACTCACTCTTAGTCAGCATATCGAACCTGGGTATAACAATACCTATGACATCTAAAATTTGCTCCATAACCATAGACATTTTTGAACCCTTAGCTACCGAATTAGGATTATTTATTGAGATCAAAAAAAAACCGAATATACGAGATAAGAAATAAAAAGCAAAACAGAATAATACCGAAGAAACGGCACTGGATAAAACTACTGCTGCAAAAAATGCCAGCGCCAAAGCAACCGAAGCTTCAAAATAAAAACTTACTCCCCATAATAGCAATCCTTTTAAATTTATAGTGATGAGGCCGGTTATACTTAAAATATAAAGCATGAGAACTATGGGGATTATAGTTATTAATGTTAAAACCATAAAACCGACAAAATAAGAAATAATAAATTTAGTTCTTGAAATCGGACGAGTTAAAATAAGTTCAACTTCTTTGTTTTCAAAGGATCTTCTTACATGGAAACAAACAAACAAAGTTAAACCGATTATAACTATAATTCTGGTTATTCCGCCGATATATGCTGCTGACATCATTCCCTGTTCAGCAATTGCAGTGCCGCCTAAAAATATTGAAAGCACGGTTGCAAGCATTACCAGTAAAAAAATACCTAAAAATAACCAATCACGTAATGCGGTAAGGAGTGTATATTTAATTATGCTTTTCATACTTCTCGCTTAAAATGTTAACGGCCTTGTGTCTTGTGTAAAAGTTTCGTAGACTTTCTTATCCTGTGGATGATAACTGCTATTACCGTTATTGACAATAGTTGCCTGTAATAAAATAACAGTTTCCTGCACGGATACTTTTTTAGTAACTTGCTTAGTTAAATTACCTAAAATAGGAATTTTACTTAAAAGCGGCAAACCGGCATCGGTATTTTGATCATTATGCTTAATCAGCCCGCCGATAACCATGACTTCTCCGCTTCTTGCTTTTAAAATAGTATCAAGCTCTTTTACCTGGATAGTAGGTATAGAGCTACTCGTTAGTATGTCTGCCAGTGTGCTTCCTGTGCCTCCGGCACTTAGCGCAAGTATTTGTACCGCGGGGTCTTTAACATCAGCACCGGTATCGGTAGTAAGAGTAGGCCTGATATTCATGGTGACTTCTTGAGTTTCCAAATCAATTGACGGCTGTAACGTTAATATCACACCGATCGGGACTGAATGCAGTGTACTGGTGATCGTCGGCGGAGTTGAACTTGTTGTACCATTAGTAGTTTGGGTTTGTTCCAATGTCCCGCTCACGGTAAAATAAGGCTTATTAACCGCAAAACTTAGTACGGCTTGTTGGTTATTAATCGCATTAATTCTCGGGTTGGATAACGTTCTTACCGTACCGAACCCTTCCAATAATTTTAAAGTGTGATCTACGCCTCCTACCTTATTTCTATGCTCGACCTGTGAGCTATCCACTAATCCGCTAAAAAAATTAGTACCTATATCAGGAGCATAGCTGAAAGTCCCTCTAAAATCTTTTCCTTGTAAACTAGCCCAATCGATCCCGGCAGCGTATTGCTCATCAAGGCTCACTTCCACTATTTTTGCTTCAATCAGCACTTGTGCGGAAAGGCTGGCTTTCACGGAATCCAAATACTTTTTAATTGATTTGTGTTTTTTGCTGTCAGCCATCACATTTATAATTCCGGCCTGTTTATTAATCGTATAGTAGCTAACGGGTTGACCGGTTGTATTACTGGTAACTTCGGCTATTTTACCGTCCGCACCTTTATATAGCTCCTGGTCTCTTAATAAAATAATTTTATTAACGTTATCTTCAATCGACTTCCAATTATCTCCGTCATAATCAGTAGAAATTTCGTGTGAAGAACCGGAGTTAATAGCTGAATCGCCGTTCGATCCGCTCGAGCCGCTTGAACCGCTTGAGCTGCCTGAACCGCTCGAGCTGCTGCTATCGGAAAGTAAATTTGTTTTTGAGGTAAAAGAACCTTTGCTTGACCTGGTTAGATTTATATAATCAACCTTATAGCTAACCAAATATGCTCCGTCTTTTTGTATTCTCAATATTCCGTTTTCTATTGAATATCTAAGTGATGCTTGATCAGCTACTATTTCGATCACATCTTTAACCGGCCTATCTTTTACCTTTAAAATAATACCTCCTTCAATATTCGGATCCAGTGCAAGTTCCAGGTCTGAAAGCCTTGCGAGTTCCATTAATACATCTTTAATCGGTACATCTTCGGTAATTGACATAGTAACCAGCTTAGCACTGCTGATTGAAGGATCTTCAGGCGCAAGTATCACAGGTGAGTAATTAAGATCTTCTTCATCTGCTTTAATAGGGGTAGGGGTTGGTTTAGATGAATCTTTGTAAGGCCTTAAAACTTCCTTAAATTCTTCTCTCGACAGATTAACTTCTCTATCCACCGGATCTTTAAGGTTAGTTTTAAATGTATGATTAAACTCTTTATTCGAGCAGGAAGGCGTCAAAAAAAGTGATGTAAGTAATAAGTATTTAAATACCTTATTTGTATTGTTCCTCTGGAGCTTAATCATTTTTTCCCCTTTATTCCCTTATATAGCAATGCATATTCCCTTATACTTAATAAAGGTATTTTGAAAATCATTAAGCTTCAAGTAAAAAAATTAAAAATTAACTTTCTCTTAATCTGCTTTGCCTTGACTCCGGCTATTTAAATGCTATCTTTTTTACAAAAGATTATGAAAGATAGTTATGAAAATAAGATCAGTTAGAGCTAGAGAAATCCTGGATAGCAGAGGAAATCCGACTATTGAAACCGATATCATTTTAAATGAGGGCAGTTTCGGCAGAGCTTCTTCCCCAAGCGGCGCTTCCACCGGTTCTAAAGAAGCATTAGAACTTAGAGACGGAGGCAACAGATACTTAGGTAAAGGAGTATTAAAGGCGGTTGAAAACGTAAACACCGCTATAGCTAAAGAAATTATCGGCAGGGAATTTAAGTCTCAGACTGAATTAGACCATTTTTTAATTGAATTGGACGGTACTGAAAATAAATCCGAGCTTGGCGCCAATGCTCTCCTTTCGATCTCTTTGGCTTATGCTAAAGCTTTCGCCGCAGCAAACGGTCAACAATTGTTTCAAAGTTTAGCAAGTAAAGAAATAAGCATGCCAAGGCCAATGATGAATATTATAAACGGCGGTGCCCATGCGGATAATGCGCTTGATGTTCAAGAATTTATGATAATTCCTCTTAAATATAGCCGCTTTAGTGATGCGCTAAGGATGGGAGCGGAGGTATTTCATACTTTAAAGAAAATTCTACATGAGGGTGGCTACAATACTAACGTAGGTGATGAAGGAGGTTTTGCACCTGCTTTGGGTTCGGCCGAAGAGTGCTTAAATTTAATACTGGCAGCAATCGAAAAAGCCGGATATAGACCGGGAGAAGATATAAGCCTTGGACTGGATGTAGCGGCAAGCGAATTTTATGATAATAATTCATACCATCTAAAAGGAGAAAATAAAATATTAAACTCTGAACAGCTGATAAAATATTTTGAACACTTAGTTAACCGGTACCCTATAATTTCTATAGAAGACCCGATGTCAGAATTTGATTATGAGGGATGGCAAAATATTACACATGCTCTTGGTTCTAAAGTCCAAATTGTCGGTGATGATATTTTTGTGACTAATAAACAAATATTTGCAAAAGGTATTGAAGATAAAATTGCTAATGCAATACTTATAAAGTTAAATCAAATCGGAACCTTAACTGAAACTTTGGAAACTATTAAACTTGCCAAAAAAAATAACTATAATGCCATCATTTCGCATAGATCCGGAGAAACCGAGGATACAACCATTTCTCACCTTGCAGTCGCCGTAAATGCCGGCCAAATTAAAACCGGTTCGTTATGCAGAACGGATAGGGTGGCAAAATATAATGAATTACTTAGAATTGAAGAATATGTTAACAAACAGTAAAAATATATATAAAACTTTCTAAAAATTTTTTAGTATAAAAACGGTTTTAGATTGATTAGTATATTATAAGTTATATAATACTTGAAAACGATCTGCATTACATTAAACTATTTTGAAATTTAAGGACTCAATCATTTATGGCGATTATATCTAATCAGGGGAATATATTTGAAAACGCAACCGTTGAAGAGATGGCAAAATTCTTTATTTCCATAGTTGATTTAAAACCCTTTTATGAGTTATTAGTAAATGAATTAGGTGAAATAAAGGTTGAATATTATAAGGGATCATTTTCCTTCTTTGAGGAGGAATATCTAAATGAAGCAAATATCACAAAGTTAAAAAAAGTAACCGGAGTTCTCCAAAATGCTTATAATTATTCTAATAAATTTTTTGAAAATAGGTTTAATTTAGGAAAATTATATTTCAGTATAACTGATGGCGAAATTGAAATTCATTTAGAATCTCCGAATAAAGACTGTTCAATTGATTTTAACCGCCAGGCATTGTTGCGATCTATAAAAATGTCTCAACAGGAAAATTCGATTAGAGAAGCAACCGCTAAACTACTCTCTATTATCCCTACTAGTCATTTATCATCAGCAGCAAATGTTAATTCCGATACAACCCCTAATGTAGATTTCAACATTAGTGACATACACCTTGCTAATGATAATAAGCTACTTACCGAACCTTTATCGAATAGGGAAGCATTAGCATCAAAAAACTATAAGAAAAGCCATACGGAAATATATAAAGATTCTAAAGCTAATCAATCCGCGCAACATTCTACTAATTCCAGATAAATGATAAAAGGCATCGGCTGCGATATAGTTTCAATAAATAGAATAAAAAAGTTAGTCGATACATGGGGCGATAAGTTCCTTTGCCGTATTTTTACCCTCTCTGAACTTGAGTGTGCGAATAAAAGAAAATATGGGTATTATGCATATCTTGCCAAAAGATTTGCAGCTAAAGAGGCTATATCTAAAGCTCTAAAAACAGGTATAGGCTCTGCGCTCAGCTTTAAGGAATGTGAGATATTAAATGATGAAAAGGGCGCTCCTTTAGTTAATTTTTTAAGAAAAGACTTGAATTTTCAAGTGCATTTATCTCTTTCCGATGAAAAAGAATACGCACAAGCCTTTGTAATTATTGTATAACAACTTTTATATCCTATAAAAATTAACTAATTGTTAATCTATCCCTGCTATATTTTTAAATTAGCGCAATACTTATTAGCAATATGAAAAATTATAGCGAAACGGAGAGTTACAATTTAATTGTAAAAGCTATTAAAGGTGAACTAAAGGAAAAAGAATTTGAAAAGTTTAATAACCTTTGCAAAAGTATTCCCTTATATAATTTTTATACATTTGCAATGTCAGTTACCGATTTAATGAGCGATAAGGCTTTGCATTTACTAATTGAAGGCATTATTAAAGAAGTAGAAATACTTGAAAAATTTCCGCTTCATAGCAATGAGCGCTTAAAAGCGTTAATGTCCGAAGAAGCTAAACGCTATAATTATAAAGTTATATTTGACGAGCAACACTCTACTTTTCCGCCTCCGCATATTCCTAAAACCGTACCAAATGCAATATTAGCGCATTTTAAAACTATATTAGATGCTAATTTTGAAAAGATAAAAATTTCTCTGGAGGATGGCTCTATATTTAATTATGTTACAGGCGCTATAGCATCTGTCTTAAACGGATTATATTTAGAATATAATGAAAAATTCTCTAAAGGCTTCGGTAATTTAATTTTGCAAATAGCTGCTCGCGATGCTCAGGTTAAATACAAGGTAAGATTACAAGGAAGCAGCCGCAAATACATAATGTCAAAACTCGGCCTGGATAGTGAAGACAAAATAATTCCAAATAAAAAAAAGTTAAAGCTACTTTTAGATAACACCCCAAAATGCAGTAAAGATTTAATCGAAGGAAAAGTTAATCAAATTATCGAACTATTTTTAGCTAAAAAAATTAAGCTTGCTCCTGTTAAATCTTCTTTATCAATATCTCAATTTTTTTCAAACCTTTTTCACTATTCTCTAAATAGGATTAAAAGTATAAGAATTACAAAGCCTTCTTAAAAAAAAGGTATTATTACAACCTTACAGTAAATTCAGCTTCGGTTTTAGCTTTTATTTCTTCCAAGGTAACCCCGGGCGCTATTAAGGTAAGATACATTTGCTGCTCTTCAAACTCAAAAACTCCAAGGTTAGTCACCACCTTGTCCACACAACCTATCCCCGTAAGCGGGAATATACATTGCTTCAGCAGTTTAGGTTCAGCGGTCTTTGTTACATGATCCATAATCACAATAATTCTTTGCACTCCGGCTACCAGATCCATTGCTCCACCCATACCTTTTACGGTTTGATTAGGAATAATCCAGTTAGCTAAATCTCCGGCTTCCGAAACCTGCAATGCTCCAAGTATTGCAACATTTATATGCCCTCCCCTAATCATTGCAAAAGATTCCGCACTACTAAAGTATGAGCTCTGTGGTAGCTCTGTGATTGTTTGCTTCCCGGCATTTATAAGGTCGGCATCAACCGTTTCTTTGGTCGGAAATTGCCCCATACCGAGAATACCGTTTTCGCTTTGCAAAGTTATTTGCATACTAGAAGGAATATAATTAGCAACCAAGGTTGGAAGACCAATACCTAAGTTTACATAATAGCCATCCTTCAATTCTGAATTTGCTACGATTTTACAAATATCTTCATCAGTCCAAGCCATTATACCCTCAACTTACTTTTTCACTTAATGTTAAACTCTCTATGCGTTTTTCAAATTTTTCTTCCACAATCCTTTTTACATATATACCGGGGGTATGAACATGATCAGGATCAATTTTTCCTATCTCAACCAATTGTTCAACCTCTGCAACCGTATATTTAGCAGCTGTTGCCATCATGGGGTGGAAATTTCTGGTAGTTTTTCTATAAACCAAATTACCTTCAGTATCACCGATATAAGCTTTAATTAGGGCTAAATCTGCGATTATCCCTCTTTCCATTATATATTTTTTGCCGTCAAATTCCCGCGTTTCCTTGCCTTCCGCAACAACGGTACCTACACCTGTTCTCGTATAGAATGCCGGTATACCGGCACCTCCTGCCCTAATTCTTTCCGCTAAAGTTCCTTGAGGTGTAAGCTCTAGCTCTAATTCCCCCGCAATATATTTTTGCTGTATTCTTTTATTCCCGGCAACATATGAAGCAATTAGTTTTTTCACTTGATTTTTTTCCAGTAAAATACCTAAACCGAAATCATCTACACCGCAATTATTACTTATAATAGTTAAATCTTTGATTTCCATTTCCTTAATTACTCGGATTGCATTTTCGGGTATGCCGCATAACCCGAAACCGCCGACCATGATAGTCATCCCGTCAAAGACTATATCTTCTAAAGTTGTGCGAATATTTTTATATACTTTATTCATATTCAAAATCTAAGTTTATTTCTATCAAGTCTATATGATGTTTTGCAAATATGTCAAATTTTATGCTAGCCTATTATGATATAACAAATTAGTTAATTAATTATATTGTTTTATAATACACAGTTGACTAACATAAAATAAAATAAGTTAAGGGGAACAAAGAATGAGGGCGTTTAATATAGTAGCTGCAGCTACCATAGGACACATTTTGGAATTTTATGACTTTACCATTTATGCAGTTTTTAGCGTTAAAATCGGAGAATTATTTTTTCCGAATAGCTCTCCTTTAATTCAAATACTTTCAAGTCTTGGAATATTTGCCGTCGGGTTTTTAATGCGCCCCCTGGGAGGCCTTATTTTCGGGCATATCGGAGATAAGCTCGGCAGAAGAACTGCTCTTACCGTATCGGTCGTAATCATGGCAGCTGCGACTTTCTTAATCGGTTTAATGCCTGATTATCAAACTATAGGTATACTGGCACCGATACTGCTAATATTATGTAGGCTCGTACAAGGCATATGCGTTGGCGGCGAAGGTGCAGGCGCTTCCATTTTTATTATGGAACACTTAAATAAGATTAAACCGGGTTTAATCGGCGGGATCGTTAATGCTGCCCTGACTCTCGGTATATTACTTGCTATAGTAACCGGGATTGTTTTAAATAATATATTCGGCGTAGAAAGTTCCGCATGGAGATACGCCTTTATACTCGGCGGTGTACTTGGAATTGCAGGTTTATATATTAGGCTTAAGGTTGAAGAAACTCCGGCATTTGAAAAAATTATCAGTGAAAATAAAGTAGTAGAGCTTCCGATTAAGGCTGCATTAAAAACTAATCTAAAAAATGTTATTTTTACTATAGCATTAGGTGCAATAACCAGCACTGCCGCTTATTCAGTGATGACTTTTTTGAATATTTTCCTTCATAAGATTGTAGGATATGATACCAATACTGCATTATATTACAGTGCATTTGCCAACTTAAGTTTAGTTGTATTATTACCGCTTATGGGCGTTTTTTCCGATAAGTTCGGTTACGGAAAAACTATGGCGTATTCATGTGTATTAATGATGCTGTTTTCCATCCCTATTTATCAAATGATTGCAAGCGGGATAATGATTACTACCCTACTCGGTATTCTTGCCCTTTCAACTTTAGTTGCTATGAATTATGCACCGCTTTATCCGGTAATGATAAATTTATTTCCGCCTGAGCAAAGATATTCCGGTATTGCATTTAGCCTAAATATAGGGATAGCTATATTCGGCGGCACAAGCACGATGGTATGTTTATATTTAGTTGAGAAAACTCAAATAATATACGCAGGAGCATTTTTCCTGGATGGGGTGTGTACACTATTCCTTACTACCCTTTACTTAACTAAAAAGGATAAATTTAAAAAATATTTCTTCCCGCGCAGCCTTAAAGGATTAGAATTTTCAATAAATACGGAAAACCGGCAGAGCTCTTTATAAAAATGAACTTAAACGAAATTAAAACTTTTTAATTTTAAATTTCTTTTTATTGGTTATAATGTTCTGTTAATAGATAAAATAAGACTTATAATGTTAAGAATTATATTATTGTTATGCGCTTTACTTCCTTTTAATTTATATGCCCAAGAAGCAAAGTCGGTCGAAACCATAATTGCAAAAAAGCAAGTTTTTACCTCACAAGTTAACCTGATCGGCACTATAACTTCAAAGCAGGAGACGGTATTTACCGCTAAGTATAACGGAATTTTAACCGAGATATACTTGAGTGACGGCGCTACCGCTAAAAGGGGTACTATAATCGCCGAACTGGAAAATGAGGATACTTCAAATAATTACCAGCTTGCGACTCAATCTGAGAAAATAGCTAGGGAGCAATATGATCGTGCTTTAAAACTTCATACCCAAGGCTATTTAAAACGAGAAGAGTTTGAAGATAAAAAGCAAAAATGGCATTTTGAAAGGCAAAATTTAACTAAAGCTAAAAAACAACTGGAGGATAGCTACCTTAGAGCTCCCTTTGACGGCAAACTCGGAATATTTAAAGCTAAACAAGGTTCTCACTTAAAATCAGGAAGTGAGATAGTGGCTTTTTATAACCCCAATCAAATGCAGATTGAATTAAATATTCCTGAAAATTTAGCAACTAAAATTAGTACTAATACTGAAGTTTTGGTATCGGGTAAAAGATTAAAAATTAGCTCGATTGAATATATCGTGAATAAAGAAACTCGAATGGTTGATGCTAAGATTGATTTAGATCAGAGAGATAATCATTTAAATTTTATGATCGGTAATATTGTTGAAGTATTTATTATAATAAATACAAAAGATGCAGCCTTAGTTATACCAAAAAGTGCCATTTTTATGAAAGAAGGAAAAAGCCATCTATTTCAAGTTAAACATGGTAAAGCTTTATCTTTTGAAGTGAAAATCGGAGAACAAACTGATAAGATGGTAGAAATAATTGAGGGGCTGGAGGAAGGGGACAGCGTTATCTTATACGGTCAAAGCAATATACAAGACGGCAACCCTGTTGAAGTGTACAGCAAATGAAACTACCGATTTTTTTTATTAAGAGACCGGTTTTTGCTACAATTATAAATATTTTAATTGTAATTATCGGGTTATTGGCCTTTAAAAACATCAGCCTACGTGAATATCCCGATATAACCACTCCTCAAATAACTATTAGAATTCCTTACCCTAATGCAAGTGCTGAAGTAGTTGAATCGGAAATAGCTTTTACTGCGGAAAATGAACTCGCAGGTATTAACGGCTTAACTAAAATTAAATCATCTTCTACTTACGGAGAAGCTAAAATATCTCTGAAATTCTCCGAAGAAGTTGAGTTCAGCAAAGCGCTCTCCGATGTCAGAGAGAAAGTTGCAACCATACGAAGCATGCTACCTAAAGATATCAAAGAACCCCAAATATATGAAAATAACGATGATGATGAAGCTTTTTATTACATCTCAATTACAAACCCCAATAAGAGTTCGGAAGAACTGATACATTTTGCCTTTCTCAACATACAAAATAATTTAATCGGCATTCCGGGCGTAGCTGATGCTCAAATTTGGGGTGCTTCCTATTCGATGCAAATTACCCTAAACCGTAATAAATTATATTTATATAAAATTAATGTATCGGATGTGATTGATAAGCTGAAATTATATGCGACCAACCTTCCGGCCGGAAAAATTAATGATTCGATTCCGATTACTTTAGATATTTCATGCCTTAATGAGCAAGATTTCAGCAATATAGTTATTAAAAATCAGGGCTCAACTAACATTACCCTAAAAGACATTGCAGATATAAAGTTAAAAGGAAAAGAAGACTTTAGGATTAGAATAAACGGCAAGCCCGGAATTATGATAGCAGTTAAGAAAACTATAAATTCCAACCCCCTTAAAGTTTCCGAGCAGCTAACCAAAAAATTAGAAAAGATCAGCCAAACCCTCCCTGCCGATTATGCAATAACTTCGGAATATGATAAAAGTGATTTTATTCGCTTTTCCTTAAATAATGTAAAAAACTCTATTATAGAAGCAGTTATTCTTGTTGTGCTTATTATATTCCTTTTCCTAAGAAATATAAGAGCAGCATTGATCCCGCTTATTACCATACCGGTATGCTTAGCAGGATGTGTTGCTATTTTAGATATGTTCGGGTTTTCTTTGAATACTTTAACTTTACTTGCAATGGTGCTTTCTATCGGATTAGTAGTAGATGATGCAATTGTAATCTTAGAAAATATATATAAATATATTGAGATGGGCAAATCTCCTCTCCAAGCTGCTAAAGATGGAAGTAAAGAGATCGGGTTTGCCGTTGTTGCAATGACTTTTACTTTAAGTAGCGTATTTATACCGCTTGCCTTTATGAAAGGAAGTATCGGAAAACTATTTATTGAATTTGCAGTAGCGCTTGCAGGAAGTGTTGTGATTTCCGGAATAGTTGCACTTACCCTTTCTCCTATGCTGGCTGCAAAAATTTTAAAGCCCGGCAACCTTGATATTCTACCGAAGATTGATATCCTGATTTATCAAATTGAAACTAAATACCAAACTCTATTATCAAAAATTTTACCTAAGAAAATATTATTATCAACTACACTTGCTCTATTAATAGTAGGAAGCGCAATCATATATAACTTTATTCCAAAAGAAATGGCTCCTAAGGAAGATCGAGGCATAGTGGGAATATTCGTACAAAAATTATCCGGCATTTCTTTAAATGAATTTGATGATTATAGCATACGTGTAGAAAGAGCTTCAGATAGCATTAGTGAAATAAATAAGAAAGTGGCTTTTATTTCTCAGCATGGCAGCCAAATTATAAATGTGCTCAACGATTGGTCGAAGCGGAAACGTTCCGCAAAAGAAGTAAAAGAAGAATATCAGGAAAAAGTAAAATTAATACCTTCGGTGCAAACCTCCGTTTGGAGCGAAGATAGTAACTTACCGGGCATGGAATCCGATAATCGCGGAGAGATAAATTTTATTGTTAAAACAACACTTAGCTACCGGGAACTAATTAAAACACTTGATGACATGGTTAATACCTTAAAGAAGAACCCTCTTTTTAAAGAAGTAACTCATAACCTGGAATTAAATAATATGGGCTATGATTTAAGATTTGATAAATATAAATTTTCTCAACTTAATATTTTACCCCAACACATATCTGATTTGTTAGCTGTTTCTTTTGACGATAAATATGTGCAAAACTTTTTAAAAGACGGTATCTCTTATAATGTTAATTTATCCTCAAATTATAAACCTAAAAATATCAATGAGATTTATATATTTAATAATAATATACCGGTTTCTCTCGGAGGATTTTCCGAGCTTAAGTTAAGCGCTAAAGCAAATGAGCTAAGGCATCATAATCAAATGCGTGCGGCTAAAATCAATATCGAACTAAAGCCTGAGGTTAATTTTGACCAAGCATATAAAGAAATTAATAACTTTATACATAATATTAATGAACCGGGCATTATTATTGATTTAGGTGAAAAGCTGGAAAAATTCCGGCATACTTATTTACAAATGTTATTCCTTATAGCGCTTGCCGTATTTTTTATTTATGCGGTTTTGGCAATTCAATTTGAAAGCTTTATAGATCCCTTGATTATCATCTTTACCATACCCCTCGGTTGCTTTGGGGCACTATTATTTACTAAGCTTAGCGGAAATAGTATTAATATTTTCAGTCAAATCGGGATTATTACCCTTATCGGATTAATTTCAAAACACGGTATTATGATTGTTGAGTTTGCCAATAACATTGTAAAAGAGAGAAATGCTTCCTGCATGGATGCAGTAATTGAAGCTTCAAAACTACGCTTAAGGCCTATAATGATGACAACTTTCGCAATGGTTTTCGGCTCAGTTCCGTTAATCTTATCTCTGGGAGCAGGCGCTGAAACAAGAAATGCAATCGGTTATGTTCTGGTCGGCGGCTTAACCGTAGGAACAATATTTACCTTAATTATAATTCCTTTTATGTATATTGTTTTAAAATCCTTAAATAAAAAAACTTAGCCATTACTTAAATTCAGATATTTTAGCAAAACAATCATCCAATATTTCTTTACCAGAAGAATATTCTTTAACCGCTTTATTTAAAATCATATATTTTTTTATATTGTCCATCGCTTTTAGATAAGGCAACGGTGAAACCAGAAAATTTAAACTTTTATACCCTATAATAGAATTCCTGACCATCACATAATTCTGAGCATCACTGACTTTATCTTGATAAGGTTCACCTTTCTTAAGTATCATATTTATATGCATGCTCTTGGGGATAATTATTGTATTTACCACCTCAAATCCTGCTCTCCTTGCTAACATTTTTATTGTATGGAGATTAAAATTATAAAAATATTTAAACCGAAATCTATGGTATGGGGCAATATGCCTTGCATCAATATTAGGTACTTCAAGATTTAAAATTCCATCCTTCTTTAAGTAACTCCGATATTTTTTTAATACTTCTAAAGGATTAAGACATAAATTCAAAATGTGATATGCGGTTATTACGTCAAAAGTTTCCTCAGGCATTTTAATATTATCTAAAAAATGCCTTTCTATATTAATTTTAAGCTCATTTCTAGCATATTGAATAAGATAATTGTTATGTTCAACACCGATGGCATGGCTCCCTTTCTGCTCGAGTAAATAAATAAATTCCCCGATGCATGCGCTGCTATCTAAGACATTTATACCTTTTTTTAGATAATGTTTTATACGGTTATAGCGATAAATTGCTCTTATAGCCGAGCGATAAATTCTTCTTAATTTCGGGATAAAAATTTCACCGGAATACCTTTCACTTTTTTGTTCATAGTAAAGTTCTAGCCCTTCGAGGGTAGGGACGGGGTTACTATAAATTAACCCGCATTCACGACACAGTACTTTAAAACTTTTATAATCCTCATAATCTTTACTTGTTATTAACTCATGATCAGATGAGTTACATAAGTTGCAAGTAAGTTCCAGCTTTTTATATTTGTGGTTATTATGTTTTAAATTATGCGCTCTATTCATATATTTAAGATAATTTAAAATAATTTTAATATTACCTTAAAATTTTAAATTAGTTATTTCAATACATAAATTGATTAAATATTAAAAACATTCCTAAGCTATTGCATAGCGAGTAAAGTTTGGTAAACTTCCAAGGTCTTATCGCACATAGTCTGTAAAGCAAAATTTTTCTTTACATCATTTAAAGCCTTAGAAGTTATTTCATTATATTTATCTTGAGTTAGCTTTAGCGCGGATAATATTACTTTACTTGCTTCTTTTTCATTATCATTTGGAATATGAAACCCGGTGGATTTATCAACAATACTCTCTTCAGTTGCACCGCCTTCTTTGGTTGCAATGATAATTTTACCCATGCTTTGAGCTTCAATTATAGTCCTGCCGAATGCTTCAGGTTTTAAAGAGGCAGATATTACAAAATCCGCTAACATGTAAAGTGCAGGCATATCTTTAACTTCACCGGTAATTATAACCTTATCTTTTAAGCCATATTTACCAATACATAATCTGACCTCTTTTAAATATTCCTTATGTCTGCTTTCAGACGCACCCACCATTAAACATAAAAAATTTTCTTCCTGGAGCAGCTTAAAAATTTTAAGTAAATATAAATGCCCTTTCCAACGAGTAAACCTTGCCGGCATAATAATTATCTTTTTATTTTTTAAAAAATTATTACTCAGTTTTAAATTTTGTTTTAAAGAAGATAGTCTCTGCTCATTAACAAGAGAAGGAGAAAAATATGCTTGATCTACCCCCCTATTTATAATAATCAACTTATCGTTTAAAATATTATAAGTTTTAAGTATATGATTATAAATAAATTTAGAAATTGCTATAACTTTATCACCCTTAAGCATTATTGAGTTATAATATTTTTTAATATGGTTATCAGCAGTATACGTACCATGGAAAGTGGTGACAAATTTAGCTCCGGTCAGCTTACAGGCAAAATAACAGCTCCATGCCGGAGCCCTTGATCTTGCATGCACTATGTTAATAGCATTTTCCTTAATAACTTTTTTAAGTCTAAAAATATTTAATATTATATTAAGCGGATTTTTACTATGAACAGGTAAACTTATATGCTTAGCTCCCATGTGCTTTAAGTCATTTATCATCTTTCCTCCACCCCATGAGCAGACGAAAGCTTGGTAATTATTCTTAATTAAGGCACTTGCTATTTCCAAGGTACCGCGCTCTACTCCCCCTGAGATAAGATTCGGTAAAACTTGCAGTACCCTGGGAATATTCTCCATTTGTATCACTCTAAGTCAATTAAGATAAATCTGGTTCCATTGACTTTATTAATTAATATCATTGCTTTTTTGTGACCTAAAGACTTAATATTATTTATTTCATTTTCAAAGTCTTTGATGGTAGTAATCTTCTTACTACCAACCTGCTGAATAAGGTCTCCGGCGCTAATCCCGCTTTCAACCGCAGGGGAATTACGATTAAGCCCTAAAACTACGATTCCACTTAAAGCAGGTTCAATCTTAAACTTATTCCTTAAAGCGTTATTTAAGTCAGCAACTCTTATTCCAAGTATAACCTGACCGATTTTCTCCGAATTTCCCTGCTTGCCTTCCGAATCTTCAGCTTCCTCACCTAACGGATCACTTGCAGGCTTTTCAATAATAGTGTTAAGTACTTCATATTTACCGTTTCTAAACACCTGTATACTAACACGCTTATTAATAGGAGTCTCGGAAACCATTCTAGGTAATTTATGTATATTCTTCACTTCTTTACCGTCAAATCTGGAAATAATATCCCCGACTTTAACTCCGGCTTTATCTGCGGGGCTATCTTTAACAACTTCAGCAACCAATGCTCCTTTAATTTTTTGTAACCCCATTGATTTAGCAACATACTCATCAACCGGCTGGATTAGAACTCCAAGCCAACCTCGGCTTATTTCACCTTTATTTCTTAATTGATCAATTATCGGCTCAACAATTGCAGAAGGCATAGCAAAGCCAATCCCTATATTACCCCCTGTTGTGGAAAGGATAAGAGTATTAACCCCGATTACTTCACCTTTCATATTGAACATAGGCCCACCCGAGTTACCTCGGTTTATTGAGGCGTCGGTTTGAATAAGATCATCATATTGTGAACCGTTTAAATATCTTGCTTTAGCTGAAATTATACCTGCTGTAACAGTCCCTCCCAACCCGAAAGGATTCCCGATTGCTATAACATAATCCCCGACTTTTGATTCATTCGAATTACCAAATTTCACAAACGGAAGAGGGTCTTTAGCATTAATCTTAAGTAAAGCTAAATCTGTTTTCGGATCCTTGCCCAAAACCTTAGCTTTATATCTTTCAGGGCTTTCATCACCCAGCATCACTTCAATTTCATCAGCATCAGCTATATTGTGATAGTTAGTTACGATATAACCTTGCGGGTCAATGATAAAACCTGATCCTAAAGATCTTATTTTTCTGGTTTTGCGCGAGTTAGGATCAGGTTCAAAGAATTCAAATATATCCTGCGGGTTATCAGGAAGATCATTTAAAGAAAAATTCTTATTTCTCATATCAACTTTTTGGGTTGTGGAAATATTTACAACCGCAGGTATTGCCTTTTCAACAATATCGGCAAAAGAAGCAGGCGGCTGCACAGCCGCAGCAATTTCACCTACACTTAAAACTATTATAAATATAAACGCAATACATCTCATCATAATAAAAAATTATCCTTTTGTTTTAAGTTTATCTAAAAATTAATTTATAACAAAACTTTATCTTTTTCAAAAGCGTATTTTAGTTTAATAGGTAAGATATGCCTTTTATAAATTAAAAAATATGCCCAAAAAAAATAGTTTAAATTCCGCTTCTCCATTGGAGCCTAAATCCAAAAATATCAAAAGCCTAAAATATTTAATTAAATATATTAAGCCCTATAAATGCCAAGTATTTTTAATGATAATAGCCTTAATCTTCACCTCATCATCAGTATTGATTATAGGTAGAAGCTTACAATATGTCATTGATTCAGGTTTAAGTCAACACAACCCTGCCATGTTGGACAGAGCCTTAATTTATTTGATTTGTACAATACTGGTACTTGCATTTTCCACTGCCGCGAGATACTACCTCATCACCTTAGTTGGGGAAAAAGCGATTGCTGATATCAGGCGTGATATTTACCATCAAATCCTAAGATTATCACCAAGTTTTTATGAAAGTAATAAGTCAGGAGAAATTCTATCCCGTATGACTACTGATACCACCCTGCTTCAAACGGTAATAGGAACAAGTTTATCGATGGCAATGCGTAACTTTTTGATGCTGATCGGCGGGGTGATATTATTAATTACCACTAGCCCTAAACTTGCCGGAATGATGGGGTTAGTTATTCCGCTCGTTATTTTACCGATAGTATTTTTCGGTAAAAAAATGCGTATTTATTCTAAGCTTTCCCAAGATAAGGTTGCGGAAGTCTCCGCCCATACCGAAGAGACGATAAACGGCATAAAAACTATACAAGCTTATACGCATGAAGACGCAGAAAAAATGATTTTTAAGAATAAATTGGATGAAGTTATATATACCTCCTTAAAGCGGATAAAAAGTAGAGCATTCCTTATTTCAATCGTTATCAGCTTAGTATTCGGTTCAATCGGATTGATTCTATGGGTAGGCGGGCACCAGGTTCTTGATGGGAAGCTTACCCCCGGGGAACTTTCTTCTTTTATATTTTTAGCTGTAGTTGCAGCCGGTGCATTCGGTGCTTTAGCGGAAACTATGGGAGATTTACAAAAAGCAGCCGGCGCTACCGAGCGCTTAGTAGAATTTTTAGGCATTGCTCCTGAAATAGTTAACTCTAAAGATGCAATTCTTTTAAGCAACTTTACCGGAGCAATTAAAGTTGAAAACCTTACGTTTTATTATCCTTCTAAAAAAAGCAAAGCAAGCTTAGAGAATATTTCACTTACAATAGCCCCGAATAAGGTAACCGCAATCGTCGGTGAATCCGGTGCAGGCAAATCAACTATATTTCAATTATTGCTCAGATTCTATGACACTGAGAGAAGTAAAATTCTACTCGATGGCACTGATATAAAAGATATTCAACTTGAGAACCTAAGATTACAGTTCGCTTATGTTTCTCAGGATCCTTTAATTTTTTCTACCTCGGCATACGAAAATATACTTTACGGTAACCCTAAAGCCTCCTATGAAGAAGTCATAAATGCAAGCAAAGCTGCAGCTGCATTAGAATTTATAGAAAAGCTTCCCAACGGATTTGATACTTATTTAGGCGAGAAAGGCGTGAGGCTTTCGGGCGGACAAAAACAACGGATTGCTATAGCCAGAGCTTTTCTTAAAAACCCGAAAGTATTGCTGCTTGATGAAGCAACTTCCTCGCTTGACAGTAAAAATGAGAAATTAGTTCAGCAAGCTTTAGAAAATATTATGCAAAACAGAACTACCATCATAATTGCTCATAGGCTTTCAACAGTAAGAAATGCAAACACAATATATGTACTTAAGGAAGGCAAACTTGTTGAGCATGGAACTCATGACGAGCTCATCACTGCTAACGGAGAATATAACAGGCTGGTAAGAATACAACTGACAAACACGGAGTAAAATGCCTAACCCTTTACTGTTAAACTTGTTTTGGGAAGTAAGGAAACTTAAAAACATCGGTTCTAAGAGGGCTGAGGCTTACCATAGATTAGGGCTTCAAAATATTCGTGATTTAATTTTTTATTTTCCTTATCAAATAATTGATAGACGTTATTCTCCCGCCCTATCTGAAGTTTTAAACGGCAGTGTAATTACAGAGGTAGTTACGGTTGAAGAACATAAATTTAATATCTCACGTAACAAAAGAACTCCTCAGAAAATTATTTGCTCAAATGAGACCGGCAAGCTTACCGTCATTTATTTTAATGCCACCCTGAATCACCTGAAAGAGACCTTCGGGATCGGCAGAACAATTTTGGTTAGCGGCAAAGTCGAGTACAATAATGGAGAGCTGCAAATGATTCACCCCGATATAGTAGCTAACCCGACTGAGATAGATAGGGTAAAAATCTTAGAACCGGTTTATCATTCTACGTATGGTCTTAACTCAAGATTCTTAAATTTAACAATACAAAATACACTAAAATTTATTCCTACCCTTCCCGAGTGGCTGCCTCAGGGTTTACTTGATAAACACGGCTGGGTTTCCTGGCTTAGTTCATTACAACATGCACATCATCCCGAGCACATTGATGAAGTTACCGGGGATAGTAAATATAAGCAACGTTTAGCTTTTGATGAGCTGCTTGCTACTCAGCTTGCATTAAGCCTGGCAAGGAAGCATTACCAAAAGCAAAGTAAGCCGGAATTAAACTTTCATGGAGTACTAACTGATAAGCTTTACGAACAGCTTCCGTTTGAGCTTACGGATGGACAAAAACAAGCGATAAGTGAAATTGAAAGGGATCAAAAATCTCCCTACCGAATGGCACGTTTAGTTCTGGGTGATGTCGGGTGCGGAAAAACCTTAGTCGCCCTATGTGCAATGCTTAATTGCGTAGAAGGCGGCAAGCAAGCCGCACTTATGACTCCTACCGAAGTTCTGGCCAAACAGCATTTTGCAAAATTAGCTGAACTTTGCGAAAAGCTAGAATTAAAAGTTGAATTATTAATCAGTAAAATGCCTGTATCAAAACGCAAAGAGGTATTAGAGAATATTGCAAACCACAAAGCTCATATTGTTATCGGAACCCATGCATTGTTTCAAGAGAATGTACAATTTGCCGCCCTAGGTCTCTCAGTAATAGATGAGCAGCACAGATTCGGAGTAGAACAAAGAGCTTCCTTAAGTAAAAAAGGTATAGCACCAGATTTTTTAATGATGTCAGCGACTCCCATCCCACGCACATTATGCATGGTTAATTACGGTGATCTTGATCTCTCAATAATTAAAGATAAACCCGCCATGCGGGAGCCCATTCAAACTTCGGTAATTTCATCAAATAAAATACCCGAGCTTTTAGAAAGAATAAAAGATGCGGTAGAGAACGGAGAGAAGATATATTGGATATGTCCGCTTATTGAAGAATCCGAGTCTTTAGATCTTTCTTATATAGAAGATAGGTTTTCTATTTTGGATGAATTATTACCTAAAAAAACAGGAATTATTCACGGTAAGATGCATAGTGTTGAACGTGATAAAACTATGCTTGAGTTTTTAGAAGGTAAAATTAGTGTATTAGTTGCAACTACCGTGGTTGAAGTAGGCGTTGATGTTAGTGATGCAACTATCATGGTGATAGAAAATGCTGAAAGATTCGGCTTATCACAATTACATCAATTAAGAGGGAGGGTTGGCAGAGGAAATAAGAAATCACATTGTATTTTAGTATACAAACATCCGGCAACCCAAACCGCTAAACAGCGGCTTAATATTATGAAAGAATCTAATGACGGGTTCGTAATTGCCGAGGAAGATTTAAAAATCCGAGGCAGCGGTGAAATTTTAGGCACTAAGCAAAGCGGTTTACCCTCGTTTAAAACCTGTAATTTAAACTATCACTATAATTTAATTCCTGAAGCTAATGCATTAGCACGAGAAATAGCTGAAGATGACCCTGATCTTAAACATCCGGCAAACCAAAAATTTAAACTGCTTTTAGAGCTCTATGAACAGGATAAAAGCGTAAATTACCTTAAAAATAACTAAAGATTATAACATTATTACTTAACGGGAAAGTCAAAATGATCTTCGGGCTTTCTTTGAAATGGTTCATTCCTTAAAGAGTAATGCCACCATTCTTTAGAATAATTTTCAAAACCGTATTTCTCCATTATGGAACGAAGCATAAGGCGGTTCTTTTTCGCTTCAAAAGAAATGTCGGGGTTTTGAGTTGCAGATAATTCATCGATAAAATCCACCCTGGTACCCATATTTAATTCTTCTTTTCCTTCTAAAGTAATTATTGTTAAATCTACGGCACTACCTCTGCTGTGCCCTGAGTATTTGGCTACATATCCCAACTCGAAGAAATCTTTTTTATCAACGTGCGGATAAAATTTTTCTTTCATTTTTTGGTCATTTACATCCTGCGACCATTCATAAAAATCCAAACAAGCTTGCGCCGGGCGATAGATGTCATATACTTTAAGCCCAAGACCAAACTTATTTAACTCTTCTTGAATCATTTTTAAAGCAAGTGCTGCTTGGTAGGTACAAATAGCTACTTCTTTTTCATATCCCTTTACTATTCTACCTGTGAAATTATCCTCCTTAGCATACATAATGTATTGCTCAATTGACGGATCTATATCATTAAGGTAGACAAAACCTTTCGGGAGAAAATCTTTAGAAAATTGTAGGTTAGAGAGCATACACTCCTTTATTATTACTTATATTCTACAACTATTATAAAAATATATAACAAAGCAATAAGAAATATATTTTTCCTATATTGAGGAATCTCCTTTATAATAGTAAGCAGGAATAATACTAACAGATAAGCCAATAAATAAGGAATGCTCAGCCATACCCCTGATAATAAAATAAATCTCAAAGAATAGTATTCAGCTACTTTTTTCCCATCCAATTTAGAAGTAATAAATGCATATATAAAGTATGCAAATAAGAACGAAGTAAGCCAACCGAATATTGTCCCTTCACTCAATGTGCGGAATATAGAGCCTAAGATACCAACCATAAATAGAGCCTTATCAGCATCGGTTTTTGCTTTATCAATTAAGAAGCATGATAAAATGAGCCCGGCTCCGGAAAATAATAACAAAATATATTCTTCTGAAAATCCTGAAGTAAAAAAATATAAAATAAAAGCAAGTATAGATATAAAAACTTCAAGTATGGTATATTCAGGGTTGATTTTGACGCCGCAATAGTTACATCTGCCACGTGTAGAAACCCAACTTAACATGGGAAGATACTCATAAAATTTTAAGGTATGTCCGCAGGTTGAACAATGAGGTACTTTACCGAGTTTCGGATTATATCCGTGGATAGGGATTTTTCTCGGAAGCCTAAAAAGCACTGTACTTGTAAAATTACCTAGCAATACTCCGATAATTAATGCAAATATACAATTTAGAATCATTTAGCTTTACGCTTTAGTTTTTGATTAGATAAAATAATAGAAGCTATGATAATTGTTGCCCCGATAATCATATGTGTTTTTAGTTGCTCGCCAAGCACAACTACACCTAAGAACATAGCACTTATAGGCACTGCATAAGTTATAAATGATACTCGTGTCGGCGTCCAATTTTTAAGCAAATAATAAAGCAGCACCAGTGAGACGGTACTTGCCACGATTCCCATCCAAATTATTGCAATGATTGTACTATTTTCCTGTGGAAAACTTATCTCAGTTTGATTTGAAAGTAAAATTATCCAAAATAAAATTGCAGAAGTTGTACTTGAAATTACTGCCAAGGTGATAAAGTTTTCTTCTTTAAAATAGATTTTTGTATATACACCTTGAGCTGCATAACAAAGTGCCGCCCCTATTATAGCAATCTCCGGCAATAGATTTCCCATATCGCTACCCCCGTTAAGCTTATTAGCAAAAATAAGTAAAGCACCCATAAACCCGGTTATTACACTTAATATTAATTTTGTATTAAGCTCTTTATCAGGTAAAAATATTACACTAAGTATTACAGTAAATATTGGAGTTAAGGAATTTAAAATCCCGGCTACACTTGAACTAATATAACCTATCGCCCAGGCAGATAGCATAAAGGGTAAAAAATTCCCTATAACCCCGGAAAAAGCAATTTTGGTAAAAAGATTAAAATTTTTTGGAAGCTTAGCTCTAAATATCGGCATGATGAACCATAAGCAGATAGAAGCTACCGTAACTCTATAAGTAACAAGCTCAAGTACAGTTAGCTCTCTTAATGCTACTTTAGTCCAGAAAAAAGAAGTGCCGAACCCTAAGAACGAAATAATAAAAAAGGCTCCCCATTCTTTGTAAAAATTACTGATTCGGAAGCCCTTCATAAAATATATCCGGTATTAATTATTAATTATCGGCAAATTTCCATTTCGCTGAAAAAGAAACTAATTTCGTTCTTTGCATTTTCTAAAGAATCGGAACCGTGCACGGAATTCGCTTCGATACTTTCGGCAAAATCTCTCCTGATTGTACCTTCTGCGGCATCTTTAGGATTGGTTGCTCCCATTATTTCTCTATTTTTAGCAACCGCATTTTCCCCTTCCAGTACTTGTGCAACAACCGCTCCTGAAATCATAAAACTGGCCAACTCACCATAAAAAGGCCTATCTTTATGTACAATATAAAATTGCTTAGCTTGTTCTTCGGTTAGCTGCAATCTTTTTTGTGCAATGATCTTTAAACCGGCTTTTTCAAAGCGCTCATTAATGGCGCCTGTTAAGTTTCTTCTAGTAGCATCAGGCTTAATAATTGACAAAGTTCTTTCTAAACCCATAATTTTCCTCAAATTTGAAATAAGGAACGTGATTATATGCTATACTATAAAGTTTTCAAGAGGTTTTCTCCTGATACACGGGTTTGCCCCTCCGGCCTCATCATTTGCCACACACGGGCTTTTTAAATCATTCCTGGTCGGATCTACCGCCGCACAAGACGAAATCATCATCCCAAGCATAGTTAAAAAAATTATTTGTTTAATTTTCATTTTTCCCTCACTTATCTAAACCATATCCTGCATGTAAAGCCCTTACCGCCAATTCTTTATATTCAGCATGAACAAGCACGCTAATTTTAATTTCAGAAGTCGATATTACTAATATATTTATACCTCTATCCGCTAAAATTTGAAACATCTTTTGTGCAACACCCGAATGAGATTTCATCCCAATGCCGATTATTGAAATTTTAGCGACGTTATCATCTACAATAATATCGCGGCAGTTTATCTTCTTATTAGTCTCGATTGAATCCAAAGCCTTGTCAAGATCATTTTTAGCAATGGTGATAGTAAGGTCGGTTTTACCTCTACTACCTATATTCTGTACAATTAAATCAACATTTATATTCTTTTCTTCCATAGAATCAAACAGCTGAGAAGCTGACCCCGGGACATCCGACATAGCTTTTAATGTAATACTTGCGATATCACCCTTACAGGTGATTCCCGTAACCATATGCTTCTCAACAATTTGGTCTTCTCCTACGATCATAGTTCCTACTTCCTCATCAAAACTTGATAAAACCTGCATTTTTAAGTTAAATTTCATCGCGATTTCCACACATCTTGCATGCAATACTTTTGCGCCTGAAGATGCCATCTCCAGCATTTCATCAAAAGCAACCTGTTTTAATTTTTTAGCTTTCGGTACTATTCTGGGATCCGCAGTATAAACCCCGTCTACATCAGTATAAATATCACACCTTTCAGCTTTAAGTGCTGCTGCAATTGCAGCAGCAGTGGTATCGGATCCGCCCCGTCCTAAAGTTATCACGCGCCCTTCATAAACGCCTTGAAACCCCGCTATCACAGGTATTTCATCCTCTTCTAAACACTTTATCAATTGTTTAGTCTCTATATGAGTTATTTTTGCGTTTGAAAATATCCCGTCGGTATATATAGGCACCTGCCATCCTAACCAAGAACGTGCTTTAAAGCCTTCGTTTATTAATGCAAGAGCAAGTAACCCGCATGATATTTGCTCTCCTGAAGCAATAACCGAATCATATTCCACTAATTCTTCATTAGTTTTCATGTGAGATAAGAAAAGAGCGTTATTTACTAAATTATCAGTAATACCGGCCATTGCTGATGCTACCACAACAACTTTATTGCACTGCTCTCTTTCCTTACGAATAATTTTAACGACGTTTCTTATTCTCTCAAGAGTCCCAACCGATGTACCACCAAATTTTTGTACAATTAGCGCCATATAGACAAGATTTTATTACTCCTTTGCGCTTAAGTTTTAATTATTCTTCAGAGTTATTTTCTGAACTTAGCATTTTCATACCCATTACATGGTAACCGCTATCAACATGAATAACTTCTCCCGTAACCCCGCTTGATAAGTCACTTAGTAAATATACCGCAGTCCCGCCGACATCTTCAAGAGTAGTATTTCTTTTAAGCGGAGTATTATCCTCACTCCATTTTAAGAAGCTTCTAAAATCTCCGATCCCGGAAGCTGCCAACGTCTTTACCGGCCCCGAAGAAATCGCGTTAACTCTAATATTTTTCTCGCCCAGGTCGGCCGCAATATACTTTACGCTTGCTTCCAGTGCAGCTTTAGCTACTCCCATAACGTTATAATTAGGAATAACTTTTTCAGCTCCATAATAAGTAAGTGTTACTATGCTTCCACCGTCTTTCATTAGCTCTGCTGCACGCTTTGCGGTCGCTATGAATGAATAACAGGAAATATTCATTGTATGTAGGAAATTTTCTAAAGAGGTATCGACATATCTGCCTTTAAGCTCATCTTTATTAGAGTAAGCAATTGAGTGTACTAAAAAATCTAGCTTACCCCATTTTTCTTTAATAAATTTAAATGCTGCATCTACTGAGCTCATATCTGAAACATCACAAGCAATAAGTGTATCCGAACTGACTGATTCCGCAAGCGGCGAAATTCTTTTCTCTAAAGCTTCCCCTTGGTAAGAAAATGCAAGTTCGGCACCTTGTAAGTAAGAAGCATGAGAGATACCCCAAGCTAACGACTTATTATTTGCCACCCCCATAATCAAACCTTTTTTACCCTTTAAGAGCTCACCCTTCGGCAAACCTTGCACTGTAATTGCTTCAGACATATTATCCTCAAAATTTTATAAACAATTATTTACTTACTGAACAATTTGCCAAGTACCGTCTGGGTTACGGCATGCCTTACCGTATGCCTCTTGAATTTTATTCCCTACCTTAACGGTTTGAGTATATTCTCTGCAATATCTGCCGTGTTCTTCATAAGTTTTTGCCGGAGTAACTACACCTGATGCACCGGTATCCGGGTTACTCCAAGTTGAAGCTACACCTGTTCTATTTACTTCCAATGCTCTTTGTGCGGTATTATTATGATTAGCTACATCCGCCCTATCTAAAGAAGAACCCAGCGAACTTCCGCCTAAGGCGCCAAGTAAAGTTCCTGCCGCAATTGCTGCAATCTGACCTTTACCCTTACCCACGTTAGATCCGACCCAAGCACCTGCAACCGCTCCGGTTAAACCGCCGATAGTTCTTTTATTTGCATACCCCGCTTCATTAGTTAAAGCCATGTTGTCACAACCTGCAAGCGTAAATACAACCGCAGTTAATGCTATATATTTTTTAAAAATTCCGTTCATAATTCCTCATCACAAGGTTTATTTTTAATAGTTAAACCAATATTATATACTTTTTTTAATATGGGTCTAGTAGATTTAAACAACTTTATTTACGTAAGTTTTCAAAAAATTAATATATTGAGTATTGAATTTTTCGGCTAAAATAATAAAATATTTTATTATTTTCGTTTTAAATTGATAAAAAGTTATGTTTAAAGTTATTTGCGAACTGGATAGAATTGAAGTCTTAGAACTAGTTGGTTTGAGATATAAGAATTGCCGACCGTGTGAGTTTAATGATTACCAGATGTCCGGCAACATATCCGATCCAGCCCTCCGTGCTGTCAAAGCTTATCATGTAGCGAAAAAATTAGAAGTTATGGCACTCGAGATTAGCACACCGGAATATAAAAGCCTCGCAAACAAACTGGAGTATGTTAGGGATTTATCTGATTACAGGCATATTTCACTCTACGATGAAAGCGATACTATTACAAACGTGATAAAAGTTTTTGACAATCCATGGATATATAGTGCAATTATAAAATTACACGTACCCTCTGCTCTTGATAAAATACTTATCGCTTCACAATCTTTGCTTTCCCGGCTTATCTCTAAACCGGTCACGGAGATAAATCAAAATAAGCCTGAAGAGTTTTATACCCTATGGCAAAAATCTTATTTATTTCACATCCCTGAAACCGAATTTCATGATCGCTTATTAGGAACCACACAAAAAAGCGATTTTAATGACGGCAGTAATAAACAATATTACGGTATAGATAAATACTTTTTAACTTATCTTTTAGCAGGTAAAGAGAATTCCAAATGTATACCGCTTCATGCCGACCAGCTGGAAAATGCCCTCATATATAAAGATGAACAAGTAATTATACAACAAGAAGATATTTATGAAGACTACAAGGCTTCTTTACCTAAATTATTCGGTTTGGAGTTTTTGGAAAAATTAAGTAGGCTGAGATCCTGTATAAGCAATAATAACGAAGGAACCATATTAATTATTGATGAAGGAGATAAATTTACTTTAAAACCTAAAAATTATAAAGCTTACCCGATTACTGAAATAAAATTATGTGAAGGATTAAACGGTATGTTAGCTTCTGTTTCCATAGCCGTAAAAAATGCTCAGGCAGCATGTAAGGAGAGGATTGAAAACAGTTACCCGGAATCGGATGATCAGATGCATACCGCCCGTAATGACTTATATACATTTGATTGCCGTACCATGGAGGAAGCACTCACAGCCGTCGGTAATTTTAGTGACATATACCCTTATTAATATATAAAAAAGCAACGGTTAAATTATGAATAATAAAATTTCCTCAATTTATTTCTGTGATAAAATTTATTTCGAAACAGCCACTACTCCATTTCTTAGGGCTAACTCAGTCAGTTTGTTCGGCTCCAGGTCAACAACTGTAGCAAGAATGTTACAAGGAATTTGGCCGGGCTCAACTTCAACAACGGATAAACTATATATTGCCGGCACATTATCAAGCAACATAAGGTTATTAACCGATGCCGAAAGGTTAGGAGATCTGTTTGCTTTATCACTGATACATCGCATTATAAGCATAGCCGCTTCCAGCGCAAAGCTTTACACTGATAACTCAAATATCAGGCCGCTTTTTAAATATACTACTTCACTGGCACTCAGTGCCATACCTGCCTTATTTTTAATTTATGTCGTAGGGTATCCTGCTGAAGATTTAATCTTAAATGCATGCATTACTCAATTATCTGCAGCCGCTATTTCATTTGTTTCTCTAAGAGCAAGTAACTTTTTAAGAAGCTTAGAATTAATTTCATATGACAACGAGTTCAGTAAAACCGGTTACATAAGCAGATTACTTACTTCATCCGCTATTGATATCTTTTTATCAGCCTGCTTGCGCGGTATGCAGAATTATATGAACCCCATAAATCAATTCGGTTTCCATAATACTATCGTATATTGCTTTAAGGATTATTCATCTTATAACATTCATAATGCTTCCAATCTGGAAATAATACAAATGATTTATACAACTATACCTCTTATCTCGGTTGTAGATAAGGCAGTATGGTTTTTAGGCAAAACTGCAGTCGATGCATGCATTTTAGGATTACATGCATTCGGTAAAATTCCGGAAATCAGATCTCCTTTTATCAATGCTTTCGCAAATACTAATAAGGAAATTTTAGAAGTAGAAAATGAACCTAAACGCGAGCCTTGGACTAAAAAACTACGATTTGAATATAAGAAAAGGCAAGAAGCGAATAAAACGGCTGAACAAGAGATTACAGATTCAAGAAAAGACATTACTACTATTAATTATGCTAAACCTGATAAGGAACCGGACAATACACTTATACATAGAGTTAAGGAAAAAGTTAAAACCCGGCCTTCAACATCCAGGGTGCCGGGTAGCATTGATAAAAAAGAGCAACTTCCACAAATGGAACAAGAACAAGATTTTACAACCCCTTATAAAATAACTACGAAATTTTATACTTTTTATAAAATTGATTCTGCATTACTCAAAAACACTTGGGGAGTACTTGAGCTAAAAAAATATAAAGGTGATGAAAATTTGTTTGAAAGATCATTAGCCAGCGGGCATGTATCCAACAGGCATTCCTCTATAAAATATATTAATTCTTCGGATAAATATGAAATCAGACCGCAAAGAAGCGGCGACAGGATTTTAGGAAAGCTGGAAAAAGGTAGAGCAGGCTTTAACAGTCTAGCCTCCCTTGGTGAGGCAATGGATTTATATGAAAAATGTAAAGCTGCCGGCAACGGAGAAGAGCCTAGCCTAATAATATTCAACCAGCGTGTTAAACACCAGGATATAGGTAGAGCTTAAAAACACTTATATTTATACTCACATATATCATTAATTATGCATGAACCACATTCGGGCTTTCTTGCCTTGCAGGTATAACGCCCATGTAGAACCAGCCAGAAATGCGCTTTAGGTCGCCACCTGGAAGGAACCTTTTTCATTAGTTCCAGTTCAGTTTTTTCCGGGGTATTAGTTTTACAAAAACCTATTCGATTAGATACGCGAAAAATATGCGTATCCACCGCTATGGTCGGCTCATTGAACACACAGTTTAAAATAACATTTGCCGATTTTCTCCCTACTCCCGGAAGTGAAGTTAGCTCAATCATTGAGGCCGGCACCTCACCCCCAAATCTTTCAATTAAAGCTTTACTCATTAAAATTATATTCTTTGCTTTTGCATTATATAAACCGATGGATTTTATTATTTCTTTTAATTTTTCTTCTCCAAGCTCAATCATCTTTTGCGGAGTGCTTGCAATCTCAAATAGTTTGGGGGTTACACGGTTCACCCCTTTATCGGTTGCTTGTGCCGATAAAACTACTGCAACTAGTAACGTAAAAGGGCAAGAATAATCCAGCTCAATTTTAGGATCAGGCTTATTTGCGAAAAACCTTTCAAAAACTTCATTGATTTGCTTAGCTTTCAACATATTTTATTCTCAATATTCTTCCGAAAAGTTGATACGCGAGAAAACAATTCTGTACAATAAGTTTTTTGTTATATTACTATAAAAAGTATTTAGGAAAGAATACATGCGGCAAGAAGTATATAAAATATCCATAGTAATACCATGCTATAACGAGTCTCAAGGCATTAAAGAGGCTTATATGAGTATTATGCAAACAATTGGTCATTTAAAAAAAACTTATGAAATTATATTTATTAATGACGGAAGCCAAGACGATACTATAGAAGCATTAAATGAAATATATCAGAATCACGATCATATAAAGATAATAGATTTAACCAGAAATTTCGGCAAAGAAGCAGCTTTAACCTGCGGCTTAGATTATGCAAACGGGGATATCATTATCCCGATGGATGCGGATTTTCAGGATCCCCCTGAACTTATCCCATCAATGATAAGTTTATGGCAGCAAGGTTATGATGTAGTTTTAGCTAAGCGCAATAATCGCGAAGGTGAGAGCTTTATTAAAAAGTTTACCGCGAAAATGTTCTATAAACTATTTTTAAAATTATCTAAAACTCCACTTCCTGAAAACACAGGCGATTTTAGATTAATGGATAGAAAAGTAGTTGAGAAAATAAAGCTGCTACGTGAAAAAAACCGATTTATGAAAGGTATATTTTCTTGGGTGGGGTTTAAAACCGCCACTATTACTTTTGATCGACCGAAAAGAAAGCACGGCCAAACTTCCTGGGATTATAAAAAACTCTTTAGCTTCGCTATGGACGGCATATTTTCTTTTTCTACGCTGCCGCTTAAAATTTGGCTTTATATTGGGGTGATGATCTCTCTCTTTTCTTTAAGTTATGCGTTATTTCTTGTGCTTAGAACTATATTTTACGGCATTGAGCTTCCGGGATATGCTTCAATAATGGTTGCAATATTATTCATGGGCGGAGTGCAATTGATAAGCCTTGGAGTAATTGGTGAATATATTGCCCGCGTTTATAAAGAAACTAAAAACCGCCCTATTTATTTAATTAATGAAATTTATGCTGAAGATGAAAAAACAACTAAATAAATATGGTCAAATTATTGCTATTACGGGTGGAATCGGTGCTGGTAAATCTTTTATTTTAAGATGTTTTCGGCGCTTAGGGTTTGTCATCTATTCCTTTGATCAGATAATTGCCGATATGTATAAAAAAGGCGGCAGCGCCTATCAGGCAGTAGCAGCTGCTTTCCCTGAATGCACAACACCTGATATGATTGACAAGCAACTCTTGGCTAAAAAAGTTTTCAGTAATAAAGATGATTTGATAAAATTAGAATCTATCGTTCATCCGATCGTCAGAGAAGATTTATATAAGTTCGTCAAACAAATAAGAAAGCACAGTAAAACATCAATAGTAGTAGAAGTACCTCTCTTATTTGAAACTGCTCACCCCTATGGTTTTGACATTACAATAAGTGCTATTGTTAATAAAGAGACCCAACTAAATCGTGTTTTGCAGAGAAAAAATATGACTATTGATAAATTTAATGCTATTGTGGAGCGGCAAACTACGGATAATTATAGAATCAATAATTCTGATTTTATTATTGATACAGGTGTCAGTATGGCACATACGTTTAAACAAATTAAAATTTTAGTATATGGCAGATATAAGAGAAATAGTACTCGATACGGAAACCACAGGCCTTAACCCTTATGAAGGTCATCGGATTATTGAAATCGGTTGCGTGGAACTGATTAATCGTGAAATAACCGGTAGAACCTATCACACTTATATCAATCCGCTTCGGGATGTCCCTTCGGATTCCTATGCAATTCACGGAATTTCTTCAAAGTTTTTGCTGGATAAACCTCTTTTTAAAGATATCGTTAAAGATTTCCTTAATTTTTTGGAAGGGGGCAACTTAATCATTCATAATGCCGGTTTCGATATCGGTTTTATTAATTATGAACTGAATTTAATTTCGCTTAAACTTTTAAATTTTGATAATGTTATAGATACTTTAACTCTAGCAAGACGCAAGTTCCCTAAATCGCCGGCAAGCCTCGATGCTTTATGTCAGCGGTTTAACATCAGCTTGGAAAACCGTGAGAAACACGGTGCTTTAATTGATTCCGAATTACTTGCTCAAGTTTATATTGCACTTCTTGAAGGCTCCCAATCAACCCTAAGTTTTGCAGAAGACGTTGATAACATAATGAAAACAATTAAAGCGGAAAGCAATTTCCCTTATCGTAGGTTCCAAATAACTACGCAGGAAGAAAAACTCCATAAAGATTTTGTTGAAAAAATTCCTAATTCTTTGTGGAAATCTTATAACAATTAGTTATAGGATTTTGCCTTCATCAAGCTTTTTCAGTATTTCTTTTCTTAGGAACAGCTGTTTTGTTTCACCAATATACCCGGTAAATACTGCACCTAAATGTGTTTTCAGCTTTGTTTTAATAAATTCGCTGCTGGTAATTATATAATTCTTGTTTTCTTCTATGCTGGCTATAGTTAAAAACCAGTTTAGATTGCTATGCACAAGCTCATTAATATCTAACCCATCTAAAACTATTTCTAATATATCATGCCGGTTAATAAATGAAGCTGCATTCCATAATTCCAGTTGAGCGATTAAATAATCATCATTATTAATTACTAAGCTTTTAGTATCATTAGCTATGGCTATTTTCGGTTCCGATAAAATTTCCTGCTCGGTTTCCTTATAATATTGCTGAATCCAAATATCGGGAACAGTGATATACTGCTTTATTTCCTTTGCAGCTCTAATATCACGCTCTGAGGTAATGCTTGCCCGAAAATTAAGAGTGTTTGAAATAATAGCAGTATAGATTAAATTTGCACCGGCTGATGAAATCATGTTTTCTTTATTATGCTTTTTATATTCTTCTCAAATGAGCGTTGCACACGAACCGACAGGCTCAATCTTTGCATATACTCCTATTAGATTCTTCCAGTATTCCTCAAAACCATGATGGTGATCAAATACCTCAATCACCTGCTCTCTTACCGCAAATTTTTCAAAGTAGTTCGGATTGGAAATATCTACCACCACATAATTATAATCAGAAAGGTTTTCAGGCACATCATGCGATATATCCATGTTCCATGCCAAAACACTTGTAGGCACGGTTTTGTTAAATTCACCCGTAAAGACTATCTTTGCTTTCTTTCCTTTTAATTCCAAAAGTTCTTTATAAGCAACCGCACAAGCTAATACGTCAATATCAACATATTTACTTCCCGCACAAACTATAATCGGTTTTTCCATCATTAACCCTTACTTTTCTACCTTACAGGCGACCAACATTATATAGAGGGTAGTACCGCATAAATCAACTTATTAATAGTTTATTATTAAAAATGTAAGGAAATTTAATTATGTATTATTTTTTTAATGTAAGTATGTTATAATAAATTTATAAGAGGATATTAATATAGTTTTTTAGCTATGAACTCAAAAGATATAAATGTACGCACGGACGAAATTCAAACAACTTCTATGGAAGCTAAAGAATTTGATGAATCTTTACTTCATATGCTTAACAATCTTACTGAAGATCCGATTGAAGCTGAAGAGTTAAAGGAATTAAATGATTCTTTTTTAACTCCTTTCATTATGAATAGGCTATTAACGCTTCAGGTAAGTTTAGGTATATTTCAAGAGGAAATAACAGAGCTTATGAAAGAAGGGGTAAGCCAAAATTCTTCCGTAAGAGGAAAGTTATTACATGCATATAAAGCTATAGTAAATCATGAACTTGAATTGGTGCAGGATGCTTCTCCCGAGCAAGTAAGTTTACTACGACTAAGCCAGATGGTAGCATATCTTGCAAGGCCTTATATTGTGGAAGTAATGCAGGAAAGTATCAAAAAACTGCTTAACCCTAATGAAGTAGAACTTGATATAAATTTACTGAGAGAAGCGATTAATCACGCTAGAGCATCAAATTCATTAGCCGGTGAATACTTAGATCTAACTAATGATAAGATAATTAAGAGAATCAGAGCCGGCAAGTTAGCGGTTATTCAACTGCATGACCTTACTCGGGACGGCGAAATTATCTCAGCTCCTAAGACTTTAGTTCTGCCTCCTGAGCAGGTTGATAAGGAAATAGCAAGACACAAAGAAAAGTTAGGATTTATAACCGGATTTTCAGGCGATAAAATAACCCAAGAGTATTTCCCTGCCAAAGCGGAGATGGCCGAATGCTTGAGCTTGGCGTTTAGAAATAATGACCTTAGTTTTATAAAACTCTGCTTGGATAATAAAAAGCTCTCCAAAGGAGTTTTAGAAGGTCATATGGATCTATTTTACCAAACTTTTGAAAAAGGTAGATTTGATCTTTTGGATATCATGGTTGAACATGAACTGTTCGGCTTTGGTACTAATGAAATTGCGCACATAGATAAAAGACTGCCTTCAGGCCTTACTCCGCTTATGGAAGCTTGTAAAAAGGGGGATTCAATTCTTGCAAGAAAGCTTATTGCTATGGGTGCTGACACTACCCTCACTGATAAAGACGGATATAATGCTTTAATGTATGCCGCTCTTTATACAAATGAGCAAATTAATGAACTGAATAAATCGAGTGAAGAGCAGTCAGAAGCAATAAAAGATTTAAAACTTGCTAAGAACAGCATAATTACTGCACTACTTAAAGATAAAAGACTAGACTTAAATGCTAAAAATAAAGCGGACGGTAAAACCGCAATGCAAATTTTACTGGAGCATTCGGTTATAAAAAATGAACAAGGTATCACTGAGCTAAGAGGAGACCACGGCGCTATCGAAAAATTAATTGCCGCCGGCGCCGACCCGAGTTTCGGTAAATTCGAACTTAGTTTCAAAGCTAAGTTTTTTATAACTGTGGGTATTTCCGTTGCTCTTACCGCCGTAAAAAATGCGGTAATAAATTATATAGGTCTAGGTATTATCGGAAGAACCATATTTTACCCGGTTATCAGAGTAGTAGATTATGCATTAGATGTAGTTATCGCCTATAAAGCTTATCTTGATGCAAAAAATCCTCTTTATGTATTATCCAGAACTATTTTAGATACCGAATATGCTAACGATACTCTAATTAATATGGATAAAAAACCAATGATCGGCGCATTCCATATTAATTGGTACGGTAAAGTTATAGCCGGTGATGATTTAAAAAATTATATGACAAATCATGTAGGCTATAGAAATATTAAAAACGCTTTCTTTACAACTGAAAGTATCCCGACAACCTCAGGTAATCCTTCGGAATTAAGATTAAGCAAAGAAGCACAGCTTATAATGGCTGAAACTTTATTTAACCGTTATTATCGTTTAAAACAAGATTTAGGCAATCATTGGCTGGCTCCTTGGACTCGTAAAGCTTTAGAAAATTTGAGCGAAGAAATTAAGCAGGCTTACATAAAAACTAACTATGGTTATAAAATAAATAGTACTTCTTTAGAGAAGCTAACTGCAATATTTATCCCCTCTAATCATCGGAAGTTGGTGGAAGAGATTTTTGCTTCGGGAGAAAAAAGAGAGCTATTCTATAAATTTCATAGCCTGGTTAAGCTTGGTGCTTTGTCAGTCGATTTAGAAACCAGATATAACTTGGAGAAATTTGAACAATTGTTACATTCGCCTGAAAGATCTAAACAAATAGAGATTGAAAAAAATCATACCGATCAAAAAATTTCTTTTGACGATTTTATAGAATTTTGCCATAGCCTAACAATTGAAGGGGTGGATTTAGATACTACTTTCAGAATTGTTGAGCATGAATTTAAAAAAGGTTTAGAGAGTGATTACGAACCAAAGACTTTATTCGAACTGATTAGTGGTGCTTCTGCTGATATTATGCATGCAGTGCTTGACGGGGGAGTAAAAGGTATAGCATATGCAGCCGGATCTTCCCGTAGTAAAGTTCATCATTATTTAGCCGAAGGAATTTCTACCCTCGGAGCTATGGGTAATTCCGCCTTACATGTAGGAATAAGAGAATTTTATGACAGCATCTATTCCTTACCTGCGGTAGCTTTGGCCGGCGGTGCTTATGCCTTATATAAATGGCCTTCTCAAAGTTGGGAAGTTTGTAAGTTTGTATTCAATGCAACCTGCTCTTTAGCTGTTATGGCTTACAGCGTTATCTCCTATGCATTATACGGTATAAAAGAAGCACTTAACCTGACATTAGAGGGAATGTATATAATTAAAGAATTTGCTTTAAATTACTTTGCAGATAATGAGAAATCGTTAAAGGCTCCTGAAGCTAACAAAGAAGATACCTTAGCTTTAACTGGCAAAGTTGAAAAAAACACCTTCGGTAATATTCAAGGTAATCAGTATGCTACAATACTTTAATTATTTATAAATATAAAAAGGGTAATTAATAAATTTAAACTTAATATTTTATTAATTTAACTTTTTTACCTATACTCTATACTTAGCTTCATTATTAATCAAAAAAGATGGAGCAAATGGAACACGAGTTTATATTCAGTATAGATAATACTACTTACCCTTTAGAAAATCATCCCTTAAATCATGACGTTTTAAATATAGGAGAAGCGGTCATTACCCTTGAAAAACAAATCGGCTCCATGTTAATAATGGGCTTTGAAGGTGTATCGAGTATAGATCCTAACGTTCAAAAAACTATTTCTTACTTAAAGAGCGGTTTACTGGGCGGTACTATCCTTTATCGTTATAATATTGAAAACCCTGATCAACTGGGAGAGTTAACACAATCCCTGCACGAGGCGAATCCTAATGCCTTTATAGCCGCCGATCAGGAAGGCGGGAAAGTTCAGCGCCTTATTAAGGATAACGGCTTTACCAAATTTCCTTCGGCTTATGAGGTTGCAAATAATTATGATATAAACGGCGCATCCGATATATATGATAACCTCGCCAAGGAGTTAAACGAGTACGGTATAAATTTAAACTTCGCCCCCGTAGTTGATACTAACGATGAAGAAAAGCCTTGCAGCGTAATTGGGGAATTAGGCAGAAGTTTCGGCGGGGATAACGAGAAAATAGTTAAGTATGCAAGTGCTTTTATTGACTCTCATCATAAGTATAATGTATGCACCTCTCTTAAGCATTTTTCGTGGCATGGGCTTGCAAGCGGTGATACTCATAAAGGTATGGTAGATGTAACCGAGACCGCGCAAGAGAGAGAGCTAAAACCTTTTTATGATCTTATTGCATCTGATAAAGCGGATATGATAATGACCGCACACGTTGTTAATACAAAACTGGATCCGCTTCATCCGATCACTTTATCTCCTACCGCTTTAAAAACATTGTTAAGAGATAAGGGTTATGACGGAGTTATCGTAACCGATGATTTACACATGGGAGCAATAGTAGGCGGCTACGGGATTGAAGAAGCAATAATAAGATCAATCGATGCGGGAAATGACTTATTGGTTATCTCTAATAATAAAGCAGCCTGCAGGGGAGTTGCAAACTGTGAGCAGGATTATGATATGCCTGCAAAATTCATAGATATTATCAAGCAAGCTATAAATGAAGGTAAAATTTCTCAAGAGAGAATCGAAGAATCATATAATAGAATTGATAAGCTCAAAAATAAATTGCAGTTAGTGTAAAAAAAGAGTTAAAGCATAGGAATCATATTCTTGTTTTCTATGCTTTATTTTTAATGATTAGTTTACTTATAATTTAATTTTCTTAGAGCTCTAGCTTCATTGCCGTTATTTTAAAAGCTTAAGAATTATATTGATAACACTTACGCTATCTAATTTTCTCACCGTCTTTGTATTCGGAACTAATACTATAGGGCTTCATTTTCTGGGAACCGTAATAGGTTCTCATCATTAATTCCGCAATAAACCCGGTGGTAATAAACTGAAATGCGGCAATAATGCAAAGCACCCCTATAAAGAATAGCGGCCGATGCCCTATGCTCTCTCCGCAAATTTTTAGCCATAGCATATATGTGCTGATTAAACTTCCGATACCAAACAATAATACTCCTAAAGTACCGAATAAATGCATCGGCTTTTGCTTGTATTTTTGAAAAAACAGCATTAAAATTAAGTCGCTTAACACTTTTAACGTCCGGCCGATGCCATATTTTGAGGTACCGAATCGGCGGGCATAATGACGAGTAGGAACCTCAGCAATTTTTGCTCCGTGAAGACTGGCGAGAATCGGTATAAACCGATGAAGCTCTCCATGCAAATCAAGTTTTTTAGCTAAGTAACTTTTAAATACTTTCAAGGTACACCCGGTATCGGTTATTTTCACTCCCGATAACTTTCTAATTAAGAAATTTGCAACTTTACTTGGTATTTTCCTTAAGATAAACCCGTCATTTCTATTAGCTCTAATTCCAGCTACCACATCAAGATTCTCTGTTTCAAGTTTTTTCAGTAAAATCGGGATATCTTCCGGATCATTTTGCAAGTCACCGTCAATGGTTGCAATATATTCTCCGTCAGCTGCCTCAATTCCTGCGGCAAGCGCCGAAGTCTGACCGAAATTTTTTGTAAAAACTAATAACCTTATATTTTTCTGTTCAAGTTTCAAAATTTCTTCCACCGTGTTATCACTGGAACCGTCATCTACAAATATAATTTCATGCCCAACATCGGTAAGCGCCTTATTAAGGCTAATTACTAAAGGCTTAATATTATCCTTTTCATTCATTACCGGAATAATAACTGATAATTTCATTAATGCTTATCTCTTCTGGTTAAAAAGCTGATGGCTACAAAGCATACGCACATTACAACAATATAAAGTGCCGGCGCATTAACCCCGTATTTAGTTACGAGGAATTTTGAAATTGCAGGAGTAGTTCCTCCGAACAAAGCAATTCCTATATTCCAACTTACCGCTACTCCCGAATATCTGAGTTCAGGTGCAAATGCACTGATTGCATAAGGATAAGCCGGTGCGCAAATTGCACTGGCCAGCATAGCGAATAAGAAAATTGCAAAAAATACTTTTAGAATACTATGACTTGGATCGGTAATCATCATAAATATCGGAACAACACCTACAATAATCACGTAGCAAGTTATATAAAGGAACCTCCTATACCCCACCTTATCAGCTAAGATACCGAAAAATGGCATCATAACAATCATGATAAATAATGCAAAGGAAGTAAAATACCCGGTCATTAGCTTATCGTACTTAAGATCAGTCTCAAAGAACACGTTAAAGTACCCTCTGATCATATAAGCCAGAGCTGCGGTCACCCCACCAAGGAAGCAAACGACCAGCAATCTTCTCCAGCTTTTATTAATCGCCTCAAGTAGCGGAGATTTTACGGTTAAATTTTCATCTTTCCTCGCTTGAAACACCGGAGTCTCAGTCACGTTATAACGCATGTAAAGGCCGGTTAATCCCATTAACCCGCCGAATAAAAAACCGTAACGCCAAGCAAAATCACTATCCCCGAAAAAGCTGACAATTAATATCCCTACAAAATTAGCAAGCAGAGTCCCCATCATATTGGAAGCCATAACTATACTCCCTACGAACCCGGGCTTATACCCTTCCAGATGTTCTAAGATAAATATCGCCGAACCTGCACTTTCACCACCGACGCATATGCCTTGCACAAGCCTTATGAATACTAACAATATAGGCGCTAATATACCTATTGTTTCATAGCCGGGCAATAATCCTATCGCCATGGTGCAAGCCGCCATCAAAATAATTGATATGGTAAGCGCAAGCTTTCTTCCGAAAATATCACCGATATGGCCAAATATCATTCCACCGATCGGTCGCATTAAAAACCCGACGGCAAATACGCTTAAAGTCAAAAGTATCTGTATAGACTTATCAGCGGCAGGAAAAAACAATGCTGCTATCTTCGGTACAAAAACTGCGTAGATACCAAAATCATAATATTCTACAATATTTCCCACCAAAGCGGAGCTTACAACTTTTCTTTTTTTCATTACCAATTAAATAAATTTTTAACAGAGTGTATTATGTTGAAAGATCTTATAATTGCAATTAATATTTTGCAATCCATAATTTGCCTTGTCTTATTATAATGTTTTAAATATATTCCATTAAAAAATTATCTATAAAAAAATATAATAGAAATACATGTCTGATATTATTACTAAAGCTTTAGAAAGTAATGCTTGGCCTTTTAAAGAAGCTGAAGCAATTTTAAAAAAAATAAATAATCAGCTTCCGAAGAAAGGATATGTTCTTTTTGAAACCGGCTACGGACCTTCCGGCCTTCCTCATATCGGAACATTCGGTGAAGTAGTTAGAACCACTATGGTAAGGAAAGCTTTTGAGGTTATTTCCGATATACCGACCAGGTTATTTTGTATTTCGGATGATATGGACGGAATGAGGAAAATTCCTGATACAATACCGAATAAAGAAGAATATAAAAGATACTTGGATTTACCTTTAACTAAAATTCCTGATCCTTTTAATACATGTGAGAGCTTCGGACATCACATGAATGCAAGGTTAAGGGCATTTCTTGATGCTTTTAATTTTGAATATGAGTTTTTTAGCTCAACCGAATGCTATAAAAGCGGCGTGTTTAATGAAAGCTTACTAAAGGTTTTAAAGCATTATGATGAAATAATGGATATAATGTTACCTACTTTGGGTGAAGAACGTCGTGCAACTTATAGCCCGTTTTTACCCATCTGCCCTAAGAGCGGAAAAGTTCTCCAGGTTTCAATCATTGATAGAGATGTAGAAAACGGATTGATCGGATATAAAAATGAGAGCGGAGAGATAGTCACGGTCAAAGTAACCGACGGTAATTGTAAATTACAATGGAAGCCTGATTTCGGAATGAGATGGGCTGCTTTTGATGTAGATTTCGAGATGTACGGTAAGGATCACTTAGTCAACGGCCCTATTTATACCAGGATCTGTAAAGCAATCGGCGGCAAAGCTCCGCATCAGATGTATTATGAATTATTTTTAGATGAAAACGGTCAAAAAATATCCAAATCCAAAGGTAACGGAATCACTCTTAGTGAATGGCTCAGGTATGCACCGCCGGAAAGTTTATCTTTATTTATGTACCAATCTCCCCGGAAAGCTAAAAAACTGTATTTTGATGTAATACCTAAAAATGTTGACGACTATTTAAATTACTTAAACAGCTATCACACCGAGCAAGATGAAAAGAAAAGATTGGCTAATCCCGTATATCATATACATAAGGGTAACCCGCCTAAACCGGAGACTACAATTACATACTCTTTATTACTGAATTTAGTAAGCGCAAGCCATCTCGAAGATCCGAAAGTAATTTGGAAATATATAAAAAGATATGATGCAAGCATAGAAGAAAAAGAAAATAGCTTTGTTGATAAAATGATAAAGTGTGCAATTAACTACTACCACGACTTTATAAGACCCAATAAAAAATTTAGAGCACCTACCGAGATTGAGAGGTCAGCTCTCATTAAATTTAAAGAATATTTATCCAATCTGGATTCTCCTTCAATTGATGAGCTTCAAACTCTAACTTTTACGGTAGGTAAAGAGTTTAATTTAGAGTTAAAACTATGGTTTCAAGCATTATATGAGGTTCTGCTCGGTTCTGCGCAAGGTCCGAGGTTCGGTTCATTTATTGCTTTATACGGCATAAAGGAAACTATAGAATTAATTGATAGCAAGATTAAAAGTAATTATCAAGTTTAGTAACCCCTCAGTAAATCAAATTATGAGATTAACCCTTTTAAGACACGCACATTCAAGCCCTGCCGGTGACGATAAAAACAGGATTTTGACCTCAAAAGGCATTGAACAAGCCCTAACTTATAAAAAGATATCGAATGGTGTTAAGTACGACTTAGTGATTCATTCTTCGGCTGTAAGAACCAGAGAAACAGCAGATATTATTCTTTATGGGATAAGCACTAAAATTCCTTATATTGAGATTCCTACTTTATACTTGCCCGAGGATGACAAAGATATCAGCGAAGTCAGTAAAAGTATTATGCTACGTCCCTATGCCACCCCCAATGAAATCTTAAGCAAAGATAAAAACGATTCCTGGGAAAGATATACTGATAAAGCTTATACCGATATATATAGCGTTATTAAGCAATATAACCCGTCATCCGAACTTTCTCACGTATTAATTATCGGTCACGGAACCATACTTAACTTAATCGGCTATAAATTTTCTTCTCAATTTGAGGAGATTAAAACCAGATATATCGGCTATTTGGAAGGATTTTCTTTAACGGCAGATCTAAACTTTAAGCTTTAAACTTCCAATAAAAAAACGATCTAACATTTGATGTGGTTAGACCGTTTCTACATAATGAATTTTTAGTGATTATAGATCGCTATGTACTGAAGATATATTATAAGCCGGCTCTATAGCCATATAAGAATCCGAGCTGTTTTGAGCGGAACTTAAGAGACCTTCGGCAAAATCAATTAGCTTTTTGGTATCATTTATTGCAACTACATCATGCATACACTTTCCTACAGCTTCAATCTGATCTTTGATAACTTCTTTAGTTTTCCCGGCAACTTGCTTAAAGAAGAACCCGAGATCATGGTGCCCGCTTGTTTCATTCTTAGATTCACTCCATGTTGATTTAATCCCTGCGATAAGTTCTTTATCTGTAGCTATAAAAGTACTCACCATCTCTTTACCGCTTTGAACCACTTGGCTTACATAGTCTTTTATTTCTACGAAAGCTTCTTTCAATTTAGTAATTGTAGCAACCAATGCATCCTTAAGAACTATAAATGATCCGGATATTTGCTCAAAATTTTGCTCCAGTTTTACCAGATCGCTAATTATATCAACCGGGGTTTTATTATCTTTAAATTCATCGATTATGCTACTGATATTACCCTTTAAGTCTTTTCCGATATCACCGCTCTGGCTAATTAGATCACCTAGCTCCACCACAAGTGTTTTAGTGGAATCCATCACCTCGTTCGGATCCATTTTAGCTGCACCCTCAGCTAATTTCCCTAAACTGTTTAATACATCTAAAACCTCTTTTACAACTCCCTTAGTCATAATTCCCCCTATTTTTATTAATTAGTTATAAAACGTTAAATATTTGATCAAATATATAATTTAATTGTCGCAAATTTTTAATAATTGCGCAAATATATTTTTTACAATTATTTTTTATAAAGGGACTTGAGAATTAATAATTAATTATTATATCATTTCTTAAAAATAAATTTTAATTGATAAGGTTATGTCTCAAGAAATCAGAAAATTTGATGCCGAGGTCGGCAAAGTTTTACAACTTATGATTCACTCCCTTTATACTAATAAAGATATTTTTTTAAGAGAATTGATTTCCAATGCTTCAGATGCATGCGATAAACTTAGGTATGAGTCAATAAACAATCCTGCCTTTGCTACCGAAGATGAGTTAAAAATTGAAATAATTATTGATAAGCAAAACGGTGAGCTTGTAATTCGAGATAACGGTATCGGGATGGATAAAAATGATCTTATTCAAAACCTGGGAACTATTGCAAGCTCAGGTACCCAAAAATTCCTTTCTACTCTACAGGATAAAAACTCTAAAGAAGGTTTACAGCTTATCGGGCAATTCGGGGTCGGGTTCTATTCCGCTTTTATGGTCGCGAAAAAAGTTAAGGTTTATTCTACTAAAACGGGAGAGGATCAAACTTATGTTTGGGAATCGGAGGGAAGCGGGGAATATTCCATCTCACCTTCCGCAGAACCTAAATCCAGAGGCACTGAAATCAGGCTTGCTATTCAAGATTCCGACATCGAATATTTAGAAAAATATAAACTGCAATATATTATAAAGACTTATTCGGATCACATTTCTTTCCCTATATATCTGGTCGATGAAAATGCTAATTCGGAACTCGTCAACTCAGCTTCCGCACTTTGGACTAGAAGCAAGGGGGAAATCAGCGAAGAGCAGTATAAAGAATTCTACCATCATGTAGCACATGCTCCCGATACACCTTGGATAACTTTACATAATAAAGCGGAAGGTGCGGTTGAGTATACCAACCTACTTTATATTCCGAGCCAAAAACCTTTTGATTTATTTCATCCTGACCGAAAAGGAAGAGTAAAATTATATGTAAAAAGAGTATTTATCACTGAAGATGAACCGAATCTTATTCCTTCATATTTAAGGTTCTTGAGGGGAGTGATTGACTCGGAAGATTTACCGCTAAACATTAGCCGAGAAACTTTTCAACATAATCAAATTATAACGAAAATAAGAAAATCTATTGTAAAACGTGTTTTATCTACGCTTAAGACTAAAGCTGAGCAAGAGAAAGAAGAGTATAAGAAGTTTTGGCTTAACTTCGGCGAGGTTATGAAAGAAGGTTTGTGTGAAGGTGCTCTGGAGGAAAAAGAACAGTTACTTGAAGCATGCCGCTTTTATACTACTAAATCAGGTGAAAACTTAATTAGCCTTGATGAATATATAAGCAATATGCTTGACGGACAGGAACACATTTATTTCTTAACCGGAATTAGCCTGGAAGATTTGAGAAAAAATCCTCAACTGGAAGGCTTTGCCAAGCGTGATATTGAAGTAATTTTATTACCTGATTACGTTGACGACTTCTGGGTAAATGTAATTAATCAATATAAAAACAAAGAATTACGCTCAATTAATACGGCAGGAATTGATTTAGACAGTATTAAGAAAATTGAAGCACCTCAAGAAGAAAAAACGCCTGATACTGAAGATAACTCCACCCAAGCTAACGATGAAGAACTGGTTACTTATATTAAAAACGTTCTAACCGATAGGGTTAAGGAGGTAAAAATTTCTAAAAAACTGGTTGATAGTCCATCATGTCTGGCTATTCCGGAAGGAGCAATGAATATCAGAATGGAAAAATACCTTATAGACCAAAAGCAGCTTTCTAAAAAAACTGCTAAAATTTTAGAAATTAACCCGAACCACCCGATTTTAATTAATATTAAAAAGCTACTTGGCAGTGAGGAAAATAAAGCAGCCGATTTAGTTGAAATTATATTTAATCAGGCATGCCTAATCGCCGGTGAAGCTATGGATGACCCATATGCTTTCACTAAGAAAATAAATGAGTTTATTGCTAAAGCGGTATCCGCTTAATTTTACTATATTATAAAGCCCTTTGAGAGTTACCCACACACACAAGGGGCTTTGTTATTATTAGCTGGAACTTACAACCTAAGTTATTCTAAGTATTTTTTTGCTTACATTTATCTTGTGTAAGAACAGCTGCTCGAGGAAGAGGAGCTTGAATGTGCATAACTAGTCGGAGAAGATTTAAATATATATTCCGGTTTTTCATCTATTTGCAGTTGTTCATCCCCATCACTCAATTTATCCTTACCTTTAGCTAATCTTCTATTCTCTTTCTTAAGTTGCTCTATCTGACTATATTGAGAAGCATATTTATCAAACATAGGTTGAATAACATAATGAGAAATACAATACAGCACGGCTGAGCTAGCTAAATAAACCGGCGGCACAGTAATCAGAGCGGTTGAATGAAGTAATGTAGAAGCTGTACATACAGCTTCTAATCCGACAACCAAATATTTTGATTTATATGTAGTATTCTCTAATTTTTCTAATTCTCCAAATTTTTCCCAAGTTCTATAAGCTGACTTACCTTGAAATGCAGCTAATGATAAACCTAAGCCGGTACTAACAATATCACAACGGCTTGGAGCATTTTGAATTGCTTCTAAAACAATATCTTTAGTATTATATACCAAGTCCAATACATTATCGCCAAGTATGGGTTTTGCTGCAAGGTAGCTACTACTTAAAAAGCTGGAAGCTAGATTGAAAGGCGGAACTATATAGGTATCAAAACTTCTATACATAAGCATGGTAGCTGAGTGCCTAATTGCTGAAAAATTTACAAGTAAACTAAAGCTTAGTAAAGAAGTGGCAAAGCAATTTATAAAAAATTCATTTTTACAATCATTAACTATTGAAGTAGCAGTTCTATACTTCTCGCTAGCCTTAAATTGTTGATATAAATCCTTAACTTTGGGATAAGAATCAATCCTTTCGATTAAATTTGCGACGGATTTAAAAGCATTAGATAAAAACATAGGTTCTCCAATTGTTTCAGCTAATTGCTGTGCGTTAGTGTTTATTTCTTCTTCTAAGCTATCATTTATTGTATCTTCTTGGGCTCTATTATTCTCATACCAAATAAAGTCCGATGAATCAAGAAATTCAGAACCTTCAATACGCTCAGCTTTTGGCTCACCTTCACGCCAAAATACCCCTGCACCGTATACTGGTACTTTATCAAGTGTAGGCTGCACTTTCTGTTTTTTTGTAAGAATATTATTTAAGCCTTCCGGCGACGCCCTTCTTTTTTCACTTCTTCTCATATACCCCTCTTGAAGCTGTAGTATATTTATTATTGTTAATTAAATATAATTATAACCTCTTTATACTACATAAATATTACACTTGCGCTTTAAAATAAAAATATTTAATAGATTTTAAGTAAATTATTTCAATTTTATTAATAATTAAAATTCTAAATTACCGTCCAGAAAATAAAAAAGCGCGGGATATTTTCCACACGCTTTTTTTGTTGGCTGTATAACTGCTAAAATATTAGATGCCATTATCTATGGCATTACCGACCGCTCTACGAGCATCCTCAATTAATTTCGCACTGAACCCTCCAGATGGCCTCTTATTAAATCTACGAAGATGCACTACCTGTTCTTGCACTTCTTGTAAGCGTTCTTGAGTACGTGCTAACTGATTACTAACTTCATTTAATTGAGCTTGAGTATCTATCCCTTCCTGCACAGAGCCCGCAATTATCATACCATGTAACACACCCTGAGCAAAAACTTCATTTCTTTCACCATAAGCTTCCAAACAATACTTTTTAGTTAGAGCTAGCTCAGCTTTGGTTTTATTTAAAGCTTTTCTGGCTTCATATGTTTTACCTTGCTCAGCACATAGCTGCTCTGCTTTATCAGCTGCATATGCACCGGTTTTTTTAAGCCTTTTGTTTAATCTTTCCGATTCATTCCTAAGCGCCGCTATTTCCTGATTACGTTCTTGAACTCTACCCTGTTCAGCATGTAGTAATTCACCCTGCTTAGCTATATATGCACCGGTATTATCAAGCCTTTCAGCTAATCTTTCCGATTCTTTTTCAAGGGTCACTACTTTTCGATTAAGCTCTTGAACTTTAGCTTCTGCAGCATGTAATAATTCAACCTGCTTAGCTGCAAATCTACCGGTGTTTTCAATCCTTTCATCTAATCTTTCCGCTTTTAACAGTTCAGAAAGCACTTCTTTTTTCATATTAACCAGAGAATTAACCACATAATGGCCAACCGCCTGGACTGCCATACAGCATAACACAACTTCTGGAGTAAACGTATAGAGGCCGGTCGATTGTAAAGCAGTAACGGATGCAGCGCCCAGCTCGGCTAATGTTACTGCATATTTGCTGAATCTATAATTAACACCTAATTTTGCTAACTCATTAAAATTCTTAAAAGTACTATATGCACCATATGATTGTGCACCGGAAATAAAAAGCCCTACGGCAGTTGCATAATTAAAGCTAAAATTAGAAGATACGTAATTTTGCACGGCTGTTAAAGCTTGCTTCGGATCATGGAAAACATCAACCGCATATTTTGCTATACTATTTAAAGAACCGTTAGCCATATTTATAATCGGCTGAGTATGAGATAAAACAGTATTATAATATGGTTGAAGAGCAGCAGAAATTTCTACGGAAGCAGTATTTAAAATTGAAGTTGTTTGTGTATAAGCAATAATACCTTTCTCTGCCGCATAGCTATAAACAGAGCTTGCTTGGGATAATGCGTGGTTATAAACTATTCTGAATTGATACTTTAGATCATAAAACGCAAAATTAAAATAATATAATGAGATAGCATTAGCAATTGCTGCATGAGCTGTTAGACCACTTATGCCTTTAGCGATATTTCCAAGCCCTTTTTTACCGAAAGCATCAAAAAAATCATTTTTAGAGCTGTAAAAATGATTTTGTGCTTTTTCTCTTAAATCAATACCGTAATTTAATATGCTATAATTATGTAAAGCAGTTCCTAAAAATGCTACAGTTGATGAGGCTATCGTTAAAGACGGTAATATTACAAGATCTTTACCTATTAAATAGGTTGTACCTTTAACAAAGCTAAACCCGCCTCTAAACACATCGGCAGATAGAGTAAACGGATTATAATTTCTAACAAAATTTCGCATAAAATTCTTCTCACTTGGGATTAAAATATTTAATCAAATAGATAACCTTTTAATGAACAGATAATCATAAAAATGAATTTATCCACTTTTAAATTATTGAAAAACATTAAAATTATTCATTTATTTATGATCGTTATATTATAATCTATTATTGTTACAACAATATTATCATTTATAAAAAAAAGCTAAATTATACTAATTTTTATTACATTATATTAATAAGATATTAAGAATAATTATTTTTTAATAAAAAATACCAAAAATGACAAGCTTATTCAATAAAGATTAAAAATTATAAATAAAAGAAAAAATGGGGCGAGCGACGGAGATCGAATCCGCGACCTCAAGAACCACAACCTTGCGCTCTAACCAACTGAGCTACGCCCGCCATAAAAGATATACATATATATAACTTTTTTTGCCGAAAAAGCAAATCTTTTTTAGGAGAAATTCTAGGAAAATCCCTACATTTGTTCCAGTGCTGAAATTTTTAAGATACCAAGACCGATTGCTAAGGTATTTTTGGCCGCTGTGATAAGCGCAAGTCTTGCTTTGGTAAGTTCCTCATTATCAGCAATAATAAATCTTAACTTATCATCCTCAACTCCTCTTGACCAGAGCGAATGGAACTCATTCGCAAGTTCATATAAATAAAAAGTGATTCTATGCGGCTCATGAGCTAAAGCTGAAGCTTCAATAATTTTAGGGAACAGCATAATTTGCTTAATCAAGTTTATTTCTCCCGCATCTTTTAAATGAGAATAATCTACTTGCTCAACTTTTATATTAGCCTCTGCTGCTTTTCTAAGTACGGAGCAGGCACGGGTGTGAGCATATTGCACATAGAACACGGGGTTTTCCTTACTCTGTTCTTTAGCTTTAGCAAAATCCAAATCAAGCACGGTATCCGCCTTACGGCTAAGCATGACGAATCGTAAAATATCTTTGCCCACCTCTTCAACCATATCCTTAACGGTAATAAACTTACCCGCACGCTTTGACATCTTGAACGGTTCACCGTTTTTAAGCAGGTTTACCAGTTGGTTAATTTTTACATCCAGGTTAACTTTACCGTCACTCAAGGCACTGACCACCGCTTTAATACGTTTAACGTATCCGGCATGGTCTGCTCCAAGCAACAATATCAGCTCATCAAAACCTCTCTGTATTTTATCCAGGTGATAAGCAATGTCAGTTGCAAAATAGGTAAAGCTGCCGTTTGATTTCTTAAGCGCTCTATCAATATCATCTCCGAACTCGGTTGATTTAAACAATTCCTGCTCGCGCGGCTCCCAGTCATCAGGAGTTTTACCTTTCGGCGCTTCTAATATTCCGCGGTAAATTAATCCTTTGCTTTTCAATAATTCAAAAGCTTCTTCATTTTTATTTTTCTCAATAATATCAAAGCGCTCAGAGGTAAAGATATCATGCTCAACACCAAGCAATTTGAGATCATCCTTAATCAACCCCATCATAGCTTTTAACGCAAATTGTTTGATGATATCCTTTCTCTCTACTTCATCAGCAAAAAGTAGTTTATCACCGAATTCATCCTTTAACTTTTTACCGACCTCGATTAGATACTCCCCCGGGTAATATCCTTCCGGCATAGTAACATTTTCCCCTAAAGCTTCTTTATATCTTATAAAGACTGATTCGCCCAGTATCTCAATCTGCCCTCCGTAATCGTTTATATAATATTCCTTAGTAACATTAAACCCGGTAAATTCAAGAAGGCCGGCTAACGCATCACCGTATATAGCGCCCCTGGAATGGCCGATATGCATGGGTCCCGTCGGATTAGCCGATACAAACTCAAGGCCTATCTTTTTCCCCCCTCCGATATTAAGTTTGCCGTATTCTTCACCCGATTCAAGTACATTCCCGACTAAATTAGCCCAAAAGCTGCTCTCTAAAAAGATATTGATAAAACCAGCTCCGGCAATTTCACATTTAACAATATCAGGGTGCTTTTTTAGTTCGTCTACTATTTCTAAAGCAATATCTTTAGGTGCTTTTTTGAGCTGTTTAGTTAAAATCATTGCAGCATTAGTTGATAAATCTCCATGTGTTTTATCCCTCGGATACTCCATCGAAATTGACTGCATATCAATTCCCGCGCCGTACTTCATGGTTATAATCTGATGTAATTTTTTTGAAAATCGATTAAAAATATGCATAATTTACGTGCCTAAGTAATGATATAATTTGTAGATAGGTAAAATAATTTACAATGTCTATTAATTCAATCTAAAAACTATTATATTTAATCTATATTGACTAGCTGAGAATAAAACTTATATTTATTATCATTTTAGAAGATATCAGTGTTCATGTTACTTAAAAAAATATTTAATAATAAAATTATTCGCGGCGCATATCTTGCTTGGTTTGCAGGTGCTCTTTTCTATTTTTATCAATATATTTTAAGGATCTCCCCGGGTATAATGGTTGAACAGCTAACCCGGGAATTTAACCTTAGAGCCGAAGAATTCGCCACCCTAGGTGCACTCGGATTATTTGCATATTCAATATGCCAGATTCCTTTAGGGATTATTGTTGATAAAGTAGGAGTTAAACGTACCGTTCTTGTTTCCATATTGCTTTGCATCACGGGGAGCTATTTATTTTCCGTAGCACAAGAGTTTTGGGTCGCACAACTAAGTCGTGTGTTTATAGGAATAGGCTCAGCCTCTGCTTTTATGTGCGCTCTTAAAATTGTTGCCGATCATTTTCCTCCCGGAAAGCGGGCATTTTTAATGGGTGCCACCCTCACTCTCGGCACTGTCGGAGCTTTAGTTTCAGGCAAAACTATAATTTATGTTATGGAAAGCTCAAGTTGGCGTCATGTTTTATTAAATTCTACGCTTCTAGGCGTGGTTATATTTATAATTGCTTTGATTTTTATTACCAAAACCAAAGAGAACCATCACACTAAATTGAACAGACACCCGCTTCCGATAATTTTAAAGAATGTGATAAAAATAATGAAGGATAGAAATATTTTGATTTACGCAATTCTTGCCATAGGTCTTTATACACCCCTTTCCGTGTTTACCGATTTATGGGGCATATCTTTCTTAAAACAGAAATTTAATTTAAGTCAATCATCGGCAACCTACATAGCTTTAATGATGTATGCGGGTTTGAGCGTAGGTAGTTTAGTTCTGCCTTGGCTATCCGAGAAATACAATATCTTAAATATATCAATATTTAGTTGCGGATTTATTATACTTATTATCTTTTCATATTTATTATACGGCGCTCCTCTTTCGGAATTTTCACTTTCAGTACTATTAGTTGCTTTAGGATTTTTTTGCGGAGCGGAAATGATGTGCTTTACGGGCGCATTACAATTTTCCAAGCAGGAAAATTCGGGAGAAATTATCGGAGTAGTAAACACTCTTAACATGCTGGGCAGCGCTATTTTACAGCAACTGATAGGTACACTTCTCGACCTGCAATGGGATCAAACCTATAATTCTTACGGTAATCGACAATATACGGCAACTCAATTTATTAATGCCTTATCTGTTTTAACCGGAGTCTTAATTTTTTGCTGTATAATTTCATTTTCTTTAAAAAAAATTAAGGTTACAAGATTTTAAGGTAGCATTACCTATAAAGATTCAATCACATAAGGCACTAAAGTAAAACTTAATCTTTAATATTTCATATTATTTGAATTGCATTTTTAATCCCAATTTAATAATATAATTAATATGTTGTGATTTATGTTAATATATTAAAATAAAATAATAAATTAACTTATTTTACTCGCAATGGAGCCTGCCAAGACTCCCCCTTTTACTTCTTGGTATACTATAATTAAGCAATAGTTTCCAAAAGTGTAATGGTTTTTTATAAATCGACTTAGGAGGGCTGATTATGAAAAAAGTAAAAAATTCTATAAAATATTCTAAAAGCTTTTTTGATGAAAAGGATGTTCAACTTGGACTATTTTTTGTAGGCGTTTCTTCTTACTCAGGTTATTTTTTAGCTAAAAATACGGGTGGCGGGGAATATGCTCCGTATTTGGCTGTTACCGCAGGAATGACAAGTGCTATTGACGTAGTGTTAAAATATTTTGAAATTACTGATTCTTTTTACTTAACAGGTGCATTATTAGGCATTATGGGAGGTTTTCAAACTTTTACCAATCATAAATCTAAAGCTTATGTCAAATATTTAGAGAAAGGGGGAGATAGTAGTTCAGCCGACCAGATAATTGGGGATTTATATCCCCTAAAATATTTAGCAGCGCACGTGGGTGTTGGAGTTGTCATTGGTTTAGACAGTGCTTACTGGTTCGGTTGGTTTACAGACAAGGTAACTAATAAATTCGGTAATATAACTTTACCATATTCAGAACGTTACAAAAATATTATTAATGAAGAGGATACAACTTATATTCACGAAAATTTTTCATACGATGAAATATAATTAATAATAACTTTATGAATTACTTTAGGTTGTACCTTAAGCTATATTTTTTATTTAACTGCTTGAGTTCAATACATCAATTCGTATAACCATATTTAATTATTATAAAACACTTAATATTGTTGATAAATTAATATAATTAACCTTTTTTCACTACAAACAGTGACTATCATTTTCATTTTTAAATATTTTTAAAAAAATAATTGACATATTCTTCTCAAAGAATAACATCAACTTGAACTCATATTAATTCCAATACGGAGGTACTTATGCCTAGATCTAAGCAAGTAGTATACGATACTGAGAAGCCGATCAAAGATACATCCCCAACTATAAAGCAAAAAGTTAAAGACAGAGTTAAAGACGGAGTGAATGCCGAAAAAGAATTTCTTAAAGATGAAAAAGATAGCGTAAAAAAACCTGCCGAAGAAATTAAAGAGAGCCCAGCAGAAACCGGCAAGGATTTTAAAAGCGGTATCAAAAAAGTCGGAGAAGATATTAAAAAGATCGGCAAAGATAATGTAGAAGACATTAAAATAACCGGCAAAGATACTATAGAGGTTATTAAAAATTTAAAAGATTCCGCTAAGGAAACCATTAAAGATAAATTAGAGCCTGCCAAGAAAGTTGCGGATAACTGGACAAGCGACAAAGAGGAAAGAGCAGAAGATTGCTTTAAGCTTATAAGTGATAACGGTATTACTTTATGCAATCCTTATAACAATAATACCAAAATTGATTCATATTCAGCTATCGGCAGTATCGGAAGGTATAATCCTTTAACTGAAAAAGATACGCTTGATTACTGTATAAAAGCATTTGAAAAAAAAGATGCGGTTGATTGCAATAAAATAAGTGAGTTTTTAAGCAATTTACCGATCAATGAAATCACGAGCTTTACCCATGGCCAAGCACAATGTCTTAACGGATATAAGGACATCATAAAAATTCCAACTAGCGTAGAAGCTTTTTATTCTATAGGAAAAACCATAGGAGCAAATGACAATATACTCGGTGATTGCCAAGTAATTATCAGAGATTTTAATCCTAATGAGGGCGATAAAATTGACTTTTCTAAGTTCAGCGGCAAAACCTTTAGCGACCTTAGATCTTATGACGGCACTATGAATAAACTACCGCTTAAAGCTATAGATTTTTATGAACCTGACTCCACCCCTAAGTGTTTAGTAGGTATTTATGATTATGATGCAAATACGATACCGGAATTAACATCAGATATGTTTATAATTGCTTCTGCACCAACTCCTATGCCGACTATCCATATTCATACCGAATTGTAATTTCACATTTTTAATTAAAAATTATTAAAACTCCCTAAGCTAAAATCTAGGGAGATTTTTTATCAGCAGTTTTTTTATGTGTTACCAAGCAAAGTTTTAAGCTGACGTAGTATAGGCTCTATACCTATCTTAGCAACAGCGGAACAGACTAATACTTCTTTACCCGTCAATTGCTCCAACCGGTTTTGCTTTACTTCTATTTCCTCTTGAGAAAGGGTATCTGATTTATTTAAGGCAATAATTTCTATCTTAGAAGAAAGGTCATTAATATAATTTTTTAATTCTTCCCTAATAGTTTGATAGGATTCTACTACATCTTCCCTTATATCAATCAAATGCAATAAAACCGAGCATCTCTCAATATGTTTTAAAAATTTATCACCCAATCCGTGCCCTTCACTCGCCCCTTCAATAAGTCCCGGAATATCAGCAATAACAAACTCATCCAAATCTATATATACTACACCTAATTGCGGCTTAAGAGTAGTGAAAGGATAATCGGCGATTTTCGGCTTAGCTTGGGTAGTAACTGATAAAAAAGTTGATTTTCCGGCATTAGGCAACCCGACTAACCCTACATCCGATAATAGCTTTAATTTAAGCCATACTGCTATCTCATCTCCTTCCGCACCAGGTATAGATCTTTTAGGAGCCTGGTTAACGGAAGATTTAAAAACTGCATTACCTGCACCCCCTCTTCCTCCCTTAGCTATTATATAGCTTTGGTTTGGTTCGGTAAGATCGGCAATTAAGGTTTGACCGTCCTGTGCAAAAACTTGTGTGCCTACAGGGACATTAAGAATAAGATCTTTACCGGATTCACCGGTACAGTTTCTTCCTCTTCCCCCTTCCCCGCGCTCAGCTTTAAAATGCTGTTTATACCTAAAATCAATAAGAGTGTTAAGCCCCGGAATAGTAATAAAAACTATATCCCCGCCTTTACCTCCGTTGCCCCCGTCAGGCCCTCCGAATTCAATAAATTTTTCTCTTCGAAAGCTAACCGCACCATTACCTCCGTCACCCGCTTTCAGGTAAACTTTTACTTCATCAATAAAATGCATTATATACCAAAAAATAAAAAATAAAAAAAGAGCTGATAAGATAATCAACTCTTCTCTTATATAACGAAAAAATTACTATTTTACAACAGTAACTCCTCTTCTGTTTTGGCTCCAAGAAGCTTCTTCATTACCCATAACCGCCGGACGCTCTTTGCCGTAGCTAACGGTGGTAAGCCTACTTGATTCAATTCCGAAACCGACTAATTGGTTTTTAACTGAATTAGCTCTTCTTTCACCTAAAGCCATGTTGTATTCTCTGGTTCCGCGTTCATCGCAGTGACCTTCTATTATGAAATTTAGATCCGGATGAGCTTTCATAAGCTCCGCTTGTCTGGCAAGCACTTCCTTACCTTCCATTGTCACATGAGAAGAATCGAATTCAAAGAAAACTTTGTCGCCGATTTTATTTTGCAGCTCATCACATACGGACGAATATCCCGCACCTGAACCTGTTCCTGCCCCACTTCCTGTTGTTTTGTGGCTACATGCTGTAACAAGAAGCAACGAGAATGCAGCTATCATTAATTTTGTCATTTTCATTTAATCAAAGGCCTCCTTACCTTTTAGTATAAAATAGTTAAGAATATATGAAAATTCTTTAGGATTTTTAATGCCTATATATAATAAGTACCATTATAAAAAACTATGGTCAAACGGTTTTGATTTTTTATAGTTTTTGTTTAATTAAAAAATTGAATAACTTGGCTATATGTTGTAATTATTCTACAGCATATAATTTATATAAATTCTAAATGCAAATTTTAAGATCAGCTGTATTTCATATATTTATCACCTTTTGGACAATTTTTATATTTACCTTTCTTTCCCCCTTACTTCTTACCTTCAACTCAAGAGCGGTAACGATTATAGGCCTGGTATGGGCTAAAGTAGTGCTTTTAGCTTTAAAAATAATTTGTAAATTAAGTTATGAAGTAAGAGGGAAGGAAAATTTACCACAGGCTCCGTATATAATAACCTCAAAGCACCAATCAACTTGGGAAACAGTATTTTTAACCGCATATTTTAAAGACGCAAAATACATTTTAAAAAAGGAGCTGACCAGAATTCCTTTTTACGGGTGGTATCTACTGGCAAGCGGCATGATATATATTGATAGAAGCTTAGGTTTCAGTGCAATAAAAAAAATAGTTAAAGATACCACCATATCTTTAAAAAAAGGTAATATAATAATAATTTTCCCTGAAGGCACTAGAGTTGCACCCGGAGAATCTAAAGAAATTCAACCCGGGATAGCGGCTATTCATAAGCATAATAAGCATGTTCCTATTGTACCGGTTGCCTTAAATTCAGGAATGTTTTGGCCTAAAGGATTGAAAGTAATAAAACCGGGGAAAATTATAATTTCTTTTCTTCCTCCCTTGAATGAAGAGTTGGAGAAAGGAGAATTGTTGAAAAAATTGAAAGAAAATATTGACTTAGAGAGTAATTTACTGGCAAATTCTAAGTAATATAAATGCGGAGGCAAAATAAATGATAAAAAGAATTTTCGGGTTTATTAGTATAACAGTAGTTTTATCATTAATTACAGGCTTCCTAGTTGTTACTTATGATATAGGTGGAATAGTTAAAAGCACATTTGAGAAAAAAGCTTCCGAATTCCTGAAAGTAGATGTGAATGTCAGAGAAATAAAACTTGATATATTTAAAGGTACTTTCATAGCTTCAGGCGTAAATATTAACAATCCTCATGGCTATACTTCTCCTCATTTCGTTGAAATTAGACAGCTATATACTAAATTTAATCCCCTCTCTTTGTTTAGTGAAAATATTACAATAAATAAGGTCACTATCGAATCCCCGAAAATGACTATTGAATTTAATCTTAAAAACAATAACTTCAGTCAAATTATTAAAAACTTAAAGGTTCAAACGCCTGAAATTCCAAAACACAATAAAGATAAGTTATATAAAGCAAAAGCAGATAGAAAAGCTGTTATACTTGAGCATTTGGAAATTAAAAATTTATATTTACATACTTTAGCGGGTGTAGTTGAAGCAAACTTAACACTAAATAACATACATTTGAAAAATATTGGTAAAGACAATAATAAATTACTATTTGAGCAAGTCTTATTAATTGTTCTTGAGCAAATTTATAAAGATGCTCTTAAGGCTAATATTAAAAGCCCAAGTATTAATTTTGATAAGACTTTAAATAATCTTAGAGGGTCATTAAAAGACTCGGTTAAAAGTACGGAAGGTAAATTGAGATCATTATTACAATAGAGACAGTTATTTATAGCTGATTTTAGATCTATTACATTTTAATTTTTATATGCTACTATAAAACTAATACTAATTATATAGTTAACAATATGCCTTCTGAAGATATAAGATTTACTATTGATAAATATCTTGAGTCTTTAAACTTTAATCTTACTAAAGATAACCTCTTATATTGTTTAGAAACATTTACTAATAATAGAAAAAATCTAACTATTTCCGGAAAAGTTAAAATTCAAAAAACGAGCTTTATCGATCAGGATATAAGAGGTATCGATCTAAATAAATTTGATATTACTCAAGCTAGATTTATTAATACAAAAGTTGATAAAGAACAATTCAATTATATTTTAACTTATGCTAAAAAAGGGCTAACCGATATTCGGGGCATTGATATTAAAGGCTTGGATTTAATAGACCTAAACTTATATAACATTGATTTTACTGGAGTTAGCTTTGAACAAGTTAAACTTGATAGAAAAAATATAATTTCCCTACAGGATCAGTTAAAAAATAAAAAAGTAAATTTACGCGGAGCAGATTTACAAGGCGTGGATTTAAGCGGTGGCTATATAGTTGATAATGAACTGGGATTTAACAGTTATTGTTACTTTGATTTAGAAGACATGGATTTTAATGAAGTTAATCTTCAGTATGCTAACCTTTCAGGAGCCAAGTTAAACAGATCTAATTTCGAAGGGGCTAACTTGAATAATGCTAAAATTGTTGCTACTTATGCCAGATATACTAATATGAAAAGAGCAAGCATGGTTGGTGCTATTTTAAAATACTCGGATTTTTATCATTCCAACTTTGATTTTGCTAACCTTAGCAATGCTAGGGTATAATACAGGAAGAGGAAATATTATATGGCAACTTTTCATGATAGTGAGCTAAAAGGGAACAAAACTCAGTTTGAGGGTGTTAGCTGGCATGGTGCGACCACTGAAGGAATAATTAATGAAACTAAAACGCCCTTACCCGGAAAAGAAGATTTAATGTTGGAATCTGAAATTATACAAAATAAAAGCATTTTTTCTTTTATAAGAGAGCTGTTTAGCAAACCGAAAGGAATAAAAGAAACAGAAAGATTAACTCCTTCTTTACCTAACTTAGAAATATCTGCAATAGAAGATATGCCCCCTGAGAAAAATACTATGGAGGCAACGGAAGTTACATTACAGGGAATTAAGCCGGAAACTCCTATAGTGGAAAATATACCATCCGAGCCAATTATTACTGAAGCACAGGAAGCTTTACAGCAAGAAACTTCTACGGTGGAGAAGGCTACGGTAAGAGATAAAATTATAAACTCCGATCAAATTCAAAGATAAATTTCTTATAATAAATCAAATATTTTTAAAGTCAGATTTAAAAATATAACTATTATTAATTTATCTACTTAAATTAACAACCACATAGTCAAGCTTGTTCCAATCTATTGAAGTTACAATAAATATATCATTATTAAATACTCTGGCTATACCGACTATAATTCCGAACGGAAATATCCCTCCCATTCCCGAAGTGATTACTTGTTCACCTTCATGTATTATATTAGGATTTGTAATATATTTTGCGGCTAAAATGTTTTTATTGTTAGGGTTACCGATTGCAATCGCTTGCTCGCCGGAATCTTGAAATATGATCGGAAGTTTTGATTGAGGATCGGCTATAGTAAGAATCCTGGAAGAAGTTTCAGAGACTTCTATAATTCTACCTATAAGATCCTGATTATAAACTACTATATCATTTTCTTTTACACCATGCTTACTTCCCGCATTAATTAACAAGTTTACATGAAAATTATCAAAACTTTTGCTGATTACCTTAGCGGTTATAAACTCATAATTTGAAGATTCGACAACATTCAATAATTTTTTTAGCGAAACATTAAAATTAATTTCAGTTTCCATCTGTTTAAGTTGATATTTCAAGTAGGAATTTTCCTTTCTTAAAACCTCATTTTCATTAATAACGCTGGTATATCTTTCAATATCCGAAACAAGCATATTTATTGTCTCAAATGGAAAATTAATAACTTGGTATACTTGTGATATTACCTTGATCGCCTGTTTATTAACAAACTTTGAAACTATATTATTCGTGTTTAGGATAAGCATAAATATCAAGCAAAGTATAATTGCTCCGATGCTGCTGAATCTGTCGGATATTAAACCGGTAATTGTTAAAATATTCCCTTTAATAGTACTTTTTGATTTAATCGGCAGCTTACTCATTTTTCAAAAGCTGCTCTCTTGCTGATCTAAGTTTTATAAAATCATCCCCGGCATGGTATGATGATCTGGTAAGCGGGCTGGCCGAAACCATTAAAAACCCTTTAAACTTAGCTATTCTTTCATAGTATTCAAATTCTTCCGGGGTAACGAACCTTTCTAACGCAGCATGAGCCGGTGTCGGTTGAAGATATTGACCTATAGTAATAAAATCCACTTCAGCTGCTCTTAAATCATCCATTACCTGCAACACTTCCTGCTTAGTTTCCCCTAAGCCTACCATAAGGCCGGATTTAGTAAAAATATGAGGATCAAGTTTCTTTACACTATGCAATAAATTCAGTGAATGAAAATACCTCGCTCCCGGCCTTATTTTTTGGTATAATGACGGAACTGTTTCAATATTGTGATTATATACATCAGGCATGGCTTTTACTATTTTTTCTACCGCTCCTTCTTTTCTTAAAAAATCAGGAGTTAAGATTTCAATAGTAGTACTTGGCGCCTTAGCTCTAATTTTATCAATACATTCTACAAAGTGGCTCGCCCCGCCGTCATCTAAGTCATCTCTATCGACTGAAGTTATAACTACATGCGTTAAATTAAGTTGAGAAATAGCATTAGCTAAATTTTCAGGCTCATGGGGATCAAGTTTATCCGGAATGCCGGTAGCAATATTACAAAACCTACAAGCACGAGTACAAACGCTACCTAAAATCATGACTGTAGCATGCCCTTTTTTCCAACATTCTCCGATATTCGGACAAGCTGCTTCTTCGCATACGGTATTAAGTTTATGCTTCCTAATCAGTTCATGGGTATTTAAAAATTCCTGTGAAGTAGGAGCTTTCACCCTAATCCAATCCGGTTTTGTCGGCTTGTTGGTTGTTCGGTTTGCTAACATTTTCCATTACCAATTTTAAAATGGCGGAAGGAAAGGGATTCGAACCCTTGATACCTTATTCAGATATACACGCGTTCCAGGCGTGCGCCTTCAACCGCTCGGCCATCCTTCCGAATTCATAAATTCCTACCGACTATACTAAATAAACTTTTAAAACACAAGGTGAAGGATTTAGTTAAATAACATATTCCATAGTTTCTCTATTCATGTTAAATAGTAGGCTTATCCATATATAGAATGAACTTATTATGCGTTTAAGTAAATATTTTTTACCGATACTAAAAGAAACTCCGGTTGAAGCTTCAGTAGCTTCCCATCAATTAATGTTAAGAAGCGGTATGATTCGCCAATTAACCTCCGGTATTTATAATTGGTTACCGCTGGGATTGAGAGTACTAAAAAATATAGAAAAAATTATACGAGAAGAGATGGATGCTTCCGGTGCACAAGAGGTTTTAATGCCTTGCATTCAACCGGCAGAGTTATGGAAAAAATCCGGCAGGTTCGGCGGAACCGATGATTTAAGCGAAGAAATGCTTAAAATGCAGGATCGTCACGGTAATCAGCTATTATTTGCACCCACCGCCGAAGAGGTGATCTCCGAATTGTTTAATAATAATACACAATCCTACCGGGATTTGCCGAAAAACTTATATCAGATAAGCTGGAAATTCAGAGATGAAATTAGGCCGCGCTTCGGGCTAATGCGCGGAAGAGAATTTCTCATGAAAGATGCTTATTCTTTTGATACTGATAAAGCATCCGCACTTAAAACCTATAAAACTATGATGCAAACCTATATAAATATATTTAACCGATTAGGGTTAAAGGCTATCCCCGTTACTGCCGACAGCGGCTCAATAGGCGGTGACTATAGCCATGAATTTCATATTTTATCCGAAACCGGTGAAAGCACGATTTATTACGATAGAGAGCTGGAAAAGCACCTTAATAACAATTTTGATTTAGAATTATTTTCTAAATACTATACAGCTGATAAAGATAAACATAACCCGGAAGAATGTAAAGTTAGTGAAGAAAACTTATTAGTTAAAAAAGGGATTGAAGTCGGGCATGTATTTTATTTGGGTCAAAAATACAGTAAATCTTTAGAAGTAACCTTACAGGATAAAGACGGGCAGCTGATCTATCCGCATATGGGTTGTTACGGAATCGGAGTATCAAGGTTAATTGCTGCAATTATTGAAGCTTCTCATGATGAGAAAGGCATTATTTGGCCGGCAAGTGTTGCACCTTTTAGCTTAGGGATGATCAACCTTAAAGCGGAAGACGAAAAATGCAATGCAGCGTGTATGCAGGTAATTAATGCAATTCCTAACGTGTTATATGATGATACCTCGGATTCGGCAGGTGCAAAATTTGCTAAAATGGATTTAATCGGCTTACCTTGGCAGTTAGTTGTAGGCCCCAGAGGGATAAGTAATGCTGTAGTCGAGCTTAAAAACCGTAAAACCGGAGAGAAAGAGGAGATAAGCTTAGAAGCTGCAATTAATAAATTAAGGCAATGTTAGTACTACTCGGGATTGAAAGCAGCTGTGATGAAACTTCGGTTGCAATAGTAAACCATAATAAAGAGATTTTATCTCTGTTTACACTCTCTCAACTTGAAGAGCACCAGCCGTTCGGCGGTGTAGTTCCGGAAATTGCTGCAAGAAGCCATATAGAGCAGATCATCAATCTAGTACAAAAAGCTCTTATTAATGCGGCTATTTCACTTAAAAATATCGATGCTTTTGCGGTAACCGCAGGCCCGGGGCTTATCGGGGGTGTACTGGTCGGAGTGATGACGGCAAAAGCTCTAGCAAGCGTAGCTAAAAAACCGTTTATTGCGGTAAACCACCTGGAAGGGCACGCCTTAACGGTTAGGCTTACCTCCGATATTGAGTTCCCTTACCTTATGCTGCTGGTTTCCGGTGGGCATTGTCAGATATTGGAAGTTTTAGGGGTAGGTAAATACAAGAGATTAGGTGCAACTTTAGATGATGCAGTTGGCGAAGCTTTTGATAAAGTAGCAAAGATGCTGGGGCTCGGTTATCCGGGAGGGGTAGAAATTGAAAAATTGGCTAAGCTCGGTAACCCTAATGCTTTTAACTTCCCTAAACCTTTACTTAATCAAAATAATTGTGATTTTTCCTTTGCCGGCTTAAAGACAGCTGTTAAGCGAACTATCGATCAAACGGATAATATAAATAAAGCTGATGTTTGCGCTTCATTTCAGCACACGGTGGCTGAGATTCTTTGTAAAAAAGCGGAAAATGCCATAAAAATCTTTAGAGAAAGCCATCCTTATTCCAATAATTTTGTAATTGCCGGCGGTGTTGCAGCTAACTTATATATTAGAGGAAAATTACAAGTAGTTTTAGAACGGTACAATTTCAATTTATATGCTCCACCCGTTCATTTATGCACGGATAATGCCGCGATGATTGCCTGGGTAGGGGTTGAAAGATTTAAGCTGGGCATGGTTGACTCCCTCAATTTTGAACCTCGCTCGAGATGGCCGCTTGAAGAGCTTAACGGCTTTTAATGTAATTATTTAATATTAGTCAAATTTTTTGGGTTTTGTAAGTGCTCATGTATTCTATAAGTAAGCTCAAGGAATTTTCCCCCGAAACTTACTTATACTATATTAAAATCTATTAGAGTTTTATCTTTATTTAAGATCTTTCATATGCCGGAGTTCTATCATTAAATGAAGCATTTCTGATAAATTTATCAGTTATTTCTTTAATATCTGATATAAAACATTTAGCTACTTTTTCTTCTTGAGTATTATCGCAAATCACTTCTCTTAATGCCGCACTTGCTAGAGTAGCAAAAAGTACGCTACCAGATAATGTTACACCGGCTAAGCCTAATGATACCCCTACTATACATACTGCTGCTCCTAATCCTAAGAATATAGACGTAGCTGAATGCTCTTTTATTACACTTAAAACTTCTTGTAAGACGGTTGGTGACTCATTATGCTTATTTGACGCAATTTCAATTATTTTATTGCTATAAATATTTACACATTGAGTAAAATCTTCTAAAGCATATTTCTGCCGCTTGCAGGATTTTATTAGCTCAGAGTTATCGGCCTTAATTTCTTTGAACTCATCAGGATTATGAATAAATGATATTGCATCACTATAGGTAATATTAATTTTAATTCCTTTGCTCCTCATATAGAAAGACATAGCATCATATGTTTCATGACCCAAAATATTTTCTATATCCATATTATCCAAAGCTGTAGCAGCATCTACATTTAGCTGCTCGCCACATCTCTTTAATGCTGATTGTACGGCTTTATCTATTTTTGCTGGAAACTCTTGATTTGTTAAAAAAGGTAATTTTTTATGTAACATAATATATCCTAATTAAATTGAAGTTATAAAGTATTATACAGTATTTTTTATTATATTAAATTGACTTATATACTATTTTATATAAAAAATAACTATTTATAATATAAAATAAACAAATTATATTAACTTTAATTATTAAAACATTAATTAATATAATAACATATTAACATAGGTAATAATCAATAAAGTAAATTTATTTGTTTAAAGCCTTTGTTTGTCTTTCACTGAAACCGTACGACATAGTGTCCTAGGTAAGAAATATTTGGTACATAACGCTTTTGATAAACCTCTGTAATGCAAACTTGCAACTATATATAAAATAAAGCCTACCAAGACCAATGTAAAATTCTACAGTCATAAACATATTTTAATATGAAATAACTAATTATTTTATATGAATTATTTGCTTATAACCTTTTTATATACTGTATTAAGTGGAATATCCTACATACATGGAGCATAGTTGAACTATAAAAAATTATACTAAGTTTTCATTTATCAGCGAACGCGCTATAAATTGCTGTGGGGCGCGTGTTTCTTACTATTCTTATTATCTGATTTTTCAGTTGTAGACT
>JACGYV010000007.1 GCA_014116815.1 Holosporaceae bacterium 'Namur'
ATTCTTGGCAAAGCTGGCTTATCGTCTTATCTCCTTTCAAGGCTGCTAGCGCTACCTTGAATTTATATGCTGCTGTATGGGGTTTCTTCTTTATATTTGATTTAGTCATAAATTACCTCTTATGTTTCAGTTTAATTTATATCCTAAATCCTCCTCCCTCAACTGTTCCACTTTTTGGGGGGCACTTCTGCTGTAGTATGAGTGCTAAAGGTAATTGTTATGATAATGCAGTTGTAGAGAGCTTCTTTAGTACTTTAAAAACTGAAATAAATTGTAAATTCTATAATTTACATGATGCTAAAACCGGTATATTCGAGTATATTGAGTGCCGGTATAACAATAAACGTCGACATTCTTCTTTAGGATATTTATCTCCTAATGAGTTTGAAAACCTTTATTATAACAATAGACATAGGCAACTTTTGTCTACACAACAGGGGGAACTTCACTAAGAGAAAATAACCATTAATACAAGCCTAGTTTAAATTTAGAAATACATAATAATTTTTATAAAGTAGCACCAAGTTAAAAAAGCTGAAACACTGGAAAATACTTGGTTGCGGGGGCTGGATTTGAACCAACGACCTTCAGGTTATGAGCCTGACGAGCTACCGGGCTGCTCCACCCCGCGTCAAATATTATTGAAAAGATAATATACTCTATTGTTTTCAATTATGCAAGCTTTAATAAAAAATTTAGTCAAAATAATTTAGCTAAACTATTTTTTATTCAACGTTGCCGACTTCTTTTGCAATATCAATCGGGCTTTTATATTCTTTATCATCAAAGCGGCTTAAAACACTTAATACATCCGAGGGAGCCCTGTTTTTCTTAGCTGTTTTTTCAAGATCCGCTTTGCCGGCAGGATAACGAATCCCTTTTAGATAACGCTCAACTGCAACAGGGCTTGCTTTTTCGGGATCACCCCTACCACCCTCGCTTGCTTTCTTCCCGCCTTCAACTCTTCCGTCTTTTGTATCTTTTTCCATTTTTTACTCCCGAAATTTATTTGAACTAACTTATAGATTTTTAGCTTATTTATAAGTTTTGAGAAAAGTGATTTTAAAGGAGTTTTAACGTGGACGAGGATATAATAGTTGTTTTTTACACCTATTTCCCTTAAGAGTAAAATAAATATTAAATTGATAAATAATAATTTTATAATATATTAATATTATAATAATATTAGATATAAATATCAGTATGAAGATCTTTGTATCAGCGAGTACTTCACTCAAGAATAGTGCAAGCTGGTTAGCTTTTTTTTCAAATAAAATAGTGAATATAGGCTATATAATAAATGGGATAGCGTTAACTTACGGGGCTATTTGCATTAACAGTCAAAACCAGTTGCAAGACGGGAAAGTAATAAGAGCCCCTGAGGTCAAAAATGTGGCAATAATTTCCGTTTTAGGTCTATTAAGCTATACTACAAGCGGTGCCTTATATTTAGCGGAGGAGAGCCTTGAGTACCTAGCTGAAAAAATAGACCAAACGAATTATTTAATTGATGATACATTAAACTATACTATAAATTTAACTCATGGTATTTTTCATTAATATCTCATTTATTAATTATTATTTACTAAATATATGTTATTATTAAATATATTATAGGTATATGTTTAATAAACGGGATTTTATGGATAAATTGATAGTCAAAAAATATCAGGAAAATATAAAAAATCTTTTAAATGAACTTAACTTTGTAATTAACGAATCAAAGCGCGTTTCATCGGCTGATAAGGTGAAAATGGACGTTTTACCTGAAGTCTCTTCGGTGAATCAAGCTCTTGCTATGAAAATGCTGCAGGATATGGGGGTAAGCCCCGATAAAGCCAAGCAGATATTCCAAATAGAAAATTTTAACTTTCAAGCGCTGGGGGAAGGAAAATATAATAATCATGAAGCAATGCAAGATTTTAAAGTATTGAGCTTAATGCTTGATCCTAAGTTTTTAGACATAGTTAGTAGATATGCCGCTTCCTCTTTGAAAAACAATACTTTCAACAAATATAAATTAAGCAGCCTCGAAGAGTGGAAAGAAAAATTAAATAACCTGAATAAACAAAAAGAGGGCAAAGCTAAGGAGATTGAAGGCTTAAAGCAATTTTTAAATCTGACGGATAGCAAAGAAGAAGATGTATTAAAATCCATAACAGGTAATTTTAGTAATATAATAAAAGAAGGTATTCTACATTTTGAAAAACTTGATGTTTTGGAAACCGGATTAGCTGACTTATTAAATCAGGCGCATAACAAGGGATTAAAAGTAGTAGAAAATTTAATTAATTCGCTAATTAAAGATTCCAACAAGCAACTTGTTGAAGTTATACACTGGGAAAATAAACTGAATGATTTTTTAAAAACAAATAGTTTCAATTCTTTTCAAATAAAAGAAATTAATAAATTAACCGAGGCAAATGCCAAAGAGAGTCTACCGTCGTTAAACTTCGAGATAGAGCTTAATAAGCTTATTGCAACAGCGGATTTAAGAAAAAAAGATCTGCAATCACTGACCGCGGAAGCGATAGGAGTATTAAATGCGGTTGACCCGGATAAACAAGGGCAACTTCTAAGAGAAATATCTTATAATTCAATGAAAAATAAAAATGAGTCTTCCTTTCACTCAGAGGAAATAAAAAAAGTTATTAAAAACTTTAAAGAAGAGGTGGAAAGCAAATTAAAAAGTGAGTTTATAAACCCTGAAAATAAAATAAAAAATGTGAAGCAGGCAAAAGAGTTGATAGAGCAGGAGATAATAAGTAGAGAAAGCGAAATAGATGAGATTACAAAAGATGTCTATAAAGAATTGAATAACCGCTTTGATACCAAGGGAATCGGAAATGAAGATAATATACTGACTTTAGTTAAAGGCTATATATTCGAAGTGAAACTTGAAAAAAATAACTCTATAGCTGAAAAGCTTACCAATCAGAAATATGTTAATCAACTTATCGATTCGGAAACTAAGCTTAAAGAGAAAATCATAGAAAAAATAAATAAGCTTCCGGCAAAACAAAATGATAATCAAAATATGAAAAGCAATATTCTTGAAAAGGAACTTAAGGAGAAAGAAGAGCTTATCAAGCAGCTGAGCTCATGGAGCACTAAATTTAAAAGTGAGGAGATATTCAAAAAAGTAGTCGGTATATTGAAAAAAAATAAGCTGAACTTAGAAAAAAATGTTAATGAAGTTTTATTTCAAAAGCGAATAGAAGAGATAAGTAATAAATATAGTAATTATGATTTTTTTACTTATGGAGAACGAATTCAAGATAAGCTATTTGGAGAACAAGGGGAGGGATCACCATTTTTTAATAGCGTTTTTTACCCGTTTAATACTATCGGAGATAGTATTAATACAGGATTAGCTATACTTAAAGGGATCCTTACCGGAGAAGCATCCGCAGAACTGTTTTCAGGTAAAAAATTCAGCAAAGGGATACCATGGAGTAAAAAGATAAGCGGAAATATAGATTTGGCTTTGATGAAAGAGTTAGATACCATTAAAGAAAAAAGCTTTGAAAAATTAAATAACCTCATAACTAAGCAGGGCTTTATTAATACCGGCCGAGAATATGCTCTTACTATAAAGCTAAATCATGATAAACTGGCCGCTTTCTCGAAAACTTTTAAGTTCCAACCTGTTATGCTAGGTAAGAAAAGCACTGAAATAATTAATGATTTTGATGCCTATGAAGCAAAGCATATCTCTCCGATTTTAAAGTTTAATTTTGCTGATAAAATAAAAGCAAAAATAAAAAACCACATAAATATATTTGAAGAAGGAACTCGGGAGCAAATTAGTATTATTGAAAAAAATATTGAAGCTTCAGCAAGTAATGCAAAAGCTAGCATTATATTAAAAATTAATGAATTATCTTCCGAAATGACGGGGGTAATTATAGATAAGCAATTGAATCAAATCGAAGAAGCCCTTAAGCAGGATATAAGCAATGAACTGAGAGCATTTAAGCTGGAAGCGATTGATAGGTTGTATTATTATTTGCCTATCGATGAAAGTTTAGATCCTGAAAAACTTCATCAAACTCTAGAAAAAATTATGAAAGAAGTTTTTGAGTACCAGGCGGAATTATTAAAAAATCTTCCGAATAAATATATCAAAATTATTGATGAGAAATTTGCCGTATTCCTTTCTGATGCCCTGGAAAAAATATCACCGGCGATAATGGAGTTTATTGATAAGCAAGGCAGGAAAATTATAGATGAATATGAAACGGAGTTTTCAAGTATTAATATCAACTTGATTGAAGAAGCTAAAGAGTTCTTCGGAATTAAAGTTGATCGAAGCGGCAATGAATATATTGAACAGAAATCATTATTATATAAGGTAAAAGAACTTCTTGGTATTAAACATCAATATGAAAACTTAAAGAGCTCCCGGGTTCTTACCGAGGAAAGTACTGAGTATCATATTAAGTTGCTATTTAAAGATATGATTTCCGATTCCGCCGAACTTAATAAAAAGTTAAACGACATAGAATATTTGGAAAAACTTGATCTTAATATGCTGGATGAAAAAGATAGGGAGTTTGTTTCCAAGCTCAAGTTCATGAAACATGCGGAAAAAATGCATAAGATTTATGAGAAATTGGAGGTATTGGAAAAGCAGAGCTATTTAGAAAATAATAATAGCTTTAATTTAGAAAAAGCTCCTAATTTAAGAGATCTGCTTGATCATAGCGATTGGTGGAATCTGAAGCAATACTCCGCGGTTTTTGTAGATAATACTTATAATACCATAAATAATTATTACAAATTTTATTTTAATTCCTCATCCGATAATATAAAAGCAGTACAAGACGATGTTGCGCAATATGCTAATTCATTTCATAATATTGTTGAGATGGCGAAGGTAAAAATATTTGCAAATTTAGTAGAAGCTAAAAAACAATCTAATTTATGCACTTTAACTAAAACTAACCAATCCGTAGATTGTAATAAAAATTATGAATCATCTTTAAAACAATTCATTAATTTATTCCCTCAATATAAAAAGGATTCAAGTTTAATTAAGGATAAAATATTCGAGCTGTCATATGAGGAAGTAAAATTATTTTACAGCTACCGGATACCGGTGCCTGAAATTAAAGACAAGCAAATCTGGGAACAGGTTTATGAGGAATATATAAATTTAGCTGAACATATTACTCATGATTTTAGTGAATAGGTATATCAAGCTAAATTAGTAAATAATGAACCATATACTTAAGTTTATAGTTCATTTCTAACTGATAAGGCTAGGTCATATACTTTATTTTTTGTAACGCCGTAAGAGTTTGAAATTTCTGCAACGGCATCTTTTAAGCTGGTTTTCTGTTGTAAGAGTGATTTTAATAAATCTTTAATATGTTGCTCATCTATTGCTTTATCGGCTTCAGTTTCTATTAATACTACTATTTCTCCTCTTATTTCATCTTTTAAGGCATAATGATTAATCAGAGAGGTGAAATTACCTCTGGTAATCTCTTCAAACCTTTTGGTCATTTCCCGTGCTACGCATACTTGTGAGGTAGGGAATATTTGACTTGCAGCTTTCAAGGTATCAAGCAATCGTCTGGGACTTTCAAAAAAGATTAAAGTAGTTTCAAATTTTTTATATCCTGCCAAAGTTTTTTCTTTGGCAGCCTTTTCATGCGGTAAAAATCCTAAAAAAGAAAATTTTAAACTTTTGAACCCGCTTAAAACTAAGGCATTAATCAATGAACATGCTCCAGGCAGAGATTCCACTTTTATACCGCGTTCCATCGCTTTATTAACGAGCTTACAGCCGGGATCGGAAAGAACGGGAGTGCCTGCATCGGAAACCAGAGCGATTGATTGGCCTTGTTCAATTAGGGTAAGGCACTTCTCGATTTTATTATCCGAAGCATGGTCATCAAATTGGAAGCATTTAGTGTTAATTTGATAAGCGGAAAGCAGCTTTTGCGTAACTCTGGTATCTTCACATAATATAACATTAACTTTTTTTAAAGTATCTAAAGCTCTTAAAGTAATATCCTCAAGATTGCCTATCGGTGTAGCAATTATAAACAAAGCGTTAGATATGCTTGAAAATTCATTTTTTTTATTTATCTTATGCTCGTACATTAATTTACAATTATTATTTATGTTGAAGAAAATTTTTATAGTTTTATCTTTATTAACACTAACCGGTTGTGCTGGCAATAATGTTGATAATAAACAAATTGAACTTCAACCCCTCCCGGAGAAAAATGTTTCGGAAAACCAACGAAGATTGGAGGTTGCTCTTCTCCTGCCGCTCTCAGGTGAGCATGCCGAGATAGGTAATAATATGCTGCAAGCTACCCGGCTTGCTCTTCATGAATTAAAAGTAAGGCGAGTTAATATTAACCCGATCGATATCGGAAGCAATATAGCCCATCCGGAAGAAATTTTAAATTTATTAGATGAAAAAAAATATAATATTATTATAGGGCCTATATTTTCCCATCATACCAAAGTAATTTACGGTTATGCTTATAAGCATCAAATCCCGCTTATTTCCTTTTCAAATGATATCAGTTTATTAAATAATGAGGGATTATTTTTAATCGGGATAATGCCTGATCAAGTTATTAACAGAGTTGTAAACTATGCGGCACTGCAAGGATACAATAAACTCTTCGGGTTGTTGCCTGAGAACAGATATGGCTTGTATGTTGAAAACATTCTTAAAAACAATGCGGAAGGAGGTAATTATCAAGTTATAGATATAGCTAGATATATTCATTCTCATGATTCCGCCTTAACGAATGCTCAAAATGCTTTAACCATTATTAAAGCCGCTATATTAAAACAAGCGGCAGTTGAAGGAACTAATACAAAAAGCTTTGCGCTTCTAATGCCTGAGGGCGGAGAATTTACCTATGAAATTACAAAAGATATGTATGCTTGGGCAGAAGAAAATAAAATTAAATTAAAATTCCTCGGATCCCCGCAATGGGATAATAAAAAACTGGTTTCGGCAAAACATTTAAACGGTGCTTGGGTTGCAGCTGCTCCGAATTTACACTTAAAAAATTTCGAACAACGATTCTATGATAATAATAACATAGAACCATTTAAGATATCGGCTCTTGCTTATGATGCAACGGCATTACTTGCGGTATTATCAACTAAAGATGATATTTTAGAAGCTTTGCTGGATGATGGCGGGTTTCAAGGTGCTTCCGGTATTTTCAGATTTAAAAAAGACGGTAGCAATGAAAGAAAGCTTTCCATATTTGAAATTGAAAAAGGTGAGTTGAAAGAAATTGATCCCGCCGGCTCAAGTTTTTAATTTACGATTCTAGTAAAAACCCTTTAAATAAATTTTAAAGGGTTTTTATTCTTGAATAATTGCCGCCATTGCTTCAAATATCGTTTTCGGTAGGTTGGCAAAGCATTCTTCATGTGCTTCATTTGTAACTGCATATTTAACTTCCTGGTTAGGATACTTATATGGTTTCTCATTTATAAGTCGGCTTATTTCTTTTGTATCATATGGGCATTTATAAAAATATAAGCCTGAATTTGAAGTTTGAGGGATAATGTGAGGAAAATTTGTGCTGTATTCATAATCAAAGGCAAGCCCAAAGTGCGATTCTACTAAATCTAATACTACTTCATTAGTATTAAATATTTCTTCCCATATTTCATAAGCTTCTTGATCAAGGCACAATTTTAAAGGATAAGGTAAAAATTTTATATTTATTTCTTTAAATCCCTTAGGGTCTTCCTCTCTATAATATTTAAAATAGAAACCCTGTTGAATTTTATCTTTGTTAATATCCGGTTTAAAACAAGGCTTCATATATTTATAAGATATAAGTGGATAAACCTGATCCGTAATAGGCTCCAATATCTTGTTATAAGTAAATGAAGATAACGAATATGTGAGATTTTCAGCTATATCATACGGTTTATAAAATAATGAAACGAGCACGGCTATTTTAGGCTCTATATATTCTTCATATGTACTGAAATATTTCAGGTAGCTATTTAAAGTCTCCATTGAATATTTAAAGCGGTAATAATTTCCCGTATAATCTAATGCAATATGACCGGCTCCCATTATTAAAGCAATAGTATCGTGGTTTGTAAAGCGTGCTATTCCATAAGGGATTAATAATATGTATTTTGCTACTTTAAGTGCAAGTATATTGTAAATTTTATTAATTTCGGTTTCGGGTATGTAAAATCCGAATGCATTGTTGTATGGTAAAGTATCGCGAGGGGTTTTAGGATTATTATTCTTTAAGCTGTTACTTGGCATTATACAAATGGGAGATTATGTGTTTATAGATGGACTATACACTAAATATGTTAAAATTTTATTATGGGAGTCGCAATTTTATTATATAATTAATTTTATAATAGCTAAAGTTCAGCAAGTAAATTTGCTCTTAGGTCACTAGATCTATATTCGTATTTGTCTGTTCCCATAATACTAATTCTCGAAATACATATTAGAAGCTAGGATATATTAGAACATCTTAAATATAAAAAGTTAAATATATTAAGTTTGTACTAATAGCAAAAAAATATTAAACATAGTGGTAAGTCAACGCATGACGTGAAATAGAAAAGACAATATATATTATAAGCTAAAATAGCAGCTACATATAAAATTTCTTGCATATAAATCTTTTGGGCATTATCTATATCATATCAAATATTTTTATAAACGGATAATGCAAGAGCTAGTATTTTATTCTTTTGCCATATTGATTGTGCTTTCTGCGCTGATGGTGGTTAGTGTTAAAAACCCGGTACATGCAGTGTTGTTTTTAATTTTTGCATTTTTTAATGCAGCCGGATTATTTATATTAATCGGTGCGGAGTATATAGCAATGACCTTGGTTATAGTTTATGTAGGTGCGGTTATGGTGCTTTTCTTATTCGTTATCATGATGCTTGATGTTGATTTTGCAGTTCTTAAGCAAGGGTTTCTTAAAACTATGCCGCTTGTTATGGTGCTCGGGATAATTATTTTTGTCGAGCTTTTTTATGCTATCAATGCGTCCGAGAATATTAAACTTAACTCTCTCCACCTTTTAGATCCTAACATTCATAATACGCAAGCTTTGGGGTTTAGAATATACACGGAATATTTCTTTGCTTTTCAGGTCTCGGGTTTGATTTTACTTGTAGCAATGATCGGTGCAATCGTGCTTACCGTAAGACATGAAAAGAGAGTAAGACGGCAAAACATACATACGCAAATAACCAGGAAAAAAGAAGATACGGTTAAACTTGTAAACGTAAAAGTCGGAGAAGGAGTGGATATTTAATGAAGACAATGTTATTCGGAAATATCAGTTTAAATCATTATTTAACCTTATCAACAATTTTATTTGTTATAGGAGTGTGCGGGATATTCATCAATCGCAAAAGTATTATCGCTATTTTAATGTCAATTGAGCTTATGCTGCTGGCGGTTAATATTAACTTCGTGACCTTTTCGGTCGTGCTTAATGATTATTACGGACAGATTTTTACCATATTTATACTTACCGTGGCAGCGGCGGAAGCGGCGATCGGGCTTGCAATACTGGTCGTTTACTTTAGGAATAAAGGTGACGTTGACGTTGAATCAGTTAAAGCGATGAAAGGGTAGGGGTTATGAGCTTAGAATTATATGCGATACTATTAGTTTTTTCTCCTCTCGTTGCAGCTGCCGTTGTCGGGTTTAATACGCGTATAATAAGCGATTATTCAGCACAGGCAATTACCTGTAGCGGAGTAATTATTTCAGCTTTATGTGCAGGGGTGCTTTTCAAATCAGTGGCTTTAGATGGGGCGATAGTCCATATTAAGCTTCTGGAATGGATTAGAAGTGGTGATTTTATAGTCGACTGGTCTATATATATAGATGTGCTGACTTCAATGATGCTCTTATTAATTACTTCAGTTTCCGCTCTGGTACATATCTACTCGATCGGATATATGAGTCATGATGCACATAAGCCGAGATTTATGGCATACCTTTCTTTATTCACTTTCTGTATGATTATGTTAGTTTGTGCCGATAACCTGGTGCAGCTTTTTTTCGGATGGGAAGGAGTAGGGTTAAGTTCTTATCTTTTAATCGGGTTTTGGTATAAGCGTGAGAGCGCAAGCTCAGCAGCAATGAAAGCTTTCCTGGTAAATAGAGTAGGGGACTTAGGTTTTGCACTCGGAATATTTTTAATTTATCTGACCTTCGGAAGTGTGGAATTTTCGCAAATATTTTCGCAGATTCCGGGAAAGTTAAATCAGACGATTCCCTTTATGGGCTGTGAGGTAAGTAATATTACCGTAATATGTTTGTTATTGTTTATCGGATGCATGGGTAAATCTGCGCAGCTCGGCTTACATACATGGTTGCCCGATGCTATGGAAGGGCCTACTCCGGTTTCTGCGCTTATCCACGCTGCAACCATGGTAACGGCCGGTGTATTCTTAACTGCAAGGTGTTCGCCTCTTTTTGAGCATTCCGAGGTTGCGTTAAATGTAATAACTATAGTCGGAGCATTTACTTGTATTTTTGCTGCGACCGTGGCATTAGTGCAAACGGATATTAAAAAAATTATTGCATACTCAACCTGTAGCCAACTCGGCTATATGTTTTTTGCAAGCGGAGTTTCCGCTTATGCCGCCGGCGTATTTCATCTGCTTACCCACGGATTCTTTAAAGCATTACTCTTCTTGAGTGCGGGAAGTGTCATCCATGCAATGAGTGATGAGCAAAACATTAATAAAATGGGCGGTATTTGGAAATTAATACCTTTTACCTTTGTTATGATGTGGATCGGTTCTCTTGCTTTGGGCGGAATATATCCGTTTGCAGGGTTTTATTCTAAAGATATTATATTAGAATCAGCTTATGCAGCAGGATCTATTTACGGGAAAACTGCCTACTGGCTTGGGATTAGTGCGGCTGTACTTACGGCTTTTTACTCTTGGCGATTATTAATTTTAGTATTTCAAGGTAAAACCAGAGCGAGTAAAGAGGTTATTTCTCATGTGCATGAATCTCCGCTTTCTATGACGGTTCCGTTACTTATTCTGGCGGTAGGCGCTGTATTTGCAGGATATATCGGGTATAATACACTCGATATAGTAAGCCCGAACGGTGAATTTTGGCGCGGCTCAATCGTTTGGCTTGAGCACCATAATACTTTAGAGAAAGCTCATCATGTTGAAGCGTGGGTGAAGTGGTTACCCCTTCTTGCAGGCATACTCGGTATTTTTGCGGCATATATTCTTTATATGTTTGCACCTGATCTGCCTAACCGACTTCAAAGAACATTTAGCGCAGTACACAAATTCTTATTTAACAAATGGTATTTTGATGAGCTGTATAATGTGCTGTTTGTAAAATCTTCCAAGTTACTCGGATTAAAACTATGGAAGATAGCGGATGCAAAAATAGTTGATAGTATGCCGAACGGAGCAGCACTGACTTCATATAGATTTGCAAGAGTGGTAAGCTTTTTGCAGACTGGTTATATTTACCACTATGCGCTTGTAATGCTTTTAGGGCTTGTATTATTATTAACATGGTCACTTATCAGGATTTGATGGTTTATGAATAGTTTCCCGATTTTAACAGTTTTAATTTTGCTTCCGCTTATAGGAGCTGCTTTAATCTTTATGACTAATAACGAAAAAAAATCCTTATTACTTATAAAGTCTATTGCCCTTATCACCACACTTATAGAGTTCATAGTCTCGCTTTACGTATGGGGGTTATATGACCCTAGCAACGCTTCTTTACAATTTGTAGAGAAAAAAGCTTGGATAGATGGTTATAATGTTCATTATTCGCTTGGTATTGACGGGATATCAATATTTTTTGTTTTGCTTACGACATTCTTGCTTCCAATTTGTATTCTTGCCGGTTGGAATAGTATTAAGAAGCGCGTAAAAGAGTATATGATTAATTTTTTAGTATTGGAAGCATTAGTAATCGGCACCTTCTGTGCAGCTGATATCCTTCTGTTCTTTATATTCTTTGAAGCTGTTCTAATTCCTATGTTTTTAATTATCGGTGTTTGGGGTGGAGAAAAAAGAGTTTATGCCGCATTTAAATTTTTTCTTTATACTTTTTTCGGTTCGGTGTTTTTACTAATCTCTTTTATATTTATATATTATCACACCGATACAACCGACATATTTGAGTTATACGATATACTTCCTACCTATACTTTAGAAGTGCAGAAATGGTTATGGCTCGGGATGTTTGTTTCTTTCGCGGTAAAAGTTCCGATGTGGCCGGTTCACACCTGGCTTCCCGATGCACATGTACAAGCTCCGACTTCAGGATCAGTAATATTGGCGGGTGTATTATTAAAATTAGGCGGATACGGGTTTTTAAGATTTTCTTTACCTATGCTTCCCGAGGCATCTCACTATTTTGCCGATATGGTAATAATTCTAAGTATTATTGCTGTAATATATACTTCACTTGTTGCATTAATGCAGGAAGATATGAAAAAGTTGATTGCTTACTCTTCGGTTGCGCATATGGGCTTTGTAACTGCAGGAATTTTTGCTTTCTCGCAACAGGGGATTGAAGGAGCGGTATTTCAGATGATTAGTCATGGTGTGGTCTCAGGTGCTCTGTTCCTTTGTGTAGGAGTAGTTTATGATAGAATGCACACCAAAGAAATCGCATTTTATAGTGGATTAGCTAGCTTAATGCCTAGATTTGCACTTGTGTTTATGGTTTTTATGCTTGCTTCCGTTGCGCTCCCCGGTACCTCAGGGTTTGTTGGGGAGTTTTTAGTATTACTTGGGGTGTTTGAAGCAAATAAAATTTATGGTGCATTAGTTGCCACCGGAATGGTTTTAGGAGCCGCGTATATGTTATGGCTTTATGCAAGAGTAATGTTCACAGAAGTAAAAAATGAAAAGCTTGCCTTGATTTCCGATTTGGATAAAAGGGAAGTTGCCGCTTTTCTTCCACTCTTGTTCTTGGTTATTATTTTAGGGATTTATCCTAAGGTTATAACTAAAAATATCACAAGCTCCGTTGAGGTGCTGAAAGATATTGTAGACCAAAGTGCTATAAATGATATAAATGATACAAACTATTAACTTTGAGAAATATGTATTCAATTTGGTATGACCTTTCTGTTATAGTGCCGGAATTAAACTTAATCTTCGGTGCATTGCTTTTTCTTCTCTTCGGTGCTTTTACAAAGAAAAACACTTTAAAGTATGTATGCTACGGCGCAATTGTTTTGATGATTGCTTCAATTTATCATGTATGTGCAAATACAGTTAAAGATACTATGCTTTTTAACGGTATGTTATTAGTTAATGAATACACCTCCCTTATAAAAATTTTACTTTTGATCGCAGTAATAGTTATATTTTTCATGCAAGCTTCTTTAGAGAAAACCGATCAGTATATTAGCTTTGAAATGCCGGTGCTTATGATGCTTTCAACTGCGGGCATGATGTTTTTAGTTAGTTCTAAAAATTTTTTAAGCCTTTATTTAAGCTTGGAACTTATGAGTCTACCGCTTTATATTATGGCTGCATTTAACCGCAATAATGAATTTTCCGCTGAAGCCGGTCTAAAATATTTTATTTTAGGCGCCCTTTCATCCGGGCTTTATTTATTCGGGGCATCTTTACTATACGGATTTACCGGTACGGGAGGATTTGAAGCAATAACGCACTATCATTATAATGCTGCCGCCATGGGTATTGAGAGTGGTAATATGTTGCCTATTATAATTTTAACCGGAATTATTTTTATAGTAGTTTCAATATGTTTTAAAGTTTCCGCTGCACCGTTTCATATGTGGGCGCCGGATGTTTATCAAGGCTCACCGACTATAGTGACTGCGTTTTTTGCTGCTCTCCCGAAAGTGGCAATGCTTGCATTATTTGCACGTCTCTTATCTGACCCGTATAATTTATTATTAGGATTATATAAATTTGATCAAATTATTATATTTGTCTCAATAGCCTCTATGTTTATCGGAAGCTTCGGTGCTATAATGCAAAAAAGTATAAAGAGGATGCTGGCTTATAGCTCAATCGCGCACGTGGGTTTTGCGTTAATCGGTATTGCCGCTAACCAAGTTGAAGGTTTAAGAGGATTTGTCGTTTATATTATAATTTACTTAGCAATGACTTTAGGAATATTCGCTTGCATTCTAATGCTAAGAAAAGATGATGAATATAAAGATAATATATCAGATTTATCAGGCATTGCTAAAAAGTATCCGTACTTAGCTTTTGCAATAGCAGTATTGATGTTTTCCCTTGCGGGTATACCTCCGCTTGCCGGATTTTTTGCTAAATTTTATGTACTCTTGGCGGCAATTAAAGAAGGGATGTATATTTATTCGGTTGCGGCGGTTATTGCAAGTGTTATTTCTGCATTTTACTATTTAAGAATTGTTAAAATTATGTATTTTGATGAAACGAAAAATTCGGTACAAGGTTTCTTCCCCCTTACTTTAAAAGTTATTGGGGCTTTAGCAGTAGTGTTTAACCTATTGTATTTTATTTCCCCGGCTCCTATAGTTATTATTGCCGAGGAAGTAGTAAAAGTATTATTAGATTGGCGTCCATGGGTAAGTTAGACAATTGGCTAATAAAAAAATATCAAGCTTTAGACAGCACTCAAGAAGAAGCTAAAAGGTTAATAGATTCAGGGGAAGCGCATCAAGGATATGTTGTATTAGCTGAAGAGCAAACTAAAGCTCACGGAAAGTCGGATAAATTATGGGAGGGGAGTAAATCGGATATAGCTTTAACCATGATTTTAAAGCCTGAAATTGAAGCTGAGCGTTTGGGACAAATATGCTATATAGCAGCTCTTGCCGTTGCTAAAAGTATTAAAAACTTATCTCCGCACTTAAATGTGCAATTCAAATGGGTAAATGATGTATTGTTCGATAACCGAAAAATATGCGGAATACTTCTGGAAAAAGTAAAACATAATTTTGTATTAGTCGGGATAGGGGTAAATTTAAAAGATTCAGCACATTTAACAAAATATAATGCAACCAGCTTAGAAGCCTATAAAATAGGTTATGACTATGATATGCTGGTTGAAGATATATTAAGAAATTTTGTTGATATTTATAATATATGGCAGGACAGCGGGTTTTCACCGATTAAAAATAAATGGTTAAGCCAAGCCAAAGGGATAAACTCCACTTTAACCGTAAACCTTGCCGATAAAACTATTGAAGGAATTTTTATCGGCATCGGGGATGAAGGTAATTTACTTTTAGTTACAGGAGGCGGGATAAAATCTATTCCGGCCGGGGATGTATTCTTTAAAACATAAGAAATTGGATTTTGCTTTAAATTTATTTAAAGTACTAATATTATTTAAACATATTAATGATCTTGTGCGGGTAAAATATGACGGAAGGTAAAGTTGTTGTGAATGAAAGAAAGGTAAGCTGTGATGGCGGCAACGGTGCTTTAGGTCATCCGAAAGTTTATTTGGAAATATTAGAAAATAATCAAATTAGTTGCCCTTACTGCGGGAAGCTATTTATTTATAAACCTTCATCATCGGCAAAATCTATAAAAGATAAAAAGCAATTAACTAAAGATATTCCTGGATAAGTTTAAAACAAGTAAAAAGATTTAATTAGCTTATAAAAACTACCGGGCGGATTAGATAGATTATAATTCCAAAAATTTTTTACCATACCAATGCTTATAAAATCAATTAATGATAATTTGCACTGTATAACCGAGTGCTTTAAAAGAGGCGAGATTATCGTATTGCCGACTGATACTTTATTTGCTTTAAGTTGTGATGCAAGTAATGTTGAGTCAGTTAGAAAAATATTTGAATATAAAGTGAGAGAAAAAGAGAAATCTTTACCGGTATTTTTTGCAAATATTGAGCAAATCCGACAAGTTTGTGAGCTAAATAACTTAGCATTAATGTTAGCTGAAAGATTTTGGCCGGGAGCTTTGACCTTGGTGCTTCCGATTAAAAACAATCAAAATTTGATTGCTGAAAATGTTTATAATAACGGTAAAAGCTTAGCAGTAAGGATACCGGATGCTATGCACCTGCAAAAAATAATTAAGGAACTTGGTAAACCTATTGTTGCAACCAGTGCAAATATTTCCGGACATGCTCCGGTTAAAGATTCCGCTGAAGCATTAAAAGTTTTTGATGAAAGAGTCGTAATAGTAGAAGGGAAAAGTAAGCATTTACCTTCAACGATTGTTAAAATTAATGATAGAGATTATGAGGTTATTAGGGAAGGACAGATCAAAATAAATCAAATCGAAGAATAAACCTTATAGTAAATTTAGTTGAATATCTAGCGCTCTTATTCAAATATAAGAAGAATAGTAAGAAGCACGCGCCTAGCCACCATTTATGGCGCGTAAGCTTTATAAATGGCATAGTCATTTATACGAAAACTTAGTTTAATTTTTATAGTTCAACTATGCTCTCTTGTAGGATATTCAACTTAACTTACTATATAAAAAAAGATGCTTAAAACATAAATTGTTAAAAGCATCTTATAATAAAATTTAACCTGGATTAAATTTTACTTTTTTTCCTCATGTTCATGTTTATCATGCTCATGTTTCTTTTTATTATGTTTTTTCTTTTCTTTAGTACTCATTGAGCTTTTGCTACTATTTTCACCGGAGGAAGCATCGCTTTTTGAAGCATCACTTTTATCGGAAGCAGGACTGCTTTCGCTTTGCTCTGTTGATGCCATCGGCTTGCTGCTTACATCTGGTGCTGTGCTTGCGCTTGAAGAATCCGCTAATGCACTGCTTGCAATGAAAGATACTACTAAACCACTTAAAATGGTTGAAAATTTGTTCATAGGTTCCCCTTAATAAAGATTACTATTTAAGATTATGCTATTTAATTAATTATGTAAATATCAAAAACTTAGGTTTGAAAATAATAAATCATTATTATTTATTCTTTGCTTAAAGGATGGTTTTCAAAAATTAGTTTTTTAGCAGCTTCACTTAGTACTTTCGTATAAATTTGTGTGGAGGAAATATCGGAATGCCCGAGTAGTTCCTGTACCACTCTTAAGTTAGCCCCGTTTTCCAATAAATGACTGGCAAATGAATGCCTGATTTTATGCGGTGAAAGTTTTTTCGGATCAACGCCTGAATTAACGGCAAGTTCTTTTAAAAGTTGTCCGAATCTTTGCCGGGTAATATGGCTTACTTTGCCGCTCTTTTCCAGAGAAGGGAAAAGCCAATCAGTACTAACATTTTTTTTAAAAATACTAAGTCTTATTTTGAGATATTTATTTAATGCTTCTACAGCTTGATCGTTTAAAATAACCAGTCTTTCTTTACCGCCTTTACCTTTAATAATCATAAACTGCTCGATTCCGGCTGAGCTTTTTTGCAAAGACTGCATTTTTAAGCTAACCAGTTCAGTAATTCTAAGTCCCGTAGAATATAAAATTTCAAGCATGGCATTTAGCCTCAAGCCTTCCGCCGAAGTATCGAGGCAAGAAGTATTGATTAGTATCGTCATATCCTCCTGGCTCAAAGCTTTAGGCAAACTGTGATCTTTTTTCGGCATTTCCAGATCAAGAGTAATATTTTGTGTAATAAGCTTTTCTTCTACCAGAAATTGAAAAAACTGCCTTAGTGCTGAAATTTTACGCCTGACGGTTTTACTTGCCAAATGTTTTTCGCTTAAAGAAATAATATATCTATTTAATATTTTAGGATCACAGCTAAAGAGTGAGCAACCGGTCGTTTCTAAAAATCTTATAAAATAAATTAAATCCGTTTTATAAGAAAGAATTGTGTTTTTAGAAGCATTTCTTTCGGCCGAAAGCATCTCAAGAAAATTTTCTATATAAGTAAAAGGTTGTAGGTTATTATTCATTTCGGTTGATTATTAATTTCTATTTCTTTTATTTGTGGATTTGGTTCAATATTTTTAGTAGAAATGAAAACCAAAATGATTAACAATACAAAAAGTAGGGCTTTTAATATTGTTCTTAAAAAAATTTTTAGCATAGGAGTATTGAATAAAACATGTTATGGCATTTTTTGTATTATGCAATTTTCAACATGTAAGTTCAATAAAAACATATGGATTTATTAATAGTAGAATCACCGGCTAAAGCCAAGACTTTAGGTAAATATTTAGGCAAAGATTTCAGTGTACTCTCTTCTTACGGTCATGTACGCTCGCTTCCTTCGGAATCCGGCTCAGTCGATCCGGATAAAGAATTCGCCATGCACTATGAAGTGATGAGCAGATCAGCAAAGCATGTCGAAGCAATAGTGAAAAAGGTAAAAGACGTAGATACCGTCTACTTAGCTACTGATCCTGATCGAGAAGGTGAAGCGATTTCTTGGCATATACTTGAGATTCTTAAAAAGAAAAAAGCTTTGAAGCCTACAAGCAAGGTTAAAAGGGTAGTATTCCATGAGATTACCAAGAAAGCTGTTTTAGATGCGGTTTCTAATCCTCGTGATATTGATATGAGCTTGGTTGATGCTCAACAAGCAAGGCTAGCGTTGGATTATTTGGTAGGGTTCACTCTTTCTCCCGTACTATGGAGAAAATTACCCGGTAGTCGTTCAGCCGGCAGAGTTCAATCGGTCGCGCTTAGGTTAATAGTTGAAAGGGAAGAAGAGGTTGAACGTTTTAAAACTCAAGAGTATTGGTCGATTGAAGCTGAGTTTGGAAATAAAAAAAACGAAACTTTTCCGGCAACCCTTGTAGAATATAAAGGTGAGAAGTTAGAAAAGCTAACTATTGAGAACAAGGAAACAGCATATAATATAATTGATGTATTAAATAAAAAGCATTATAGCATCAGCGAAATTGAGAAGAAAAAATCAACCAGAAACCCGAGCCCGCCGTTTACTACATCAACCTTAATTCAGGAAGCTGCAAGAAAGTTCGGGTTTTCGGCAAAAAAGACTTCGATGGTCGCGCAAAAACTATATGAAGGGATAGAGATTGCCGGTGAGGCTAAAGGGCTTATTACCTATATGAGAACTGATTCGGTAAATTTATCTGATGAAGCAGTTACGGATATTAGGGGGGAAATTGAAAAGAGTTTCGGTAAAAATTATATCCCGAGTGCCGCACGTTTTTATAAAACGAAAAGTAAAAATGCACAAGAAGCTCATGAAGCGATCAGACCGACAAATATTACATTAAAGCCTAGTGAGATAAGGCAATATTTGGAAACGGATTTTTATAAACTTTATGAACTGATTTGGAAACGAACGATAGCATGCCAAATGCGAAGTGCGGAGTTGGATGTTACAAGTGTTATTGTTAAAGATGATGATAAGATCGGTACATTTCGTGCATCCGGCTCAATAATCACTTTTGATGGGTTCCTTAAAGTTTATCGGGAAGATAAAGATGATGAAGATGAGGAGAAAACAAATTTATTACCGAATTTAAAACAAGGTGAGGATTTAAATTTAGAAAATCTTAACGGAGAGCAGCATTTTACCCAACCGCCGCCAAGATATACCGAAGCAAGCTTAGTTAAAAAGCTGGAAGAGTTGGGTATCGGCAGACCTTCAACTTATCCGAGCATTCTTTCGATTTTACAGGAGAGAAATTATGTAGTGCTTGAAAAGAAAAGGTTCATGCCTGAAGTTAGAGGAAGGATTGTAAGTGCATTTTTAGTATTAAATTTTGCTAAATATGTAGAGTATGGTTTTACGGCAAATCTGGAAAATGCCCTTGATGACGTGGCAAATGGAGAGAAACTTTGGAAAGCGGTACTTAAAGAGTTTTGGAGTGAATTTAAGCCTAAGACCGAAGAAGTATTAAAATATAAAAATCAAGATGTGCTGGCCAGTTTAGAAAACCATTTAAGAGGGTTCTTATTTCCTGATTCTTCCGATGAAGTCAAATGCCCGAAATGCAGCAACGGGACTTTGCACCTAAGGCTAGGTTCCTTCGGTTCATTTATCGGATGCAGTAATTATCCGCAATGTGATTATATACAGAACTTAGGCGCTTCCGGTAATCAGCAGGAAGGAGATGAAGGTAAAGATGAAAAGATTAAGGCTGAGGCACCTCAAGTTATCGGTATTGACGAGAAGAGCGGTAAAGAAATTTTTCTTAAAAAAGGTCCTTACGGGCATTATCTTCAAATTGGTGAAGATAGCCTTAAAAAAAGAGTTTCATTACCGAAAATGTTCTCACCCGAAAATGTAGATTTAAAAATAGCGGAATTTCTTTTCAGTTTGCCGAAAATTCTAGGTAAACATCCAGAAACTGGAGAGGAGATAAAATTAGGTATCGGTAAGTTCGGTCCTTATGTTCAGAGGGGAAAAAATTTTACTTCCGTAAAAGAGAAAAATTTAATGGAAATCGATCTGCCTCAAGCTCTGGATATAATATCAGCAAACGCTAATAAACCTAAAAAAACCTTTAAGAAGAAATGATATGGCTATAATACTTCCTTATAAAGATAAATATCCTAAGATTGCTCCTAACGCTTTCATTGCGGAAAACGCGGTTATTATCGGAGATGTGGAAATAGGAGCAGAGGCTAGCATATGGTTTAATTGCGTTTTAAGGGGTGATGTAAACTATATTAGGGTAGGAGAGGGAAGTAATATACAAGACGGGACAATTGTGCATGTTAACCGCCGTGAAGGGCCTGCGATTATCGGGAAAGGGGTGACTGTCGGCCATAGCGCATTACTGCATGCATGCCGACTTGAAGATTATAGTTTTATCGGTATGGGAGCAAAAGTTATTGATTATGTAACGGTAAAAACTAATGCTATGGTTGGAGCGGGAAGCTTAGTTCCTCCGAAGAAGGTGGTCAATACCGGAGAGCTTTGGACAGGGGTGCCGGCAAAGCTCCACCGCTTGCTTACGCAGGATGAAATTAATTTTATTAAAACTTCTGAACAAAATTATAAAAATTTAGCATTTGAGTATTTAAATGCTTGATAAAAACAACGTTAATATATATTCATAAATCTCTTTCAAGGGAGGTGTTATCCCGCTTACAGAGGAAAAAATATTTTAGGATTAGTTAAAAAATCGCTTGCCATAAAATTCTTACTACAATAAGGTCATACATGTGACTTTAATTAACCATAAAACGAGGGTAAAACTGTGAATAAGTCGGAATTCATTGCTGCGATTGCAGATGAATTAAAATCTACAAAAGCTGATGCATCAAGAGCTATTGATGCTGTGTTGGAAGTTGTAAAGCAGACGCTTAAAAAAGGTGAGGATCTAAGATTAGTCGGATTCGGAACTTTTAAAATATCTGATGTTCCTGCTAAGGAAGTAAGAAATCCGCAAAATGGGCAAAAAATTAAAGTTCCTGCTTCCAAGCGTCCTAAATTTGTTGCCGGTAAGGATCTTAAAAAAGCTGTAAATTCATAGGATTTTTTTAATTCTATTGCTTATTGATGAGCTCTCAGTTTAATTGCTGCGGGCTTATTTCTTAATTAATATCTACTCAACGCCGAAGACTTTTCATGCGGGATAGATAGCGAGCTCCCTGCTTTTTTAAAGCTCTCCGATAAAGATTGAAGAGAAGCGGTCACATTTTGTTCTTCGATATTAAAAATGGAAGAGCTTTGCTTCCAACATAGGATACTGATCATGTTAGAATCATGGGAGCTGAAAGCTATCAAAAGTTCCTTGGTTCTTTTTAAAATATGAGTAGTGGTATCATTTATAAAATCATTATCGGGTTCCGGTGCATGTTTTATCTTATGAGAGATTTCAGAAATACTTACTACAAAGTGTTGAATATAAGCATAATTTTGAGATTGCTCTTTTTCAAATTGAGATAAATAAGTGTTCGGAGAGCCGGACTTTATATTATCTTGAGTAATATTTCTTTCAACTAGAGATTTTAATAATTCATATTGAAAATCGACTAGTATATTTTGTTCATTTAAAAATTGGTTTATAGCATCGCATATTTTTTCTCCAAGAAAATTTCCCGGGCTTTCTAAAGAAAATTTGCTTGTGGTTTCAGTATTATGATATTTATTATAAGTTTCATATATAGCATCGCAAATCGCCTTACTGAGCTTAAAAGCGGAGCTTGGGTTTTTTATAAAGTTAATGCTACTTTTCATAAAATAATTGTAATTTAACTATATGATATTTATTTATAAATTATGTTTAATATTATAGTTTATTTATTGTCAAACTAAAAGTTTTTAGGTTTAAATAAATCATTTAAAAATAATTAAAACCTCTATAAAAGTATATCATATCAATTACCTTGTTTAACGTTGGGCTATTACTAATTATTATATAAACTACTTATTATTTACTAATAATTATAAGGTTAAGTTAGTTAAATTAATGTGTAATCATTTGGAAATATATTAATTTTTAATGCATCAACAAAATTTTTCAATATTACCCTTGCTAAATAAAAATTAAACAGTATAATTTTCAAAATTTTTATATGGTTGAGAGTATGTATAAGTACTATGCGGTATTAGGAATGTGCTTCATGATAATCAACAATATAGCACTTGCTTCGTTGGATATTTGTGCAAAAATACTTACTCAATCAATAACCCCTGCTCAAATAGTTTTTGCTTATAAATTAATACTTTTTATTGTTACCTTGCCTTGGGTGTTATTTAAAGGGCTCCAGCTACTAAAAACTTCTGAAATAAAAATTCACTTTCTACGCAGCTTTTTTAGTGTGCTTGGGGGAATTTGTTTTTATAAAGGTTTAGAAAATATAAAAGTTGCCGATGCTGCTGCGCTTGAAAATTTGCAATATATTATTCTTGCGATTATCGGAATGGCTTTTTTTAATGAGGGATGGTCTAAAACGAAAATAATTTCAATCATGTTAGGGTTTATAGGGGCAATAATTATCGTAAACCCTCAGCTTTTTACTTCTTCTGAATACCAATTAAATATTAATAGTTATTATGTTTATACTATTTTAGCCATAATTTTTTGGTCTATGAATAGTGTAACCGTAAAACTTTTAGGAAGAACCGAGAAAAACCGTACTCAGTTGTTTTATTTACTTCTATTCGCGCTCATGTGGTCATTGCCCGGTGCTATCTTAAAATTTGATGATATTTATCTATATGGAGTTAAGTTACCGATTATTCCTAACGGGTTTATTGACTTTTCCGCGTTTAATCTTAAATGGGTTCATTTAAAGTATATTGTTATTATGGCTCTATTTTACTTTGTGCATAGTTTAGCTTACTTTAATGCTTTAAAAAGAGATATCTCGGTAGTCGCACCGTTTCGATACAGTAAATTGATCTTTAGCGGAATTGCAGGTTATATGGTGTTTGGTGAAGTACCTAATAATATGCAGTACTTAGGTTATCTGTTAATTATGCTTTCCGGATTTATGTTGATTAGAAGGGAAGTGAAGAATATGAAAAGAGCTAGAAGCTAGCTTAATTGCAAAATATATTCCTGCAACAATCTTCTGGCTAGCGGCAAAGGTTTAACAAAAGGCTTTAATAAATGTTTTTCAAGAAAATAAAGTGAAATTTTATAGGCTTCTTTCAGGTCATTTATTACATAATCATTTGTTTCCCCGGTAAGCAAAAATTTCGGAAGTTTAAAAAGTTTATTTTCATAAGGTTTACCGATTTCTAAGCTTACGGCTGAAGCGGATTTCGGAGAAATATAAGTTAAGTTTTCCGTACTGTTAGTTACCACGCATTTACTTAAATCCAGGCCAAACCCTGAATTACCCAGTAGTTCGAAAACTTCGAATTTGATATAATCAGCTAATATTCCAAGCTTATCATCCTGATAATCTTCTATAATATTAAGTAAATCTTCAAGTGAGGAAAACAAAGTATCGTGAGACTCTTTTTCAGCTACTAAAATATTAATTAGGTTTACTGCCGAATCTAAAATTAAAACCGGTAACTTTTTACCTGAAATAAGTGAAGCAGTATTTTTAACATTTTCAAAATTTAAAAAACCCAAATGTTCTTCAAGGCGTGCTTGCCACTTAGCTTGAATTAAGTTACCTACAATCGGTTCTTGAATATGCTTAGCTTTTCTTGTTTTATGCAATCCTGCAATTAAACCGGAATGCTCAAGTAAACACTTTATTATAAAACTACTTTCTTGGAATTTTCTTACTGAAATAATAATCCCTTTCTCTTCAATTAACATACATTTCCAATTTTAGTAAAATTATTACACACTGAAAATTCAATATCTCCGAATATAGAGTGATCAAAACATCAACTATAAATTAATAGTGATTTTTATTTTCTATGATTCTTATCTTTTGAATCATTCCGGTTATTATCTTCGGTATCAAATAAAATACGTTCGGCAGCGCCTTTCATATCGTCATATTGTTTAGATCTGATCGCCCATATAAGTGCAATCAGTCCGATCAAACTAAATATAACGGTAAACGGTACTAAGTAAATCAATACATCCATCTATAAATTTTCCTTGGAAACTTTGTCAAGCACGGTATTAATAAATCCTACTTCTCCTTCATGATTGAAAAGTTTGGCAATATCAAGGTATTCATTAATAATTATTGATTTATCCAAGTCATTTGTATTAATAAGCTCATAGATGCCAAGCCTGATAACATTTTTTACCAATTTAGGTAACCGCTCAACTTTCCAGTCATGAGCCAAATAAAGAGAGGTGTTATGATCCAGGTCTTTTAAGCTGGCGATAGCCCCTTTAATCATGTGTATCAGATACTTTTTATCAATCGGATCTTTCTTGGTCGAATCTAAAAGATCAAAATTATTAATCGATGCAACATCGATTATCAATTGGTTAATATCTACTGAGTCAAGATGATAAAGCCAAGTTTCATAAGCATATATACATTGAATTGCTAGAATCCTTGAATTTCTTTTTGCTCTAATTTTGGAAGAATAAAATTTAGTTTTTGTATCCACTGCCTGAGTCATTATGAAAAGATTGATAGAGGTTTTTTATTTTAATTAGCTCCAAACAGCATGCGGCAGCTTGCTTACCTATAGCGCTCGCTTGTTCTAACGCTTGAGCTTCATTTTCTACCATGAATATCCCAAATCCGATCGGTAATGAAAAATGGATGGATATATCGTTAACACCGCGAGCACATTCCTGATAAATTGTATTTAGAGTAATGCTTTCTTGGCCGATAAGGCTACCGACAACAATAGCTCCGTCGTAATCAAACGCATCTAAGGCTATGCTTACCGCTGCAGGAATTTCAAATATACCTGAGACTTGAACCCTTTCATATTCAATTCCGTTTTGTTCTAATACGAATCTGACCGCGCCGGATAAGGCGTCAGCGGTATCAGGGTGTAATGTCGCCTCCACAATTAGCACTTTGTTCATTTCTTATCCTTTAGAGTTAGGGTTTTAAGATTGGTACGGAGGGTGGGACTTGAACCCACACGTCTAAAGACACTAGATCCTAAGTCTAGCGCGTCTACCAATTCCGCCACATCCGCACATTTTGCACAAAGAGAAATATTGCAAAATATTAGTTCTCGTATATAAACTAAAAGAGTTTACATTTCAAGATATAAAAAAACAAGTCTTAAGGTTTTGAGAAGATGGCATACGTAGTTACGGAGAACTGTATAAAATGCAAATTTACGGATTGTGCCGAAGTATGCCCTGTTGATTGCTTTTATGAAGGTGAAAACATGCTGGTTATTAATCCTGATGAATGCATCGATTGCGGGGTATGCGAGCCTGAGTGCCCGGCGGAAGCGATAAAACCCGAGTCGGAAGATTTAATGCCGTGGATGGAAATTAATAAGAAATTTTCCGTCCAATGGCCTAACATTACCGAAAAGCATCCTCATGCACCGGATGCCGAGCAGTTTAACGGAGAAGAGGGTAAATATGAAAAATACTTTTCCGAAAAACCGGGCGGATAGAAGTCATAAATCATACATTTCATAAAATGTTTTTTATAATATAGTGAAGAAAGATAAAAATCAGGTTGTGTATATCCTAATTAAGCTTGCAAATTAAGTTTGGAGTTTTATAACTTGCATAATAAAATATTCATTGAAATGTTAAATATATGTCAGCCAAAAATGATAATGATTATAAGGTTAGTATTTATAACGAAGCCTTGAAATTCCATGCTGAGGGCAAAAAAGGGAAATTAGGAATAGATCCTTTAAAGCCGCTTACTAATCAAAGGGATTTATCATTAGCATATTCACCGGGTGTGGCCGCGCCTTGCCTTGAAATTCATAATGATCCTGCTAAAGTTTTTGAATATACTTCAAAAGGTAATTTTGTTGCAGTTATTTCTAACGGAACCGCTGTTTTAGGCTTAGGTAATCTCGGTGCGCTTGCTTCTAAACCGGTAATGGAAGGAAAGGCGGTATTGTTTAAAAGATTTGCTGATATTGATGCTATTGATTTGGAAGTGTCTACGGAAGATCCCGAGGAATTCATTAATTCAATTAAATATTTAGGCGCAAGTTGGGGAGGGATTAATTTAGAAGATATTAAAGCCCCGGAATGTTTTATCATTGAAAGCAAACTTAAAGAATTAATGGATATTCCCGTATTCCATGACGATCAACACGGTACTGCGATTATTACAGCTGCAGGCTTAATAAACGCAGCTCACCTTACGGGTAGAGAATTTAAAGACTTAAAGGTAGTAGTAAACGGTGCGGGTTCGGCAGGTATTGCTTGTATCGAATTGTTAAAAAATATGGGATTACCGCATGAAAATGCTATCTTATGTGATACGTCGGGAGTAATCTATGAGGGCAGAACTAACGGGATGAACCAATGGAAAGCTGCCCATGCGGTCGATACTCCGCATAGAACTTTAGCCGAAGCTATGGTCGGGGCGGATGTATTTTTAGGCTTGTCGGCTAAAGGGGCTTTAACTAAAGAGATGGTTAGAGTAATGGCGGAAAATCCTATTATATTTGCAATGGCGAATCCTGACCCGGAAATTACCCCTGAGGAGGTAAGAGAAGTTAGGAGCGACGCTATTGTTGCAACAGGAAGATCCGACTATGATAACCAAGTGAATAACGTAATGGGCTTCCCTTACATATTTAGAGGTGCGCTTGACGTTCAGGCTACAACCATTAATGATGAGATGAAAATAGCTGCTGCTAAAGCAATTGCAATGCTCGCCAGGGAAGAGGTGCCCGCAGAGGTTTCAGCAGCTTATGGAGGCAAGAAGTTAAAGTACGGAGCAAGTTATATAATCCCGGTTCCGTTTGATTCCAGGCTTATTCATGTAGTTTCGATGGCAGTCGCCGAAGCCGCAATACGAACAGGTGTTGCGCGTAAACCGATAGAAGATTTTTACGCATATAAAAATCAATTGGCTGCAAGGCTCAACCCTTCAATTAATATGATGAACTTCTTCTTTGAGCGCTTAAGAGCAAGCCCTAAAACTATTTTATTTACGGAAGGCGATGAAGAAGCGATGATTAGGGCTGCAATAGAGTGGCGCAATTTAGGTTACGGAAAGGCTGTTTTAGTCGGTTATGAAGAGGCGATTAATCACACCTTAAGTAAGCTTGAAGTCGGAAGTTTAAGTGATATAGAAATTATCAGCGCCGTTCATCACCCCGACTATGAAAAATTAGTAGATCACCTGTACGGTAAGTTGCAAAGAAAAGGTTACCTATATAAAGACTGTGAGAATTTACTAAGAAGAGAGCGAAACGTTTTCGCCTCACTTTTGGTGGAGCTCGGTTATTATGACGGGATGGTGACGGGGTTGATTAAGAGTTACTTATCTTGCGTTGATGACATCACTAAAGCAGTTGAAGTTAAGCAGGGAAATTTATTGTTCGGACTTTCCATAATGATTGCGAAAAACCGAACCATTTTTATTGCAGATACTACCATTAATGAAATCCCGGATTCCGACGAGTTAGCCGAAATTGCCATACATGCGGCGGAAGAGGCAAGGTCTATGGGGCACGATCCGAGAGTTGCATTTATTTCCTTCTCGAATTTCGGGAACCCTATGCGCGAAAAAGCTCAAAGAATAAGAGATGCCGTTACCTTACTTGATAAGCGCAATGTTGATTTTGAATATGACGGAGAAATGCAGGCAAGTGTTGCATTAAATGCCGAGCTATTAAAATTGTATCCGTTTTGCAGGTTATCTCAACCGGCTAATATTTTAATAATGCCGGCGCTTCACAGTGCTAATATTGCTTCAAAATTACTGCAAGAATTGGGGGGTGGTAAGCTAATCGGCCCTGTTCTTTGCGGAATTAAGAAATCAATTCAAATTGTGCAAATGGGTTCAACTGAATCAGATGTTTTAAATATGGCGGCAATGGCAGCTTACCGCAATTCCGGTTTTGCGGATAAGCAGATAGTTAGGTAATCAAGATTATTATAGCAAAGTATTTTGAGAAAAAGAATGAAATATAGCTTAAGATTTTGTATTCTATCTGGTTTTTAAAGTATTTCGCTATAGCTCAAGGTATTATCTCCCGGTCTTTAGTTAACTGCCTGCTCTTTATTTCAGTTTATCAATTTCTTCATATCGGAGCCCGGTAATTTTCATTATTTCTTCTAAAGGTAGTCCGTGTTGTAACATCTTTTTAGCTATAAATACTTTTTCTTCTATCCTACCCTCAGCTATTCCTTTCTCCCTACCCTCAGCCATAGCTTCTTCCTTAACCTGTGCTTCTCTTGCAATAGCATCAAGGTTAGCTTTAGTTACCTGCTCATATGCGTTTAATTCCTGGTCACTCCAGTGATGACTCAGTAATACATCGTAAGCTTTGCTGATCACATTATCACTGCTGCCGATCAGCTTTTCTATATTATCGGGGTTCTTGCTATGCTTGAAGAAATAACACCATTTTTCTTCGTAGCTCTCTAAATCTTCTACCCTCTCTTTTTTAAACTTAGGTAACTCTATAAAGGTAAACGAAAAATCCTTCAGGTCATTCTCATAACTTACTTTATCCAATATCACATGCTCAGACTTATATCCTTCTTTATCCGGAAACATTACAAAGTCTACTATTGCCAAGAATATTACTTCTTTTAAATTCCCATACTCTTCACCGCTATTCATTTGGTTGCTGTAAGCTTTTGCTGCATAATACTGCGCTCTCTTCTCGAATCCTCTGACTTTCGCAACCTGCATTTCTACTATGTATTGCACACCTGATTCATCAGTACATAGTACGTCTATTATACTTTGCTTCTTTACCGCTATCTCAGGTGCCTGTACGGAATTTAAAAAGCTTACTTCCCTGATTATCTCCTTTCCGGTTTTACCTAATATATCATTTAGAAAATGAATCAGGATATCTTTATTCTTTTCACTGCCGAATATCTTCTTAAATGCTATATCATTCTTCGGATCTAAATACCTTACAAACGGCATGTCTAACCTCTCTCTTCCTATTTTTACCTATTTTATCTTAAACTACGGCTAAAGTCACCGGATATTGCTTATTTAAAGTAAGAGATTGCTTTTTATAGTGGTTAGATTGAGTTTCGAATAATACAATAAGACAGCGAATTGAAAGGTGTAAAATTATATACAAGTATTTAAATTTTCCGAACATGTAATGAACTTTTCAATTGAAGATAAAGCGTAATTACTTTAGGTTCCGAGTAAATTAAGCTTTATAGGATACCGGATATGAATGATGAACGCAACTTTTGTACTTTAGAAAACGGCATGATGGTGGCATTTGACCAAATGAAAGAGGTGGAAACGGTTGCGATAAGCGTATTAATGAAAACGGGTAGTAAATTTGAAAAAAAAGAACAGTCCGGAATTTCGCACTTTTTGGAGCACATGGCATTTAAAGGAACCAATACCAGAACTGCTAAGCAGATAGCCGAAGAGTTTGATATGATAGGCGGATATTTCAATGCTTACACTTCAAGAGAGAAAACGGTTTACTATGCTAAGGTGCTGAAAGATGACATTGATACTGCGGTTGATATCCTCTCCGATATTCTACAAAACTCTTCTTTTTCAGTCGAAGAAATTGATAAGGAGAGAAAAGTAGTACTACAGGAAATGGCACAGACTAAGGATACCCCTGATGATATCATATTTGATAATTTTCAGGAAGCTGCTTTCCCGGATCAACCGCTCGGAAGATCAATTTTGGGGGAAGAAGAAATAATTAAAAGTTTAAGCAGGGATCAAATAATAGAATATGTTAATTCAAGATACGGATTTAATAATGTAATAGTTTCGGCAGCAGGTAATTTTGATGTTGGTGATTATAATAATTTGATTAAATCCAAGTTTAATTTACTCCCCGGTAAATCAGAAAACTTAGAGATTAAAAGTGATTATCGAGGCGGTGAATCAAGGATAAATAAGGACTTGGAGCAAGTACATTTTGTGCTTGGTTTTGAAGGAGTCTCTTACTATGATGATGATTATTATACTCAGCAAGCCCTCTCCATAATCGCCGGAGGGGGAATGTCCTCCAGATTGTTTCAAGAGGTTAGAGAAAATAGAGGGTTAGCTTATTCTATTTCCGCTTTCGGCAGTAATTATGCGGATAACGGAATTTTCGGTATCTATTCTTCAAGCAGTGATTATAATATAAATGAATTAGTCGATGTAGTAATTGCAGAGCTTCATAAAATGCTTGATAGCATTACTGAAGAAGAAGTGAAGCGTGCTAAAGCGCAAGTGAGAGCAGGATTATTAATGTCCAGAGAAAACCCGGTGTCAAGAGCTGAAAAATTTGCCTCCAATCTATCAATTTATGGCCGCTATGTCCCTATTACCGAGGTGATTGATAAGGTTAATGCTATAGATCCGAGCAAGGTTCAGAAGTATTTAAGAAGAATTTTATCAAATAATAAGCAGCCTACCATTTCTTCTATTGGCAAGATAGATAAACTATATCAATATGATACTATAAAAAATAAATTAAAAGTTTAAAATGGGTAAGTTCGTTTATTTTGATCAAGTTGGTACACCTGAGGTTTTAAAGATAGGAGAAAGGGAAGAAGGTGAGCCTTTAGATAATGAAGTTTTACTGAAGCATACTGCAATCGGGGTAAACTTTATTGATGTGCAGACAAGGCGAGGGAGCTATAATTCTACTGATCCTATTTGCGGAATAGAAGCCTGCGGAGTAATAAAAAAGCTAGGTAAAAAGGTAGAGGGTTTTGAGATTGGGCAAAGAGTTGCATACGCTACCGTAAAAAGCGGTGCATATTCAGAGTTTAGATGCATTGATTCCAAATATTTAGTTGCCGTTCCCGATCATATTAGCGATGAAACAATTGCTGCTTCTCTTGTTAAAGGATTAACAGCACATTACCTTATTCGTAGGGTGTTTTTGGTAAGGGAGGGGGTAGCCGTTTTGATCCATAGTGCGGCAGGAGGCGTCGGGCAAATTTTATCAGCATGGTGCAGGCACTTGGGAGCATTAGTGATCGGCAGTGTAGGCTCAGAAGAAAAAAAACAGATTGCACTTAAAAGTTGCCACTATGTTGTAAATCATAAGACAGCGGATTGGGAAAAAGAAGTAGTAAAATTTACTAAAAATATAGGTGTTAATGCAGTTTATGATGCGATAGGGAAAGATACATTTTATAAATCGTTAGATTGCTTAATGACCGGTGGAATTATGGTTTATTACGGGCATGCAAGCGGGCTTGTGGAGCCGCTTGATTTAGAACTGTTAAAGAAAAAGTCATTATTTTTAACCTGTCCGACATTATTCGATTATAAAGCAAATAAAATGGAGCTGATTTTAAGTGCCGAAGAAGTATTTGAAATGATAACAAGTAAAGTTTTAAACATCAATATAGCTGCCAAATTCCCGCTATCACAAGCGGCAGAAGCGCATAAATTACTGGAATCAGGCGCTTCCAGCGGTTCAATTATTTTAATTCCTTAGTATATGTCGCTTATTAACGGTTATAAAAAATTCAGAAAAGGTGTGCTAATATTTCTCGTGCTGGTAGAGATAGTGCTTTCAGCATTTATCTACCTTGAATCAACCGCATATTTCGGTGTTTATGATATAATAGAAATATCAATTACGTTTGCACTGATTTTTTATGTATTCATGCTTTCAAATGACCTTGAAGACTATGAAAATAAAGAAATTAAAGAAGGGTATATAGCTAAAATTTCCCCAAGCGCGCTAATTTATATTAATAGGGAAGGAAGTTTGGAAATTTTAAACGGAAGTTACAGTTCTTTAGGTATGCCTACAAATATGAATGCTAAGTCATTCAAAGCATTGTTTTCGCTTAAAGAATGGGAAAAGATTGAAAATATAGTAACTAAATCCACTCCAAAGAAACAAAAAACCTCCGGGTTTATTTCATTTTTAGATAATACCGGACAACTTAAGTATTTATATTATGTAGCGCAAGTAGCAAAACGTTATAAACTTGAGGGGCTATTGGTGTGGCTCTTTGATGTTTCCGAAACTAAATCTCAAGAATTAAATTTAACTCAACTGTTTCATAAATACAGAGTAATGAGCTATGAATTGGATTTGCTGATTAATAGTTTACCTATTCCTACCTGGAAAAGAGGAGTTGACGGGAAAATTATTTTTTGTAATCAGGCATATAAGGATTTAATACAAAAAATGGGGTATAATGATTTTTCCGGAAATATACCGGAATTTAATAATTTTTTTCATGAAGGAGTAAGTAAAGATGAGTCAGAAGAAGTAAGTATAAAAAAAGTATTTATTATTGATAATCAACCGGTAATTTTACGAATAAATGAAGTCAAGGTATCAGGCGAAGGAAGTATAGGTTATTGTAATTTTATAAATGAAATGGAGCAACTTGAGAAGAAAGTTATTGCTTTAAATAATACTTTGGAAAGTTTATTGAAAATTGATGCTAATGCACTACTGATAATAAATAATTTGGGGAATGTAGCTTTCTATAACCAAGCTTTTATTACCTTATTTAATTTAGAGCAGAATAGTATTTCCTCTAATCTTAGCTTTTCATCACTCATAGATAAAATGAGGGAGAAAGGTAAGCTTCCTGAAGTAAAAAATTATAAAGAATTTAAATGGCAGCAGATGAAGTATATAACGGAGCAAACTGAATCCGAATTTTTCTTTATGTATCTGCCCGACGGAAAAACTTTAAAAGTATCGGTGATTCCGGTGCAAGGAGGGGATACTGTTTTCCGCTATGAGAATATAATAGAGCAGCTTGCGATGGGAAGAGTTTATAATGAACATATAAATGTACTTAAGACATTAGTTGCGGCATATGATTACGCCACAGCTATTTTAGGGCATAACGGAAAGTTGCTTATATGCAATGATAAGTTTATTAAGCTATTTGATTTTGCGGATTCTCCAGAACAAATGCACTTTATGGATATGATGCTCGCCCAAGAAAAAGCTTTTCAATCAGTTGATTCCTATCAAAATTATAAAAATGCTTTAACGGGCGCACTCGATCAAAGAAGTAATATTTCAATAGCTTTGCAATTTAAGGATAAGCAAAAAATAGAAGCAAAAATTGAACCCTTGCCTGATAACAGCATTATGATTAAATATATAAATGCAGCTTAAAAAAATAGTTGAAAGGCTCTTAAAAATTTAAAATACCTTATTGAGTTTTTTTTAAATCTTCGGCTCTTTCCTGCTAAAGTAAAGAACCGGTGTTAATACTGTTAAACTGTCTTATCTTTTATTATATTGTTTGGTATGGTGAGGTCTACGCATATGTTGCTTAGTTTTTATTGAAGCAAGAACTGCGCATGATAAAAATGCAAACCCGGAAAAGCAAGTGACTGCGGCAATATAAGTATTATTTTCTTCGCCGGCAAGTAGTATAGTTGCATAAATGATTGTAACGGCAAGCACCAATCCGAACAATTGACCTATCTTCGCAGTGCTGGTCATTGCGCGTAAATATTTGTTTTCCCAATCATGCCGATGTTTTTGCTCTTGTTTTATGATATCTGCAAGCTTATTAGCTAATCCGGGAGAAATCTCATCATAACTTTCAAGTAGTGCAGGAGAAGGAAGCGCTAAGCCTCTGGATTGATCCGAATAGTTATCTCTGTTGTTGTATCTGTATCTTGGTTTATTATCTCTTCTGTTGTCTTTCATGGCTACCTTTTACTTTTTCTAAAATACGATTTATATCTTTTGCTACCATTCCCGTATCCCTGGCAATATGCCTGCTTACATCATAATCACTTATAATTAATCTGTGTTTAAACTTTAAGAAGCAACTTGAGGTTATTCCCTCAATTAAATGCCAAAATAACTTTGCCGGGCTAATATGGTGTTTTTTCATTTTTACTAAAATATAAAATCTTCCCTAATTACAACAGATAATAAACGTTTTATCAATAAAATTATATAGAGAATTTACACACTTATTAAATATTCGGTAAAAATAGCTTTACACATGACAAGATTAATTTATATAAAAAATAATTGCATGTTCCCGTAGCTCAGCAGGATAGAGCGTTGGATTCCTAATCCAAAGGTCACAGGTTCGAATCCCGTCGGGAACGCCAGCAAAATTAAGCATAGTATAAATTAAGGTTGCTTAATTATGCCGGGTTTTTACATAACACTTATCACCGGATTATCGATTAAATAGGATGTATATACTCTGGATATAAGAAGTTTATAATATACGACGCTCAAAAAAAACTTTTTTTATAACAAAAGAACACTATACTATTAATTAATAGGTAAAAATAACTGCCGAAATAATTAGTAAATACTGATATGTTAATTTTATCAGGTTTTGAGGTGTTCAGTATGCGTTATAGATTTTATAATAAATCATCAATATTTAAATATATAGGGGTGTTTTCTTTGCTTGCACTGGCGGCTTGTAAAGATGAGGCAAAAAATATGCAGCCTCCTGCCCCGCAAGTTTCAATACAGGAAATAACTCTTGAAGATATTGAGCTTGAATATGAATATCCGGGAAGAGTAGCGGGAATAAAAGAAGTTGAGATCCAAGCGAGAGTCGAGGGTATAATATTAGAACGCAAATATACCGAAGGTAAGCTTGTGAAGCAGGGAGATGTTTTATTTCAAATAGACCCTGAGCCGTTTAAGGCGTCGTTAAAACAAGCAAAAGCAAAGTTGCAGGATAGCAGCGATCTTTTAAAACGAACCAAGCGTGATTTACAGCGTACTGAAGAACTGCTCAAACGTAAATTCGTAACGGTTCAGGAGCGCGATAATGCACTTTATAGCTATCAACAGGCACAAGCTTCAGTGAAACAAGCGGAAGCCGAAGTTAAAACCGCTCAAATAAATTTAGGTTATACTAAAGTAGTTGCACCGATTTCGGGGATTACCAGCCAGGAATCTCACTCTGAAGGCAGCTTAGTAGGAGGAAGTTCAGGTAATAATCTTTTAACCCGAATTACTCAATTTGACCCGGTATATATTAATTTCGCCTATCCGGACAGTGATGCTTTAAACCGTCAAAAATCAGTTACTCAAAATGAGGGAAGCTCAACCGAAAACAACCTGAAAGTAGAAGTTAAACTTGGGGATAATACAGCTTATCCGCATGAAGGCGATATCAATTTTACGGATGTGATAATAGATAGTGCAACCGGAACTATAAATGCAAGAGCTATTGTTCCGAATCCTGAAATGAAATTATTACCCGGGCAGTTTGTGAGAGTTAAAGTTAAAGGTTTAAAAGACCATAGCAAAGTTATAATTCCGGAAAAGGCGATAATTCAAACTGCACAAGGGGCAATCGTATATGCAGTTGATAATGAAAATAAGGCGGTAGTAAGGCCTGTTGTGCTCGGTGCAAAAGTAAATAAAGGACAAATTGTAAATAGCGGATTAAGTGCGGGGGATAAAGTCATCGTAGAAGGGATGATTAAGGTTCGTCCGAGCCAGCCGGTGCAATTTGCTACATCCGAAGAATTGAAAAAGTCACAATAATTAGAGAGAGATATGATATCGCGTTTTTTTATAGATAAGCCTATTTTTGCTTCCGTACTCTCTATTATTATAGTATTGGCCGGGATTATATCAATGCGTGCTTTACCGATTGCGCAGTATCCTGATATTATTCCGCCGGAAGTGGTTGTCTCCGCAAATTACCCGGGTGCAAGCGCAGAGGTGGTGGCAAGCACTATAGCAGCACCTCTTGAGGATCAGATTAACGGGGTTGACGGCATGCTTTATATGCGTTCATCAAGCTCAAACAGCGGGAAATTAGGCCTTACCGTAACTTTTGAGATTGGCATTGACCCCGATCAGGCAACGATTAACGTAAATAATAGGGTGCAAGCCGCACTCGCACGACTGCCCGCCGAAGTTAGGCAGCAGGGGGTTACGGTTAACAAGCGCTCAAGTTCCATTTTACAGGTAATAACCTTATTTTCTCCTAATAACCGCTATGACCCGATTTATTTAAGTAATTATGCGTTGCTGAATATTATAGATGAACTGAAACGTACACCGGGCGTAGGGGATGCTTCACTTTTCGGGGCAAAAGATTATTCAATGCGTATTTGGCTTCATCCTGATAAACTCGCGCAATATAATTTAAGCCCAAGCGATGTTTCAGCAGCTATCGCTGAGCAAAATTCTCAATTTGCACCCGGGCAATTCGGGCAGGAGCCGGGCGGCAGCTCGCAGGCTTTTACCTATACTATCACTACCCAAGGCAGGTTTTCGGATATAAAGCAATTTGAAGATATTATCCTGCAAGCTGATTCTAAAGGTGCAACTTTAAGGTTGAAAGATGTGGCACGGGTTGAGCTCGGTGCTTTAGATTATAGCTTTGCGGCAACTTATAACGGCAACCCTTCGGTTGCCGTCGGGATTTATCTGCAACCCGGCGCTAACGCTTTAGCAACCACGGAAGCAGTAGCTAAAACCTTAGAGAAGCTAAACAAAAATTTCCCTGAAGGAGTGGCTTATGCACTGCCGTTTGATACTACCAAATTTGTAAGCTCGTCAATCAAGGAGGTTATTACAACTTTTTTTGAGGCAATTTTGCTTGTAGTAATTGTGGTTTATGTCTTTTTGCAAAATGCAAGAGCGACCATTATTCCTATAATTGCTGTTCCGATATCGTTAATAGGAACTTTCGCCGGGATGTATCTGTTAGGGTTTTCTATAAATATGTTAACGCTTTTCGGGATGGTGCTTGCAATTGGTATTGTAGTTGATGATGCAATCGTTGTGCTTGAGAATGTAGAACGAATTATGAGAACCGAAGGCTTAAATTCGCATGATGCTTCGGTAAAAGCCATGGAAGAGGTGAGCGGCCCTGTTATCGCGATTGTTCTCGTGTTATGTGCGGTATTTGTTCCGGTTGGGTTTATGGGAGGCTTAACGGGTGAAATGTATAAACAGTTTGCAATAACAATTGCCGTTTCGGTAACTATTTCAGGGTTTGTAGCATTAACCTTAACTCCTGCACTTTGTGTACTCATGTTAAAAAATGATCATCAGGAACCGTTTAAAATATTTGAGAAGTTTAATAAATGGTTTGAAAGCGTAACTGATAAGTATAGTGCAGGTGTACGTTATATTATACTACGTACCGGAAGGGGGCTTGCAATATTCGGCGTACTGATTTTATTCTCGGCTATAATGTTTGCGCGTACTCCAACCGCTCTCGTCCCTGAAGAAGACCAAGGTTATATACTTGCTATGCCTTTTTTACTTCCGGGTGCTTCGCTCTCTCGTACAATTACGGTTACCGATGAAGTTACCAAGCGAATGATGAGTCACCCTGCGGTTAAAAGCATTGTAACTTTTGCCGGTTTTGATCTTCTTTCCGCTTCCTCTAAAAGCAGCGCGGGAGCTTCATTCGTTGCACTTAAAGATTGGGATGAAAGAAAGGATCCTACGCATGATTCCAGAGCTCTAACCCGAACTTTTATGGGTATGGGAGCAGATATAAAAGAAGCTGTATTTATGGCTTTCAACCCGCCGCCGATCACCGGGATCAGTATGACGGGAGGATTTGAATTTTATTTACAGAATAAGAGCGGAGCCGATATTCAAACGATAGCTGCAACCGCAAATCAATTAGTGACTGAAGCAAGCAAGCGCCCTGAGCTTAGCGGTATGCAAACCACGATTTCAGTTAACATACCTCAATATTCAATTATTGTAGATAGAGTGAAAGCGAAAGCTTTAGGAGTATCAATAAGCACATTGTTTTCTACGATGACAAGTACTTTCGGTAATTCGTATATTAATGATTTTAATTTATACGGTAAGCCGTACAAGGTAATTCTGCAATCGGATGCCGACTTCAGAAGCAGCCCTGAAAATTTAAAACATGTTTTTGTTAAATCAAGTAGCGGTAAAATGATTCCGCTTGATGTGCTGGTGCAGGTGAAGCGAACGGTAGGGACTGATCTGGTCGAGCGCTTTAATGCTTTCCCGGCGGCTAAAATTATGGGTGCGCCTGCTGCCGGCTTTAGCTCCGGGCAAGCGTTGGCAGCTATAGAAGCAGTAGTTCAGGAAACGTTATCTTCTGATTACACTATCGGGTGGACGGGTTCAGCCTATCAGGAAAAGGCAGCGAGCGGCTCCAGCTCATCAGCTTTCGGCTTTGGAATTGTCATGGTATTTTTAATTTTGGCTGCGCTTTATGAGCGGTGGTCATTACCTTTCGCGGTAATTCTGGCGGTGCCTTTTGCTATCTTCGGCGCATTGCTTGCGATCTTTTTAAGAAATATGAATATAGACTTATATTTCCAAGTCGGTTTATTAACCTTAATCGGGCTTGCGGCAAAAAACGCCATACTGATTATCGAATTTGCCGTTATGCTGCATAAAGAGGGCAAATCAGTTGCTGAAGCGGTAATTGAAGCAGCTCACCTTCGTTTCCGCCCGATTATTATGACGTCACTGGCATTTATTTTAGGATGTATGCCTCTTGCTTTAAGTTCAGGCGCAGGCTCTGCAAGTCGACATTCCATAGGAACCGGGATTATAGGAGGAATGCTTGCCGCAACCTTTATTGCAGTCTTCTTTATTCCTCTGTTTTTTAAACTGGCTTTAAAGCTTGGTGATTATTGCTCTAGTTTATTCCACGGCAGAAATAGATAAGGGATCGTAAAATAAATCATAAATATATTTGTAATTTAATTTACTGTATGTGCTATTTAACCTTATTGCCGCAAATTTAAAAATATTTAAAGTTTATTTTTTTAGAATTCGTTAACTAAATATTAACCATTTTGATTTAATGTTTTTATGATAAGTGGTCTTAGTCAAATAGCGGATAATATGGCATTAAATCTTAGAAAATTTATTAAAACCGAAGCTTTTTCAGGGGTATTATTGATTTGTAGCTTATTCCTTGCGGTAGTTATAAGTAATACTGCATTATATGAATATTACCTGAAGTTTATTAAATTACCCGTGTGCTTGAGAATCGGCGGCTTCGGAACTACTACTACTTTTCTCAAGCTCATTAATGATGGGCTTATGACCCTATTTTTCCTCCTGATAGGATTGGAAATGAAATATCACCTGGTAGTCGGTGAATATAAGGAAAGGAATAAATTGATACTGCCGACCTTTGCGGCAATAGGCGGGCTAGTGATTCCGGCACTGATATATATGTACTTTAATCATAACCAGATTACCGAAAAAGGATGGGCAATACCGGTGGCAACCGATACTGCGTTCGTGTTAGGTATTTTATCATTCTTTGCCAGAAAAATATCTTTAGAGCTCAGGCTTTTTATTATCGGGTTTTCATTAATTGATGATGCGCTTGCAATTATTATTTTAGCATTGTTTTATACCTCCGCTATTAATACAGCTGCGCTTTTGATTGCAGCTCTTGTGACCATAGCACTATGCGCATTAAATTATTTTAAAGTAAAAGAAGTAAAATACTATGCAATACTCGGTGTACTGCTATGGATCTTTATAGTTGAAGCAGGAGTCCATGGGACGCTGGCAGGGGTCATACTTGCTATTTTTATTCCTGTTGCAATTGAGGAGAGCAATGCTTCACCTCTTAAAGAGCTGGAAGCTAATTTACACCCTTTTGTTAACTACTGTATTTTACCGATATTTGCCTTTATAAATTCTGAAATACCGCTGAAATACTTAACTACTGACGTTCTTTTTTCAAATTTAGGTTTAGGTATAATTTTAGGTTTATTTTTCGGTAAGCAGTTTGGTATATTTGTATTTTCTTATCTGGTTGTAAAATTAAAATGGTGTATGCTGCCGAATAACACCGGTTGGGCAAAATATTATGCAGTATGCGTTTTAGGCGGGATAGGCTTCACTTTAAGCTTGTTTATCGGGGGGCTCACTTTCGAGAAGCAAGAATTTGTAAATATTATGCGCTCATCGGTAATCATAGCTTCTATGGTTTCTGCTTTATTCGGGATTTTGATATTGAAGTTTATAAAATAAGCGGTTTGGAATTCTAACGAAAAAACTTATTGATAACTTGATCCAATCTACTGAAAAGTACTTCGCCAAGGTGGTTATGATTCTTTATACTGATTGAGTTTCTATAGAACTTTTCTACATTATGTCCGATGCCGATTGCAATTAGTTCAAGCGGCATTCTTTCTATTCTTTTTATAGTATTTATTAAATGGGAAGATAAATAGCCGGGTGAATTATTAGCAATAGTTACTTCGTCAAGGGGTGCGCCGTCCGATATTACTATTAGAATCTTACGTTTCTCGGGACGTTTTAAAATTCTTTCCGCTGCCCATTTTAATGCTTCTCCGTCTATGTTTTCTTTCAACATACTTTCTTTAAGCATAAGCCCGAAATTACGCGCAGATTTTTTCCATGAATCAAATCCTTTTTTATAAATAATATGAAGTGTGCCGTTTAGCCTGCCCGGATCTTTCGGTGAGCCGGCTCCGAGCCATTTTTGAAAACTTTTTCCTCCCTTCCAATCAAGAGTGGTAAATCCTAATACTTCTATGCTGATTTGTAGGGAATCCAGCGTTTTACTTAATAAATCCGCAAGCATTGAGGCGGTTGCAATATTATTTCCTCGCATTGAGCCTGAGTTATCAATAAGTAGAGTAATGATGGTATCATTTAAATTATCCTGCTTAAACTTTTTGAAAACATTATTCAGTGTTTGATTACTAATCAGTCCGGCAAGTTTAGTGCTGTCTATTATACCTTCTTCATGCATCTTCTCCCATTTGCAGAATTTTCGTGCCATAAGCTTTTGCTTAAATTTTCTTGCCTGCTGTTCAAATTCTTTGCGTATGCCGGCAGTTTTTAAGCTTAATTGGTCACTGAGTATTTTTAGCTTTTCAATGCTTTCCAGTTTCTCGGCAGGTATTTCCTGATCAAACTCATTAGTAAATATTTTATAATCTAAAATCATATTATCCAAAAATGACGTATGATTTATTTGACTACCTTCAATCAGGGTAGGGTTTTTTAGATTAAACGGGCTCTTCTCTTCGGTAGGAATGGACTCGGGAGGTTGAGAAACGGTTTCTATAGGTGCTTCGAAATCCATGACTTCCGTTAGAGCTTTTTTCTCTTCTTCCTTAATTGGTAAGATACTAACTAAGCTTTCAGCTGCGCTTATAAATCCTTTTGTATCTCTTAAAGTGAGCTTTAACTGCTCAAAATGCTCCCTATGTTGCTCGATAAATAATTTAGTCTTCGGGGACAAGTCAATAACAAAATTATTTAAATAATAGTGTAACCCTACATATAAAAATTGGGTATAATCATCATTTATTTTTTGTGTTTCAAGAAGCTTGGTCAATAAGTTTTTTTTTGTACCCGGATATTGTTCCATGCCTAAAATTTCGCACCTTACCGTGATTAAATGGGCTAAACATTTTTCATGCTTTGTATGAGGATTGAGGGTATAAGAATTTACATCAAATTTTAACCTATAAGCTGCAGAATCAGCCAAGCCTTTTATAAACTCCAGTTGTTTAGGAGAGGTAATTCGGGGAAGAGTAACATGTTTATTTTCAAAAACAGTATTTTCAATTTCACTACTAAAATTAATACTTAAATCCGGTGCATGTGCAATTGCACGTATGGATTTTTTTATAGATTCTTGATATTTTTCTAAATTTTTTAACATTTTTCTAATTTATTAGGTCGTGGGGACTTCCGTATTAATATTATATTAACTATAACAATAAATATAAGATTAATAGTTTTTAAAAAATTACCTTACTTAATCATTACTTGTTTTTTTTAAAAAGTTAAATAAAAAGGTTGCTTATCATGTTTAAAAAAATTAAAGAAAAATTTCTTCATAAGAATTTTGCAGGCCGAAATTATGTGCATATGAATCTTGATAGCTCCTATATATATGCGCTTAATAAGCCGGTATGGATGGATAGGGAATACCGGATTTTTGCAAGTGAAGCCTATATGAAAAATGTGATTGCCCACCGCTCAATTACAATGATTGCACAAAGTGCGGCGAGTGTCCCGTTTAAATTATATCTAACAAATGAAACCGGGAAGGTGCCGATAGAGAAGCACCCGATTTTAGATTTGCTTAACAACCCTAACCCTGTAATGAGTGGTAAAGAGCTAATGGAGTCAATCTACGCTTACAGATTGATAAACGGTAATGCCTATTTGCTGGCAATCGGCTCCGAACGGGGAGGGATTGAAGAACTGGTCTCCTTAAGGCCGGATAGAGTAACTGTAATTGCCGGACATAATTTTATGCCTTCAGGTTATAGGTATACCGTCGGTAGTAAATCGGTAGATTATAACGTTGATCCGATTACGGGGTATTCTTCGCTCTTACATATAAAAAACTTTCATCCTCTTTCGGATTGGTACGGCTTATCCTCAATTGAATCCGCCGCCTATAGTATTGACCAGCACAACCAGGCAGGAGCATGGAATCAGGCGCTGCTGCAAAACGGAGCGAGACCGAGCGGAGCAATAACGGTCAAAAATAGTGAAGGTAATCCGGCTAACTTGAGTGAAGAGCAGTTTAACCGCCTGAAAAATATGGTTGATGAGAATTTTACGGGAGCAAATAATGCAGGAAGACCGCTAATTCTGGAAGGTGGCTTGGAATGGAAAGAAATGAGCATGTCACCTAAAGATATGGATTTTATAGAATCTAAGCACAGTTCCGCGCGCGATATAGCACTTGCTTTCGGGATGCCGCCGCAACTGCTCGGAATTCCGGGGGATAACACTTACAGCAACCTTGTGGAAGCAAGGCTTGCGCTATGGGAGCAAACTATTATTCCGCTTATTTCCAATATTTGCGAACATTTAAGCAGTTGGTTCGGAGCGGTTTACGGTAGAGAATATATGGTAACCTATGATACCGATAGCATAAGTGCACTAGCTTTAAGACGCGAGTCAATTTGGGAAAGGGTACAAAACGCAAGCTTCATGACCATAAACGAAAAGCGAGCAGCAGTCGGGCTTGCGCCTCTCAAAGAAGGAGATAAGCTATAAAAAAAGAAGTAGAAGGTTACGCTTTACTTGCGAGAGTTAAAATAAAATCCCATTCTTCTTTTTTGATCGGCATCACTGAAAGTCTGGATTGTTTAAGAAGCGGTAATTTGCTAAGCTCTTCGTATTGCTTAATCTCAGACAAAGAAACAGGACGAGCTAAGGGTTTGACATATTTCATATCAACTGCAACAAAGGTTTGTTTCTCGTCACCAGGATCAAGGTAATGCTCTCCTATTACTTCCATAATTCCTTGAATTGCAGGTTTATGGACAGAATGATAAAAGAAACATAAGTCACCTTTTTTCATCATTTTTAGATTGTTTCTGGCTTGATAATTCCTAACCCCGTCCCATCGGGTGGTTTGATCTCTTTTTAAATTATCCCAGGAATAATCCCCGGGCTCACTTTTTGCTAACCAATAATTCAACTTGGAGTTCCTATGCATGTAATGTTTTTTATATTCTTTATTGATTCTACTAATTTTCCCTTTTCGTCAACTTTTATTATATGGTCGCTATCCTTTATTCGGTATTCGCCGGGCTTGGCCGGTACATCGTTTATAGTAACCCTCGAGCCCGCAGTACAGCCGTGTACCCACATTCTGCTATCATCCTGTAAAATTATTTCATTTGCAGGCTGAGGCCCCGCTACACTAAGAAAAGCAAGCATCTTAGGATCAGTAATTTCCTGATATACTTTTGCAAATCCAAGTATTGGAAACAATAAAAAAATTATAAAAAAACGCATATTAAAAATATTATTTGAGAACCCCTTATATGAATTATCATTACACAGCCCACAATTCTCTGCTACAAAAAAGTATTAACGAGGAAGGATTTTTTAAAGGTTATGCTTCTGTTTTTAATGTAAAAGATAGCCACAATGATCTTATTATGCCGGGTGCATTCACTGACTCATTAAAAATGAACCTAAATATAAAACTTTTGTGGCAGCACGATCAAAAAGAACCGATCGGAATCATTAATAAGATGAGCCAAGATGAAAAAGGATTATTAGTTGAGGGTAGGTTACTTTTAGATCTAAATAGAGCAAGAGAGGCCTACTCATTAATTACTAATCAAATTATTAAAGGCCTAAGCATAGGATATACCATTGTTGATTACTTTATCGAAAAACAAACACGTTACCTTACTAAGCTTAATTTAATAGAAATCAGCCTGGTTACTTTCCCGGCAAATAAATATGCCGAGATTAATTACATAAAAAGTGAGGATGATTATCTGAGACTTAAGCAAAGTTTAGAAAGAGCAAATCGAATTTTGGTGGGCGATACCGGAATCGAACCAGTGACCTCTACGATGTCAACGTAGCGCTCTAGCCATCTGAGCTAATCGCCCTTTTTAACAAGGGATGCTATCTTATAACTTAGAAATAAAAAGAATTCAAGGCTAATGCCGAGAATAAATCACTATAACAATCAAATCTAATAATAACTAAATAAAGGAACTATATGAATATCGGAGAAATTACTCAAAAAGTTGATACTTTAGCTCACAACTGGGAGCAGTTTAAGGTGATAAATGAGAGAAAACTTGCTGAAGTTAATAAACACGGCACACCTGACCCGTTAACCGAGATGCACTTGAAGCGGTTAAATGACAGTATTGATCATTATCAAAAAAGCATAAATAAAATTGAAACCGCTCTCTCAAGACCGGCGGCTGAAGTGAAAGCTGAATATAATAATATTGATGAGCAGAACCACGGTAAGGCTTTTTGTAACTACTTAAGAAAAGGAATGGAGCATGATTTGATCAATATTGAGCAAAAACATGCAAAGCTTTCCGATAGAAACAGCGGCTATCTTATTACTAATAAAATGGCGGTAAAAATTGCTCAAGCATTAAGAGAACTTTCCCCTATCAGAAAACTTGCGAGCATTGCTGAAATTTCAAGCAGCAGCTTGGAAATAATTGAAGATAGAGCGGAAGCGAATGCCGGCTGGACGCAGGAAGCAGATAATATAGATAAATCTACTCAGCTGAACTTATCTAAAAAAGTTATACCGGTGCATGAATTATATGCACAGCCTAAGCTCACTCAAAAACTTATTGATGATACCAGCATTGACCTTGAATCCTGGATGGCTAATAAGCTGATTGACATATTCGAGAGAAAAGAAAATGAAGCATTTTTAAGCGGAGACGGTGAAGGTAAACCAAAAGGCATGCTTACCTATGGAGCAGGTAAAGAATGGGGTAAAATTGAGCAGATCCATTCTTCGGTTAACGGCAAGATTACTGCGGAAAGTATAGTGAAATTATTCTTTAGCTTAAAAAATGCCTATACAAATAATGCAAAATTTTTAATGAGTCGTGATGCAATGCAAAGCATAAGGACTTTTAAGGATCCGGTAAGCGGGATATATTTATGGCAGCCGGGTCTTGAGCATAAGGTACCTAATACTTTACTCGGAGCGGAAGTGGTTGAATCAGCGGATATGCCCAGCATGAAAGACGGTAGCTTATCAATTATTTACGGTGATTTCAAGCACGCTTACCAAATAGTTGATAGGCAGGACATAAGAATTTTAAGGGATCCGTTTACCAATAAACCATTCGTTAAATTCTATACCACTAAAAGAGTAGGGGGTGATGTAATTAACTTCGAAGCGCTTAAGATAATGAAGCTTAGTGCTTAATGAATTTAGGGAGATATTTTTATCTCCCTAACATTTCCCTTCCCTCGCTAAAGCTTTAGGGGATGTAATCTAGTTGGAGGCATTATGTGTGTATTTGGTTTATATAAATGCGTCCGGCTAGCTCCTTAAAGTATAATATTAAGATAATATTAAATAATTAATTAATCCACTAAAATTATGAAAAAATTTAAAGTAATGAGAAGGCTGAATAAAGAGCATGGGTTGGCACTTGATATGCCACAGGTTAAAAACTTTCTCAAGATAGAATATAATGATGATGACGATTTAATTAAAACAATGATAAATGCCGCGGTCGAAATGTGTGAAAACTATACCGGACTTGCTTTAATTGATCAGGAATGGCTTATCCAATTCAGTGATATTGCAACCTATAAGATTGAATTGCCTATACGGCCTATAGAAAGCATAAAGCAAGTTGAGATAAGGTATCATGACGGCAGTAAAATAAAATATGGAGCCGAACACTACGGTTTGGATCAAAATTGTCTACTTCTTCACGTGACCCCGATTGCTGATCAAATTGATATAATATGTAAGTGCGGATACGGCAATTCATCTGCCGCAATCCCTGCTCATTTAAGCTCAATTTTACTTGAGCATGTCGCTCACCTGTATGAGTCGCGCGGTACTAAAGTAAGTTTCGATATGAAAAGATATGACCCGTTTAAAAAATTAAAAATATAAACAGCTATGAACCCGAAATTTACTCAACTAAATAAAAGAATTACCTTTCAAATTTATAAATTAGCTCGTGATGACATGGACGGTAGTATTTATACATGGCATGACGGTATATCCGTCTGGGCGGCCGTAACTCCTCAAAAGGGGAATGTTAAGCATAGGGCTCATGTAGATTTAAAAGAAGGACATTATAGCATAGTGATTCGCTACAACGAGAATATTACGGAAAATATGCGGATAAAATTTAACCGACAAATATTCAAAATTGAAAAGATTATAAACCATAACCAAGCAGATATATTTCAAATCATCTATTGCAGAGAGGAATAACATGACATCTATAGTATCATTTAAAAAAGAATTAATCGGGGCGCTAAATAATCGTCAAAAATTATCCGGCAAAATATCAGGTGTATATTCAGGGCTAATTGAAGAAGTGAGCTTACCGGTAGTAAAATTCAGTAATCTGATAGTTGAGGATTGGTCGTCCGTCTCAAGTAACGGCAGGGTGTTTAACGTGAGCTTAGAAGTTATGACACGTGATATAAGCAGCAAATCCTGTGTTGAAATTATTGACCTGATCGAAGATTATTTACCGACCTTAAATAATATTTTCCAAGACTTTGTTGTCTCAAGGATAAAAATTCTCGGTTCTAAAATAAACTTTATTAAAGCTGAAAGGCTTTGGTGCGGAGAAATTAAAGTAAAATTCTGGATAGAAACAATTCATTAAATATATGACTGCACAAAATTTTGATAATTTAGCTTTTTATTTTGATATTAAAAATAAAAGCTACCAGATTAAAGGAGTAAAAATACATGACTTTAGTCTACAAAGCGAATTTTTAAATGAAAACAGTATTTTGGATGCTAGTTGGAAAACCAAAGTTCCCGTCTCTTCTACAAATAGTTTAACTGTTTCTATGGGAGGAGAATATCATAAAAGTGAAGCCCAAAACCTACTGAAAAGCTTAGCTTTCAATAATAGTGAATTAGAGTGCAGGATATACCTGGACAGCGGACTGATAAGCGGAAATTTTTTAATTACTAAGTACGAAGTAACCGCAAAATTTGATTCATTCATTGAATTTGAACTGGGGCTGATTAGTTCCGGATTGATTAAACATATTATTAACTAATGAAATAAATACATATGCAAAACGTTCAAGAAAATTATTTTAGAAATATAATCAGTAAAAAGAAAGCGTTTAAAGGAGACAAGGAAATTGAACATAATATGCAGGAAGTTGCCCTCAGAATAGAAATAAAAATAGCCCATTTGAGGTCGGAATTGCTTAAATGGTTTATCGGAGTTTCGCTTATTCAAACTTCCACCTTTATAGCAACTATCGGAGCGGCTTTACAGTTTTTCCTTAAATAATAAATATTATATGCTAGAATTAAATATAATGGGGAAAAGGGAGTAATATATGGTAAATTCTAAAGAAGAGTTTTATACTTTTTTTAAAAAACACGAGGAATTTAAAGAAAATAATGAAGACTATTTAAGCGAAATTAAAGATGCGCTTAAAAACGGATATCAACCTTTGCCGAATGCTAAATTAAGCGAATCACAAAGCGTTCTCTTAAATGAATTGTCACACTTTGTTGAGAAGAAGGTTAGTTTACTTGCCGATAAAGAATTGCTTGCAGATATAAAAATCAGCAATGGAATCAGCAATATCAGAAATGCTGCTTCCGCTCTCGAGCAATATAAAAGTGGGCTGTTAAATCGTAACAGAAGTTTTAAAGATATGGTGATAGGAGGAGCGGAAAATATGGCTGAAGTTTCACTGCTTGAAAGTGCGACAACTTTTCTAGAACCGCATGAGTTGCATGGCGCGGTTAGAGAAGATCTACCAGCTTCTTCTGTAATAGGTAAAATTGAAGATTCCAAAAAGTTTAAAGAAGATCGGCAATTTTCAATGCACCATCAGGAAAAAGTGATGGAGATGCAGAAAACCCAAGCAGCTCAGAATAAGAGTATTCAAGCGGATATAGCCTCACTCGGGCAGGAGTTCGGCGTACTGGATGCAATGAGTAAAAGTATGAAGTTTTCGGATAATATTAAATCTCCTGATACTTCTCCCGATGTTTCACAAAAAACCCCCGATATTTCACTTTAAGTTAATATTTTGTTAACTATTTTCTGTTAAGATAAAATTATAATTTTTTATTTTGGCTAAAGTATATGAAAGAGATTTTTGAACAGAATTTAGATTTAGAAGCAAGAACTGCACGAATTTTAGGTGAATCTAAAAATGATCCGGCTATAGCTTTTAAAAATACTTTTGCCTATATGCAGGAAGTTGCGGATTCCGCTGAAAAATTTGCCGTCGTATTTTCAACTATGCGGGAACTTTATAAAAATATCCCAGCGCAAAATGTAAGCGAGCAGGTTGAAGCCGTGAGCAGTGTGTTGAATTTTGCGAATAATTATAAGGGAGATAATAAAGGCATCGTCTTTGAGGAAGTAGATCAGTTTACTACCACTTTAAGTAAAAATATTACCGATAGAATAATACAAAAATTAGATGATTTTAAATCCGATCGATTGGATTATTCTTTAAAAGCTTTGATAGAAGAAACAAATGCTAAATTGGATAAAACGCCTGAAGAAGGTGGGGTTCAGCAATTATTTAAACCTACGTTTGAATTGACTGATGCTATAAAGAATATGGTAAAATCTGAGAAACCGGCGCCTGAGCAGGCAGCGCAACAACAGCAAGCTGATCAACAAAGACGTGTGCCACCACAAAAACCTCTCCCGCCTACACCTGAGCAGGAAGCACAACAACAAGCTGAGCAGCAAAGACGTGTGCCACCACAAAAACCTCTCCCGCCTACACCTGAGCAGGCAGCACAACAACAGCAAGCTGATCAACAAAGACGTGTGCCACCACAAAAACCTCTCCCGCCTATACCTGAACAGGCAACACAACAACAGCAAGCTGATCAACAAAAACGTATAGTACCGAACAAGCCTCTTCCATCGGCGCCTGAACAGGCAGTGCAAGATCAGCAACCGGGCTCTAATCAAGTAGACAAGATAGACCAAGCTCAAGAGCAAAATATTCAAAATCAAGATGCTCAAGCTCAGCAGGAAAATGACGGAAAACCTAAAAAACGCGGTTTTTTAAGTAGGTTCGGCGACGCACTTAAAGATGAATTTACTCCGTCTAATAAAACTATGATGATGATTTGGGCGGGGTTACTGATTGCAGCTATGCTGTTCTTCCCTCCCGCTGTTATGCCGTTAGTAATTTTCGGGGCAGCTGCCGCAGGAACGGTAGCAGCAAATAAGGCAGCTAAAGTATTTAATTCTCCGGTCGGACATTCCATCGCCAAGGCGGTTTCCGCTCCGATGGGTATGTTTGGTGATCTGGTGACCGGCCTTTTAAAGGGAACTGCGGCGCTCGGGGCTATTGTAGCTACTCCGTTTACCGATAAAACATTGGCTGAAAATGTGAAGGCCGCAACCGGTGCTCTCCCTGAACTGGGAAGTTTTACAAAAGCTGCGCTTGGGGGAGGAGTTACCTCGCCTAATAATTCGGGAAGTATGCAAAAAGCAAATACGGCTAATTCTAAAACTACCGACACTGCTAAGCGGAATGACGGTAAGGGACAGGAGTCTAAGAAGGAAGATAAAGAAGCTACAACTACGGCAGTTGAATGGAAGGGCGCTGCTAGCCCGTCCACTGATAAAAAGGTAATCTCTACGGAACAGGAGAAAAAAGTTCAGGCTGGCATAGTTGAAAGACATGAAAAAGTTTCATTAGGGCAGCATAGGCAACAGGAACAGCAGCCAATATCACCCCCTGTGCCGCCACGTCCGACACAAGCAGAACTAGAAGCGGCTAAAGCATCACCAGCAGCAGGACAGCAGCAGACACCACAGCCTGTGCCTGCACCACAACAGCAGCAAGCAATAGTCACAACACCTGAGGTAGGCCACAATAATCAGGGTAATGGCCTAAAAAATTTAAACATTCAAGACCAACAAGAAGTGCAAAAACTAGCTAGAAGTATGAGTAGCCCTGATCTTACTTCAAAATCACATAATGTTAACCATGAATCTCAACAAGAGAGGTTAAAAAGAAATGCTTCTGCATCTGATGTTAAAAAAGGAATGACAATTTAACAATTTATAAATTCTTCCCCACATATAAAAATGAACCAGGAACAGTTAACCAAATTGCTGTCGGCACAAAAGCTGACGGCTTCAACCATCCGCTCCATCTCCGATGAAGTGATGAATATCATAGAACTCGCCTTAATCGGTGACGAGGAGGCTTTAGAGAAATTAAAGCTTTATAACTCTAAGGAACACGATCTTCTTGCCACTTTTTTTAAGGTAAGCTCGCTTATAATCAAAGTATTCCCTATGGAACACAGGATTATAGGCACTGAGCTTATCAAAAGCTTAGAAGATGTGCCTAAAGAAGAAGAGCCGAACGAGAATCTAATTACTGATGCAGATATTAACGTAATGAAAAATTATATAGAACGCTATGAAAGAGAAAAAAATAAAGTTCATTGAACAACGCTTTCCCGAGGATATTTCCTATGGATCAAGCGGCGGCCCTTGCTACTCCACCGATGTTATTACGATGACCAGTGGATACGAGCAAAGGAACATAAATTGGCAGCAATCAAGAAATCAATATAATGTTGCTTACGGCATAAAAACCGAAGAGCATATTAAAGAGCTGATAGCTTTTTTCAGAATTTGTAAAGGTAAGGCAATCGGGTTCAGGTTTAAAGATTGGAATGATCATACTGCTAAAAACCAACTGATCGCCATTGGAGATGGAAAGAAAAAATCATTCCAACTGGTGAAAAGCTATAAAACAGCAGCAGTTAAAGAGCAGAGAATAATCTCTAAACCAGTACCCGGCAAGGTCAAAGTTTTTTTAGATGATAATGAATATAAGGAGGTAGACGCGGATTACACTTCAGGGATAATAACTTTTAAAACTCCTCCTGCGGTAGATGTAAAAATTACTGCAAGTTTTAAGTTTGATGTGCCGGTGAGATTTGATACGGATTCACTGCTTACCTCAATTGAAGCTTATCAAACCCATTCACTAAATAATATTCCGCTTGTTGAAATAAGAGTATAATTCCTATGAACACAATTACCCCCAAACTAACCGAGCTCTTAGGGCAGGAAACTACAACATTTGCCAGCTGTTGGCTGTTGAAATTAAAATCCGGCGAGGAGCTGGGCTTTACTGATTTTGATCAGGATCTTAATATTAATAATATAACCTACCATTCGGCTTCCGGGTTTACGGGAACCGCGATCCAAAGTAATTCCGGCTTTGCGGTTGATAACCTTGAGATTGAAGGTATGTTGGATAACGAGCTTATCTTAAAGCAGGACCTAATTGCCGGAAAATATGATCATGCCGAGATTGAAATATTTTTAGTCAACTATGAAAATTTAAGTGCGGGAAAGCTTCACTTAAAGCGAGGTTGGTTCGGTGAAGTCAGTATTAAAGATAATATGTTTATCGCTGAAGTAAAAGGCCTGACCCATGCTTTAAATAAAAATATCGGTGACCTTTATTCCCATCGCTGCCGAGCTAAGTTCGGTGATGAAAAATGTAAAGCGGATTTAAGCAAATATACTTTTTCAGGCGTAATAACCGAAGTACAAAGTAATAATATTATAATTGATATTAATCGCGCAGAGGAATCTAATTTCTTTCAATACGGTAGCATTAAGTTTTTAACCGGGGCAAACCAAGGAATAGCAAAAGAAGTTCAAAGTTATACGAAGAACGGAAAAATAGTTCTTGCAAGCCCGTTGCCTTATAAGCCGAGCGCAGGGGATAGTTATGAAATTACCACCGGGTGCAATAAATCTTTTGAAACTTGTTATAAGCAATTTAATAATGCAATCAACTTTAGGGGAGAGCCGCATATCCCGGGAATAAGTAAACTGCTTAAGGTTTAATGCAGATAAGGTATTAAATAATAGGATTCTATTACATATGATTTAAAAGATTGTGCCCCAATATTATTAATTTTTTTATCTTAACTTGTGTTATATCTTATATATTATATAATTTTAAAAAAAATTTATAATTTAATAGGGGTAGTAAAATGTATGATTCCAAATTTACTGTTTATGAATTTACTGTTAGTAAATTAATGGAATTAAAAACTACTAGACTACATGAACCTCTTGAATCAAAGGTGAGGGAAGAGCTTGAAAAATGTACGTCATTAAGTCTTAGAGGATCGGTTGCTTATCTAAAGGAAAATAAAATCAGCGCTAAAGATTTCCAAGTAGTACTCGCCGCTTTAAAAACTAATTCAACAGTTACTTCAATTAAAATATTAACGGATTCAGTTAATGTTATTTCCGATTTGTCTAAAATTTTAATTGTTAATAAAAATATTAAATCATTAAATATTAAATTTAAAAATTTAAATGAAAAGATTGCTAATAATTTTACACAAGCTCTAAGCAAAAATAACAGCCTTGATCAGTTGGAAATATACGTAATATCTTATAAAAAAAGCACTGAGCAAGAAACTTTAAGAACAATAGAGGTTATAGAAGACTCAGTAGTTAAATTTTTAGAGAGAAGACATATTAAGTCATTAAGATTATCACTCGGGCATAAATTTAAGAATGCTGAAAGGTTATTTGAAGTTCTAAAAAAACAACCGTTGTTATCTGAACTTAATCTCTCTCGTAATAAACTCGGTTTAGAAGAAATTAAGTTTCTGGAAGACTTGCTTACTTCAAGTAATTATAACATTGAGAGTCTTAATTTATCACATAATAATTTTGGAGAAGGCTTGTTTAAAAAATTAGCTGTAGCATTATATAAAAATACTTCAATTAATGCACTTTATTTAAAAGGGAATGAATACTCTCCTGAAGAAGCGGAAATATTATTAAATTATTTAAAAGACAGATTAGCATTTTTAAAAATTCATTTAACTAAAAAAATGCTCCCTAAAAATAAAATTGATCAATTTAATAGTATTTCGCATATTAATCCTCTTATTTCATTATTTTTTAATAGATGGGAAGAAATTGGATCTAAAAATTATGATTTAAACAAGCTTTCTAAAATATATCGCCAATTATTAGAGGTAGAATGTGCTAATATTAATATTCGTGATATATCGAATTTTATATATTTATTCATTGATAATATACAGCGTGCTAATGATTATAAAGAAGCTTCAGGAAATGAAAATAATAAAAAGTTTTTTTCCGATTTCAAAGATGCATTAAAAATATGCCGTGTTCTGGATTTAGCACTTTCATTAGTTTTACCATATGAAACTCAGAGCGTTATATTTAAGGAAGTTTACATGGAAAATAATTTCTCTTCCCTTCAAAAAGGATATCCCGAACATTCGGAAATCTTAGAAAAAATGAAAGAGGAAAATAACTTAATTACTACTACCCTGCTAGGGTTTCCTCCGATTTCCGAGGCTCTGGAAAAGTTAATGCATAAAGATGAACCTTTTCTGATTAAAGCTGTTGAGTACCCTGACGAGAACCTGAGGATTTTACAGCTAATTATGGTTAAAGAAGATCTTTTTATAAGTAAATCCATTAAAGATCCTGCTCTTAGTTTACAGGTTTTAGACAGTATAAAACCCGCTCATAAAAAAGCAGTAACTTATTTAGCGGAAAATTATTTACGTTTATACGGAGTATGTAAAGAATTTACCTTAAATTCAGGCTTTACTCTTCCGGCAGAGGTTACGGCACATATATGTAGCTTTCTAAAACCCGGTGATATTAAACCGGGGAAATTTAAACAGGAAACAGAACAAGTAAGTAATAGCCTGCAATTAACTATAGAAGCACAACAGCAACAATTAGCTACTCAAGCAAATGAGATTGGTAGATTAAGAGAAATTATTGGGATACAGCAACGGCTATTAAATGATAAAGATTATTATATTAATAGTTTGTTATCAAAGCTAAATAGTCTGCAATATACAGGTTTATATCCTGAGGACAGCTACCCGCAGCAAATGGAAATAGTTGGAGAAGGACATCTGACGATTAAAAGAGAATTACCCGTATCTTCAAGTCCACTAGATCCTAATAACTTTAAACGTAGGCGTATGGAAGAAGAAAAAGAAAGAACTAATGAACACAATAATGATTTCGGAAGACTATAAGCTTCAGGATTAAATTATAACCAAGATATAATATTTTACATTATATAATATGTAAAAAATATGTAAAAATTATCATAATTATGAAATATATAGTTTCGGATAATACTGATTTGAATTAAGTATAATATTTAGAAATCGAATTCCCTGATTTAAAGAAAAAATAAGCTTATCCCTTGTTACCTTCAGCTCTGCTTGAAATCAAAAAGTTAAACACAATAATGAAGATCAAACATAGCCACCAACTCATAAATATATTAAAACTTGATTGGGAAATGGTAATATATGTAGCAAGAAGTGCATAAATAAATGGCTTGAAATCTTCTCCTATAGAAGATGTAAGAGAAACGGTTCTTATAATACTTAGCCAAACCGTTAGGTTTAAAACTAAACCGATAACTCCGAGTTCAAGTAATATCTGTATAACACCGTTATGCGGATGAAGAGGTAAAAGGCTGATACTTGTACTACCGATCATCATAGAGCTTAAGTTTAGCTCGGAGATAATCCTTGCAGCATTAAAGCCATAGCCGGTGAGCGGCCGAAGTGAAATTAAATCGAGCACATTTTGCCAGATATAAATCCTATGCTCAAACGACCATGGAATATGCTGAAACAAAGTTTGGACGTGCGGGTTATAAATTAAATAGTAGATTGCGATGGGAATAAAAATATAAACCCCAACTATTCCGACTTGAAAAATTGAGGCAAAATTATGCTTGAATAGTTTAGCTAAAATATAAGTGGTTACCCCGGCTATTATACCGAGTTTTGCTGATTCACTCGTATAAATAAAGATGATAACAAAGCTTAAGAGCAATAAGTAATAACTACTGATTTTGCGGTTACTCCGAATTAAGGGAATAATTGCAACCCACGCGGCAATTGCAATAAATGTCATGCCGCGGTTGAGGTAAGATGGATCAAAATATATCGTCTTATTTAATAAATAATGGTTAATATTAGTTATAATCATTCCGTTAAAGATAAACTCCATATAACAAAAAACCAATGCAACCAGATAACCCGACAAAAATAGTTTAGAGACGGGTAGCTTTGAGCGAGAAGCAAATAGTAACATAAATCCGCAAAGAACAGTCACCGAAACTTTTAAACTTTCTAAAAGGGTGTTTTTATAGTTTAAAGAATATAAAGCACTTAAAAAACAAAAGCTTAAGAATGCGAATAAGCTAAGCACCAAAAGTTTGCTTTTTTTAAAGGAAGAGAAGATTTCATCAATTCTAACAAGGCGATGAGAAAAGCTAAGTAAATATATTATGAATACAGCCGAGGATGAGAGAGTGGCAAGGCTTGCTAAAATAGGAGTAATAAAGATTAAAAATTTAATAAATAACGTATACACTTTAAATAGCCCAAGAAATTTCAAAAATACTTTCATTGAAAATGCAATAAATGTCAAAAAAATCTTTGCTTGAAACATATTTTTATATAACTTGAAAGGTATAACAACGCAATATGAGTAGAAAAAAATGGCAATAAGTTTGAAAGAAGGGGATAAAGCAATAGATTTTACGTTACCTGTCAGTGAAAACGAAAGTGTTAGCTTAAAAGATTTTAAAGGAAAAAACGTAATACTTTATTTTTATCCTAAAGATAACACTCCGGGTTGCACTACCCAAGCAAAAAACTTTAGGGATCATATGTTGAAATTTAAGGAACTGAATACTGAAATAATAGGAGTTTCCAAAGACGATTTAAAAAGCCACGGCAAATTCTCCGGAGAACATTGTCTGCCGTTTAGAATTGCTTCCGATTATGAATCGGATGTTTGTGAGCAATATGGAGTTTGGGAGCAAAAAAGTTTTATGGGCAGGAAATATATGGGTATTACACGTAGTACCTTTTTGATTGATAAAGAGGGTACAATAAGAAAAATATGGCCTGAGGTCTCGGTTAAAACCCATATAGACGAAGTGTTAAAGGAGATTAAGAAGCTTTAGTAAATTATGACCCTTTTTATCTCAAAATTAATTTCGGAAGCACCGAATATAACGGAAGTAAGTTTAAACGGCATTTTAGGCAAAATCCGCTCCGAACTCAAGGATATTAACTGCGAAATTATCGGTATCAGTGAAACGGTTAATTTAGTAGCGGATAAATACTTAATTGATATAAACGGGGGAAAAATAGAGGGTCTTTCCACTCCTAATGCCGATGCCTACTCTGCAAAAGATGTCGTAAGTACAAGCAGCCAAGACTATTATTGTTTAGTATTTAAGAAGAATATACCGACAAGGCTTGCGGAAATTATTGCCTTAAAAGCGGTGCCCATCCCTAACTTGATTAGACCGCTGGAAATAGGGGTGACTGCAATCGGAGAGCAAGGAGAAAGGTTTTTATGCGTAATATGTGAAAAGCCCGACGGTAAATCTTTAAAAGAATTAATTAAAGAGGGGAGAGAATTTTCCCATCAATTTATACTGAAAAAGATAGTTGCTCCGCTTAATAAAATGATTAATGATCTGCACGGCATTGAAATCGTGCATGGTAATATTAATCCTTCTACAATTTTCTTAGATGAAAAGGATGAAATTGTTGTATCCGAATGCATATCAAGTTTAAACGGACTTTGCCAAGGAGATACTTATGAAACGGTAAATAGGGCTCAATGCCATAAATGGGGAAAAGGAGAGGGGGATAAAAGCGTGGATTATTATGCGCTCGGCATGACAATTTCAAGTATAATTTCCAAAATCTTTTTTGAAGATATAAAGCATATAAATATACTGGAAAGTAAGTTGCAAAACGGTACTTTCAGCTTTTTAAATCAGCATTTTCATTTCGGCGGTACGATCGGGGATATGCTCAAAGGATTGGTAACGGATGATAAAGACATCAGATGGGGCTTTAAAGATATTGAGAATATACTAATGGACGGCAGCTATAGTTTACCGGCCGTTCTTGAAAAACCGGCACTACCTCGCCCGGTAATATTTAAGGAAAAAGAATATTTCCATAAAGCTCCGCTTGCTTATGACCTGGCACGCAATTGGGAGGATGCAAAAGCTTTTATAAAGCAGTCATTACTAGTGAAATGGCTGGATATAAGCGCTTCCGAGCAACTAACTATCGAAGCTTTAGAAAGTTTACAGGAGATAGCGAAAAAGAGATTTTCTTCGTATTCCTTATTTTCTAAAGAGGATGAGCATTTAATAAAGGTAATAATTGCTTTAGATCCTAATGGGCCCGTCAGATATAAAAATTTAACTTTTTATAAAGAAAGTCTAGGGGCATTGCTTATATACAGTATTAATAATGAAGAGAATGAAATCACCCAATTTATTGCCAATAGTTTGTTTGTAGATTTGTTCTCATATTATGAACAGATTGCAATTTGGTTTAAAAATAAAGACTATGCAACCGGTTTAAAAGACCTTAAGCAAGCAACCGGTAATATAAGAAAAGCAGGGTTCGGGTTTGGTATTGAAAGATGCTGTTATGATCTTAATGTTTCTTTGCCCTCTCAAAGCCATGTAATAAGAGGGGAAATATGTTACGGAATTAAAGACATTTTAACCTATTTGGATAAGCAAAGCATAGAGATTGATGAACTGCTTTTGAAAAAGAACTTACTTTGTTTTGTAGCAAGCAGAATCGGCCTTGCTGAGGAGCTTAGGGTAACTAAACTTATAAGTTTTTATATGCTGGAGAAGGATAAAACTTTTATAAGCCTAATGATTCTAGGTATTGCACAGGAAAAGACGGGAGTAAAAGAGCTTATAAATTTAAGCGAGCTTTATGCCGAAAAAATTAAAACTATTTTAGATGAAGTTATTAAAGGCGAGGCAATAAAGAAAGACATTTTTGCGGCAATTAATAAAGTAAAATCACAAGGTAATTTAAATCTAATTAAGCAAAGTGCTACCGATATCTATTATCTCGAGCAGGATATTAAAGGGTTTACCCAAGCTACCGCACGCGTAGATTTTATAAATAAAGAACTGGAACGCTTAAAAGATAAATATACTATAGAGCGTGAAGCTAAGGAGTGGGGATTAAAAATAGCGGTAAAAGTTAGTTACATTATTGTATTATTTAGTATAATACTTGCAATATCAGGAGGATTATAACACTTATGAAAGTTTTTTCCGTATTTTCAAAAAAGCAAGTTAATGATTATTTCAAAGATGTGATTTATATTGAAGAGGAATTCTCGGTCGGAGCAGCCTGCTTCAGCTGGGTATGGGCGCTTTACTGCCGCATGTGGTGCACAAGTGCGCTTATCTTTTTGGCGTATTTTATACTATATTTATTGTTTTCTTGGGCTAAAATCAATCAGGATGCTTTTATGCTGTTATTTTTAGCGCTATCACTTTACATCGGGTCGTTCGCAAAGGATTGGTATGCAAAAAGCCTACCTAAAAAGGGTTATGATTTCAAAGGAGTGATTGCAGCTCACAATTTGGAAGAAGCACAGTTAAAATATATCGCTCAGGAAACGGATAAGGCTACGGTAGGAGTTTAATAGCTTTAATTTTAATAGTTGATTTGATTATCTGTGTAGTAAATTAAGTTATGAATCATATGATAGCATTTATTTAACCCCGGTGCTTTATAGTAAAGTAAAGATACATAAAAATTACCAAGTAATTTTTATGAGCGCTGTCCCTCTAGAGAAGGGCAGTGCTATTAATTTATATTATTATGTTATAAACAGATAACAAAAAATAAAATTTTTTGAACTCGATATTTATTATAAAATATCAACTCCTAAGTCCGGCCAAAAGCTGCATAATGTCCTCAGGCAATTTGCTTTCAAAGCTGAGTTCCTGACCGCCGGACGGGTGTGTAAGTTTAAGCCTAACCGCATGCAAAGCCTGGCGCGGGAACTGTTTGATAAGCTCAGCTGTTTCTTTATTAAAGCAATTTAAGTTATGATTTAAATTAGTGCCGTAAGTTTGATCGCCGACAATCGGAGTCTTCTTATGGGTTAAATGTACTCTTATCTGATGGGTTCTACCGGTTTCAAGTTCGCATTCAACTAAGCTTATAGTGTCCCCGCCGAATTTTTCCAATACATTATATCTTGTGATTGCAACCCTGCCTTCACCTTTGACTACAGTCATTTTTTTTCTATCTTTCGGGTTTCTTGCAATGTTAGTTTGAATTGTGCCTATATGAGGGGTAAGTGTGCCGTAAACTAAAGCAAAATAGGTGCGTTTAATTTCCCTCTCCGCTAATTGCTTTGAAAGCTTGGCATGAGTGATATCATCTTTGGCAATTACAATCAGCCCTGAAGTATCTTTATCCAATCTATGCACAATCCCCGGCCTTCGGGTGCCTCCTAATTGGGATAAATTATTGCCGAAGTGATGAATAAGCGCATTTACCAAAGTATCATTATGATTGCCGGCGCCCGGGTGCACAGTGAGATAAGGGGGTTTATCCAAAATAATTAATTCATTATCTTCATATATAATATTTAAATCTAAATTTTTAGGGGTAAGTATCGATTCCTCACATGGTGGAACAAATATTCTTAGCTTATCTCCTTCCCTGACAGAATAAGAGATATTAGAGAAAGTACAATCATTTAAGTAAAAATTATCACTCTCTATTAACTTTTTAATTTTAGTTCTGGAAAATTCTGTTAGTTTATATGCGAGTAGCTTATCGAGTCGTAAACCTTGTTCTTCAAGTGTAACTACGAATTCAAAGGTTTGGTTATAAAACTTACTCATAAATTAAGAGGAATAATATGGGTTATCATAAAAGCAACAAGTTCAGATTATTAAATTTTTTTGTTTACGCAATAGTAATAATTTTAGGTATAGGAGTTATAACTTTTATAAGTAATAAATACAATTTTGTCAAAGAAGCTCCTGAAGGAGAAAACTCTGCAAGCTTGGTGTGTGAAAATCTTTCCGCTAAAATTATTCTTGAATCTAAAATTCAGGATATGAAAGAAGTAGGTAATAAGCTAATATTGCTTACCGTTCCGGAAGCAGGGAGCCAGCAGATAATTATTTTTGATTACTGTCAAAATAAAATTATAAGCGATCTCCTAATTGAGATAAAGGATAAAAAGGTTAAAGATCTCGGAGAATTAGATAGTAATTCAATAATAGGATAAGTCTATGAAATGTCCTTTCTGCGGGTTTTTAGATAGTCAAGTGAAAGATTCCCGTCCTTCGGAGGATGGCCTAACTATTAAACGCAGAAGGTTTTGTCCTGATTGCGGAGGAAGGTTCACTACCTATGAAAGAATTGAGATGAGGGAGCTCTTTGTTATTAAAAAAGGTGGAGACAAGCGACTTTTTGACCCATCAAAATTATTGAAATCCATGCAGGTTGCAGCGAGAAAAAGACCGGTGGAGGCGGAGCAGCTGGAAGAAATAGTATCCCGTATTACTAAAAAACTTGAGAAATACGGCGAGGGTGAGATAACTTCACAGGCAGTCGGGCAATTGGTAATGAATGAGCTTTTAAAAATTGATCAGGTGGCATACGTAAGATATGCCTCTGTATATAAAGACTTTGCGGAAGCAAGTGATTTCGGAAAATTTATTGAAAACTTAAATATTACTAAAGATGAATAACAATACTATTATTATAGCAACCGGCGGCACGGGAGGGCATATATTCCCTGCACAGGCTTTATCCGATAAACTGGTTAAAGAAAATTTTAATCCGGTACTTATTTGCGATGACAGAGCAAATAAATTTCTTTATGGAAGCTTACAATCAGTTAAAAAGTTTCAAATCAGCTCTTCTAACCTTTCGGGGGGGATAATCTCTAAGCTCCAAGGTTTAAGTTTACTGCTGATTAACATATTAAAAGTCATATTTATTTACCTTAAAATAAAGCCGGGATGTGTGGTAGGGTTCGGCGGATATCCTGCATTGCCTAGCATTGTTGCAGCAATTATACTTAATATTCCGATCATTATGTATGAACCTAATGCAGTTTTAGGTCGTGTTAATAAATGGTTCTTGCGTTATGCAAAGGTGCTTGCTCTTTTTATGCCCAACACTACAAAAATTGCGGAAAAATATAAAAACAAGGTGAAAATTGTCGGGGATTTGGTTAGGGATGAACTTTTAAAGCAAGCGGAGCAAGAGAGAATTAAAAATAAAAAATTTACTTTATTAGTCTTCGGTGGTAGCCAAGGCGCACAAGTTTTTTCTGAAGTCATTCCGGAAGCTGTAAAACTATTGCCGCCTCTTTTACGTAAAAAGTTATTAATTATCCAGCAGGCACGTCCTAATCTGGTGGAGCAAACTATAGAGGCTTATAAGAAAATTGAGGTAGAAGCTGTTATTAAGCCATTCTTTGAAAATATCGGTGAATTATACTTAAAAGCAGATCTGGTCATTTGCCGCTCAGGAGCTTCAACTATTTCAGAACTGATTAACTTTAAGCTACCTGCTATTCTGGTTCCGTTTCCGCATGCAACTGATAACCATCAATACTACAATGCTTTATATCTTGCGGAAAATGCTACGGCACGCCTTATTACACAAGACAAATTTAAGTCGATAGTGCTTGCGGAGCAACTTGAAGAATTGATAGAATCAAGTATCAAGCTTAAAAAGCTTAAAACTGCTTATGATAAAATGAAAACAACTAACGGAACTCAAAAATTGTTTTCCATAGTGCAGAAGCATTTGAAAAAATAAACTTAAAATCTTGATTTTAATATAGTAGCAGCTAACATTAAATTAAGGGATCGACAAAATAAGGAAAAATTATGACAGAAAGAACTATTACTGTAGCTTACGGTGACGGCATTGGCCCCGAGATAATGGAAGCTACGCTTTTCATACTGAAAGAGGCAGGAGCAAAGCTTAATATAGAAACCATAGATATCGGTGAAAAGTTATATCTCAAAGGTTTCGGATCGGGAATTTCTAAAGAGGCATGGGAGACGGTAAAGCGTAATAAAATTATTTTAAAATCACCGATTACCACCCCTCAAGGTAAGGGGTATAAAAGCCTTAACGTAACTTTTAGAAAAGGCTTGGGGTTATTTGCTAACGTGCGCCCGACTGTTTCATATTATCCTTATATTGAAAGCAACCACCAAAAGATGGATATGGTGATTGTGAGAGAAAACGAAGAAGATTTATATGCCGGTATTGAATATCGCATGACTGCTAACAGTAGCGCATGTTTTAAGCTTATATCCAGGCAGGGCTGTGAGAAAATCATAAGATATGCTTTTGAATATGCACTCCTTAACAATAGGAAGAAAGTAACTTGTGTTTCTAAAGATAACATAATGAAAGTTACCGATGGTTCTTTCCACGCTATATTTGACGAAATTGCACCTCTCTATCCTGAGATTAAGACTGATCACTTTATAGTCGATATCGGAGCGGCAAAAATTGCTTCTCGCCCGGAGCTCTTTGATGTTATAGTGACCCTGAATTTATATGGTGATATTATTTCCGATATAGCTGCGGAAGTATCAGGCTCGGTAGGCTTAGCGGGAAGCGCTAATATTGGAGAGAATTATGCGATGTTTGAAGCAATCCACGGTTCTGCTCCCGATATTGCAGGTAAAAAGATGGCTAACCCTTCAGGGTTATTAAATGGTGCAATAATGATGCTTGAATACATCGGGCAAGCTGATGTGGCGGTAAAAATCCAGAATGCCTGGCTTAAAACGATTGAAGAGGGAATCCATACCGCTGATATTTATAAAGAAGGTAAAAGTAAGAAAAAAGTTGAGACTATGGAATTTGCTAAAGCAGTCGTGGAAAATTTAGGTAAAAAGCCTGTACATTTTTCTCCTCTGGCTGAGCGCGAAGCTAAGCTTATTAATTTACCAAAAATGGAGCTTGATACACAAAACAAAGAGATTATCGGAGTAGATTTTTATATTGAAGACAGAAGTGCCAACCCGAAGGCTATAGCTGAGCAAGTGAAGGCTTTACACCCTAAATTAGAACTTGAAAATATTTCGCAAAGAGGAATTAAAGTTTGGCCGGAGAATGAGGTGGAAAACCTGTCCTATGATTTATGGCGTTTAAGGTATATTTCTTCAAATGCAGATCATAAACTTAGCCAAAAAGATATTTTAGAACTGAGTGAGGCGATTTCAAACAAAGGTGTAGAGATCAGCACTATTCAAATGCTTTATGTGTTTGAGGGAATGGCCGGGTTCACTAAATCCCAGGGAGATTAAAGACTAAAACTTAATTAAGATAAAAGCTTTTAATGAGGGCACTTAGGTTAATACTAATGTGTCCTTTATGTATTTTTAGTTTTTTATGATAAAGTATATAATTAATATATAAAACTTGCTTATTAAAGAAATATGATAAAAATTAACCAAGTATTAACCTATTTTTTGGTATAGTTAAATAAATAAGGGGGAGTGCTTATTAAGTGCTTTTTATGCTAAGGAAGGGGGATTAAATGCCGAAAAAGATACAGCAAAACCAAATTTTAAGTAAGCTAAAGCTTAATATTGACAGGGAATTAAAGCAATTTGCAAATGAGTATAAAAGAGAAAGCGATAAAGGGGAGCGGGAAAAACACTATAACCTGGATGAAGCTTTGGATGAGCTTAAGAAAGATCATAAAAAAAAGATAATTAAGCATTTTGATGAAGCCACAAAAATGATGTTATGCGGTAGCACTTTAAGTTCTATGATAAAAAAATTCGGTAAAGGAGGGAGAAAAGATATCTTAGAAGCTGTTAAAGAAATTCAAGATGAAGAGCTTGAGAAATCAGTAAATAAAGCAGTTGTTAAAACATCTAAATTTGAAAAAGAAGTTGATAAAGCTTTTGAAGAGATAGCTGAAACTGTTGATGAATATAAACAAAAAGGATCTTTTGAAAAGCACGGAACTTCTATTTTAAAAGCCGGAGCAATTGCTATCGCTGCCGGAGCAACTTTCTTTGTAGCGGCGGCAGTGGTAGGCATTGCTGCAAGTGTGGGAATAGTATTGCCGGGTTTAGGGCTGCTGGCCGGGGATTCAGTTATAGCCGGTGGTTTAGGAATGATGGGAGGAGAAGTAGGTTTAATAACAGGGGCAGCTGCATCCGTGGCAGGGTTGAGCGCGGTTGCAGTACAATCGGTTATGACGGCCGAAGGAATTTAAAGATATTGCAAGTGAGAAAGCTGAGACGCTAAAAAGTTTTACTAATGTAGCGATTGAGAAAGTTAAAGAATTAGGGGCTGAAAAAGGGCAGGGAAGATAAAACAGCTTAGCTTTCATTTAATAAAGAGTACAAAACAGCAGAAGGCTTAAAATACTTTCGTTTATTATATCAAAATTTATTTGGAAGTATCCAGGTCTATTTTAAACCCGATTGTGGGGCAAGGCATTTTAAATGCCGAGTTTTTTTCCTTAGCATAATCGGTGGGATGCTTTTTAAAATGCTGAGTTTTTTCATATTCTTCGGCCATAATCTTATTATTGGGGCAAAGATTTTTTTGCTCTTCAAATATCAAATATAAATTGCTGCCTTCCTCTTCAAACATAGAAGGATTCTTAGTTTCTTTAAGTTTGGCCTTAGTATTAATCAGGTCTGAAGCATTTTCATGCACCATGTCTTTTTCCTGAGGAACTTTTAGATAATTAGTTTCCAGCTTAAGCTCCAGTAAATGTGAACAGATGGGTGATGGGCAATCTTGAGCGAAACCGAGGTTTAGCCATAAAGCTATAAATATAAAAAACTTGGTAAAATGCTCAGACCTCATATCGCTTGCCTGATTTAAGTATATTATAACTAATCTATAATATAGAAGTTAAAATTAAAGTTCACAAGCCTTATGATAAGAAATCATATTAGTAATTGATGAAATTAAGAGAGAATGATAGCTAAATCTTTCATCTTTATGTTGTTTTAATCCTTCCAGATAATCTCCTGAAGTAATGCCGGTCGCAGCAAAAATAACCTCCCCTTGCACCATGTCATTAATTTCATAAACTTTGGTTGCATCTAAAATCCCCATGCGTTTGGCGCGCGCTTCTTCTATCTCATCCTTAAATAGTAATCTGCCTTGCATCTGGCCGCCCAATACTTTTAAAGCAGCCGCAGCAAGTACGCCTTCAGGAGCCCCGCCGATACCTATATAAAGGTCGATTTCCGAGCTAGGCAGCGTGGTTGCAATTGCAGTCATTACATCCCCGTCCTTGATCAATTTTACTCTTGCACCGGCTTCTCTGATATCAGCTATGAGTTTATCATGACGAGGACGATTGAGCACACATACATGGAGATCGTAAATTGAACATTTTTTAGCGGTGCTTAAGTTTTTTAAGTTTTGTTTTATAGAGTTATCTAAATGGATTACTCCAACCGGGAGACCGTTACCTACCGCTATTTTTTCCATATAAGTATCAGGTGCATGCAAAAAACCGTTTTTATTGGTCATCGCCATAACGGAAATCGAATTAGGAGCATTATGAGCACATAATGTGGTTCCTTCCAGCGGATCGAGCGCTATATCAAGTTCTATTCCTCCTCTGCCTACCTGCTCGCCGATATATAGCATGGGAGCTTCATCTCTTTCTCCTTCTCCGATTGCAACCACTCCGCTTATATCAAGTTTATTTAATGCGCTTCGCATTGCATTAACCGCCGCTTGATCGGCCGCCTTCTCATCACCTTTGCCTATCCAGCTGTAACAAGCTTTTGCAGCTGCTTTGGTTGCTTTTAATATGCCTACATGCAGTCTTTCGTTTAGCATTTCTACTTGCTCATTAAAAATTTTCTTAATTGGAGCTTTCATTTAATATTTATATTTATAGAAAATCAGTTAGAATTTTATTATCATTGAAATAGCTAAAAGTCAAAATTTTAAGAGAAACTATGCAACTTAAAATTGCTCCATCCATACTCTCAAGTGACTTCGCAATTCTAGGCGAAGAAGTAAAGCGTGTCACTGAGGCCGGCGCGGATTATATCCATATTGATGTTATGGACGGAAGCTTTGTTCCGAGTATTACTCTCGGTTCAAGTGTGGTTAAATCAATCAGAAAATATAGCCCGCTTCCTTTCGATGTTCACTTAATGGTGAGTAACCCGGAACAACATGTTGAACAATTTGCGCAAGGCGGCGCCGATATTATTACTTTTCATGCGGAAGCAACATTGCATATTGATAGGTTAATCGATAAAATTCATTCTTTAGGGAAGAAAGCAGGTATATCACTAGTGCCGAGTAGTAATGAATCAATACTTAATTATTTATACGATAAAATTGATTTGATTCTGGTAATGACAGTGAATCCGGGTTTCGGCGGGCAAAGTTTTATTCCTTCTCAACTAATGAAAATTCAAAATATCCGGCGGAAAATAATTGAGTCAAAGCGGAATATTGAGCTTCAAGTTGACGGCGGAATTAATGATTCTACCGCTCGCATGTGTAAAGAAGCGGGAGCAAGCATAGTGGTTGCGGGAAGTTATATATTTAGGGATCAAAACTATGCGGCAAATATTCAATCTTTAAAACAGGTTTAAACTTTTTTTAAGAAGCTGCTGCTTTTAAACGTTTGCGTTGATGAGATGACGGAATATTCATCGCTTCTCTGTACTTAGTTACCGTGCGCCTTGAGATATCTATTCCTCTTGATTGTAATATTGCGGAAATTTTATCGTCGGCCAGCACCTCATTCGCTTGTTCCTCTTCAATCAATTCTTTGATCTTATTTTTAATTGCACTTGAGGAATAAATGTTTTCTGCAAAATTAGATTTAATTTTGCTGGTGAAAAAGTATTTAATCTCAAAAGTACCGATCACGGTTGCGATAGTTTTATTACTTATTCTGCTTATCGTGCTTTCATGAAGGTTGGTTTTTTTAGCAATATCAGCAAGAGTCATAGGTTTTAAATAATTTATTCCTTTTTCAAAAAATTCATATTGTTCTTCTGCAATGGCTGAAGTGACTTGAAATATGGTGTTTGCTCTCTGCTCGAGCGCTCGTGCGATAAACATAGCATCATGAAATCTATGCTTACAAAAAATTATCTCATCTTTAGTCTTTAAATTTTCTAATGTTTCTTTATATAAATTGCTGTTTAAGTTAATGCTCGGAAGGTGTTCATTATTTAATTTTACTACAAGGTTAGCATATGTATCAAAAAATATGAAAGCATCAGGGATTAATGTCTGTGTTATGTGGGTAAAAAAATTCCTACCCGGTTTCGGGTCAAGTTTCTTAATTGAAGCCATTCTTATTTTAAATTCTTCCAAGGTAATTTTAAACATTTTTATGAGCTTATTAATCTCTCCTTTTGCTATACCTTCAAGGTTCGCCAGAATATTTGCAAAAACTTCATCGTATATACCCTTTTCCTTAAGCTGTAAGCTTAAACATTCCTGTAGGTTTTGCGCATAGGCGCCTATCGGATCAAGCTTATAGAGCTTATTTAACACTGCTTCCGCTTCTGCTGTTTCGCACTTGAGAGCTTTAGCTATTTCTAAAATATTTTCGATTAAGTAGCCGTTATCATCTAAGGAATCAGTAAACCTTACCGCAATTAGTTTTTCCTTATTATCATGTATCGTAATAAAAATTTGATCAATCAAGTGTTGTTTTAGAGTGATCTGATTATCTACTATTCGACTAATATAATCTTCTCTGAAATTACCGTCATTTTCTTTGGTTTGCACGCTTTCATAGCGGTGTTCTTCAAAATTTTCCTTAGTCCCTAAACCGGCACCTTCGGGAAAATTAATAAACGGGTTTTCAAGGATTTGAGTGTCTATAAATTCTTTTAGTTCAAATGTGTTCATTTGCAGAATTTTTAATGATTGCTGCAGCTGTTTAGTCATTGCCAAACTTTGAACGGTTTTAACCGTAAGTTTTTGGTTAAGCATTGATTTTTATAATATTCCACCCCTTATAACTTAAAGGCTATTATACTTTAAAATATATGTCCAGAGTATTTATAAAACCTAGCTCTTGCGACTGAAATCTATTTTATACTCTTGTAAACCTATATTTAAAATCGGGTAAAATACTAACTTCCCGTCCTTGAATAATCCGGGAGTAGTATATAGTAGTTTAGCAGGGAGCTTCTCACTAAATTTGTTATGATCTTCAGCTTTTCCTTCTTCCGTTTTATCGCCATTAGTGATTTTTGAAATAGGCCTATCCTTAATCCAGGCTTTGAGGGTTTTAAGCCCTTGTTGATTTAGTGCTCCTACGGAAAGCTCTTCCGTGACCTTAATTTTATACCTGTTATCCCAAATGGTTTCCTGATGAGGGATAAGCTTCTTCATATTCTCTACAGCATTTAATTCTCTATAAAACAACATAGTCTCAGCGTTAGCATTTATCTCGCAACCCCATAATGTTTTTATGAAATCTTTGTTTTCCCTAATTAAATTGTATAATAGTTCTAAGCTTCCCAGCCGGGGAGGGTAATGATTGCCGCTTACACGATTTAGTATTCTCGTTAAAATTCTAAGCGCTATTTCCTCATCAAGTTTTAAAAATTCTGCCTTATTTAAATATATTTCTCCGAATTTACCCTCATAGGATATTTCTTCATACACCTTATTTGAATGGATATTTAAAAAGCTTTTAGCTCTTGCGGAATTTTTAGCGAGTAAATTTAATCTTGATATTATAAGTTGTTTTTCCGGTAATGTGTTAATCAGCTTCCTGATTTTAGAGCGCTCGTATTTTTCATTTAAGTTGGAAGGATCATTTACCCATTCCCATTTTGCATATGTTAAAGTTGCCTCAATTTCTTCTCTGGAAAACAAAAGTAGAGGGCGCAGTATGCTTATACCTTTTGTTTCATAATGCCCGGGTATGCCGGTAAGTCCGTCTATTCCCGTGCCACGGAATATACGCATTAACACTGTTTCCGCCTGATCATTTCTGTTATGTGCGGTAAGTAGGTATTTAATATTATTTTTTTTGCAAAAGTCGGTGAGCAAATTATATCTCTCCTCTCTTGCAATCGCATGAAGATTAGCTTTCGGCTTTTCCGTATGAAAAGTTAATATCTCTGCTTTCAGCTTTTTCTCTAAGAGTCTTTTTCTTACCGATTCCGCTTCAATTGTAGATTCTTGCCTAAATTTATGATCAACAATTAAGCAGATTATCTCGGTATTTGTTGTTTTACCCCACTTTCTGCATAAGTATGTAAGGCACATGCTATCTGCTCCGCCCGATACTGCAATTGCAATTCTATCAACTTGTTTATGTTCTAATAAACTTCTAATCTCGGCTTCAAATATAGAGAAATCTATAACCATTTATTAATTCTATATGATTTTATTAAAAGAATTATAAGTGAAGCACATATATTTAACAATATTTACTGCTTAATAATAAGAAAATAAACTTATGTAAAATTGTAGTATTTATCTGTGGATAACGATAAATAATAATTTGCATTTAGGTTTATATTTTATGTATACATTGTAATATATTATATGAATGCAAAATATAAGATGGAGTAATGTAAATTAATATGAAATAATAATAGATATAAATACAATGTATTTTTAATGAATTATAATAAATATAAAAAACTAATATCAGTAACTAATGAGAAAAATTGTTCTAGTAGAAGATAATGAAATTAATGCTAAGCTTATTAGAGACTTTTTAAAATTTAAGGGTTATGATGTAATTATTGTAGCAAGCGGATTGGATGCCAAAGAAATTGTGCTTAAAGAGTTGCCTAAGCTTATTTTAATGGATATTCAGCTTTTTGGAATGTCCGGTATTGAAGCTGCTAAATCTATCAAGGAGGATCCGATTTTGAAAAACATCCCAATTATAGCGGTCTCTGCCTTTTCCAAAGAGAAACTTGAAGAAAAAGATCTTTCGGAATTCTTTATAGACTATGTTGAAAAACCGATAGATTTCCAAAGCTTCGGCTTAAAAATAGAAAAGTTTATGGTTTGAAAAATGACAGCAAAAATCTTAGTAGTCGATGATATAGTATTTAATGTCAAATTGCTAGAAACCAAGCTAAAACAGGAATATTACGAAGTATTTGTGGCAAGTAACGGGGTGGAAGCAGTTAAGAAAGCTAAGGAGCTTAACCCAGATATTATTTTAATGGATGTTATGATGCCGGAAATGGATGGTATTGAAGCAACTAAAATAATAAAAAATGATCCGAATACTATGCATATTCCTATCATAATCGTGACCGCGTTGAATGCGCAGGAAGATAAGGTAAACGGCTTAAGTGCCGGTGCTGATGACTTTTTAACCAAACCTATTAATGATCACGCGCTTATTACCCGTATTAAATCGTTGCTTAGGTTAAAATTCATGATGGATGAGCTGAGGGCAAGGCATGTTACCAGCAACCAACTCGGGGTAGGGGAAGAAATTATTATCGATGAAAGTAATAAGATTGAAGGGGCGAAAGTAATCTTAGTTGATGATGATGTTGCCCAAGCAAAAAAAATTAAAGAAAAATTAAATTCCGCAGGAATCAGTGTTGATACAGTCACTGAGGAGCAGGAAACTTTAAGCTTAGCTGAAAAAAACAACTACGGGTTATTTATAATAAGTACCCAGCTTATAGATTCAGACGGGTTAAGGCTATGCTCTCATATTAAAAATCATGACAAGCTTAGAGGCATACCGATTTTAATTATAGTTGAAGAGGCTGACGAGAAGACTTTAACTAAAGGCCTGGAAATGGGAGTAAATGATTATTTACTTTACCCGGTGGAATCAAACGAGCTTTTGGCCAGAACTACTACGCAAATTAAAAGAAAGAATTATCAGGATGCGTTAAGGGAAAATTATATACATAATCTTTCTCTATCCGTTATTGATCAATTAACTAATCTTTATAACCGCCGATATTTTGATATTCATATAAAAAACCTGGTTACTAATGCAGCTTCCACCGGAAAAAATTTATCTTTAATCATGCTGGATATCGATCACTTTAAAAATATAAACGATACCTACGGTCACCAAGCCGGAGATGTTATTATACAAGAGGTAGCAAGAAGAATTCTGCTCGGCGTCAGGCCTGCCGATTTAAGTGCCAGGTACGGCGGGGAAGAGTTTGTAGTTATATTACCTGATACTAAACTTGAAGATGCGATTAAAGTTAGTGAAAGAATTAGGCAGTCAGTTGAAATGTATCCGCTTACTACCGTGAATTCCTCGGAAATTAAGTGTACGATAAGTTTAGGTGTTAGTGCTTTAAGCAGCGATGATTCCCCTGAAAATCTTTTAAAAAGGGCGGATCAGTGCTTGTATAAAGCTAAAGAAGGCGGAAGAAACAGGGTGGTTGCCGAGGAAGCTTTTTTTACATAATTTTTAATAATTTCAACAAGTATAAAAAACAGCTATATAAATGATATGGAATATACATATAAAGAAGAAGAGCAGGGTATAAAATTAAAGTTAACGGGAAAGTTTACTTTCACGGATAATAAAGCTTTTCTGTCCTTTATAGAAGATACTATTGCTAAAAATTTTAATACTCTCTTTATTGACCTTGCAGGGGTTGATTTTATTGATTCGGCAGCTCTTGGTATTTTATTGCTTACCAGAGATAAATGCGCAAATACTAATATTAAATTAATTTTATGCAGCCCGGAAGGACAGGTTAAGCAGATGTTTAAAATTTCGAAGTTCGACCGTCTGTTTGATATACGGTAGTCGGGTTATGCTGTATAACAAAGGTTTTTATTAGGTTTGTTTTAAGCTTTCCTTTAGAATGAGTTCATTGTTATAGGATTTAAAGATATAGTAAATTAAGCTGAGCACTCTGCATATAGGGAGCATAGTTGAACAATAAAAAAATAAACTAAGTTTACGTATAAATGACTATGTCATTTATACGAGCACGCGCCATAAATGGCCGCGAGGCGCGGGCTTATTATTATTTTTATTATCTAATTTTTCAGTTATAGGCTATACAGAGTCATATTAAACTTAACTTGTTATATTTAAAGTAACGCGCTAGATATTTAACTTGTTCACTATAATTCACATTACCGGTTGAACAAGTGCCTTTAGGGTATAGTAAGTATCCCTAGTCCCCACATTTCTGGTGCACGTTCATAAAAAACTCTTAAATGATTTTTATGCATAATTAATATTTGCTCAATTGATTTGCAGTGCTCCAAAAAAAGCATTTGCTTAATAATGCAGAGTGGTTGGAAGACGATGAGGCAGCTAAACAGATAAGTAGAGGTTGTAAAGCTACCTTCAAGAGAGGTTAAGGGTGCAAATTTACCCTGTAATCATACTATGGAAACTACTCTGTTGCCTAAGGGTTGGTCAATTGTGTCAACAAAATTTCTAGCTCTTTCAATCCGGTTTATAATTGTCGGGTGAGTGTTTTCACTATTTTTTGCTATAGGGTCAAATATTTGAATTAACGGATTTGCAAAGCTATTATCTAATGCTTTTATAAAAGCTTTTTTACCGACTGCTCTTATTGCAACCTCATCTGCTTCATATTCATTATGTTGAAGAAATGCTTTCTCTATATTGCTTAGAATTGTGTTTACATATACTGAGGGTAAAATATTTGTACTTAGAACTTCTACAGTAGTAATACACATCTTTAGTAATAGCTTTTTCAAAGGGTGTTGATGCTTTATATGCCCTAGCTCATGTGCAATTATTGCATTAAGGCATTTTATGGTTTTGGTACTGTTACCATTGTTTTTATCAAGGTGATGGTTAATGGTTCCTATATTTAATTCAACAAAGGGTTTTACAACTATTCCTTCTGCTGAGGCTCCCCCGAAAAACGGGTTATTATTGATATATAATTGTGTGTTTTTTGATACACCTATGCTTTCTTTTAATTCTTCAAAAGAAAAACTTATCTCTTTTAGTAATAATTTCAAATTTTCTTTATTAGTTTTATCAGCATACCGGCTAATGTCATTTAGTTGATGAGTTTTCATAAAATACATAGTATTATACCCTGCAATCCTTTCCAAGATACAATCCGTTATTGTTGTAAGCAGATTAATAATCTTGATAGTATCGTTTTGGGCAGTATTATGCCTTATTAATAAATCAGAGAAGGAAACGGCAAGGTAGGAAGGTGCAACAGAGTAGATGACAAGTGCCGTACATGCCGTAAAAGCAAATTCCCATAAACTTGATCTTATGTAATACTGAATAGAATTTTTTATAAATTCATAGTCCCAAGGATTGGGTTTAAGTTGTAAATACATAGATGTTAAGCCCAATGCTATGTGAGCTATCTGTATATAATTCGAATAACCGTCTAAGGCATAAATAAGTCCTGCGCTTAGGGCGGTTCCTACCCAAGGGTTTCTAAACAGGCCGTGATAATTTTTTAAAGTACTATAATACATATTAGATACTAAATTTAATAATGCGGGTAATATAATATAAAGAGATTAAATAAATAGAGATATTAGGTTAATTTATTATTAACTTATCAATAAATTGTTATTGCAAAAGTTATAAGGTGTGAAAGGCTATAAACTATAAACCTATGTCATTTATAAAGTGCACGCGCCCTAAATGGCGGCAAGGCGCGTACTTATTACTATTCTTATTATCTGATTTTTAGTTGTAGGCTATATAGTCATATTAAACTTAACTTGTTATATTTGGATAAAAGCGCTGGATATTCAACTTAATTTGATATACTATACACCCCTTAAATAAATCTACTAAGCGGAGATAAATCCAAAGTATTTTCAATAATTTCAAGAATTTCAAAAAGCTCTTTACACAACCCACTTAAGCCGGCTTCGCTAAAACTTTCCACTCTTACAACCAGGCAATTTTGCGTATTTGAAGCACGCACCAGCCACCATCCTAAATCATTGTTTACCCTGACACCATCGATGTTATTAATACTTAAACCAAGCTTTTTTGCATGCAAGGTGACTTCATCAATGATTTTAAACTTTCTTTTTTCCGTACATGCAATTCGGATTTCGGGAGTAGATATGGTTTTAGGTAACTCATCATAAATTTCAGTTAATGATTTCTCACCGTCATATAAAATTTTTAATAACCTGACTGCGGCAAAAATCGCGTCATCATAACCATAATAATCTTCGGCAAAGAATACATGTCCGCTCATTTCACCGGCAAGCATAGCATTTTCTTCTTTCATTTTCCGCTTAATTAAAGAATGCCCCGTCTTCCATAAAATATCTTCTCCGCCCCAATTTCTGATACTTTCAAAGACAACTTGGCTGGTTTTGACGTCAGCTATGATTTTGGCATTTTTATTTCTGCTAAGCAGATCTTTTGCATATATCATAAGCAGTTGATCACCGTATAGTATTCTACCCTCACTATCAACCACTCCTATACGGTCACCGTCACCGTCGAAGGCTATACCTAAGTCTGCACCTTCTTTTTTAACTTCATCTATCAGTTGTACTAAATTTTCCGGTTGGGTGGGATCAGCATGGTGAGATGGAAATGTCCCATCTACCTTACCGTTAATAACTTTATGTTCACCGGGTAATCTTTCAACCAATTGCTTGATTACTTCACAAGCCGCTCCGTTAGCCGGATCCCATACTACCTTTAATTTCTTTAAAATGGAATTAGAAGGAGTGTTGAGCTTAATAACTTTACTGAGGTAAGCTTCAATAATATTAGTTGTTTTAACTTCGCCGCTGCTATCGATAAACTTTCCTCTCTTCGCAATTTCTCCTAAGTTTAATATATCCCGATCAAAAACCGAGGCATGGTCGGCAACCATTTTAAAACCGTTTTGATCAGGCGGATTATGGGAGCCGGTTATCATGATTCCGGAGACAAAGCCCGGGATATAATGGGTTGCAAAATAAAGTACCGGAGTCGGCACTAAGCCGATTCTTACGACTTCAACGTTTGACTCGCTTAATCCTTCGGTTAGTTCCTTTTCAAGCAGAGGAGAGCTGATTCTTCCGTCGTAGCCGATGCACACTTTAAGCGGTATATTATTATCGTGTAAAAATACGGCAAAGCTTTTACCTAAATAATAAGCATCAGCTTCATTGAGGTTTTCACCGAAGGTACCTCTGATATCATATTTCCTTAAAATTTCTTGATCAAAAAAATGTTTAGCGGTTTCTTTTAAAGCTTTCATAATCATTCGTCTGCCTCGATTGAAATTGCATGTAGTCCCATTTTTATCTCTTCTGCCAGGGTGTTATAAATTAACTTATGCATAGAGATCTTAGTCTTGTCTTTAAAACTTAATGATTTTATTTTTATTTTAATGTGAGTAACAGTTCCGTGCTTATAGTTTAAATGCCCCTCATGTGCTGCCGAATCATCCGATACTTCCAGGTGCTCAGGATTAAATGCCGACCTCAGCTTATCTTTGATTTTTATAATTGAAACCATTATATCAGACCCATTGCATATTTCATAAACATTCTTTTAAGAGGAGGTATTTTATTCACAGCTTTTAGGCCGATTCCTCGAATTAACTTTATAGGCATTATATTATTTGAAAACAATAAATTTAAATGGTGAGTTGCCTCTATCATCACATTGTTATCAACTTTCCTTGTTCTCTCATATTCTTTAAGCATTAATTCCGAGCCGATATCCAAGCCCAATTCCGAGTTTTGCTCAATTAGCTCGGCAAGCTTTAGGGCATCTCTTATCCCTAAATTCAGCCCTTGGCCGGAAATAGGATGAATCGCATGCGCAGCATCTCCCGCTAAAGCGAGCCTTGATGCTATATAATTTTTTGCACTGATTAATTTGAGCGGAAAAAATTTAATGTCACCGGTTACCTTTAACTCCCCTAAATAATCACCGAATTTCTTTGCTATAATTTCTGCAATCGTTTCTTTATCAAGCTCTGCAATTGCCGCCGCATGCTTGGATTCACAAGTCCAGACGATTGCCGAACTATAGCCGCCGAATTTAGGTAAAATAGCAAAAGGTCCTTCAGGCATAAATTTTTCAATTGCCGCGCCTTCATGGTTGTGGGTATGTGAAATATCGCATACGATCGCCGATTGTTTATAATCGAAATTTTGCACGCCTATCCCTGAAAATCTTCTAACCCAGGAATTTCTGCCGTCACATCCCACTATGAGTGAGGTGGTGAACTCCGACTCATCTTTAAACTTAATTTGAGACTTATGTTTCTCAGTGATTATGCTATCGGCTTCACGGTTATAAAACGGAGATATATTTGGGGTGTTAATTGCTTTGTTATATAACCTTTTCAGTAACACATGCTCTTCAATCATTACGCCGAACTTGTTTAAACCCAGTTCCTGCGGGTTGAAATCAAGGTAAGCGGTAGTTCCTTCTTCTAAAACTCTAATAAAAGTAATCGGTTCCGCTTCACTTTCAAACAGGTCATTTATATTATATTTCTTATAAATATCCATGGAAGCTTTGGCAATTGCTAGTAAACGGGATGGCTCATTATCCTTTTTAGTCAAATTCAGGTTTTGCTTCTCTACTACGGCGATTTTGAGATCAAGCTTTGCAAGAAAAAGTGCCAGGGTAAGTCCCATATAGCTGCCGCCGAATATAACCGCATCGAAATGTTGGGAGGTATTCATCCGCTGTCTGTTACTATTTTTAGAATATTATAACAGATGTTTCGCTTATCAACAATAGGCCTATATTTTAATAATATTTATTTTATTAATTTACTGCCTTTTTATAAATATATATAGTTGAAGAAAAAATCGGCTTGATTATGGCTGTTCCTTCCTACCTCAATTTCGACCATGCGGGCTATAAGTGGAAAAGCGATATAGATTATCGGCTGCATCCCGAAAAATATAGAGTGGGCAAAGGCGAGCAGGGGGTGTTAATATGCCAACCATATAAGAGTGAAATATTGCCTTTTTGGCGGTTCAAGACACCCGAGATTGCTAAAGAAAGCAGTGAAAAAATATATCAATTATTTATTGAATATTTGGAAAGTGAGGATTTTGTAGGTGCCGATATGGCAAGGAAATATCTGCAAATGGGCTTTACTCGAGCGCGCAGGTATACAAATTATAAGGGCGGTAAAAAATACGATGCTTCGGATAATTACCGACAACTGGAAAGAGACACCGGTGATGCTGAGAAAGCCAAAAGTGCCGACTACTTTTATCACCGGTGGCAGGAAGCCGAAAAACACCCCGTATATTCCGCATTAAAAAAAGAATGGAAGAAAAATATCGGTTGAAAAGATATTATATCCTATTTTCTCTTGGCTCTAGTTTCTGAGCGGTAATCATATCTCTAAAGCCGGTTACCGAATTATACAGACCATGTACAGGGTTTGAAATTACCGCGGGCAAATAATCTCTGTAAGCTATCAATGCCAAACTAACCGCTAATGAAGTAAATATAATTGTACTATTAAGAGGTAAATATTCTATATTTGAGATTGGCATAAGAATATCGTAAAGCAAAGGATGCGCATATACCCAAATTCCAGCACTAACGGCCGTGAGCACAGTATCAATGCAGGTTAGTAGAGTGCTTTGGTAGCCGTTATTGTTTATATCTTGCTTAGTAAGAATCATAGCAACTTTATCGGCAGCTTCTGATGATTGAATAAAATTTCTCTCAGCACAAACACCATTCATCCTACCAAGCCAGAGGTCAATAACCATATTATTTCCTTTTTCCGATAAAGGAGGATATTCCTGTTCATTCAATTCACCATTCAAGGTGCGCCTTGGGGCAGTTGTGCAAAAGTATGCAATTTTATTTAATATTTCATTAGAAATAAATTTTACTTCAGCTTCTTCTTCCATAAATTTATTAGTTTTATATAAACCGTAAAATGAAGTTACGTAATTACCTAACGGAGTTAAGTGCCCTTTTTGAAGGTATTCTCTTTCCATATAGTCGAGTAAGGGAGGCGGATTGCTCCGCCTCCCTCCTCTAAGAACCGTACGTGCAAGTTTCCCTGCATACGGCTCAAGCCTTTATAATGCCTTATTCAGACACGGCGATATTAAAGTATCAAGC
>JACGYV010000057.1 GCA_014116815.1 Holosporaceae bacterium 'Namur'
TAGAGATATTTTACAATAGAAAACGTAGGCATTCTAATTTATATTATTGCTCTCCAACTAATTTTGAGCAATATTACTACTACAAAGTTGCTTAACTACTTCTCCACAAATTCGGGACAAGATCACATACATACTTTTAGATCCTTAATTGCTTTTATACTCAACCATTGGTTAAGTTTGGCAAATCCTTGTTGATTATTAGCAAATTTGTTCTTACTAATTTTATTTCCAATTATCAAAGCTACAGCTAGTTCTTTCTTTGATATATCTATACCTAGAGTTCCTTCAAACATAACTTCTACCTTGCATTATTTTTTTATCTATGTAAAAAAAATCTATAGCTAACCATGTTAATACAGAATAAGCTTCTTAAGAGCTTTTCTTAGATACCGTCCAGCTTAAGATCCTTTGGAAGAGGGTGCTTATCACTACCACAGATTTAAATAATCTTTGTTGCGAACCAGAATCTCCTCTTCCTAACCTCAAAGGTCAGCTAATCCCTTTGTAGCCTTACTTGCAAGCATTTCTTAACCTGCTCTTTTATCATACATGTTGCAAAGAATGGAATTGAAGGAAGAAGTTATCTAGTTTTATGAGGGTTTTTAGAAAATATAAGCAGGAGTTGGTAAGTTAAATTGTCTTTCAATAAAGTATTTAATATTTATAGCAGAGCACTTATGCAAGTGATAAAGCTGGCCCTTGAATAACATGTTGATTGTCTCAATACCTCGGATGGTATTATATGCTGTTTTATAACTATGATAACCCATAGCATCTTTGGTTTTCCATTTTACCCGTCTATGATCTTGCTCTATTATGTTATTTAGATATTTGTTCTTTCTTATAGTTGTATTAGCAAACTTTCCTTCTTTTTGTAGTTGGGTAAAAGCTAAAGAATATGAAGGATTAGTATCTACTGTGATACTTTTTGGTTCGTAAGTATTTTCCTTATTGAGCAATTTAGTTAAGAATAATTTAGCTGCTTTGTGATTACGTGTCTTGCTTAAGTAGAAATCAATAGTGTTTTTATTACTATCAATTGCTCTATATAAGTATAACCATTTACCTTTAACCTTGATATAAGTTTCATCCAGGTACCAGGAAGCGTTGGTGGATTTGATAAAATAGCTAACTTTCTTTTGTATTTCAGGGCCATAATGCTGAACCCACCTGTATATGGTACTTGGGCAGATGTTTAATCCTCTTTCTTCCATCATTTCACTTAAGTTACGATAACTAACTCTATACCTCAAATACCAGCGTACACATAATAATATAATCTCCCCTTCATAGTGGCGCCATTTGAAATCTATAGGCTGATACTTCTTCATATGAATAAATCTTTAGTTGCTTGCTTAACTCTATAGCTACTCTCAAATCTTATTCTTTGCAACGCTACCCATTTAACTTCCGAAGAAGAAAAGCTTATAGATAATTTCGTTAATAAGGTAAGTAAAATGAAATTGGAAAAGCGTATAAATAAACTAATTAAAGAAGTTTTGAGTAAATTTAAATTATCAGCTGTAATATAATATGAGCCATTCAGGTTATTATATAAACGCTCCGGAAATTATTTTCGGTAAATTAGGATTATAAACTAGAAAACGAAAGGTTTTTTAGAACTTATACAGATAAGGCGCTAAAGTTAAGACTAGATTTTTCGGGGTGATTGGGAAATATCTAACAATTGACTTCAAATATAACATAATATAATATGTTATATTATGTTATATTATGTCGGTAAAAAATGCATTTTCATATATATGTTAATGATAAATTAGGTCAGGAATTAGATATCTTAGCAAAGATTACAGGAAAAAAACGTAATAAAATTGTTTCTGAAGCAATTGAAGAATGGGTAAAATCGCGTAGAAAGAAATCATGGCCTAAAGAAATAGCTGATTTTCAAGGTATTAGTAGTATTCCATCGTCGTTCAGCTTTGAACAAAGCAGGTCTGAATTAATTCAACCTAAAGACAATATATTTTAATGCAATATTTATTAGACACTTGTGTTGTAAGCGATTTTATTAAGAATATAGGCAACACAATAGAGCATGTAAAAAAGCATAATCCTTTACATTTATCAATTTCAACAATTACTTTGATGGAGATAGAATACGGTTTAGAAAAATTGCCAAGCAGAGCAGAGAAAATTAGAAATATTATTTATGCTTTTACTTCTACTATAAATATTATCCCTTTTGATAACGAGGCTGTGTTAAATGCTGCAAAGATAAGGGCGGAATTAAGTAATAAAGGTACACCGATAGGCGCATATGATGTATTAATAGCAGGGGTTGCATTAGCAAATGATTTAGTGCTTGTTACTGCAAATACTAAAGAATTTGAAAGGATAAAAGATTTAAAGATTGAGAACTGGCGTTTATAAATGATGTAACACTTAAATTTTAAGCTACCTTAGCAATGTTTAAAGGAAGAGTATAGCATATTATGTTTCTGTCAGAGGTACCATCAACTTACCATGCAATTACGGTTATAATAAACGCATAGAAGCAGGGACAGTTAAAGATGCTGCACCGAAGATTAGGGTATGGAAGAAGCTTGAGCCGCAAGCGCTTGTATCGTATGTAAGGGAGCATCCCGACTCAACATTGGCTGAATATGCAAAGCGCTTTGGAGCTGATAGCATATTATACTAAGGAAGCTATTGTTTATGTGGATAAGAGTGGTATTGATTCTTATCTGCATCGATCCTTCGGGTGGTCGAAAAGAGGAGAACCTGTTTATGGAGAAAGATCAGGTAGCTCAAGCTCTAGTAGTTCCGGATCAAGTAGTGAGAAAACAAATTTTAAATTCACTTATAAAACTCTTGACACATCATACTGCTTATAACCTAGGGGTTAGTTAAAAAAGATGGTTGTGACTCCATACAAGGTATCACAACTTTATCAGCTTTCTCAATTAGTTTAACAAAAAACCTATTGCTAATTAATTTTTTTAATAGCTAATTGAAAAGTGTTAAATATATATGAAAAATTCAGGTGAGGGCTAGATAAAATAAAATATTATTTATTTTGTTAGGATACTTAAAGGTAAACTATTTTATATGGTTATCTTATTTTCAGTAAGTAAAGACTAACTACAGTAATCAATTATGTTAAATAACAACCAAGATATATAGGATATAGAAATGCTAAATAAGCTAGATCAGACAATACAAAATATAAAAAACAACATAGTTACTTCGGTTCCTCTTGGATTTAACAAGCTAGGAGCTGAGGGAGGAAAAGCAATAGCAGAAGCATTAAAAAATAATAACAGAGTTACTTCGGTTGATCTTCAATTTAACGATCTAGGAACTGAAGGAGGAAAAGCAATAGCAGAAGCATTAAAAAATAACAACACAATTACCTCGATTGATCTTGGAAATAACACCCTAGGAGCCGAAGGAGGAATAGCTGTAGCAGAAGCATTAAAAAATAACAACACAATTACTTCGCTTAATCTTGGAAGTAACGCTCTAAGAGCTGAAGGAGGAAAAGCAATAGCAGAAGCATTAAAAAATAACAACACAATTACCTCGATTGATCTTGGAAGTAACGATCTAGAAGCTGAAGGAGGAAAAGCGATAGCAGAAGCATTAAAAAATAACAACACAATTACCTCGATTGATCTTGGATGGAACAACCTAGGAGCCGAAGGAGGAAAAGCTATAGCAGAGGCATTAAAAAATAACAACACAATTACTTTGCTTAATCTTGAATTTAACAACCTAGGAGC
>JACGYV010000058.1 GCA_014116815.1 Holosporaceae bacterium 'Namur'
GACTTTTGGAAGTATGGGCAAGGTATTCAAGGTGAAATTAGAATTATCACTGACAATTTGTTAGCTTGCTAGGATATTGTTCTATTAGCCTATCCATTTATTTTTTTTATTTGCAACAGAGCCGTATTTTTTATTTTATATAGTCTTAGAGCAAACATTATAAGCATAATACCAGAGGTTAAGGAATTAAGTCCTATAACCCAGCTAAGAGCTACCATACTAATAATTGGGTTTGCCCATAACAACACTAATGTGACTACACCTAAAATTACAGAAAGAACACCACGTAATACAAGTATCCATACATTATTATCTTCTTGACGTAATTTTAATGCTGCAACAATTTCAAAAATACCTGTAACTAGTACCCAACACGAGATCATTAACCATACAAAAGTTGAAAGACCTATAGATGAAAGTTGTGGAAACACTAATAGAATTAAACCGATAAGAATACTAACTATTCCTGAGATTATCAGGCCTCCCCAGTAGCGCCCTACATGCATTCGGTTTATACCAGCAATAATATAAAATACTCCATCAGCTATTGTATATGCCCCAAGAATAAGGGTTATTGTTAAGATTGTTAAGTATGGAATAAATAAAGCTATACAGCCCAGAATAATCGAAAGTGTGCCACGAAGAGCGAATACCCACCAGTTATATGCAAACAAGCTAGAAATAGGGAATTGTGATTTGTAACTTAAGCTCTTTTCCATAACAGTATCCATATTATTTTTATACGAAAGAAATTAATTATTTTTTATTATCAACAAAGAAGAGAATATAAGTAATCATTTCATATTAATATTATAGTTTATTAAGCATTATTAATATTATAAATTTTATATAAATAAGCATATTACATAATGTCTAATACACCCAATATTGCTATGATAAAGATATCTCAATAAGGAAACATCATAAAAATTAATATCTATAGTTTCCTATAAATTCTTCTCTATACTTTTTTAATCTATTGTATTACATAATAACAGACTTAAAATTGCTTTAATAATATATCAGTATTGTTTTATATAATACTTGTATATTCTATCTTATTTCTTATTAAACTCACTTTATCTCCCTATAAAAGATAATTAATAGTTAGCTAATTATGACTGATATTAAAAAATTTTCAGATAGATATGAAGCTGGTAATTTGTTGGCAGAAAAGCTAATTGAATATGTAAATGATGAAGATACAGTTGTACTTGCTTTAACTCATGGAGGAGTACCCGTAGGTATAGAACTTGCTAAAAAGCTAAACCTATTTATGGACGTACTAATTATAAGAAAGCTTTTTATTAATAAAGAAGGAGGAATATCTATAGGGGCAATTGGCCCTGAAGATTTATACTTACTAAATGAGGATGTGATTGCATACCATAAAGTAGAAGATGAATTAGTAGAGCAGCTTATAGTGAAGGCAAAAAAAGAGATAGGGAAGCTTGAAGGCTTGTATCAATATAACAAACCATATTATAATATAAAAGACAAAAAGGTAATCTTAGTAGATGAAGGGGCTATTACAGGAGCTAGCATAAAAGTAGCACTTGAGCTTATAATGCTTTATTCACCTGCTGAAATAATCATAGCTTTGCCTATAGCTCCTTTAGATGTTTGTAAAGAGTTAAAAGATCAAGTAAAAAAATTGGTTTGTTTAAAGACACCTAATAAAGTAAAAAGTTTATCTAATTGGTATCAAGATTTTCCAATTGTATCTGATTCTGAAATTCAAAATTTTTTAGATTATAAACCAATGCCTTTAAATTATTAATATTAAAAGAGAGGTTAATTATGATAGATAATGGAGAACTATATACAAAAATTATGGACAAATTAAAGTTCGAACCTAGCCTAAATGAGAAAAATATAACTGTCTCTGTAAAGGAAAATGGGATAGTAGTACTAGGGGGGAAAGTTGAAAGCTATACAGAAAAATATATTGCAGAAGAAGCAGTAAAAAAAATTGAAAATGTAAGAGCTATTGCTAATGAACTAGAGGTTGAGTTAGCTATGGCTTATAAGCGTAGCGATGTTGATATTGCACAAGATGCAGTTAATGCATTACAATATAGTATTTTTGTACCAAGTGAACGCATAAAAGTAATAGTAGAGCATGGTCATCTTATACTATCAGGAAAAGTAAGCCACTATTTCCATAAAGAACGTGCAGAAAAAGCCGTACAGGATATTGTAGGCATTAAAGATATTGCTAATAATATAGAAGTAACCCCCGATATCAAGCCGTTTGAAGTAAAAGAGAAAATTATTAAAGAATTTGAACGCAATGCAAGGATTGATGCTAATAATATAGAAGTTGAAGTTGATGGAAGCGAGGTAATACTGAGAGGTAAAGTAAGAAATTTTGATGAAGAGAAAGAAGCTAGACGTGCAGCATGGTATGTACCTGGCGTATCAAAAGTAACTGATCTACTCACAATTGGTGTATAAGTAGATTATGTGCTTATCAGTTCTAATTTAAACAATTAATTTAAGGAGGATGATATGGTGAGAAGCTTAATGGGTACCGTCAACTTAACCTTTTAGTTAAGCTAGTAGGTTGTGTTGTGAGAAATGAAATAAGAAGGTAGGTATAAGGTAAAGCAAGCAACTTAATAATTATGTATATGAAAAAGTACAAGTCTGTAGACTTATATCAAGGTTAAAGGTAAATGGTTATACTTGTACAGAGCCATTGATAGTAACAAAAACACTATTGACTTTTATTTGAGCAAAACACGTAATCACAAAGCAGCTAAACTATTCTTAACTAAATTGCTCAATAAGAAAAATACTTATGAACCAAAAAGTATAACAGTAGATGCTAACCCCTCATATTCTTTAGCTTTTGCTAAACTGCAAAAAGAAGGAAAGTTTGCTAATACAACTATAAGAAAGAACAAATATCTAAATAATATTATTGAACAAGATCATAGACGGGTAAAATGGAAAACTAAAGATGCTATGGGCTATCATAGTTATAAAACAGCTTATAATACCATCCGAGGAATTGAGACAATCAATATGTTATTTAAGGGGCAGCTTTATCCCTTACTTAAGAGCTCTGCTATAAATATTAAATACTTTATTGAAAGACAATTTAACTTACCCACTCCTGCTTATATTTTCTAAAACCCTCATAAAACTAGATAACTTCTTCCTTCAATTCCATTCTTTGCAACACTACCAATTTTGCTGGCTCTGTTGCAAATAAAGGAAAGGAATTATAAAGTTGGTGATATATGTTATAGAGCTTGGCAATTATGAACATATTTAAGCACCGACATTTCAAACATGAAATTATTATATGGGCAGTAAGGTGGTATTGTAAATATGGGATCAGCTACAGGGATCTAGAAGAGATGTTTTGTGAAAGAGGGGTAGATGTGGATCATAGTACAATATACAGGTGGGTGATATGTTATGCGCCTAAACTATTAGATAAACTGAAGTGGTACTGGAAACCTACCTTAGGGTATAGCTGGAGGGTAGATGAGACCTATGTAAAAGTTAAAGGGAAATGGGCATATTTGTACAGAGCTTTAGATAGAGAGG
>JACGYV010000024.1 GCA_014116815.1 Holosporaceae bacterium 'Namur'
CGTAACTTACAAAATTTCCGAAAAACTTCGTTATCGCCGCCGTTAAACTCGTCTTCCCATGGTCAACGTGCCCTATCGTACCTATGTTAACGTGCGGCTTATTCCTTTCATACTTCTGTTTGGCCATTTTTTATAACTCCTTTCTCAATATCAAACTAAGCTGACTTAGCAATTATTTCAGTTGCAACGTGTTGCGGCACATGTTCATAGTGTGCGAATTGCATAGTATATTGTGCTCTACCTTGAGTCATAGATCTTAAGGTATTAACATATCCGAACATAGTAGCAAGAGGCACTTCAGCATTAATAACTTGTGCGTTCCCCCTAGCATCCATACCCAATATCCTGCCGCGGATACTATTTAAATGCCCTATTACATCACCCATAAATTCATCCGGAGTAATGACTTCTACTTTCATCACCGGCTCAAGTATAACAGGACTTGCTTTTGCCGCCCCTTCTCTAAATGCTGCTTTTGCTGCAATTTCAAATGCAAGCGCACTTGAATCAACATCATGGTAAGCACCGTCAAGAAGAGTTGCTTTAAAATCTATAACCGGATATCCGGCAAGTATCCCGCTTTGCCTAATTTGGTCGATACCTTTTTGAACCGCAGGTATATACTCTCTTGGCACATTTCCGCCGACAACTTTACTTTCAAATACAAAGTTCTCACCCGGCTGTAATGGTTCAAATAAGATTTTAACCTTAGCAAATTGACCGGCACCGCCTGACTGCTTTTTATGAGTATAATCTATCTCGTAAGCTTTATTGATAGTTTCTCTATATGCAACTTGCGGAGCACCTACGTTTGCTTCAACTTTAAACTCACGCTTCATTCTATCAACAATGATTTCCAAGTGAAGTTCACCCATTCCGGCGAGAACGGTTTGACCTGATTCATGATCGACTTTCATTCTAAGTGAAGGATCTTCAGCTGCTAAACGTGATAATGCTAACCCCATCTTCTCTTGGTCAGCTTGAGTTTTCGGCTCAACTGCAACTTCAATAACCGGCTCGGGGAATTCCATTCTTTCTAAAACAATAGCACTACCTTCTTCAGTCAAGGTATCTCCGGTTGTGGTATTTTTAAGGCCCGCAAGCGCAACAATATCTCCGGCTTGAGCTTCTTTAATATCTTCACGATTATTAGCATGCATTTCCAGCATCCTACCGACTCTTTCTTTATTACCTTTTACCGTATTAATTACACTGGTACCGGCCTTTAAAACGCCGGAATATATACGGATAAATGTAAGCGTACCGACATACGGATCGTTCATAATCTTAAATGCGAGGGCTGCAAACTTACCTTTAGAATCAGCTGCAATTTTTATTTCTTCACCGGTATTATCATTAATAGCACTAACGGGAGGAATATCAATCGGACTCGGAAGATAATCAACAACCGCATCAAGCAGCGGCTGCACCCCTTTATTTTTAAAAGCACTACCGCAAAGAACGGGCACAAACTTACCGGTTATAGTACCCTTTCTTAAACACTTCTTAATCGTATCTACGGAAATCTCTTCTCCGCCCAGATAAGCTTCCATAGCTGCATCATCCATCTCTACCGCAGCCTCAACAAGCTTAACACGATATTCTTCAGCCTGCTCTTTTAGATCAGCCGGAATTTCGGTATAATTATATTTAGCACCTAAAGACTCATCTTCCCAAACAATGGCTCTCATTTTAACCAGGTCGACTACCCCGACAAATACATCCTCGGAACCGATCGGGAGCTGAATAACCACAGGGGAAGCTCCAAGCCTGTCAACCATCATATCAACGCAGCGATAGAAATTTGCACCGGTTCTATCCATTTTGTTAACAAAACACATACGCGGGACACTATATTTATCCGCCTGACGCCATACCGTTTCAGATTGAGGCTCAACTCCGGCTACGCCGTCAAATACCGCAACCGCCCCGTCAAGAACCCTTAAAGATCTTTCTACTTCAATAGTAAAGTCTACGTGACCGGGTGTATCAATAATATTAATTCTATACTTGGTTTTATCTTGCTCATCATCTTTCTGCCAAAAACAAGTAGTAGCCGCTGAAGTGATTGTAATACCTCTTTCCTGCTCCTGCTCCATCCAATCCATCGTAGCTGCACCCTCGTGCACCTCGCCGATTTTATGCGACTTACCGGTATAATATAACACTCTCTCAGTGGTTGTGGTTTTTCCGGCGTCAATATGAGCCATTATCCCAATATTTCTGTAATTCTTAATTTCAGTATTCGAACTCATATACTCCGCCCCTTCCTAATTACCATCTATAATGAGCAAACGCCCGGTTTGCTTCAGCCATTCTATGCGTATCTTCTCTCTTTTTATAAGCAGCACCGCGCTGGTTTATCGCATCCAGAAGCTCAGCCGCAAGTCTTGTAGCCATCGTTCTTTCGCTTTTTCTCTGCCTTGCAGCATTTATGATCCATCTCATAGCTAAAGCTGATTGCCTATTCTTCCTTACTTCGACAGGAACTTGGTAAGTTGCACCCCCAACCCTTCTAGACCTTACTTCAAGTAAAGGCTTTACATTTTCCAATCCTTTCTCGAAAGCTTCCGCAGGTTCAAGACTTAACTTTCCCGCTATCGACTCCACCGCTTCATAAAATATCTTTTCTGCTACAGATCTTTTACCGTCACACATCATGTTATTTATAAACTTAGTAATAACAACACTACCGTATTTTGCATCCGGATTTACTACTCTTTGCTCTGCTGTTCTTCTACGCGACATATTTTCCTCTAACTATTTTGGTCTCTTCGCACCATATTTTGACCTAGCTTGCTTACGATTCTTAACACCTTGAGTATCAAGAACCCCACGAAGCGTATGATATCTAACACCCGGTAAATCTTTAACCCTTCCACCGCGAATTAATATTACCGAATGCTCTTGAAGGTTATGCCCCTCTCCCGGAATATAGCTAGTAACTTCAAAACCATTTGTTAGTCTTACCCTGCACACCTTTCTAAGCGCTGAGTTTGGTTTTTTAGGAGTAGTTGTATACACCCTTGTACACACGCCTCTCCTTTGCGGACATCTCTCTAAAGCAGGAACCTTTGTTTTAACTGACTTATCAGCCCTTGGTTTCCTAATCAACTGGTTTATTGTTGGCATCTTACATCATCTCCATGCACAATATAATCTGATTATACTACTTAAATATATAAGTTAGTTGACGGATAATATTTATAACCATGCTTAGAGTCAAGACTTTTTTGAATGTTTACAAATTATTTAACAACTATTCCAACCTAAAGTGAGTTATTGCAATTTTAGTATAATGTTTATAATCTCTTATAAGATATTATTACTTATAGAGAATCTTATGGATGATTGCTGCACGATTACAATTTCGCAACAAAAAGGCGGTAGCGGCAAAACTACTATAGCAGCACATCTTGCAATAAGCTTAAGCCGAATGAATAAAAGGGTTGCGGCGATTGATATCGATCCGCAGGGGAGCTTGAGCCGCTGGCATAGCATAAGGCAAGAAATATACGGCGACGGGTTTACAGGTATTAATCTTATCTCTAAAGCCGGGTGGAAAGTTCAAAATGAAATTTTTTCTCTTAAAACAAAATACGATTATATTATAATAGATAGCCCTCCTCACAATGAAACAGATGCAAAAACAGCAATACGCACTTCAGACTTAGTTATTATACCTATGCAACCGAGCCCTACCGATTTATGGGCGACGGGTAACACCACTTCATTTTGTAAGCAGAATAATATTCCTTATCAAATATTACTAAATCGTGTTCCACACAACTCTAAGATTTTACCGACTTTAACTAAAAATTTAGAAAACATTCTAAAAACCACTATTGGAAATAGAGTGGCATTCTCCTCCTCATTTTTAGACGGCAAATGTATTACGGAAACCCAACCGAACTCACCGGCCGCTAAAGAGATTAAGGAATTGGTAAATGAAATCATTACAGCCATTAAAATAATAAAATCAGGTCAAATTGCGGTATAATCAATCCTTAAAACATATTTATCCTTTTGGTAATTAAAGAAGAAAATTCTAAAACTTGATTATAAACAAATATTATTTATAATTATTTAATTCACACATCTTTTCTAAAGCCTGAATTTGTAATAGGCTATTAAATAGAAATTTATGTATAAAGTTTTAAGCAATTATAGTTGTGCTTAAAAATTTTAATAGAAATTCAAGGGGCATTGGAAGCACATGAGAATAAAAGTGACAAAACCTATTGTATTAGTCGGCATAATGGGAAGCGGCAAAAGTACTATCGGTAAAAAGTTGGCTAAAAAGCTACATATGCAATTTTACGATAGTGATCAAGTAATTGAAGAACGCGAAGGATTAAAAATAGTTGATATTTACGATTATCGCGGTGAAGAATACTTTAAAAAACAGGAAGAAAGCATAATAAAGGAAGTATTGAGGTACGGAACTATCATTCTTTCCACCGGAGGAGGAAGCTTCGCCAATGAAGAAGTAAGAAATTTAATTAAAGAGAAAGCAATTTCTATTTGGCTTTATTCAGATATCGATACCATCTACGAAAGAATTTCGCGAAGGAATACCAGACCCGGATTAAACGGCGAGAATAAACTGGAAGTGCTTGAAAGCCTTATCGAACAACAATACCCTCTTCTCGAGCAGGCAGATATTAAAATAAATAGCGGAAACGCGGATGCGCATTATATAGTAGATAATATTTTAGTAAAACTTAAAGAGTTTTGTTAAGTTATAAAATTTTTAAAATATGATTATTGCTATTTCTTCGACCTTAAAAGTTGTTAAGCTACATTATTTTTTCAACTTAACAATTTTTTAAGGTATAAAAATAAGTAAATAGCTATAAAGTATGAGTCTAAATTTTTTGTATATAAATAAATAAATTAATTACCTACACCTCCCTCTTTACTTATAAACTTAAGTATCAGCTTCTATTCTAATTTTAAACCCCAAACCTTTTATTATGGCTCCAATAATATCCAGCTTCGGATTTGCCGTGGGACATAATGCTTTATGTAAGCTTTGCCTATTAAGTTTAGTTTTTTCGGATAATTCTGCTATTCCTCCCTGCACCACGGCTACTTCCCTCAATGCGCGAAGAAAAATTGCCTTATCCCTATCTTCAATAAATTCCTCAAGTGCAGTCTCTAGATGCTGCTGTGCTTCCTTTTCCAACATGAGCCTTTCCAATAAAAGCTCATCATATTCGCGATAATAACTATAACCTTTCCTTTTAATGTGCTCAGCCATATATTCCTTAGCTTGCTCAATAATACTTTCTTTGCTGGATAACTCTCCGCCGTAAAGTAGTAAAATAGTATCATTTTCTAAATTGGTATAATAAATATAATACCCTTCTCCATAATTTATTTTAAGCTCGAATAGCCCGTTACCCAATTCTTTAAGATCTTTACACTTTTTAAATTTTACCCGGTCCAATTTTCTTAAAATTTTAATTCTAGCTTTTATATCTTCGAGGCCTTCCAACCAATCAGTAATGAACTCTTTCTCATCTTTACCATAGATCTTAATAGTTCTTATACTTACTTTATCCATATACAAACCTCCAAATACACTAACCAAACTTTAGGTTGAGTAAGTGAAATAGTCAATAGCAATAAAATTAAGCAATCTTTTTTCTTTATTTTTAAAATACTTAAGAGTTATTTGCATTAATTTACTAATAATAAATCTTTAATAACGGCAACTAATGGCTCTTCCGGATTGAAACATTTATTTGTTATTATTTAACTATAAAAAAATTAAGTAAAATATGTAAAGTTTGTAACCCAAGCATAACTCCACTATCATAGTATTAAAGCAACAATACAAGCAATTAACTAGCAAAGATTGCCGACAGCATTAATAATAATTAGCTTTCACTGATAGATTATTAAAATATAACCCTAATATATGATTGGTGAGCCGTGAATAATAAATCTTTTGCTGTTTCAATTTCTTCAGTTCTAAGTAGCCCTAATCCTTGGCTTCCAACAAAACCTAAAGTTTGGCCAACTTTTTTCTCTCCTAAATATATATTTATTTTAGGCTCCAATTGCTCTCCCTCAATAACCTCAATTCTATATAGGTTCTTTCTTACTACTCCCCTATAATGAGTCCTAGCCGTCACTTCCTGCCCGACATAACAGCCTTTTTTATAATCAATTGCATTTAATTCATCTAAATGTAACTCCAAAGGGAAATAAGTACCTGACTCAAGATCACTAACCATATCGGGGATTAGTAGCTCCATTCTTTTTAAGTCATACTTTCTAATATCCAGAGGAGCACCGATAAACGAAATGGAAGGATTAATAATTGCCCTAAAGCCTAATTCCGTATTTCTTGGATCCGGTAAAAAAAGATTATTAAGTTTAGAAAAGCTGGCATAAATTTTATGGTCAATTAGCCGACTTATATTAATATCCGAGCGTAATTTATAAACGTTAAATTTCTTTACAATTTCTTCAACGAAAGGTTTCGGACAATCAAGCAAATAGCTATTATCTCTTTCAATTATAAAAAAATCATATAGAAGCTTACCTTGCGGTGTTAGCATCAAAGCATAAATATAAGAATCAAGGTTAATCTTACCGATATCATTGGAAATAATACCTTGTAAAAACTTTCCCCTGTCAGCGCCTGAGATAGCAATTACTTCTCTATTCTCTAATAAAAAATATTCCATTAATTGCTGCCTCAATCTCAAATAAATCTATTTATAACAAAATCCCGACTAATATTAAATTTATTTATTTAATATTTTAGTAAATCGGGAATCTTTCACATAAACTTTTAACTCGGATACTTGTTTTTTGCTCCATATCAGAATTATCTTCAAGGTTGCTTTTTAGCCCATCAAGCACATCTGCAATCAGATTACCTATCTCTTTAAATTCAATTTTACCAAATCCTCTGGTAGTGCCTGCAGGGGTACCTAGCCTTATGCCGGAAGTAATGGTAGGCTTTTCAGTATCAAAAGGGATTGAGTTTTTATTGCAGGTAAGATGTGCACGTTCCAAACTGGCATCTGCCGCTTTACCAGTAAGTTTTTGCGGTCTCAAATCAACTAATAACAGATGGCAATCAGTACCCCCGGTAAAAATAGAATATTCTCTTTCAACTAATATTTCTGCAAGTGTTTTTGCATTATCTACAACGTTTTGCATATAATTCTTATACTCAGGTTTTAATGCTTCCCCGAAAGCCACTGCTTTCGCAGCAATTACATGCATAAGAGGCCCTCCTTGAATTCCGGGAAAAACTGCGGAATTAATTTTTTTAGCGATTTCTTCATAATTAGTTAAGATTAGCCCGCCTCGAGGTCCTCTTAAAGTTTTATGGGTTGTGGTGGTTACAATATGAGCAAATTCAGCCGGATTTGTATAGAGGCCTGCCGCTACTTGACCGGCAAAATGCGCCATATCGACTAATAAATATGCATTTACTTTATCAGCAATCTCTCGACATTTTTTAAAATCAATAAACCTGGGATAAGCGGAGCAACCTGCAATAATTAATTTGGGTTTATGCTCCTTTGCCAGGTCTAACATCTCGTCATAATCTATGTAGCCCGTCTCTTTCACTACATCATAAAAATAAGATTCAAACCATTTTCCGGAAATATTTACTTTTGATCCATGGGTCAAATGCCCCCCGGAATCTAAGGATAGCCCTAATATTTTATCTTTTGGTTCCAATAGTGCACAAAACACTGCCTGGTTAGCTTGAGAGCCTGAATGCGGTTGTACGTTTGCGAACTCTACATCGAATAATTTTTTAGCTCTTTCAATAGCCAACTTTTCAATCTCATCAACAAATTCGCAGCCGCCGTAGTAACGTCTTCCCGGATAGCCTTCAGCATATTTATTTGTAAGTATTGAACCTTGCACTTCTAATACTGCACGGCTAACAATATTTTCCGAAGCAATAAGCTCAATTGAATCTTGCTGCCTTTTAAGTTCTTTATTAATAAATGAAGCAATCTCAGGATCGCAAATTTCTAATGGTTGTTTGAAAAAATTATTAAGAAAATTAGGGGATAAATCTTTAGGCACATCAGACTCACTATATTATTTTTTGTGAGTTTAATAATATTTCTTTAAAAGACAATCAAAGATCTGTTAGTTTTTGTACTCTTTTTTTATGCCTGCCCTGTAAAAATTCCGTAGAAAGAAAAACATCTACCATTTCAAGTGCAGCTTTTTCCTCTAAGAATCTAGCTCCAAGCACCAAAACATTAGCATCGTTGTGCTCACGAGCAAGTTTTACATATGAAGCATTATGGCATAGTGCAGCTCTTATTTTTGGGTTTCGATTGGCAGCAATCGACATACCTATTCCGCTTCCGCAAACTAATATTCCGATTCCCCCCTCACAGGCGGCAACACTATCACTTAACTTTTCGGCAAAGTCAGGGTAATCTACTGATTGATTACTATTAGTACCCAAATCAATTACCTTATATGTTTTGCCACTAAGATGTTCAACTATCTTCTCTTTTAAGCTAAATCCTGCGTGATCTGAACCCACATATATTTTTTGCATAACAATCATCCTATAATTTCTTCTTGATAGACTCCCCAAAGATTAATTTTTTTAATCCAGCCCGTATACTCTTCAATTTTAATTTTACACCATTCTCTATCACACTTCTTAATATTCCCGATTACCCCTAACTCAGCTTTTACAATAGGATGTGAGTTCTCATCCGGATATCTAAGTAAAACCATTTCTTGTTGCTTCAGCTTATACTTATCCACATTTAATTCAAATTTATTTCCTATAATGACCACGTTTCTACGACCAGTAATTAAATTCTCGTTAATCCAGCCTTCCGTTCCATCAATATCTTTTAGTTTTCTCCAATTTTCAAACTCAGCCACCACTTCCATCGGATACCCTTTTTTCAAATATGTCCATTTGATGGCATTCTTTATCCCTGCACCATTTCTTAAATTAGATTTATTTGACTTCAAAACCACAAAACGCGGCAGCGGTAAACCGGTTTCTTTTCCGACCTCTCTTGCCAACGCATTCATGGGCAGCAAACCGACTAATAAGCAAATAATTAAAAGTCTTTTCATTTTTTACTGTAACGTTCTTGAATTTTAGCTGCTATTTCCTCTGATACGAAACCCTTAAGGTTACCTCCCAGTCTTGCTATCTCATTTACAAAGCTTGATGAAATAAAATGGCCGTTTTCTGTAGCAGGTAAGAAAACGGTTTCAATATCAGGTGATAATTTATGGTTTATATAGGACATTTGAAACTCATACTCAAAATCAGCCAAGGCTCTTAGCCCTCGAACTATAATCCTTGCTCCCTCGGTCTTAATAAAATCAACCAGTAAACCTTTAAATGCTTTAGCCTTGACATTCTCAAGTTTCAGCCTCTTTAGCTCATAATTCAACATATCCACCCTTTCTTCAAATGAGAAATGAGTAATTTTTTTACTATCCTGTGCAACGGCGACGATTACACCTTCAAAAACTTTGGCTGACCTTATAATAATATCCAAATGTCCTAAAGTTACAGGATCAAATGTTCCCGGATAAATAGCAATTTTGTTATTGTTCATTCTCTTATGGTTTCATTTATCTATATGTTTGAATATACGGGGTTTTTATCATCTTTACAAGGCAGGCAATACATATTGCAGCGCTATATTATATAATAAGTTTCCTCTTTTATGAAGATTATAAAAACAGGTAAGCTCAGAAGCAGACAAAAAAAATTAATTAATCATGGTAATTTTTCGTGAATTTTCATTTTCACCGATTTCTATTAATATATCTATTTTATTGCTTGGTAATATATTTTCTATAATTTCCGGCCATTCAATGATTGCCAGCTCATTAAAAGCATCTTCGATACCAAGTTCATATACTTCTTCCGCCTTTTTCAATCTATATAAGTCAAAATGCCAAATTTTAAACCTTGGGGCGTTATATAAGTGCACTAAATTAAAAGTAGGGCTGGTAATTTCTAAATTATGATTTTTGGTAATATGCCTTATTAAACTTCTTGATAGAGTAGTTTTTCCGGCTCCCAAATCACCCCTTAAACAAACCGCCATTCCGGCTTCCAATTTTTGAGCAATATTTGCAGCAAATTTATCCAACTCTTCCAAACTATTTATTATAACTTGCATTATTTTTTCGTATTTTTTTCAATTATGCTATCTATGGTTTCTCCCTTCTCCTTTTTACTAAATACTGAAGATAAGAAGTTCATTATAGAATTTGATTTCTTTTCATTACCGGTATTCTCAACTTTTTTCCAAATAGTTCTATAGCTTTTTTCTATATTCTTCTTCATAAAGTCTTTCCAGATCTCAGCAGGCAGTCCTCCGCCCATCACTCTTTTCATGGAGGTATTATCGTCATTACCCACCCACACGCCAACCGTCAGATAATCGGTAAACCCTATAAAGCATGCGTCCCGATAATCTTGCGTAGTACCGGTTTTACCGAATACTTCAGCTCCTGCTATATGAGCTTTTTTACCGGTTCCGTTTTGAATTACTTTGGCAAGCATATGTTTAATTTGCTGATTAGCTGAGTCTGATATAACTTTTTTATAGGAATTACTTTTATTTAAATATAAAACTTTTCCGCTTCTATCGGTAATCTTTAGTACCGCATAAGGTCTAATATTATATCCCCCGTTTGCTACTATCGAATATGAACCCGACAAATCAAGCAAAGAAGTTACTTCCGAGCCCAAAGCGATACTTGGCAAGTTTTTCATCTTATCTTTTATACCAAGCTTACCTGCTGTATTTATAACTTTTTCTCTTCCCAAGCTTTCTGATAATTTTACTGCAACCGTGTTAATAGATTTAGCAAAAGCTTCTTCTAAAACAACTTCTCCTAAATATTGGCGGCTAAAATTTCTCGGAGACCATTTGTTTATTTTAATTGGTGAGTCAATTACTATGCTTTCTTTACTATATCCGTTTTCTAAAGCCGTAAGATAAACAAAAAGCTTAAATGCCGAACCGGGTTGTCTTTTAGCACTTGTAGCTCGATTGAATTGGCTCTTGTTATATGACACTCCGCCAACCAATGCAACAATCTCCCCTCGCCTATTTATGGCTACTGCCGCCGCTTCGGAAGCATTGAATTTGCTTTTAGCATTTTTCATATTTTCTAATATTGTTTCTTCCAACTTTTTTTGTAAACTTAAATCTAAAGTTGTATAAATTTTTATATCCTGATTATTAGCGGTAAGATAGAGAGGTAACTGTTCAATCACATAATCGGAGAAATAAGGATTTTGCAAAGCGCCTCTGGCATTACCCCGCTCCATAATTAATGGGGGAATAGCTTTCTTTATATCCGTATGAGTAATATAATTTTCTTCTTCCATAGCGGATAGTACTTGCTTTGCACGTTTTATTGATAGCTCATGGTTATTAGCAGGCGTGTATTTGCTCGGAGCTTTAAGCATACCGGCCAATATTGCAGCTTCATACAAACTAACTTTTTCTATATATTTACCGAAATAAAACTTTGCTGCCGCATCAACCCCGAAGTTTCCTTTTCCTAAATAAACTCTATTTAAGTAAAGTCGCATTATTTCCTTTTTGCTATATTTTTTTTCCAGCTTGATTGCAATCAATGCCTCCTGGATTTTGCGCTTAAAAGTTTTTTCAGGAGTTAGAAAAGCAATTTTCGCTAACTGTTGGGTAATAGTGCTTCCTCCTTGAACAACTTTTCCGGCTTTTTTATTTCTATATATTGCACGTATTATTCCCCAAATATCTACTCCACCATGATCAAAAAATCTTCTGTCTTCGATTGCTACCACAGCTTGGATCAATGTTTTTGGGATTTGCTCGAATTTTAAATCCCTTCCCTGCAAATCTCCGTAGTTAGCCAGAATCCGGCCGTTTCTGTCCAATACGGTAAAACTCGGTTGTTTTTTAAATTCATAAACTTGCGCTATATTAGGTAAATCCGAAGAATAGTAGGCAATTATTAAAAAAGTCAAAGAAGCACATATTAGAGAAACAACAAAGCCTACTTTAAAAAAAAGAATTATTATTCTTTTTTTAATGCTTTTTTTACTACTCCCCTTCTTTTTATACGACTTCTTCTTTTTTGTCATTTTTATTGAGAATTTATGCTACTTTTTTATGTATTCTTTTATACTTATTAATCCTGTCCTCGATTTCACCCCTAAAATGTCTGATCAATCCTTGAATCGGCCACGCTGCCGCATCTCCGAGTGCGCAAATCGTATGACCTTCAATCTGTTTGGTTAAATCAAATAATTTGTCTATTTCTTCAATATCAGCTTCACCGTTTACAAACCTTTTCATAATTCTATAAAGCCATCCGGTTCCTTCGCGACAAGGTGTACATTGTCCGCATGATTCATGCATATAAAATTTCGATAACCTGGCGATTGCCGCGATTATATCGGTCGATTTATCCATTACGATTACGGCTGCGGTTCCAAGCCCGCTATTTACCGCTCTCAAACTATCAAAATCCATTACCGCTTCATCACAAATACTCTTTGGCAGCAGCGGAACCGATGACCCGCCGGGAATAACTGCAAGCAGGTTATCCCATCCGCCTCTTACTCCGCCGGCATGCTTTTCTATCAGCTCTTTAAGCGGTATTGACATAGCTTCTTCAACATTACACGGCTTATTCACATGGCCTGAAATGCAAAATACTTTAGTCCCTGCATTATTGGGCTTTCCTATCGAAGCAAACCATGAAGCACCTCTTCTCATAATTGTTGGAACTACAGCAATGGTTTCAACATTATTTACCGTACTCGGGCACCCGTATAAACCGACCGCTGCGGGGAATGAGGGAGGCTTAAGCCTCGGCATACCCTTTCTTCCTTCTAAGCTATTAAGTAATGCAGTTTCCTCACCACATATATAAGCTCCTGCTCCTCTATGTAAAATAACATCGAAGTCATGCCCTATACCGCAAGCATTTTTACCGATTAACCCGGCTTCATATGCCTCATCTATGGCTTGTTGCAAAACTACAGCTTCATTATAGTACTCACCGCGGATATAGATAAATGCAGCTTTAGCTCTAATTGCAAAACCTGATATTAAACACCCCTCAATCAACTTATGAGGTTCATTACGTATAATATCCCTATCCTTACAGGTTCCCGGCTCACTTTCATCAGCATTAACCACAAGATAAGACGGCCTGCCGTCCGGAGCAGACTTAGGCATAAAAGACCATTTTACCCCTGTGGAAAAACCTGCACCGCCTCTTCCTCTGAGCCCTGAGAGTTTAACTTCATCAATAATTTGCTCCGGGCTACTCTGTAAAATTTTTTTGGTATTATCCCAATCGCCTCTTTTTTTAGCTTCTTTTAAAGTAAAAGAGGACTCTCCGTAAAGGTTGGTAAATATGCGATCTTTTTCGTGTAACATTTGTAAATGTATGATTTTATAACCTAATACTTTTTGTACACCAATTAAACTATTATATCAATCTGATTGAGGCGCAGCTTCTTTATTTTCAACTTTTAAATCTTTCATTGCTTCTTCAAGCTCAAAAAATGTCGGCTGATAAACTCCCGGTACGTTACCTCTTCCGATCTCTATCGAAATTTGCGGGGCATTCCCCTTTAGATGCGCAACGATTGTATCTCTGATAATAAATAAAAATTGCAGATCCTGCATATGAATTGCCTTAGCTTTATTAGACATAGGGCCGACAATACAATAAGCTAAAAATACTCCTAAGAATGTTCCGACCAAGGCGCTACCGATCATCATACCAAGTACGGAAGGCGGCTGATCGATAGAAGCCATAGTTTTGATAACCCCAAGTACGGCAGCTACGATCCCGATCGCCGGCAACCCGTCCGACATGGTTTGCAATGCATCGGCACCGGCCGTAACTTCATGAGCATATTTATCCAATTGCCTTTGCATATTATCTTCAATTTGGTAGGGATCTTCCAAACTCATGGTAACTATCCTTAAAGTATCGCATATAAAACTGATAACAAACTTATCAGCCAGTATTTTTGGAAATTGGCTGAATATAGAGCTTTCGCTAGGTTTTTCAATATGCTCTTCAATTACTAATATTCCTTTAGTTTTAATTGTTTTTGTAATCAAAAAGAGCAGACATAAAAGATCCTGGTAATCTTTCTTAGACCATTTAGTACCTTTGAAACACTTAGCAACATCAGATAAACATTTTTTTAAAGTGCTGGTTTTATTGCCTACGATTGTTGCACCGACTGCGGCGCCACCGATTACTAACATCTCAAACGGTAATGCCTCAAGAATAACTCCTATACTACCGCCATGCAGAGCATATCCGCCGAATACCGCTCCGAGTATGATTATTATTCCTACTATTAAAAGCATTTTTTTCTCCCCCCAAACACATTTACTATTTAAAAATGTTGCTTTGCTCGTTTTTTCATTTAAAAATATATTCTTATTTAAGACTTTACTAAACAAGCATAGTTGTCAAGAGTGTAGTCATGATTATCGCATATATAAATATTAATAACACATTGAATAAAATAGAATTAGAACCGGGCAGCATTATACCCGAAGGCTGTGTTTGGCTTGATCTTTTAGAACCTACTATTGAAGAAGAAAAATTTATTGAGAAATCATTAAACATTGATGCTCCGACTCGTGAGGAGATGAATAAATTTGAGGTAATGAGTCCTTTTTATAAAGAGGGGGATGCTTATTATATGACCGTGACCGCCCTTCATAAAGCTGAATCAGAATATCCCGATGCTACGGCTATCACATTTATTATAACTCCGAATTATTTAGTTACTCTAAGGTATCATAGGCCACGGCCGTTTAATAATTTTGCCGCACGCGCAATGAGGCAACCTGAAATTTGTTCTTCCCCTGAAATTGTTCTTGAAGGATTAATTGATTCATTAATTGATAGAATAGCAGATGCGCTTGAAAAATCCGGAAATGAGCTTGATAGTATTTTAAAAAGTATTTTTGAAAAGAAAGTGGTAAAGGGTAATAATCAAATTAAAGATAATTCTAAATTTTATTATAACAATGTTATAAAGAAAGTCGGGCGCACCGGTAACGTCATTTCTAAAAATCGTGAAAGCTTACTTAGTATTAACCGTATGCTTATTTTTTATAGTCAGATTGATACTTTAAAGAACCCGAGCCGAAAAGAGACGCGTGCTAAGTTTAAAACTATTACCAGAGAGGTTATATCCCTAACCGAGTATGCTAATTTCCTTTCGCAAAGAATCAGCTTTTTACTGGATGCTACACTCGGAATGCTAAGCGTTGAACAAAACTCGATAATTAAAGTATTCACGGTTGCGGCTGCCGTATTTATGCCACCGACCTTAATTGCAAGTATTTATGGTATGAATTTTCATATTATGCCTGAATTGGATTGGACCTACGGTTACCCGATAGCAATTTTATTTATAATTATTTCTGCTATTGCCCCTTATTATTATTTTAAAAAGAAAGGTTGGTTATAGCTTAAAAAGCAACTATTCACATGATTTTTTATAGCTCATTAATAAACCTCTGTAGATGAGGACCCGATTATAGGGGGTTTTACTAAACTCAAACCATGAACTCTACTAAGCTTATCTTGAATTTGATTCTTCTAAACCACCCATGCTTGACAATTTCTTTGGTAGCCTTCATTGATTTTAACATGTCTTCCGGGCAGAAGCCGAAGTTGTGCTTTACTTATGATTAATAAGATGAAGTTTATAGTAAAATGCTCGGGATTATGACTACTTTTATGTAAAATCGTAATGTGAATCCGAAGAATACATAAGCGCGCGCCTTCGTGCTCCTAAGAATCACTCATGCCCCCCAGGCATGCGCTTACTCTTCTTCCCTATAATATTACACAATTGATTTTGCTTAGGGTAGTGTACATTTATTTTCACTTTAGAAAAATAATTTTACGGCAAATACAATTTTTTAAAATCTTTAAATTTAAAAAAAGGTAGAAAGCTTAAAATAGTGTCGTGACCTCTAGTTGTCTCATCTAAACTGCAATCAAAAACTATTCTGTATTTTGTATTCGCTTTTATTTCGACTATAGGTGCCTTGCTCACATTAAATAAAAATATACAATATTAGCTATCACAAAAATCTTACCTACATACCCTTTAATAAAAAAGGCCTCTTAAAATTTATTTTTAAGAGGCTTTAAAAATCAATTTATTATATAGCTTTAGTAAAAAAAGCTTTGTATAAGAGTGTGAGCTTAGCTTGCGACTTGAATAGTAGAAGCTTGTAAACTTGCTTTTCCTTCTTGCTCAGTCCTTGCAATACTAAGAGCAATTTTAGCTTTTACTTCTGCATGAAGATTTAAGGTAACCTCATAAACTCCGATTTCTTTAAACTTAGAAGTAATTACCACACTATCCGGCGAAATCACAATTTCCGATACAATTTTTACTGCATTAACTATGTCTCTGGCAGTAACAGAACCGTATAGCCTTCCGTCTTCCGCAGCTTGCCTAACAATAACCACCCCGACCCCGACAAGCTTTTGAGATAATTCTTCAGCAGCTTCCTGTTTCTTTAAGTTCTCTGCTTCAATAGTTGCTCTTTGTTGTTCAACGTAGGCAATATTATCTTTTGTAGCTCTGATTGCTTTTTTGCGCGGAAGGAGATAATTTCTGCCGAAACCGTCGGCAACTTTTACTACTTCCCCTATTTTCCCAAGCTTATCTACTGATTCAATTAAAATAACCTGCATGTTTTATCTCTGAACTTAAATGGTTGTGAATGGTAATAATGCGATATTTCTTGCTCTTTTAATCGCATTCTTTAATTCTCTTTGCTTTTTAGCAGAAACTGAAGAAATCCTACTTGGTAAAATCCTACCCTTTTCTGAAATAAATTTTTTAAGCAATTGAATGTTTTTGTAATCAATTTCCGGTGCATCTTTACCGCTTAATGGGCAACGCGAACCTTTTTTACTATATTGCTTTCTATTAAAAAGCACAGAATTTGAAATAATATTGTTTTCAGACATACAAACCTTTTTTATTTAAATTTATACTTCGGCTGCTTCACCAAAGCTACCGATATCAGAAGGAGCTTGCATCATAGGCGTCGGTGCATCATCAATTCTATCAACTTTGATATTAGAGAACATTATAACATTTTCATCAATTTTATAATTTCTTTCTAATTCCTTAATTACATCCGAAGAAGCTGACAACCCGAGATAAACGTAATGACCCTTTTTATTTTTTTTCACAATGTATGCAAGCTGCCTTACTCTCCAATATTCTTTCTTTATAAGAGTAGCACCTAAGTTTGTAGCAATATCAATAAACTTGCCGGCAATTTTGTGAACATCAGCCTCGGAAATATCCTGCCTTAATATAAAAATTGAATCGTAAAACGCCATTTTTGTCATTTTTATCTCGTACTCCTTGAGCAAATATGCTTTTTATAAATAATTCTTAGAAGGTGCATATTAAGAGAAATATTTATTTTTGCAAGCTTTTATTAATGCTTATAATAAAAGAAAGAATCATTGCTAAAAACAAATATCTACAAATCAATCACCATACCGTCGTATGCGGGAATTATATGCTTAGGTAATATTCGCTTCAGTTCATCATATTCCATGGTATGCGCCATATGCGTCAGAACGGTAAGCTTCGGCTTTACTCTCGCCACCCAATTCAATATAAGCTCCAGGTAAGCATGTGAAGGCATCCAATAATAACGCATGCAATCTAAAATCCACACCTCAGTACCTTCCAATAACTTATAACTCACCTCAGGTATCTTGTTAAGATCAGTAGAATATGTGAGTTTCCCGAATTTAAAGCCTAAAGAATGTATACCGCCGTGAATTTGAGGGAAGCTTTGCACCCTTATATCTCCAACCGTAAAATTTTCGTCTGTTTTTATAATGGCCGAGGTTAAACGAGGAGGATAAAGCGGGCTGAACTGCTTAAATATATAGGGAAATCTTTGCATTAAAAAAGCATGCGTCCTTTTATCCATATACGCGGGGATAGGCTTTTTATCTTTACTTAATAATTTTATATCATCAATTCCTGCAACATGATCCGCATGATCATGAGTGTATAGAACAGCATCAACATGCTTTATTTTGTTATTCAACGCCTGCTGCCTTAAATCAGTGGAAGTATCTATTAAGATTTTTGTATTGCCCGATTCCACTAATATTGATACACGCGTGCGGTTATTTCTAGGATTTTCTGATTTGCAGACCACGCATTCACATCCGATTTCAGGCACTCCATTTGAACCGCCGCATCCTAAAATCGTACACTTCATATCTCACCTCAGCTTTAATTTAATTTCGCCTTGTTAAACAGCTTGAAAAAATTTCGTGTAGTCTCTTGGCAGAAATGCTCAAAATCCTCCTCCCTTAAATCAGCTAAAAATCTTGCTGTATGCTTAACAAAACTAGGTTCGTTTCTTTTTCCCCTTAGAGGTGTCGGCGCAAGATAAGGTGCATCAGTTTCAACTAAAAGCTTTTCCAGCGGAATCTTTTTAAACAATGAATGTAAATCATGCGCATTTTTAAAAGTGACAATTCCTGAAGCGGAAATATAAAATCCCAGTTCTAAGCTTTCCATGGCAAGCTTCTCCGAGGAAGTAAAACAATGTAAAACCGCACTAAAATCTTTTTGCTTTTTGTATTTTCTTAAAATATTTATAGTATCCGAATCAGCATTTCTAGTATGTATAACAAGAGGCAAGCCGGTCTCTTGCGCTGCTATTATATGCTCGACAAATGATTCATACTGCAAAGCCTTATGCTCGGTATCATAATAGTAATCAAGACCGGTTTCTCCGATTCCGATTATTTTGCCGTTATTGCATATATCTGCAATTTCATTTGCTTTATAAACCCTAGTATCTTTAATATTCAAAGGATGAGTACCGACTGAGCAAAAAATAGGAAAATCATTTTTGGTTAGCTTATAAATTTCTTCCCACTGGTCAAGGTTCGTACAAATAGTCTGCATTGCAATAACACCTGCTAATTTTGCGCGCTTAATTACATCTTCGAAATCAGCTTTAAATTCATCAAAATCCAGGTGGCAATGTGTATCAATAAGCATTTATATTTTTTATGAGATTAAATGTATATTATCATTTATCCTCTTTTTTAGCTTAGGTGCAACTTTAAATTTCACAACTTTCCTAGCCGGGATGGTTGCCTCTTCCATAGTTTTAGGATTGCGCCCCAATCTTTCTTTCTTAGATTTAGAAATAAAAGAACCGAAAAGCCTAATTTTAATTTCATAGTCTTCACAAATTCTGGAGATCAAAAAATTAATCAGCTGATCAACCATCTCAGAAGATTTAGTTATATTGATTCCGCTTTCCCTTTTTATAGCCCTGGCTAAAAATTCTCTGGTTATAGTGCTTTTATTTAAACATGAGATCATCTTATTCAC
>JACGYV010000059.1 GCA_014116815.1 Holosporaceae bacterium 'Namur'
ACCACCTTACTGCCCATATAATAATTTCATGCTTGAAGTGTCGGTGCTTAAATATATTCATAATCCCCAAACTCTATAACCTATATCACCAACTTTATAATTCCTTTCCTTTATTTGCAACAGAGCCCAAATTCGCCAGAACCGGGGATCATCACTAATGACTTAATTTTTTTATTTAAACTCACACAAGTACCTAAAATTAATTTATTTTAAGCTAATAAGTTTATTAATACCGTCTTCCCCAAAAAATTGTTTATCATTTATTTCAAGAGGAAATTCCAAGGTTAAAATCAATTTATCTTCCAGCTCAATCAATTCAACTTTACCGAAATTTATCTGTGCTAATAACTTTATTTTATAATAGTATAATATTTCATTCCTTAATTTTGTGCTTGTTAAGTTATTTATATTTTTTGATTTTCCTAAGAATTTTAAAACAAGTTTAGAATTATCCATAACAGTAATTTTCACTTCAGGAGAATAAAGCTCACTTTTAAGACCATAATAACTATTGATTAAGTCAACCATCTGATAAAAAGGCTGCACATATACTTTTAAAGCCCCGTCTGTTTCCGAACATTTAAATTTTAAGAATTGTGTTAAATTTGTTTTGAGGTCATTAAGCTTTATAATACCCTTCTTATCTTTTAAACTGTATAAATTCTGTTTTAGTAAAGTTAGAAGTGAATTAATAATATAAATATTATCAGCTGTATTAATATGCAGCTCTTTAAGAGTAGTAATATATTCTTGATTTAAATTAATACTTTTGTCATTAATTAAATCAGTTATTTGCTGCCCTAAATGAGAGGTTTCTAATTCATTTTGGCTAACTTCTTTAATCAACTCTTCTACTATTTTCTCTACATTATGTATATTAAACCGGTAATCTTTGATCAACTGTGAAACCTTAATTAAAATAGTAGAAGCAATTTCATAGCTATCGGAAAGCGAATTATTTTGTAACTGTTCTATTTCCGGTTGACTGCTACTAAATAGCTGGTGATAAAGCGTAATCACCTTATTTTTTCCCTGCTGCAATTTTAAGAAAATTGTCACTAAAACTAAGAAGACAATATCCCATGGGAGAAGGAACTTGAAAAAATCTAAATAAAATTCTTTGTTAGATATTATCCCAAGTTCATAGACAGTATTACCGAGTTTAATATCAAGCGGTTTCAAAATTGCTTGATTAATAATATATATTTTATGGTCATCTTTCATTGGTTTCAAAGAGCTTGCCTTAAAGCTAAAATATTTATGATGTAAAAGTGAATTATAAAAATCTTTGCTATTTAGCCCTATAACAATTACTCCGTAAACGGTATCATTATATTCAAGTGCTTTACTAAAAGGTATAGCTTGTGTATTAGATATTATACCTTCTACTAACTTTCCTTGATGTACTATATTTGAATTTTGTAGAGATTGTTTGAAATAATCTCGGTGCCGAATTGAGCAACTATTTGTTGAGCATGGCTGGGTTGCAAATATTATCTTACCTTGTTGATCGGCAATAATGATATTACTAAAATCAAAAGTATCATTTCCAAGATTTGCTTTTAAAATTTCAAGGTGGCTATCCAAATCATTTATTGCATTAAACCCGGCTATTTTAAAATAGCTACTGATTAAATTAATTTGTGAATTAATTTGAGCTACCTTTTTATCAAAATTTTGTTCTAATATTTCAAATGTGTTTTTCTGTATATCCCTAACTTTAAAAATAAAAACAGCACTTAATATGATATTGAGGGTAAATAGCAAGCTGCAAACAAGTAAACATTTTTTTAACATTTTTAATAATAGACCAAAAATTATATAACAAATAGGATATAAGGGGGTAATATACCCTATTTGTTTATTAATACAAATATTACTTAGAACAGTATATGTTTATAAGTTCTTGCTTATCTTTGTTTGAAAGCTGTTGTGTGAAAGCATGTACATAATGGGGAAGAGAGTGACCCTTCCAATTAACTTTATCAGCTATTTGGATTGGTATTGTGTCACACCCGAAAATTAATGCCCTATCAAAACTCTCTTCACTTTTTTGTATTAAATTAAGCCCATTTTCTAAACAAGAAGCACCATAAACTAATTCCCTGTTAAACCTTGGTCTTAATATTCCAAAGTCCTCAGTAGACAATAGTACAAGCTTACTAAATCCCGGTTCTTCAGGAGCAATCGACCAATCAAACGCATAGCCGACTAGAACTGCGTTGACGCAAGACATAAGCCTTTTTACTTCTCTCTCTCGGGTGCCTTTATCTTTAAAGTATTGCTTACAAACATTTTCAATCATCATAAGCTCCCTACAAGAGGCACTGAAACAAAAGAATGAAAGCGGCTGCTCACTTTTTATCTTTGGTAAAACATACTTTAATGTAAGTTCAGTCATTTCTTCGGAGGCATAATTAGGTTGAATATGGAAGTTAAGTATTTCATGGTACCTTCTTTCCTTAGTGTGAAGTGGGAAATAAAAATAAGTTTTATTTATATTTTGTGATACTGCTTCTGCTCCTAAACATGAATGAAACTGAAATAGATTTTTTCTTAATGCCCCGAAATGTTCCACTGTATCAAAATCTATACCACCCATTGCAATAGTAGCTATGTCCGAATGTTTAATGCAGTCTACTTTTTTAAACGGGCTTCTATATCCATCTGAAGATACCATGAATGAACCTTTTAAACTTTTATAAAAAGGCGAAACTTTAAAATCAATGTGGTTATGTTTTTTATTTCCTTCTAATGCAATACTATCCCAGATTTCGTCGTGGGAAGGGTAATCTAAAGCATCGGAGTCCTGCTTCACAGAAGCTCTTGTTTTTGTAGAGCTTAGTTTATGCAAAAATCCGGAATAAATTTTTTGGCATTTTATTTTAGGATTATCATCGATACATATATTTTCTAATAGCCTCCGATTAAGTTGAGTCGGAATATTAAATACAGCTTGATGAGTAAAGCTCTTTGTGCTTAAGTTTTTCATAAGTCCTCTTATAAATGATTGAATCCTTAACAATTTGCTATTATAAGAGGGCACCTTTAGGGTATGGAAGTCCCTATGTTAAAATAATTTTAATATTATGAATTTAAATTATTTAAAAGATGTTGTTATTAAATTAATTATAAAAATTATTAGTTATGTCTTAAAAGCTTCGTTTCTAGAAGTTATTCATAGGTATTATAGCAGGTATGTGTATAATAAGATGTAGATTTCAAGCCTATTTACCAGCTAAAAAGAAGGTTGAAGTTCCCCCTTCTGAGTAGACAAGAGAGTCTATATAAGTAAATACGGCTCTGTTGCAAATAAAGGAAAGGAATTATAAAGTTGGTGATATAGGTTATAGAGTTTGGGGATTATGAATATATTTAAGCACCGACACTTCAAGCATGAAATTATTATATGGGCAGTAAGGTGGT
>JACGYV010000025.1 GCA_014116815.1 Holosporaceae bacterium 'Namur'
ATTCTTGGCAAAGCTGGCTTATCGTCTTATCTCCTTTCAAGGCTGCTAGCGCTACCTTGAATTTATATGCTGCTGTATGGGGTTTCTTCTTTATATTTGATTTAGTCATAAATTACCTCTTATGTTTAAGTTTAATTTATATCCTAAATCCTCCTCTCTCAACTGTTCCACTTTTTGGGGGGTACTTCTAAAAGCATTGGGGTACCACGAAAAGTAATAGATAATGTAATTTATAGAAATGTAAAAAAGAAAGAAACTATAGAAAGGATTTCTTCTGCTTTAGGTGTAGACTTACTTGAATATATTAATAAAAAAAGCCCAGTATCTTTATTAAACAACTGCGAACTTGATACACAAGTACTTAAAAAAGCTTCTGGTATAGTTTTTGAAACAATTGAGAGCGCAAATGTAATTGCTTCAAAAGATGAAATTAATGCTTTAACTGCTATATTATATAAATTCCTGCTAGAAAATAAGGAAGCATCGGACGAAATTGCAAAAGCTTTTTGCCAAGGGATGATAGAACATGCTTTAAGCAATTTTATGTTAACCTATAAAAGTAGTTAATCTGGACTCATAAATTAGAATTGAAACATTTTTGCCTAAATTTTACTATAAATCTTTATCATAACTTGACTTATATAGCGTACATATATCATTTGTCCTTCTAGCATATAGTTAAATATATATTGAGGCATATATGAATAATACTCTACACTCTTTAAAAGCTGGTAGAGAAAATTTTACTTCATTTAAAATAAAAAAAGGAGATGACTACTTTACTTACCTGTAGAAGTAGTAGTAAATATTATATCGTTTATACTGGACGCTATAGTAAAAGCAATTAAAGTATGGTATAATAAAAAAAGCAGTGTAATATAGATTGTAAGACTTGTATCAGCTTTCTAGTGCCATTATATAGCTTATTTCATTATAGAATCTTATATAATAAAACTATATTAGAATTACTAAAGAAATTTAGACAAATATGATTGGTATAACGCTCTGAAATAAAAGAGCTGTTAAATGTTTTAGAACAGGCACGTATCTGGAAAGAGTATGTCGAGAATAAAGTATTTATTATCAAGGGATTAATAGAACAAATAAATCGATTTTATTAAGCATCATTTATAAGAGCTTAATATAAGCCCGGTTACAAAATCTGTAGCAAGGCTTATATAAAGAGTTTTTAACTGAAGCCGATAACTTATATTCCTAGCATACTTTTATACAAAATGTAGAAAATATGTAGAAAATAAAGAGTCGGTAAATATAAAATAAATATTGTAACCTAGGTGTTACCTGGTGCGCCCGAGAGGAGTCGAACCCCTAGCCTTTAGATCCGTAGTCTAACGCTCTATCCAGTTGAGCTACGGGCGCTTCGTAAGCTAAAGGGAGAATTTAATAATAAAACTCGGTTATGTCAAAGGAAATATAAAGTGATATATAAATCTCTTATTATAGAGTGCATGAAACTAATTTATAATTATAAATTTTTACCTTTTTCTGATAATGTACTGCTATTGCTTCCCGCCTTTTTTTGTTAGTTTAGGAGAATTCGGCTCTAAACCCTTTTTCCGTTAATATAGTACGGAAGAAGCATGGCGTTGTGTGAATGAATCCTCAACAGCTCTCTTGTACGAAACGAGGTGGTGCCGTATATCTGATTTCTAAGTATGGTTTAGGTTTGCATGCCGCTAAACATAACACTTGTAGGAGGCGGTTGGAAAATTTGAGTTATTGAGTTTTCTTTGCACGGTTCGACTATTCCTAATTCTGCTTCTAAGGCATATACTCTTTTTTCTAATTTTTTCCTTTTCAAAAATAAAAAAAGCCGGAGGAAAGCTCCGGCTCTTAAAATAAAAAAAGTATAATATTAAATATTATTTCTTTTCATCGTCTTTAACTTCTTCAAATTCGGCATCTACAACTTTTTCATCCTTTGTATTATTTGAAGAAGCATTATCCGCTCCCGAAGCATTTTGAGCCTGAGACTCCTGATACATAGCCTCACCGATCTTCATTGAAGCTTGGCTTAATGCATCGGTCTTAGCTTTAATATCTTCGGCGTCTTCGCCCTCCAGGGCTTTTTTCAAGGCTTCGATTGCAGATTCAACTTCAGATTTCGTTTCAGTTGCAACTTTATCACCATGGTCTTTAAGGCTTTTCTCAATAGAGTAAATTAAACTATCCCCATGATTCTTAGCTTCAATCAGCTCTTTGCGTCTGGCATCTTCGCCGGCATTTTCTTCAGCGTCTTTAACCATTTTTTTGATTTCCTCCTCGGATAAACCGCCGGAAGCCTGGATAGTTATCTTCTGCTCTTTACCTGTTGCCTTATCGGTTGCTGAAACGTGTAATATACCGTTGGCATCAACATCAAAAGTTACTTCAATTTGAGGCATCCCACGCGGAGCAGGAGCTATTCCTTCTAAGTTAAATTGGCCTAAGAATTTATTTGCCGCCGCCATTTTTCTTTCACCCTGGAATACTCTAATGGTTACTGCGCCTTGATTATCTTCGGCGGTAGAGAACACTTGGCTCTTCTTAGTCGGAATGGTAGAGTTCCTTTCAATAAGCGGCGTAAACACACCACCCAAAGTTTCAATCCCAATTGATAGCGGGGTAACATCAAGTAATACAACGTCTTTAACTTCGCCGGTTAGTACCGCGCCTTGAATTGCAGCTCCGATTGCAACTACTTCATCAGGGTTCACACCTTTATGAGGCTCCTTACCGAAGAATTGCTTAACGGTTTCTATAACTTTCGGCATTCTGGTCATACCGCCTACCAACACAACTTCATCGATTTTGCTTGCATCAATGCCGGCATCTTGAAGAGCTGCTTTACAAGGATCAATAGTGCGCTTAATTAAATCATCGACCAATCCTTCGTATTTAGCTCTGGAAAGCTTGATATTCAGGTGTTTAGGCCCTGTGCTGTCCGCTGTGATATAAGGGAGATTTATATCGGTTTCAACCGTATTGGAAAGTTCAATTTTGGCTTTTTCAGCCGCTTCTTTTAAACGCTGAAGTGCTAACGGATCTTTACTTAAATCAATACCGCTGTCTTTTTTGAATTCTTCAATTAGGAAGGTAAGTATTCTTAAATCAAAGTCTTCACCGCCTAAGAAAGTATCACCGTTGGTAGATTTAACCTCAAATACGCCATCGCCTATTTCAAGAATGGATACGTCAAACGTACCTCCGCCTAAATCATATACCGCGATAGTTTTAGTGCCTTCTTTATCTAAGCCGTAGGCAAGCGCGGCAGCAGTCGGCTCGTTAATGATTCTAAGTACGTCAAGTCCTGCGATTTTACCTGCGTCTTTAGTCGCTTGCCTTTGTGAATCGTTGAAATAAGCAGGAACTGTAATTACCGCTTTAGTTACTTTTTCACCTAAATAGCTTTCCGCGGTCTCCTTCATTTTTTGTAAAATAAATGCACTGATTTGGCTAGGCGCATATTTTTCACCCTTAGCTTCCACCCAAGCATCCCCGTTTGTAGCTTTTACAACTTTATAAGGTACTTTGCTTGCCAACTCTTTAGTTTTCGGATCATCAAAGTTTCGTCCGATCAACCTTTTTACCGCAAAAATCGTATTATGCGGGTTAGTTACCGCCTGACGCTTTGCAGGTTGACCGACTAAACGCTCACCTTTATCAGTGAATGCAACTATTGAAGGTGTGGTATTCGCGCCTTCGCTATTATGAATTACTTTAGGGTTGCCGCCATCCATAATTGCTACGCATGAGTTGGTGGTACCTAAATCTATACCAATAACTTTACTCATATTTTCCTCAAAAAATTATTAAATAATATTTTATGAGATGTATATAGTTCATACATTTGTAATTACAAGGGTAGGGCTAATAAAATTTTAAACTGAGGATATCTACTATAACTTTGGAAAAGTAATATGAGATAATATTTTACTCATCCATATATTTCAGGTAGAAAAGTAGTATATTTTTATTAAACTTTAATATTATTTCGGAGTTCAGCTTGTTATAATAATGGTTTTATAGTATAATTTTTATTAATAGCGGTGAAATATCAAAGATTAAATATTATGACCAAAAAAAATAAAAAAACATTATCTTTGAGTAAAGAATTATATAAGGCGATAGATTCAGCTGCATATCTTATTTCCAAGATTACAGGTCAGGATATCTCTCTAATTAAATCTAAAAATGAAACCGAGATCCTTCAATACTTAAATTTTCTTTTAGAGTCTGAAAAAAAAGAAGAGAAGTTTTTAAATTGGCGAAATGATAAATCTTCAAGTCATGACGTGAATACTGATAGCCATGGTTATCAAATGGTAGCTAAGGGAATATATAATCCTAAGTATAAAGCATACGGCACAAATAAATCTTTACATGACTTTATAAAGTTTTTTTCAGCTCGTCTTGGAGAAATGGCCTTTCAGAGAGCGGTGAACAGCCGGTTTTCCGCTAATCTCTCAAACCCTTATGCAAGTATTGCTCAGCCCATTGAAACCAACGTTTCCAGAGTTAATTTAAGCGGATTGGACTTACAAAATTTGTTATCACAAATTCCGATACTTAGAACTAATGATAACATCCCATCTAGAGGAATTTAAATCTAATGATTCGTTAATAAAAAAAGAGGCTATAAAGCCCCTTTTTAAAGACATCGGTCATATGATTAAAACCTAATCATAATTTCTTTTCCTGTCTAATTTTCTTCTTCTTCTAAAGGCTTCTTGTCCTTTGCGAACTCGAACTTCGGAAGGTTTTTCGTAGAAACGACCCATCTTCATAACTTTAAAAACGCCTTCTCTTTGCATTTTTTTCTTTAAAGTTTTAAGTGCCATATCCACGTTATTGAAGCGAACTAGTACCTGTACCAATGTAACAACCCCCTTTCAGAAGGAATATAAGTTAAAAAAGATGCATAAAGCATCCCGTAATGCTTATTATTATACATGAAATAAGCTTTAAATCCATATAATTAATCCTAAGTTAAAAAAGAAATTTCTCTGGCTTTTTGGATGAGTTATATTATAAATGCTGCAAAAGTTAATTTAACCCAATTTTGTAAAACTATGACTCAAATTGATTCGCTTGTTGAGAATAAGCAAAAAAACCTAACCTACTTACTTGGAGTGCTTTGGTTTATAATGAATTTGGTCGCCAGTGTTTTTAACGATGTGATTGTTAAGTTTGTAGGGCTAAGGTTACCTTTTGCAGAAGTTGCCTTTTTCAGATTCTTATTCGGCACTTTAAGCTTAGTTCCATTAATTTTATATTACGGTAAAAGTTCTCTTAAAACTTCCAGAATAAATGTACATATAATAAGGGGTGTTATTTTATTTTTTGCCATAAGCATGTGGTCATGGGGGGTTAATACCGTACCTATTACAGTTGTGACTATTATGGGGTTTACTATCCCTATGTTTGTATTAGTGCTTGCTCCGTTGTTTTTAAAAGAAAAAGTGAGTCCGGAGCTATGGCTAGCCACCCTTATCGGGTTCGGCGGAGCATATGTTACTTTAAATCCTCATCATGCTTCATTTAATCCGTATAGCTTAGTACTCATACTTGCTGCTCTTATGTTTGCTTCGCTCGATATTATAAATAAGAAGTTTGTTGTACGGGAAACCATGATAGGAATGTTATTTTATTCTGCGCTGGTAACTACTCTGCTCGGTGCATATCCGGCATATAAAGTTTGGGTTGAACCTACTGCTAAAGAAGTGCTGCTTTTAGCTTTGCTCGGGGTAGGGAGTAACTTAATTCTTTATTTTATATTGAAAGCCTTCACCTTGGTTAATGCTTCAAGTTTATCTCCCTACCGTTATCTTGAACTGGTGTTTTCCGCCTCAATCGGTTATTTGCTGTTTGCCGAAGTGCCGCATGCTACCACGCTTATCGGATGTGCAATAATTGTGCCGGCTAATTTTTATATTGCTTATTGTAATATAAAAGCCGGAGAATAGTGTTTATTATATTTATATAGTATAGTAGGAATTTTATTAATAAATTATATATAAAACAATAGCTAAACATTAATATTAAAATACTTTAAATATTATTTGCCCTGATGTTATTATAAGTTAGATTTAGATCTAACTTATAATTAAATTAATAAAACATAAGCTATGGCAAATATGTATAATACTGCCCAGTGCGGTAATATCTCCGGCATTTCCGACGAAAATAAATGCATAACCGATATAGAATTACAAAACTGTTATATAGATAGTTTTGCCATCCTTGTCATACCTATCATGCTATTATCTTCATCTTTTTGCGGGAGAGTTAGTATTACAATGACCGCAGTAACTTCGGCATTTGCGGTTATCAAAGCGGGAGGTTGCTACCTTAAAGAAGTATGTGCTGAAATTAATGAAGGAACCTATGAGCTGATGGCGCCTCAAATTCATCATCTAAAAGATATTGAATTACCTTATTCCGAAGATGATATGAATATACTCGACAATAATACTTATATATCGGAATCAAGTGAATACCAATAGACTTGAGCATTTATTTAAACAGACTATCTAATGCCAATGAGTACCTTAATAAAAATTTAAATGTTGGAAGTAGAACATTTTAACTTATACATGAATTTTAACTATCTTTAACGTATTAAAGTGGTTAAACAATTATTAGGTTAGCGATATAATTTAATATAATGCTTCATCTAATTTAAGTTTAGGAGGTTCCCCATGATTAAACATTCACGTAAGTCTACTCATAAATACGATAAACAAAGTAACTCCCCGGGAGATTTTGCAAAAAAGATTGCAGAAATAATTGCTCCTGAGTCGGATGTTTTAAAAGCATCATTTGTAACACTCAGTACGCTTGCTCAGGGCGCGGTTATAGGAGGGATGGTTTCAATATTTGCTACTCCGTTAATAGGTGTGCCGGTAGGTTTGTTATACGGTTCATATATAGCTAACAGTGATAAATTACTTAACTTGTATGAAAAAGCCGTTACCAAATCCGGCGTTGAGGATTCAACAATTAATACTTTTGTAGGACTTGATGCAGTTAACTCCGGAACTCTTGAATGTGCAGAAGCTTCCGCCCCTAAGATTGATGGATCTGTAACTAATACAAATACATATTTTGCCCCGTCGGTTAAAAATGATACTTACACCGCTGAACCTATGCATTATATTGATTTAGCTAAGGTAGGGCATTTTTTAAATGCTGATGCTGATTTAAAACCTGTGGAATTCTTTCTAGGTTCTAATATTGAAGTAACTTTATAATCATACATATATTATAAGATTGCGGAATAATTATAAAATAGGCTTGAGTATAATTTTATACTTGAGCCTGTTTTGTTTTGAAAAGCATTTTATTTATTATAATATTATATATGATATATTGTTTAAATTAAATTTTTAATATTAATAGATTGTGGCTATGGGTAGTGTAGCTAATAATATTTATAACTTTATAGAAGAGGTGAGCCCTTATATAATGATTGAAACTTTTGTAAATATTGCGGAAAGTAATTTAGATCCTAATTATCATTTTGCTTTCGATAAATATAAATTTTCTTTACTGAGAAGTATTTCTTATTCTATCGAAAAATATTATTTATAAATCAAGAAAATTATCATCCTGAGACGAAAATATTTAATTTGCTATCTACTTTCACTTACTATTATTTGAATATAATGGTAAGATTTTCGAATACCGAAACATTTAAAGATATTTATTTTGATAGCCCGATCACTCCTCTTTCGTATTTTATAGTGCAAACAGCTTCCTTACTTTATTTAGATGGATATTTGATATCTTTATACTTTGCCCGCTTTAAATCTGAAAATAATGCACAGGATAATACTATATGCGCTGTAACAAATGATCTCATAGGTATTTATGGTAGCGATGAACAACAAAGACCTTGCCTGGAATATGATATTTGTTCTCAGTCGGATAGTGATAATGTAAATGCAATAATACTTGAAATATTTTAAAATTTATATTACAGCAGTAAAAGGTATTAATAAAACTTTAATAGATTTATTCTGTTTATTTCTATTTAATTTAATTAAAATGCTCTAATTATAAAAAAATATTTATTATATATCATGAGAGCTGATAAAAGTATATCGAAAGATTTAATTGTAGTAAATTCAGTTAACTCGCCTTTATTTAAGTGTGTTGAGGCTGCAACCGATTTTATTGAAAAACTTAACGATCAGCAATTTTATAATATTGCTGTAATAGTAGGGAATTCAGGTGACTTGGAAAGGTATGCAGCGTCTTTTCCTAAAGAAGTATTATTGATTGAAAGCCGAAATGATATTGAGCTTGTAAAAAATATCTTTAAGTATTACGCCATACTTTCTAAAGAGGACTTGGATGAATTGGCGCCTTATATCATAGCAGTCGATCAGGCTAAAAAATCTTTTAATATTAAAGATTCAAGTAAAGTCTTACTTATTGATTTTGATGAGAATAATAGAAGGGTATTAACCGAATTATCAAAAAGATTTTTTTGCGGGGTTACTATCCGTTTCGGAAGATCTAATGCTTCTGTTTCCGAAAATGCTGTAATTACGGTTGTAAAAAAAATTAGAAGTGACTTTATAAGAAAAAATGATAAATTTATTTATATTCCACGTGAGCATAGCGGTAATAATAAATCAGATAATTATCAAGTTCCGTCATCTGCTGTAAGTACACTTTCTGCTAATGCAGTTACAAAGGGGAGATATACTGCTTCCGCTTCGCCAATTGTCAGCATGTCTTTGTATAGCAGCCAACCTTACATACAAGATTTGATAAGACCTACGCATAACAATGTTAATTTTTATACAGGTAAGAAAGAAGATCCTGAGTCACGGAAAATTTTTTCCCGACATATTGAAAAGTATTCTATAATTTTAGGTAATATAGTTAGAGGTTCAATAGCTCATCAAAGATTAATTAATCTAACGGATAAAATAGAATCTGAGATTTTTGTTGGAAAATATATTATATCTCTATCTAGATTAGTGCAATCATTATTGCCTGAAATAATAGAGGAAAAAAGCTTATTATCATACCACTTAGAAGCTAACCCGAATGGTTATTCGGAAGGGGCTATTCTAAAGTTTTATTATATTATGGGCGAAATTACCATGATTATAAATTATCTTAGCAAAATTTATACTCACAGTTTAGCAGAAAAATTTATTAAAGATTTAAATATAACATTAAAGGATTTTGAAAGATTTTCTACTCTTCCGTCCGCTGAAATGCTTGCTGAAGAAATAAATTCGGAAAACCGGGTTTTGCAACCGGAAATGCAACAAACTTCATCTGAAAATTCAATAGCATTAAGAAAAGAAGAAAAGGGTAAAGAAAAAGAAGACCTAGGCACTGATACTGAAGATGAAATAGATGAGAAAGAAGATATAGCGGTAGTAACTTATGCAGCGGGCTCAATAAAAAGAAAGTATGCGGATGAGATTGTAAACAAAAAAGCTTATATTGCCGAAAAGTCTTTTAAAAAACCTAAAAGCTATGTTACGGAAGAAACAAAGCCTTCAGGCTCGGCTAGCGAAAGGGAATTATCAAGAAGAAGTAAACAATCAAATAATTTTTCCAGAACGTAAAAATTAAAATATTTCACTTTTTTTAACATCTTTATTTAATATTTATATATTTTCTATAGTTAAAAATATAGTAATTATTTTTACTCAATAAGAGATTCCGTGGGTGATACAAGCGGTGAAATATCGAATAATTTGTATAAATAACATAATTTTAACTAATAAAATCTATTTTAATGAATAAAAGCTATTAATAAATATTTAATAGCTTTATAATGGTTTTTTAATTAAATTCAGTTAAAATGCTCGAATTATTAAATATTTAATGTTTGTTATGAGAGTTGATAAAAACACCTGTAATAGTTTAATTGTAATCAATACAATTGACTCACCTTTATTTAAACATATTGAAATTGCTGCCGAGTTTATTAAAAATCTTGAGGAACGGGATTTTAAAAATATTGCATTGATAGTCAAAAACCGAAATCTTTTAAAAGAATATACAAACTATTTTTCTAAGCAAAAAATAATCGTCGGAACTCAACGTAAAGTTGAGGTTGCAAGGAATATTTTAAAAGAAAATATGGTTAGCGATATTCCTACACCTGCTATTAATGTACTTGCACCCTATATTGTATCGATTGATCAAGCTAAGAAATATTTTGATGTTAAGGATTTAAATAAAGCTTTGCTTATTAATTCAAATGTAACGTTTAAGGAAATTTTGACACAGCTATCATTTAGATCCTTTTGCGGAGTTATGACTTGCTTTGAAAATAACGACGTCTCTATTAACCAAAATGTTTTATCTGCAACGGCCGAAGCTATCAAAGCTGGTTTTACGGATACAAATGATAGATTTGTTGTTACTTTAATAAGACCTGAGCATTTAAATAATTCTAATAATTATCCTCCTATCTTCCCGCCTTCTCCTGCTATAAAAACTAATATTCCTACTTATACGGTTTTTAGAAGCAAGCCCTTTGTTTTTGCTTCGGCAAGTAATATTTCGGTTATCAGCCAATCTTATGAGAAAGCTTTTACAGCAGAGCAAAGCAATAATGATCATTTTAATTCAATTAATAAAATAACTCCTGAATTCCGGGCAAAGCTTTGGCCGTATATTGAAAAATACTCGGTAATTTTAGGTAATATAGCTAAAGTTTCCGCTATGCATAAAATATTACTAGGCTTACCTAATAAAGCGGATTTTCAAAATGTTACCAAAAAATACATTGCAGCCATAGCTCCGGTTATAAAATCTTCTTTATTGAAAATTGAAGAGGAAAAAAACTTACCGTATATGGCCGAACCTAAATTATATCTATATTTACAAGCCGAGATTAATAAATTTTATGACTTAATATACTATTTAGATCGTGAGATTAACCACCTTATAAATAATTATACTTATGATTTTGCGGAAAACTTCATTAATTTGCTATCTACAACATTAGTTGAATTTGAAAAATTTTCAACCATCTCCTCTCCCGAAATATTTGTTAATAATATGAATTTAATAAACTTAAGTTCGCGCGTGAACACAGGGCAAATTTCTTCGGAGAATCCGATTTTATCGATGGAAGAAGAAAAGGAGAGAGAAATGGAAGATTTAGGTACCGACACTGAAGATGAATTTGAATTTGATGAAAAACAAAAAGAAGATGAAGTTTTAGGAAGCGGGGAAATACCTGTCATTACAGGCAACGAGAAGAGAACATGGCGTCAGATTGTCGGGATTGAAGATGAACCTGATACCAGCGTTCCCCGAGAAATTTTAAAAAAAACTAAAATTAGTACTACTAAAGATAACTCCTCTGTTAATCCCGCAAGTGTAAGAGAATTATTAAGACAAAATAAAAAACCAGGTGACAAAATAATTGAGAGAGTTTAAAAGTTGAGTAAGAAAAGTAACTTTTTCACATTTTATGGTATTAAGCTTTACTTTAAAAATTATTAATAAAATATATCGGATGCTTAAAATTTATAAGATGTAATTGAGATGAAAATACTGATTTTTCTAAATAAAAATATTAAATAACTTGATCAATTATATCAAAAAATTTTAAAATCATAATTTTATTAGTTGTAATTTTTTTTAAAATGTGAAACACTTAAGATGTTAAATGTCAATGTATGAACGAGGTTTCAATGAAGAATAATTACTCTACTTTAATAAAAAGTTTTCTGTTTGCTTTACTGCTTGCACCTTTCTCTATGAACTTAGCGCATGCATATTCCACTCAGGACGTGGTTGTAAGCGGAAACGGGGATAAAGTTCGTACCGGATCCGGTGATTGCTTAAGAAGCAAATGGGATGTAGGTAATGACAGATGTATCGATGAACAAGAGCCGCAACCGCAAATTAAAGTTGTGAGAAAAGTTATCGGAATGGATGAAAGAACGGTTTACTTTAACTTCGACAGTTCTGTAATTACCGAAGATGAAAAGCATAAACTTAATGCTCTTGCTCATACTTTAAAGGAGCACAACATTAAAGCAGTTAAGATTTTAGGCTTTACCGATAGAATCGGCTCTGATGCTTATAACTATGCATTATCTAATAAGCGTGCCGATGCCGTTAAAAACTACTTGGATTCTAAAGTGTCTATTGATAGCAGCATTCTTATTGAAAGAGGCTTAGGTAAACAGCAACAAATTAAATCATGCGACGGTGTTAAAGGTAAAGAGCTTATTAATTGCTTGAAACCAAACCGTAGAGTAGTAGTTGAAGTAGATTATTTAGACAAAGTTTCTAACTAATAATCTATTCTAAATTATACTGTTTATTAAAAAGCTCCCGCAAATATACGGGGGCTTTTTTTAATAAGCATATATATAACATTTAATAGAAATTTAATTATCTTATGATTATATATCAGTATAACGGGTTTAATTTTTAAAATAACTAAACTATTAAAGTCTAATATTGACAATAGTATTTAAAACTTAGATTATAGTTTTTGTCGAAAAACTATAATGAATTATGTAAGATATAAATATATTATGCCTGACTCAAGATTTTTTAAAAATAAGGGTTCTTTTAGTGTAATGGAAATTGCACAAAGATTTAACTGTGAAGTTATCGGTGATAAGAACCGAATAATAAAAGATATTGCAACCCTTGAAAATGCAAAAGAAGGGGATATAAGTTTTTTATACAACCCTAAATATATAGAGCAAATTAAAACTACTAAAGCTTCCGCTTGTATTATTGATGAAAAGAATATTCCGGTTGCACCTCCGCATCTTACTCTTTTGATTACCGACAGTTCTTATGTGCTATATGCAAAGATCACCTCATTATTTTACGGTGCAGCAAACTTAATAGCTAATATTTCTTCAGCTGCTGCAATTGCAAAGAGTGCCGAAATAGGAGAAAACGTTACTATTGAAGACTTTGCCTTCGTGGGAGAAAATGCCGAGATAGGAGATAATGTTTATATCGGTGCAAACACGTATATCGGAAACGGGGTCAAGATAGGTGATAATTCAACTATACACCCGCAGGCCTATTTAACTTATTGCACGATAGGCGGCAATTGTATTATCCATTCGGGAGTAAAGATCGGGCAGGACGGTTTCGGTTTTGCAGTAGGTAAAGAGGGTGCTGAAAAAGTTTTACAGTTAGGTTCGGTAATAGTTGGTAACAATGTTGAAATAGGTGCTAATACATGTATTGATCGTGGTACGATTGAAGATACCGTAATAGGCGATAATACTAAAATAGATAACCTTGTGCAATTAGGCCATAATGTAGTAATAGGGAGAAATTGTTTTGTGGTTGCTCAAGTCGGAATTGCAGGCAGCACGAAAATCGGCGATGGGGTAATGATAGGCGGACAGGCGGGGATAGCAGGTCATTTAAATATCGGCGGCGGATCCAAAATTGCCGCTAAATCCGGAGTGATGCAGGATGTCGAGCGAGAACAAATGGTTGGTGGTGCGCCTGCAATGAATATAAGAGATTGGCATAGGATAACCGCGATGTTAAAGAAAATGATTAAGGGTGGCAGTAAGAATGACTGATTTACAGCTTCAAAATATAAATATAGAAAAAATAATGGATATTATCCCGCATAGATATCCGCTGCTGCTGGTTGATAGAATAATAGAAATGCATCCTGATGAAGGAGCTATAGCTCTTAAGAATGTAACTATTAATGAAAATTTCTTTAACGGGCATTTTCCCGGTAAACCTATCATGCCCGGTGTGCTGATAGTAGAGGCTATGGCGCAGGCATCGGCTGTTTTTGTTGTGATAAACATGGGAGTATGCACTAAGCAAAAACTAGTCTATTTCATGTCAATTGAAGAAGCCCATTTTAGAAAACCCGTTGTTCCGGGTGATTCTCTTTACTTACATGTCCAAAAGATAAAAAGCAGAGGAAATGTTTGGAAAATGAAAGGGGAAGCAAAAGTAGACGGAGTCAGGGTTGCAGATGCAATATTTACAGCCATGATCATAGATAAAGAAAATGATAAGTAAAAAAGAGAGTAAAATGATTCATCCCACAGCGGTTATTTATGATGGTGCTAAGGTTGCATCAAGCGCAGAAATAGGTCCATATTGTGTAATCGGTTCTAATGTTGAAATAAAAGATGGGGTCATTCTTAAATCTCATGTTTGTGTAGACGGGTATACTGTAATTGATGAGGGAACGACGGTTTTTCCTTTTGCTTCTTTGGGTTTAGTACCGCAGGATTTAAAATACAGCGGAGAAAAATCTACGGTTTATATCGGTAAAAATAATACAATCAGGGAATATGTAACTATTCATCCCGGTACGGAGCAGGGCGGGATGAAGACCGAAATAGGAGATAACTGCCTGCTCATGATAGGGGTGCATGTAGCACATGACTGTAAAATCGGCAATAATGTTATTATGGCTAACAATGTTACGCTTGCAGGGCATGTCAATGTTGCGGATTTTGCTATAATTGGAGGTATGTCTGCCGTTCATCAGTTCGTGAGGATCGGGGCGCATTCGATTATCGGCGGGGGTAGCATTGTGGTTGAAGATGTAATTCCTTTCGGCAATGTCGTCGGGGAGAGAGCAGGGCTTGCCGGGCTTAATATCGTAGGAATGAAGCGGAGAAATTTTGATAGAGAGACTATCAAACAACTGCAAATTGTATTCAAAAGGTTATTTGTTGATAATTATAATACTTTTGAAAGCCGTGTAAATGATGTAGAAGAAAATTTCGGCGGTAATGAGAAAGTAAAAGAAATTGTCCGATTTCTTAAGGCGGATAGTTCAAGATCAATATGTATGCCGAAAACAAGGGATGAATCTTAATGGAAAATATAGAAATTAAAAAACTAGGAATAATAGCGGGAAGCGAATCTTTACCAAGGCACGTAGTTGACGCTGCAAAAAAGCAAAATATTGAATTTATACTAATCGGACTTGCCGGCCAAACCAGCGAAGAGCTGTATAAAGATATTGAATACCAAACCTTCCAATTGCATTCGATAAGCAAAATAATTAAGAAACTCAATGATGAAGGAGTTTCTCATGTTGTTTTTGCCGGAAGAGTAAAAAGGACTAGTATTTCAAAGCTTCTTTTGGATGTTAAAGGGGCAAAATTATTTGCAAGCATTATGAGAAACGGGATTAATGATAATTCTTTGCTTACAACCATAGTTAATTTTTTTGAAAATGAAGGTTTTACCGTGTTACCGGCTGAATATATAGCGCAGGATATAGTGGTAAGAAGCGGACATATGACCAAGACTAAACCAAGTAAAGAAGCTTGGGAGGATATTAAAAAGGGTATAAAAATATTAAAAGGAATTGCTGAGTTTGATGTTGGGCAGGCGCTTGTGATACAAGAAGGATTAGTACTCGGAGTTGAAGCTGCCGAAGGGACTGACCGGTTAATTGAGCGTTGCGGCGGTATTCAACAAAAAGAAGAGCATGGAGCTATTTTAATAAAAGTTTCTAAGCCCGATCAGGATAAAAGGGTAGATCTGCCGTGTATAGGGATAAATACGATAAAAGAATTACATAAAAACGGTTTAATCGGAGTTGCAATTGAAGCAGGTTCGGCACTAATTATTGATGAAAAAGCGACTGTAAAAGAAGCTGATAGACTTGGTATATTTATATTCGGTATTTGAATTTTATAATAATATAATTTATGACAGTTATTATTGCAATTGACGGCCCTTCTGCTTCAGGCAAAGGTACTTTATCCAAAGGTTTAGCGAGAAAGTTGGGCTTTGATTATTTAGATACCGGCTCTTTATACAGAATTTTAGGATATTATGCTTTAGAAGCTAAACTCGCTTCAAATGAGGCGGAAAAAATAGTTGCTTTAGTCCCCGGTATTGACTTCAGCCAGCCTAAAAACATAACCCTTACCAGTGATAAAGTAAGTAAAATGGCATCTGAAATCGCAAGCCAACCGAAAGTTCGGGAAGCCCTGAATTCTATGCAGAAAAACTTCCCTTCAGGCAAGTCGGGAGCGGTGATAGACGGTAGAGATATAGGCACCGTAATATTTCCTGAGGCTGATTGTAAATTTTTTATCACAGCGGATTTGGGAGTAAGAGCCGAGAGAAGATATAAACAGTTGCAAAGCGGGAGAAAAGATATTATATTCGACCAAGTCTTGCAAAGTCTGAAGGAGCGTGACGAACTGGATAGAAATAGGGCAATAGCACCTACTTTACCTGCCGATGATGCCATCATCATTGATAATTCCGATCTTAATGCCGATGAAGTATTACAAGTAGTACTTGAAAAGACCCTGGAGACATTAAAACATAAAAATATTAATATTAACCTTTTTTAACTGGGAGTGTCATATAATATATGGCTATCAAATCAAATATAAACAAAAATGAAGAAATAAACTTTACTGAAAGTTTTGCTCAATTGTTTGAAGACTCAATTCAAAATGAAAAGAAAGAAGGCACCGTAATCAAGGGGCAGGTTGTCGGGATTGAAAGGGATGCTGTTCTTATAGATGTAGGATTAAAAAGTGAAGGCAGAGTTCCGCTTAAAGAATTTGCATTAGACGGAGAAGAGCCGATTATTAACATCGGTGATACAGTTGATGTGTTTGTTGAAAGACTTGAAGGTAAATCAGGCAGAACTGTTTTAAGTAGAGAAAAAGCTTTACGTGAAGAAGCTTGGGTGAAATTTGAAGAATTACAAAATAAAGATGTGAACGTTGACGGTAAAGTAATCGGCAGAGTTAAAGGCGGTTTTGCCGTTGATTTAGGAGGCTTAATTGCGTTTTTACCCGGGAGCCAGGTTGATATTCGTCCCGTAAAGGATGCTTCCGTGCTTATGAATATTTCTCAACCGTTTAAAATTTTAAAAATGGATAGAGATCAAGGTAACGTTGTTGTTTCCAGAAGAGCTATTCTTGAAGAATCTAGAGCGGAAGCCAGAAATGAATTGTTATCTAATATTTCGGAAGGTTCAATCCTTGAAGGTGTGGTTAAAAATATCACTGATTACGGTGCGTTCATTGACCTTGGTTCATTAGACGGCTTACTGCATATAACTGATATTTCATGGAATAAAATTTCTCATCCTTCCGAAGTATTAAGTTTAGGCCAGCAAATTAAAGTCATGGTTATTAAATATAATCCGGAAACCAAAAGAGTTTCATTAGGGCTCAAGCAACTGGAATCAAATCCGTGGGATGGCTTATCCGATAAGTATCAACCGGGTATGAGATTCACCGGAAGCGTAACTACCGTTACCGACTATGGTGCGTTTGTTGAACTTGCGCAAGGTGTTGAAGGCTTAGTATATCATACTGAAATTAGCTGGAATGCTAAAAATATTCACCCGAGAAAACTATTGAAAGCAGGTGACGAGATAGAAGTAGTTGTTCTTGAAATTGATATTTCCAAGCATCGTATAAGCTTGAGTATGAAGCAATGTAAACCGAACCCGTGGCAGAAATTTACCGATGAAAATCCGATCGGTACAATTGTTGAAGGTGTAGTTAAAAATATTGCTGATTTCGGTTTATTCGTGACTGTTAACGAAGAAAATCCGGATGCTGCAATTGATGCACTGGTTCCTGCCGTTGAGCTTACCTGGAGTGATAACCCGGAGGAAGAGCTTAAAAATTACAAAAAAGGTGATATAGTTAAAGGAATCGTACTTACTTCCGATGTTGAAAGAGAAAGAGTTACTTTAGGTATTAAACAACTTTCTACGGATCACTTTACCGAAGCTGCTGATAAACTCGATAGGAACAGTATTGTAACTTGCACGGTAACTGATGTTAAGAGTGATGGTATCGAAGTTGAAGTCTCTGAAAATATTAAAGCTTTCATTAAGAAAGGTGATATTTCCAAGCATAAAGCTGAACAAAGACCTGAAAGGTTTGCGGTTGGCGACAGGGTAGATGCTATGGTAGTTGCCGTTGATAAAAATACTCGTAAAGTTAATATCTCTATTAAGGCTTTAGAAGCTGACCAAGAGAAAAAGGCAATTGCCGAATACGGTTCAACCGATAGCGGTGCAAGCTTAGGTGATATCTTAGGTGCAGCACTCGGCCAATCACAAAACAAAGATAAAGAATAATATTCTTTGTTTGAGAAGTTGTTAGAGAAAAGCTCTTTCACCCCGGTGGAAGGGCTTTTTTCATTTGCTCGGTAATAAAAAAACTATAATTTACTAAATAAACATAAGGAGTTTATATGGAGCAATTATGGGAAAGAAGGAAAGAATTTCATACCCTTACGAAAGTGAGATTAAGAACTTATCCGATAATGCTTTAAATAGAGACTATAGTAAAATAAGTTTAGCTATGGTACGGAGGTAAGGTAGAATAAAACAAAAAGAGATGAAGATGAGCCCGTATAGTTTAGATTTAAGAGAGAAAGTGATAAGATACTTGGAAGCCGGGAATAGCCAAAGGGATGCTGCAAAGGTATTTAATTTGAGCAAGACCACGGTAAACAAAT
>JACGYV010000026.1 GCA_014116815.1 Holosporaceae bacterium 'Namur'
TTTATTAGATAAAAATGAGCATATTAAATTTATGAGACTTTAAACAAAAGTCATTGATAAAAAAATATAAATCCATATAGAATAAGAGCTAATTTTAGGTTTTTATAAAAACGGGCTAAAAAAGCTATTATGTATGTACTTAATAAGACAATAGCTTACTTGAGAGTATCAACGATTGATCAAGACCTTGATAAGAACCGTGCTGCAATTTTAAACCTAGCTAATGAGAAAGGTCTCGGACAAGTACAGTTTATAGAAGAGAAAGCTTCCGGCAAAACACCATGGCGCGAAAGAAAAATAGCAGAAATATTAGAGAGCATGCATAGTGATAGTAATATAATAGTCAGTGAGCTTTCCAGGCTAGGGCGTAGTATGTTGGAATGCATGGAAATATTATCAATAGCTTTTCAGAAAGGAATTAATGTCTACGCAGTTAAAGGTAATTGGCAGCTAGATAAAAGTATCCAAAGTAAGATTATGGCTATGGCACTAGCAATGGCAGCAGAAATAGAAAGAGACCTTATTTCCAAACGTACCACTGAAGCACTACGAGTAAAAAAAGCTGCCGGTATAAAACTTGGCAGACCTATTGGCCCTGGAAAAAGTAAGTTAGATGACTATAAGGTAGAAATTGAAGCTTTATTGAAGAATGGGTCAACAAAGAAATTTATAGCCGCCCGCTATAAAACAACACCGGCTAATCTTCATAATTGGTTGAGAAAAAATGGGCTTGATAAAATAGCATATGCTCTTGAAGGAGATATTCCTCAATGACAAGATGTGTGCCGGCAGATGCATTGATTATGTTATACAACAGATTATCTGCTCTAGCACCACGTAACCCACAGCGCAAGTTAATCATAAAAGAAGCAGCTGAATTTTATAATGTTTCACCCGCTACACTATACCGCGCATTACATAAATATAAGAAGCCCAAAACAATTTATAGGGCAGATTATAATCGACCTAGACTCATTAGCCAAAGTGAAATGAGGAATTATTGCGAACTTATAGCTGCCTTAAGAGTTAGGACTACAAATAAGAAGGGTAGACGACTTTCTATAAAAGAATGTATCCGTCTTTTAGGGGTAGCATTGCTTAATCCTCGAAATTTTTGGAAACTGTCTACAAGACTGGTGGAATGCTTGATTCAAGAGAATTATTTATGTATCTTTTTTCAAGATATTTTTTTAATGATAAGTATTTACCATAACCAAGGTGTACGGTAATGATTTTATGCAATGGAACACCAAGTTTATGGAGATCAAAGATTTTCTCCCGGTCTTTATCATACATTGAATTCTGTAATATGCCTTTAGGCTTTCCAAGTTTAATGCCCTTTGCGACCCTAGCACGTAGTCCTTCCTTAGTTCGTTCTGATATAAAGTCCCGTTCTAATTCAGCCATCATAGAAAATACCGTAATCAAGATCTTATTTGTAATACTGTTTTTATCTTTAGGATTTAAATCCAGATTTTGCTTGATCAGAATAAGCCTTGATTGTTTTTCATGAAGAATAATCTCAATGATGTGTAGAGTTTCTTTAATTGAGCGTCCTAGGCGTGATAGTTCAGATGCAATCACAATATCATTGGGCGACAACTTTTCAAGTAATTCATCTATGCGTCTTTGTGCCATTGATTTACGAGCAGACATTTCAAGCTCAATCCATTCACCTATTAACAATTTATGGTCCACTCCATAACGGCTGATCATATTTTTTTGACTTTCGAGGTTCTGCTCATGGGTACTGACGCGAACATAACCATAAATCATCTTAAAAACCTCTATTTTTTACTCTAGTTTGTCTTAACGTATTTTTGAGCTATTTTACTATAAACATATGCTAGCATATAAGGCCCCTTAATGATATATAAAAGAAATTAATAAAACGTTCCTTTTCAAAATAGATAATATAATGCAATTATGCAAAAGAGTAAAAGATTAGTAGTTTTTTCTGAAGTAGAAAAATGTGCTTTTTATGGGTTGCCAGATTTTGATGATAATAAGCGTAAGCAGTATTTTACTTTCTCAGAGGAAGAACTATCTGTTGTGATGAAAGATAAACGTATGTATATCAATGTCTTCTGTGCAATTCAAATGGGGCACTTTAAGGCTAAGAAAATATTTTTTCAAATAAAATGGAAAGATATAAAAAAAGAGGACTTAAATTTTATCCTTAATGCTTATTTTATAAAACAAAAATTTGCTATGCGCAAAGTGAGCGAATACGACTATTATGTACAACGTCGAAATATTATAGCAATTTTTGATTATAGGCTTTGGTCAGCGAAATTTACACCAACTATTACAACACATGTTAAGAAAATTATTCGTTGTGATATTTCACCAAATTTCATAGGCAGAGAATTAATAACGTTTTTGAGGAATATAAAAGTTGTTATTCCCGGTTATTCTACATTACAAACTATTATTACGCAAAATCTAAGAGATGAACGCAAGCGTATAAGCTGTATATTAGACAAAATGCTTGGATCTGATGATAAAGTAGCAATAAATAAATTAATAACAACAGAAGAAAATATTTCAAAATTAGCTGCATTAAAACAAGATGCTAAGAATTTTGGCTTTAAGATGATGCTAAAGGAACGGCAAAAGCATAGTATGCTACAGTCTATATATAGTATAGCTAAAAATATCATCAAAGAATTAGATATTTCTAATCAAAATATAAAGTATTACTCTGACTTAACTATATATTATAATGCAGGCAAATTGAGGAACTTAGGTTATAATCAGAATTATTTATATATCTTATGTTATGTTTTGAGAAGGTATCAGGAAATTAATGATAATCTAATAGAGGCATTTAAATATACCAGTAAAAAAATAGATGATGATATAAAGGCTAAAGTAAAGAAGAAGTTTCTTGAAGAGAAATCCGGTATAGAAAAGAAAATGGGTCGTTTATTGCTACTTTATGTCAATGAAAAGATAGGTGATACAATCTTGTTTGGAAAGGTGCGTAAACGTGCATTTAGGATTATGACAAAAGAGAAAATGCAGAATTTAGGGAATAAATTACTTAAAAGAGCCCAGCACAAAAAAGAATTTTACTGGCAAGAGGTTGATAGATTGCAGAAAACTTATCAGAAAAATTTACGCCCCCTTTTTACAAAGCTTTGTTTTTCAAGTGAGGATTCAAGAAATACATGGCTTTTGTCAGTTAAATGGCTTCAAAATACACTCAACTCAAAAGATAATAATATTGATGACGATCAAATAGCAAGTATTTCTAAACATTTAGATAAATATCTTTTAAAAGAAAGAGATAACATCAAGGTAATTGATATTAATAGATATGAATATTGGCTTTACAGACAAATCGAAGAAAAAGTAAATGCAGGATCACTATATATTGAAAATAGTATACTGCATCGTTGTTTTAATCATGAATTAATTTCGTGTGAAGAAAAACAGGAAGTTTTAAAAGATCTTGATATACCTTGGTTACGAGAATCTGCAGAGAAGCAAATTAATGATTTATTGGCAACTTTAGATAACCTTTGGGTAACTATCAACCAAAGATTTGAGCAAGGAAAATTAAAACACCTAAAATATGATGAGAAAAAGCAGAGATTTACCTGGAGTAGAGTCAGGGCAATAAGTGACGAGGAATTACAAAATAAGTTTTATTCTCAGTTACCGTTTTGTGAAATAAATGACGTTATGCGTTTTGTTGATGAACAGTGCGATTGTTTATCTGTTTTCACTCCTTTGCAACAACGTTATACAAAACAAGAGATTGTAAGCAAGGAACGATTAATAGCTTCTATTTTATCAAAAGCACTTAATTACGGCGATTATAAAATGTCTCAAGCAAGCGATATTTCTTATCAAGCATTAAAAACAACATCCTCACAAGTTTTAAGATTATCAAAGTTGCGCGAAGCTAATGATATAATTAGTAATGAAGTAGCAAAACTTAGCATTTTCCCATATTACTCCATAGATTTAGAATTACTATTTAGTGGTGTTGACGGACAAAAATATGAATTGGACGTTCCAAATATTAAAGCACGTTTTTCACGGAAGTATTTAAGAGAAAAACAAGGCCTCAGCGCATATACAATACTTACAAATAATATACCTTTCAATTGCTATTTAATTGGATCTCATGAACATGAGAGTTACCATGTTTTTGATATTTGGTATAATAATACATCAGATATTATGCCGCAAGTCATTACAGGAGATATGCACAGTATCAATAAGGCTAACTTTGCTTTACTAAGTTGGTTTGGAGTACAATTTAAACCTAGGTTTACAAATCTTAATGCTCAATTACGCAATACTTATTGCGGCAAAGACATTAAAGAGTATGAGAACTATTCTTTAAAACCTACAGGACAGATTGATTCTCAGATTATTATCAAACAAAAAGAAAAAATTGATCAAATCATTGCAACATTAGCATTAAAAGAAATAAACCAAGCTAATTTGGTCAAGAAGTTATGCAACTTACCGGCAGAAAACAGTTTGCGAAAAGCAGTGTTTGAATTCGATAAATTAGTACGTAGTATTTATACATTGGAGTATATGATGGATATACAATTGCAAAGGGATGTTCATAAATCACAAAACAGGATTGAAGCCTACCATCAATTACGTGCTGCCATAGCAAAAGTAGGGGGTAAAAAAAAGTTATATGGTAAAACAGATATTGATATAGAAATTAGCAATCAATGTGGTAGGCTTGTTGCCAATACGGTCATCTACTATAATTCCGTGATTTTATCAGGATTGCTTGAAGAACATCACGAGCTAAAGAATAATAAAAAATTTCTCAATATAATTAAGAAAATATCACCTATTGCATGGGGCCATATTCATTTTCTTGGTCAATACACTTTTAAAAATAAGGAGCAATCTATAGATTTGGTAGAGATATTAAAAAATATAAAATTAGAATTTGAGTAGAAAAAATTTGACTTTTTCATAACCAGCTTTATACTAAAGCATAGCTTTAGTGAAAAAAGTATGAAACTTATGTCATAAGTAAAGTATCTAACATATATTATTTCTGTACTGAGTTATACACTATCTCACAAAACCGTTTTCATGCATCTTGACGATGATCCTTACTTATCCTTAAAGCAAAAACTTAAAAAAGATACATAGATAATTCTCTTGGGCTAAGCATTACACCAGGCTTTTAGACGATTTTCAAAAATTTCGAGGATTAAGCAATGCTACCCCTTTTAGGTAATATTGCATTTAACATTTCTTGCTGAAGTTGAGTTTTGAGCTTAAATAAAAAAGATTCTTCATCTTGGGAGATCATTAACTTAGATAATCTCTCTTCACATCCACGACAGACATTATGCACCGAATTTAAGAATAAATTAATTGAATATATTTTAAAATTTTGAAAATTACCTTCATTTAATAACATGAATTTATGCTTAAGTAATGCTACTATATTTGTAATTTCTTTGTTAAGATGATCTAGTAAAACTTTTTCAGAATGGTCATAATTATCTCCATGATGATATTTTCCTAAATAGTTTTTATCTGAGTCTTTAAATCCATTTAAAATATTTAAAGGCCTTGTAACAGGAAAATCAATAAATCTTCTACCTCCTGTATACTTCCCCTCTTCATTTTTACTATGAGGGCGATCAGACACAATAAATAATAAATGGGCAAGTAAATAATTTTTATTCTTAGTATGATCAAGCTTATTCACATGATTTAGCTCACGTATAATCCAATTTGATTCTATTAAATGTTTATGAATATCAAAAAAAGGTATAGTTACTGTTTTTTCGCTAGTTTTTCCTGAATAAATAAAGGAAATAATTTTTCTATCCTGTGTAGGGTTTTTATGCGGCACTGCCCATACTATAGTCGGGAGAAAAGTAGAGGATTCAAATATATTAAGACGTTGCTTCATAGAATTTAATTCAGTATTAATTTTCTCTTCTATCCATTGCTCGTATTCATCGTCTTTGGGTTTTTCATTTCTATATACTTCACGCCATCCTCCTTGTGCGTTCCATGTGCCTATTACTCCAAGATCATATAGTTCAGAACTATAATACCCATAACTCCTTACCTCTCTCTTAATTCCCTCTTTATTAGATTCTATTAAATTAATACGATTTGGAAATTCTTTTAAATATTTAAGTGCTGTATGCCTAAATTCTAAATTAGTACCTTTAAGATAACCAAGTTTTGCTGTTTCAATTAGCTTTTGCGTATCATTATTAAATTTACTTAAATCTATTTCTAATGTACTTACTTGCCCTGAGGAGCTTCTTTCTCTTTGTATTTCTGCGGCTCTTTGAGCTTCTGCTATTGGTGTATCCATGATTTACCTTCACTATTTACTAATTTCAGACAAGTTCTTATACATTTGCCCAAATAAGGTATGTAGCAAGCAAAAATAGAAGTAAATCACAATTATGTTAAATTTATAATCTATTTTCATTTTAAGCATAAAATGAAGATGCTTATTATAAAAAATTAATAACTTCAGAGTTTAAACTCATATTTTTTTTAGATATCTTGCTAAAGAACATTCCATAGTTATTGTTCTCCAACACTCTTAAAAGGCTCAGCGCCATCTTCAAGAATTTGTAAGTAATTACTGTATACATATACTTTATCCCGTTTCTTTCCACTCATTTCTTCTAGAATTCCTAACTTAACCATATGATTGAGAGAGCTCCTGGCTGTAGGAGCTGTCATGCCTAATGTAAAGCTAAGCAACGGCACAGTTATTTGCGGTAATTTTTTTAAGTATTCAAGCGTCTGTTCACATGAAAATCTTGCACGCCCTAGTGTTTGGATCTTTTCCATGTCCTGATCGAATAGGTTATTCATATCTATAGCTGTCTTGACGGCTTGTTTTGCTGATTTAAATACCCCTTCTAAAAAGAATTCCAGCCATGTTTCCCATGTTCCGTGTACTCTTACTTCTTGAAGTAAATTGTAGTATACCTGCCGATTTTGCTTAAGATAAAGACTCAAATATAAAATCGGTTCATCAAGCATAGCTCCATTGCAAAGAAGCAATGTGATTAATAATCTACCTAATCTACCATTACCGTCTAAGAATGGGTGAATAGTTTCAAACTGTACATGAGCAATACCGGCTTTAATTAAAATAGGTAATGTATCGTCATGCAAAAATTTCTCAAAGTCAGATAAGCATTCGTTTAAATATTCAACCGGAGGCGGAACAAATAATGCATTACCCGGCCTTGTCCCTCCAATCCAATTTTGTGAACGCCTAAATTCTCCGGGCGATTTTGAAGAGCCTCTCCCGCCTGATAACAGTATACTGTGAATCTCGCAAAGCAATCTTAAAGATAAAGGAAAACCTGTGTTAAGACGCTCTAATCCATAGGTAACGGCTTTCACATAATGAGATACTTCTTCAACATCTTCTAATGATACTTCCGGCTTTTGTTGATGTTCAAAAAGCATCAAATCCGAGAAAGAACTTTGTGTTCCTTCAATTTGACTTGAAAGCAAAGCTTCTTTTCGAACATACATATAAATAAAAAGTGAAGTATTCGGAATAGACTTATGTATGCTGTTTAGCTCAGCCAAAGCAAGGGTTGCTTTTTCCAGATAAGGGTATAGCCTTGCTAAATCTACAGGCGGGTTCGGAGGCAATCTGGGAGGTATATAAGCCTTGTAGGGCTCTTCTGCTATTTTCTGAGTAATATACATTCCAATTCGCCCTTTCATTTTTATCTTTTCTTAATACTAAGCATAAAAAAAAGATAAGCATTTATCTTTTCTTAGTCAATCTTAAAAAGAAAAGATAGTACAATTATTAATAGGATTTATAATTTACAATTTTAATTGTCCTGCCCCCGTATAATAGCTCCAGAAATAGGTTAGTAAAAGATAGATATTGAGCTAATCTATAAATCAATTTAGATGGAGTAATTATACGGGGGCAGGACAAGCCCTTGGAACAACAACTTGACAGTAGATTTTTTGGATTACTATTCTACAAAAAAACCAGGCATGCTTTTCATGCCGAACACAACATAGCTTGCTCCTGAGCCAGCTTCAGGAGCACCAGTAATAAGGTCATCAATACCATCACCGTTTATATCTCCAGCTCCACTTACTGAGTAGCCTAATTGTTCATATTTTGTATATCCGTACATTGCAAAACCATTCCTTCCATTTAAGTCTGCTACATTAATGCTTGCAGGTAAAAAAGAAGGGGTTCCAAATATTATATAGCTTTCCCCCATGTCCATGCGGGCTCCAGGAGCACCAATTATAAGGTCAGCGATGCCATCGTCGTTTATATCCCCTGCACTACTTACTGAAGATCCTAATGCATCAGAGCTTGTTACTCCGTTTATTACAAAACCATTTTTGCCATTAAGGTCTGCTACGTTAATACTTGAAGGAAAAGCAGCTTGGCTTCCAAATACAACATAGCTGGCACCAGTCTTAGAACCAACTCCAGGGGCACCAATAATAAGATCAGCAATTCCATCACCATTTACATCTCCTGCACCACTTACCGAAGAGCCGAACGCATCAAGGCTTGTTATCCCGTTTATTGCGAAACCATTGCTGCCGTTAAGGCTGGATACATAAAGGCTTGTAGGAAAAGGGGATTTACTACCGAATACCACATAGCTTGCGCCAACATTTGAACCAGCTGTAAAAGCACCGATTACAAGGTCAGCAATTCCATCGCCGTTTATATCTCCTGCACTACTTACTGAACAGCCTAAAGAGTCTGCGTATGGAGTCCCGTTGTAAATTGTAAAACCATTTACTCCATTAAGGTCAGATATAGACATGTTTGCAGGTAAGTACTTGTTTCCAAATATTACATAGCTTGCTCCTGCTAGGGAATCCCTAAGGGAGTCACCAATGATGATATCGGCGATACCATCATCATTTATATCTCCTGCACTGCTAACTGGCGATATATTTGAATACTGGCTATTTATTCCACTTATAATAAAGCCATTCTTCCCATTAAGGTTAGCTAAATTGATGTTTGCAGGAAAGGGAGATTGGCTTCCAAATACCACATAGCTTGCCCCGGTTTGATATCCCCCAATAATAAGATCAGCAATACCGTCACCATTTACATCTCCAGCACCGCTTACTGATATTCCTGTTCTACCGCCACTTATCGCACCATCTACTGCGAAGCCATTTTTCCCGTTAAGGTTGGGTAAAGTTATGTTTGCAGGGAAGCTATACTTACTTCCAAATACCACATAGCTTGTTCCCACATAGCTTACACCTGTTTGTGAGCTAACTCCAGGAGCACCAATAATAAGGTCAGCAATACCGTCACCGTTTATATCACCTGAACCTTTCACTGAGAAACCTGATTCCATAAACTCTACTGTGCTGTTTATCTTAAAGCCATTTTTTCCATTTAGGCTAGATAGGTAAAACGGGTTATTAAATGAATTCATATTATAATATCCTACATTAAATTTTAGCTTCATGTATTTTAGTTAGCAGGGAAGCAGTGCTACTAACATTATAAACAATATTTTAATAGTTAAACTATAACAATGTGCTTTATAAAAACTTTCTTTTAACTATTATGTGGATTATTATACATTTGCGAATAACTTGTTGTTAGTTATCACCTTTCAAATTATCGTCTAAGATGTAAATTTGAACTGTTTTTATGGCTATTAGCTATAATAAGGATGTGCAGTTATATAGTTCCAAATGCTAAGAGCATAAGCTAATTTCGGTTGTAATACCGTGTATGGAGTCGAATAGAGTGAAACTCTTAGGGGGCAATATCAATGACATTTAACAATGCGTATTTACCTTATGTTTAAAAAGCTAATATGCATACTATATTCTTACTTTGTTTTTTAGAAGCGTTTTCTTATATAATTATACATAAATTACACTGGATTTAATACTGTCAGAAAAACGTTCGTTTATCTTGCTTAAGGATAAAATAAAAAAGGAAAGAAAACATATTACTGTTCCTTTCCTTAAATTACATTATCAAATATTATAATTATATGCTTTGTAGCCTATTACATTACAAGCTATCTAGTATACTAGCATAATCATATGTAAACAATGTTTCTTCTATTTCTGTAGCTAAATTGTATATAGAAGATAATAAAGAATTAGGAATGTTAATATTAGAGGCAGCATAGTCATTGGAAGGACTAGGAATTGGTGAATGAGAAGGTAAAACTAATGGGCCAAAAACCACATAACTAACCGATGCTGTACAACCAGGTGCACCGACGACAAGGTCACCTATTCCGTCACCATTAACATCCCCAGCACCATTAACAGAATAACCGGCACTACAAGTAACCTTACCTCCTATATCTCTATAATACCCATTTAGGATAAAGCCATCGGTACCATTAAGCTCAGAAGGCTTAATTACAGATGGAAATACAGATTTACCAAATATTATATAATTATTATTCGCCCCCGGAGCCCCAATGATTATATCATCAATATTATCATCATTTACATCTCCTGCACTACTTACAGAAAATCCAAATTGATCACCATCAGCTACACCATGCATAGTAAAACCATTAGTTCCATTAAGGCTATAGATATTAAAAACTGAAGGAAATGTAGTGTTGCTTCCAAATATTACATAGCTGGCACCCATTAAAGCACTACTATTAAAACCGCCTATTATTATATCATTAATTCCATCACTATTTATATCTCCCGCTCCATTTTCACTTACTAATTTATCTGAATTAGATAAGCCCTTAATAATAAAACCATTATTACCATCAAGAGTAGATAGATCAAACATTGCAGAGAATGAAGTATTACCAAATACAACATAGCTGGTACTTTGAACCGTATCATCACCAATAGCTCTTATAATTACATCATCAATTCCATCGCCATTTATATCTCCTAACCCACTTACTGAACTACCTAGTATACCGTTCGGTACTATTCCATTAATAACAAAACCATTGGTGCCATTTAATGCAGAAAAAGAAAGCCCGTGCTCAGGAAATATAGTTTTACTGCCAAACACTACATAACCTCCTACAGGAGCTCCTCTAGTTCCTATGATAATATCATCAATTCCATCACCATTTATATCTCCTGCCCCACTAACAGAATTACCTGATAAACCATTATTACCTACAATAGCAAATCCATTTGTACCATCGATATTTGATAACTCAAAATTTGCGGGGAATGTAGACTTACTTCCAAATACAACATAGCTTACATCTTTACCTGGAGCTCCTATGATAATATCATCAATTCCATCGCCATTTATATCTCCTGCTCCGCTAAGCGAGCTGCCAGAATTGTCACTAGTTGAGACACCCTTTATTCTAAAGCCATTGCTACCATTTAGACCATATATATCTGTAGAAATTGTAGATCTACTGCCGAACATAACATAAGTGCTTCCTTTCTGAGTTAAGCTAGAGGGGTCAGAGACGATTACATCATTTATACCATCACCGTTAATATCGCTTGTAATGCTTACTGAGGAACCAAAATAGGATTGCCCCCCATGTATGATGAACCCGTTTGTACCATTAAGTTTAGGTAGATTGTAAGGATTAGAAAAGCTCATATGCGCCCATAAATAAAGTTAACTAACTTACCATAAATCTTAGCTTTAATTTAACAATGTTTTAAATAATAAATTAATAAAAATATTATTAATTTTACTTTAACAAGTTTAGTAGCTTATTAATTTTTATGAAGTAGTTACCATACAATAAGAGTAGTCAAAAATTGTAGCCAATTTAGAGTATTATAAATATTTATAATACTCTAATCAAAAAATTAAGCCTGCACATTTGCATTTCTTCTAACCAGATAGGCTGATGTGACGCTTTAATCTATTCTTACTTAATTATATATGCGATAAAGCCATTTATGATGATGGACGAGTTGAGCTATTGGCAGCTGGGCTGAAACATAATATAACAGTAAATTATTAACTCACTATAACTTGGTCATAATTAATAAGAAACTAATTTTAAAGTAATAATAGGGTATTCCTAACCGAATATAGACAAGTACTATATAGTATGTTATTCGGTTAGGAATACCCATTTAACAACTCCTCGCTTATCCATTATTTAACTACTAAATATAAGTACTGGATTCTTTTTTACGCGTTAAACTTGCTTTAAGCCAAGCAGATTTAGATTCCTTTATACCATCTTTTTTTTCATTATCTACGATATTTATTTTTTGTTCTGCTTCTTTCTCATCATCTGAATTAGATTTAACCAATTGAGTTTCTAATTTTATAACATTTCCTCTACTTGCCCCTAAGCACTTTCGCCTTTGTGGATTATTAAGAATATTTTTCCATCCTAATTGTGTATGTTGCATACTCTTATCCTCCATTTCATCGTTATTTTCTTGCTCTTTATTTACATCATTTTCTACTTCTCTTGTTACGTTATTTTTGATTTGATGCAAGTTAAGCAAATAAGTTTTCTTTGCTTGTTGCCAAACTGAAGATGTATCACTCACCTTATTAAGGTTCCCAGCTTTTATGTCAGCACTTTTATTAAATAATTCTTCAGGAGTTGGCAATATAACTTCTTCCTGTTGCTGCACATTTTTTAGGTTGTTTTGCTTCTCACTATTAATATGCTTTACTTCTGAATTTTTAGTGTAAATTTTTTCTTCATTATTTTTGCTGTATGTAATCTCAGTTTCCTCATCGTTTTTTAATTGAGTTTGAATATTGACAGCGTTATTAAACATTTCTTGCAACTTCAAAAAGTGTTTATCTGCTAGGTCCTTATCTTTATGATAAATTAATAATATGGACGATGCTTGCTGATAATATTGTGTAGGCAACAATATTGAATTCTGTGCTTCAAGAGCTTTTCCAATACATATGAAAAAATAGGCATTTTGGTTATGACTCCTACCTAAATGTTGTGTACTCACCTTTAAAGCTTCTTGAAAATATTCCTCTGCTTTTTTATATTCCTTTTTCATAAAGTAAATGCTTCCAATCTTCTCTAGATAAATCCTTAATTTTATATGCTGATCTCCATATAACCCTTTTGCTATTTTTAAAGCTAACGTACTATAATTTAACGCGTCTTCGAACCTACTTTGTGCAGCTACTGCCGTAGCAAGATTACGTAATATTATATTTGTTTCTCTATAGCTTCTATCAGGATTTTTTTCTATTATAAGTAAAGCTTTCACCAAAGTTTGTTCTGCATGTAAATATTCTTTTTGTTCATTATATATGCATGCGATGTTACTAAGCATTGCTACTAGTTCTATACTATTCTCGCCAAGTATATTTTCTCTAATATATAGAGCTTGAAGGTAATACTCTAAAGCTTCTTCGTTATTATTAAAATTAGAGAGTAAAAGTCCCATATTGTTAAGTGTAGTAGCCACTTCAGGATGATTCATACCATAAGCTTTTTTACGTATAGATAACGCTTGAAACAGGTACTTTGCTGCCTCTTCATCATTTCTATAAGTTTTTAATACTCCAATATTATTTAATGATTGAGCTACTTCAGTGTGATTAAAACCAAAACACTGGATCCTTATTTGTAAGGCTTTGGTATGGTAATCTTCTGCTTCTTGATATTTTCCAACTATATCAAATAATACCCCAATATTATTAAGGGAAATGGCTACCTCAGGATGTTCCTCACCTTCAAGCTCAATCCTCATTTGTAATGCAGATAAATAGTAATTTAATGCCTCATTATAATCCCCAATCTCAAAAAATAATTCTCCTATATCATTAAGCCAGTTAGCTATCATTGGGCTTGCTTTTCTACTATTGCTCTGCTTAGCTAAATTAAGTGATTCTATAGCTGTTTCTAAAGCATTTTGTATTAACCCTAATCTGCTTTGTACTCTCACTAAACCTTGTCTTATCTCCATTTTATCAGGGGTTAATTTTAATGCTTTCATATATAACCCACAAGCAACCATATAATCACATTTTTTCTCTGCTATTCTGGCTTGGATATACAAACTATCTTCATATAAAGCTTTCTTTTTAAAATCCTCCTTTCCTTTACTCTCTACAAATACTTTAAGGGCATCATGTATTGGTATTAATACCCGATAGCTTTCTTCCAAACTTCTTGCCTCTAAAGGATCCATCTTATATAGCTTTTCATGGTTATGAGCTATAGGGTTTATACTTCCATATGTTTCATGCTCAATATCCTCTTTTTCATGATTATAATACAAATGTGCTTTAATCCGCATTTTTGTCGCAAATTCTAATAATTTCTTTAGGTTTGCATGTGCTTCTTTTGTAATAAGTTTTTTTTCTAAAAGTAAATTTAGTCTATCCCAACTATTTTCTGCCTCTATTCCATAATATAGAGAAAGATTAGCTATTAAATTACTTGGAAGCCTATACAATTCTTCTTTTACGTGGAAGCTAGTTTTATTTTGGTCTTCTAAGGTGGGAGTATACTGTTTTACATCACCTGACATTAAATAAATAGCTTGATTTACTCTCATGGGTAAGTTTTTATTAACTATTCTTAAATTAGAGGATTTATCTTTTACATCTAAATGTTTTTTTATTACCTGTTTATATTTTTTTAATAAAATATCGCTACCATTGATTAAACAAACAGTTTTTAGCGTATTTGATAATATCAAATCTTCTAAAAATTTCTTTGCTGATTGATGTAATGACATTTTTTCATATGTGCCTATTAACTCTTCTTGCTTCGGCCCTATAGGAGTATTACCACCAGTATCTAAACAGAATCCATTTCTAAAAAGAGATTGAGTTCTTCGCTTTAATATAGGAAAGTTGCTTTCACCCAAACTAATCATCTTAATTTCAATCAATTTTGATAAATTAGAAAAATAATCTTGTACTTGTTGGGTTGATTTTTCTATAATGATTCCAAATTCAATATCTGAAAAAGGTACCATTTCTTCTCTACTCATTGACCCAAGGCCTATTATACTATATTCACATGGTGGCTTTCCTATTAACTTAATGCATTCTGTTATTAACTCATTAAATACATTCTTTATATCTTGAGTAATTAATTTTAGTATATCTTTAGCTTCTTTGCTTTCATTTTTTATTAAATTAGCGGCAGCCGCCCTCAGATTATTTAACTTCTTTTTATATATTGACAAACTTATATTAGGAACATTTTCAATTTCTCCAACAATATTTCTTAGAAAATTAGCTTCTACGCTAAACTGCCTATCTTTAAATATTCTTTTTGAAAATATGCTTTTTAGGCTTAAATTTTGTTCGGCAAATACTCTAGCTGAATTGTAAAATCCAGTAGACAATGCATAATCCCCTTGTAAAAGGTGGATATCCCCCAACCTGACCAATGTATAGCATATTCCTGCTAAATTATTATGTTCTTCAAATAAGTTTAATGCTTCTAAAAAATAATTTATTGCCTCTTTACTATTTTGACATAATTCTTTATTCCCTAACTTTAATTTTTTAATTGTGTTACTGCTTGCTTTATCTACATATTTAGAGGTTTCTGCAGCACTTAAAACCATTGCTACTGAATCATTTTTAAATTTTATTGCTAGAAATAGTGGGATATCTCCATTATTATTTGTAACTTCGATATCTGCGCCTTTTGAGATTAAAAACTCACTTACTTTCGGGTCCGTGTTTCGGCTTGATGAATAGTGCAATGCTGTATATCCAAAATTATTTTTTGCATTAATATCAATTCCTTCAATAAGCAATATTTCTATTGTTTTTATATCTGTTTGGAGGGCGCTATAATGAAGTGGTGTTTTACCATCTTTATCCTGTGCGTTTAACAGCTTTTGTTTATCGTGAGTTGATAAAAGTTTAAAAACTGTCAGTATTACATTTATATGCCCATAATGCGCAGCGTAATGCAGTATACTTTGACCACTACTTGATTGTGCATGAATATCAACATCTGTGTTTAATAAATATTCTATTATATAATCATGTCCTTTTATAGCAGCTAAATGTAAAGCTGTAAAATTATCAAGATTTTCCTCAGCACCATATTCATTTAAATATTCTTGCAGTATTATTTGTTCGTTTTTACTTAACATTTCAATAGCCTACTTTTGATATTTTTCTTTTATACTCTTCATAGCCCTTTTGGCCGTTCAGCTGCTCTCCAAATCCCTGTTGGCTGTTCAACCGCTCTTCGAAATATTTCCTTTAGCTCAAATTTATTATTCCCTACATAATCACTAGCAGTTTTGTTATCTTTGTCTAAAGCATTTGCATCTGCTCCTTTCTCTATTAACAACTTAACTACTTCTTTATGACCATATTTTGCTGCAATATGCAGCGGGGTTTGCTGATTTCCATCTGCTGCATTTATATTACACCTTGCGTTAAGTAGTAATTCAACTATTTTTATATCTTCCGTACTAACACCCCTATGTAAGGGTGTTGCACCATAAGCGTTAGTAACTTCAAGTTTAGCATTATGGGATAGTAATAGCTTTACCAACTTTATATTTCCACTGAGTGCACCTAAATGCAGTGCAGTCTCTCCATAATGATCCTTAATATCAATATCTGCTGCCACATCATTCTTTAATAATAACTCGGCTATTTTATCATATCCAAGTTCTGATGCATGATGTAATGCCGTTCGCCCATGCTTGTCTTCAGAATTAGGCGAAACCCCAGAACTTAATAAATCAACTACCTTTCCTATATTCCCTGCATGTGCTGCTTCTATTAACTCTAGTGATATTGGCTTAACTTTCTTTTTCAATTCTACATAATCTTGCTTCTTAGAAGTGCCCCCCGAAAAGTGGAACAGTTGAGAGAGGAGGATTTAGGGTGTAAATTAAACTTAAATATAGAAGGTAATTTATGACTAAATCAAATATAAAGAAGAAACCCCATACAGCAGCATATAAATTTAAGGTAGCGCTAGCAGCCCTAAAAGGAGATAAGACGATAAGCCAGCTTTGCCAAGAATATGCGGTAGTATCCAGCCAAATATACAAATGGAAAGCCGCCTTATTAGAACATGGTTCTGAAGTATTTAAGAACGCTTGCATAACTCAAGATCCAAACAAAGAGATAGAAGCGTTACATGCTACTATAGGGAGATTAAAGGTAGAGAACGATTTTTTGTCGAAAGTGCTAGGCAAATAAGCCCGGCACAGAGGCGGCAAATAGTGGATATGTCAAAGGTAGCAAGCTAAGTAAACGCTGTAAGGGGAACCATTGAAGTAAGTGTGTAAAAAGTCATAGTAGTAAAGAAATAAGAAATATAATAAACAAGGAAGGACACTATGGCAGAAAAAATAAACAAAGACTTAAACCTAAAAGAAATGGCGAAAGCAT
>JACGYV010000027.1 GCA_014116815.1 Holosporaceae bacterium 'Namur'
GATAAGACTGATGCATTACTTAAAGCTTATATTCCCGAAGAGCATCTCAAGATATTTAATCAAGATACTTTTGCTTCTCGAGTATTGAATAAATTATCTTCTACACTCATGCTTCAATAAAGTATAAGTAGCAAGAAGAGACTAAAAAATTGAAAGCAGCGTAGAAAACAAGTGAGGATAGCTCAACTTCTTCTACGCCGCTTCAATTTCCTTGATAAATTTCAACATCTCTACTGCCGCATCTGCACATTCTGCACCCTTATTCAAGCTTAAATCACCCCCTGCTCTCGCTAAAGCCAACTCATAGGTAGGCACGGTTAAAACTCCGAAAACAACGGGGATTTCCTGCTCTAAAGCTACCTTTTGACAGCCGTAGTTTACCTGTTCGCAAACATATTGATAATGATCGGTATCACCTTTAATTACCGCCCCGATACAAACAATCACATCAACCTCTTTTTTCTTAGCAAGTAGCTTACTTGCAAGCGGAAGCTCAACCGCACCCGGTACATAAAATAAATTGATATTATTTTCATGTATTCCATGCCGCTTTAGCTTTTCTATACAAGCTGAAGATAAACTATTGGTTATCTCGAGGTTAAATCTACTTTGAACTATTGCAATTTTATAATTATTCATTTTTATCCTTATTTTAAAATATGTCCTAGAACCTTTTCTTTAGTCTCTAAATATGCTTTATTATGCTCATTTATAAAAACCGGTACCGGTTGCCTTTCAACATCAGCTACTCCGTTTCTGATTAATCCTTCAACTTTTTTAGGGTTATTGCTTAGAAGCTTAACTGAAGTAATACCGAAATGCTTAATGATTTGTGCGGCAATCAGATACTCTCTGGAATCGATTGGACAACCGAGCTCCTCATTTGCTTGAACGGTATTGAAGTTATATTTCTCCTGAAGTAAATAAGCTTTTATTTTCGCAGTTAAGCCGATTCCCCTGCCTTCCTGATCCAAATATAATAAAACCCCTCCGTTTTTCCCGATCTCCTTAAGCCCATACTCAAGTTGTTTTCGGCAATCACATCTGAGTGAATGAAAAATATCACCCGTTGCACATGAGGAATGTATTCTTACCAATGCTTCGTCTTGATCTTCTTTTAAGTTAGTTAAGGCTATATGCTCCTTATCATCAATCTCAGTTTTAAAGATGCTAACATTAAAATTTCCATATTCTGTCGGAAGAGAAGCCGAAGCTTCTTTGCTAACTATAGTTTCATGATATATTCTATATTGGTAAATATCCTCAATAGAGATTATCTCCATATTATGCTCAGCAGCAAACTCATTAATCCGAGTTCCTCTCATCATTGTGCCGTCTTCATTCATAAGTTCACAAATTATTGCAGCCTCATCTAAATTAGCAGCTTTCATTAGGTCAATAGCACCTTCGGTATGCCCTCTCCTTTTAATTACCCCAAGTGGTGTATATTCAAGTGGAAATACGTGCCCAGGTTGGCTTATATCTTTTGTCGTACTTTTTGGGTTACATAAGGCTTTAATTGTGGTTGTGCGATCCTCTGCCGAGACACCGGTCGAAACCCCGTGCCTTGCTTCTACCGATGTAGTAAATTTAGTTTTGTTTCGGCTGGTATTATCCGATTCATTTACCATAAGCTTTATCCCGAGCTCATCAAGCCTTTCCTTATGCATAGGCACACATATGATACCGCTCGTATATTTAAGCATAAAGGCTATTGCCTCAGGTGACACAAACTGAGCGGCAAGTATTAAGTCACCTTCATTTTCCCTATCATGATCATCAACCAGGATCACCGCTTTACCTAATTTCAGGCTATTTAAAGCTTTATTAACTGTTTCAAATCGGTTCATATTTAACTTGCCTTACTTAATAAGTTGTTTTGCATAAAGTTCCACATATATTTCGCCATATCATCCACTTCCAAATTTACTTTCGTACCCGCTTGATAAAAGCGGGCGACGGTATTATTTACCGTATGCGGAATCAACCCTACGGTAAAATATTTATTTCCTACACTAATAATAGTTATACTCATCCCGTCAATAGCTATTGAACCTTTCTTTATTAAGTAAGGCTGAATATTTTCTGAAATACTCACCTTAATGATTTTAGCATTACCATCATGATAAATTTCTTCAATTAGCCCGACTTCGTCAATATGCCCCTTAACTAAGTGCCCTTCAATACGGGAATTTAATTTCATACACCTTTCATAGTTAACCATATTTCCGGGCACAAGCCCTCCTAAGGCGGTAACATTTAAAGTTTCCGGCATAATATCAGCAATGAATTTGTCATTTGTTAGTTCAGTAACCGTAAGACAAACTCCATTTATAGCAATACTACCCCCGATTTTTAAATCATTCAAAGTTTCTAAGCGCTCAAATTCCATAACACATGAGTTATTGTTTAAAGTTTTACTTAAAAGTTTTAGCGTTCCTTCGACTATGCCGTTAAACATAAGCACTCCTCATACATTTGATTTTATAAATATATCATTACCCATAGCTTGAAAATCAAGCGGCTTAAGGGCAAGTTTTTTAGGTAAATCCGCAACTATGTAAGGTGTTATATAAGCTTCAACTCTATTTACACAATTAGCCTTAAAAAATGATGCATGCACTTTACTGCCTCCTTCTACGAGTAAACCGGTAACTTCTCTCTTACCTAGCTCGAGAAGCAAAGCTTTTATATCAACTTGCTCATTTTCACCACTTTCAGTAACTAACACCTCAATATTTTTAGAAGAAAATTTTTCTATTTGCTCAATACTCACCTTATTTGTAGTAACGATTAAGGTTTTAGCCTTATCCTGATCCTGTAAAACTTTAGCCGAAAGCGGGAGGCTTAGATCGTTTGATAATACAATCCTTAACGGATTATTATTACTATATTCATCACTTCTACAGGTAAGCAGAGGATCATCCTCCCTTATAGTATTAGCTCCGACCAATATTGCATCAACTTTTGCTCTGCTCAAGTGCAAATGCTCCAATGATTCTTTTGAGCTTAGTTTTTTATTATCATGAGTGCTTGTTACCATCTTACCGTCTAACGACATTGCCCACTTTAATATAACAAAAGGTAGCCTTGTTTTTTGATAATAAAAAAATATTTCATTTAATTTCAAAGCTTCATTTTCCAGAACACCGGTAATTACTTCAATACCGGCCTCTCTTAGCATCTCAATTCCACGCCCGGAAACCTTTGGGTTCGGGTCAAGAGACGGAATAATTACCCGTTTTATCTTTGCTTTTATTATAGCATCCGTACAAGGAGGCGTTCTGTTATAATGGCAACAAGGCTCTAACGTGACATACATATCGGCATCTTTCGTTAGTTCGGGAGTAGATTTTCTAATTGCAATTATTTCAGCATGCGCTTCACCCGCTCTTTCATGCCATCCTTCACTTATTATATTACCCTGTCTTACAATCACACACCCGACCATAGGATTGGGCGAAACGGTGTATTCCCCTCTTTTCGCAAGCTCCAGAGCTCTTTTCATATAATATAAATGAGTATTACGTTCCACTTAAAAACCCTTAAAACTTTTGTCGTCACCAAAAGAATTAGGCAGAGAATAGCTTGCAAGGTTAACGCCTTATACAAGATGATATATATCCAACTACTGCCTTCTCCCATCCGGACTATACCGTCGGCTTCGGATTTACACCGAATCTGCTTGTCCTTAAATAAATTAAATTTACTTAAGCGCTCGTGGGCTTTCCATTGAATTACAATGAATTTACCACCGGTAGGGAATTGCACCCTGCCCTGAAGACTTACTTAAGTTTAGTCAATAATTGAGTTTGTGTGCTATGTCAATTATGTTTTTACAATATGATAAGAATATTATTCTTATCATATTGTGCTTTGAAATTAACTTAAATATTATTGAAACACCAATAAATTTGAAGACTAAATTGTGCATACAACTAAAATATTTGATTTACTAAAAGGTAATTGGTATTTCACCCGAGTAATAGAAGGTAAACCTTGGTCAGGTAGAGTAACAGGAAAAGCGAGCTTTACCGCCGGCGATACGGGCAAGAATCTTTCTCTTCTTTATAGAGAGGAGGGAGAACTTATAACTGATAACCTAACCTTGCAGGTATATAAAGAATATATATACATATATAAAGATTCCGTAATAGAGATATATTTTTATCATAATGGTAAACAAGGTGATTTATTTCATATAATAAAATTTGAGCGTATCAGAAAGCCTGTAGGAAAATGGCAAGCTACGGCTTCTCATATTTGCGGATCTGATAACTATGATACAAAGTATATTTTCCATAACAACAAAGAAACCTTTGAGATTAAGCATACGGTTAAAGGAGTAAAAAAGGATTATATATCGAATACTGTTTTTAAGAAAAGTGTTTAATATAACTTTATTACTTGATGTTTATATAGTCCTCAACGGTATATATCTTACCCGGAAGCTGTGTGCTAGCCCAATATGCAATTTTAAAGGCATTCTCGGCATAAACTTTGCGGTTATACATAGTATGGGATAATTCAATCTTTTCATTTGCAGATGCAAAAATCACCGAATGCTCTCCGACCACATTTCCACCCCTAAGAGCTGCAAAACCTATACTCCCCTCCTGCCTAACCCCGTTAGATCCCGATCTATTCAAAACTTTAGAATCTTCAAAATTAATACCTCTACCCTTAGCGGCAGATTTGCCGAGCATAAGAGCTGTGCCGGACGGCGCATCAATTTTATATTTATGATGCATCTCAAGCACTTCGATATCGAATGACTCACCAAGAAGTGTAGCAGCTTTTTCAGCAAGCATTGATAGTGTATATATTGCAATACTCATATTAGGCGACCAAAATAACACCGTTCGCTTAGCAATCTCAGTTAGTCGGTCGAATTCAATCCGATTAAACCCGGTGGTACCGCAGATATGAACAACCTTATATTTACTAGCCAATTCTGCAACTTTTAAGGAATAACCAGCCTTGGTAAAATCAATTATTACATCAGCATTTTTGATAATATTTTCTATATTATCCGAATATTTAATCCCGACAGGTTTATTTTCCACGGGGTTGATAATTTCTTTACCCAATAAATAGCTCGAGTCTCTGACGCTTGCACCTATCAATTCGCATCTTTTGTGCTCTGATTCTTCAAGAGATACTTTGATCAGCTCTTGCCCCATTCTACCCGAAGCACCAATGATACCAACTTTCATTAACTTTAATAACCGAGTTTAACAAATACGTCTTCTAATGTATCAGCTATTTCATAAGTATCTCTTGCATGAGTACGAGCAAATTTCTTATTAATAATTTCTTCACAACAATCAATTAAGCTCTGCCAGAAATTATTATAATTACATATAATAATCGGCTTATCATGCTGCTTAAGAATTTTTAAAGTAACAACTTCAAATATTTCATCAAGTGTTCCGAATCCGCCGGGAAGAATTAAAAATGCATCGGATTTTTCGATCATAAGCTCTTTCCGCTCAAACATGCTTTTTACAAAGATAGTATTATCTAAATTTGTATTCAAAGGCTCAAGGTCATCAAGAAGTTTCGGATAAATTCCGACTACCTTACCCCCCGTATCGGTAACCGCCTTTGAAACAGCACCCATCATACCGGTTCTACCGCCACCGTAAACTAAATCGATACTTTTGGAGGACATCATCTTTCCGCACTCTGCGGCAAGGTCAATATACTCTTTATCTACACTGTCACGTGCCCCACAAAATACACAAACACTTTTAATTTTCATATATTCAACTAATTTATGTTAAAATTTCTTTGTAATAAGCTTACCATTCTGATATATAGTAAACACGAAATAACAATATATACTAAGAAGTCGATGATTGAAAGCATAAAAGATTTTATCCCCGGTATTCATAAAGAAGGCTATGTTTTTATCCTTATATTTATTATAATTACGCTGGTTTTGTTCCTAATCTCACAAAAATTAGGTTGGATCGGTGTTCTCCTAACTATTTGGTGCATATTTTTCTTTAGAGACCCTGAAAGAGTTACTCCGATTGAGAAGGATTTTGTAATAAGCCCTGCTGATGGTCTTGTACAAAGGATTACTACCGCGAAACTGCCTCCTGAGCTTGAAGGCGGGGATGAGGAATATACCAGAGTAAGTATATTCTTAAATGTATTTGACGTACATGTGAATAGGATTCCGATCGAAGGTGAAGTTAAGATACTACATTACCATCCGGGCAAATTTTTTAATGCTTCTCTTGATAAAGCAAGCGAACATAATGAAAGACAGTCTATTTTAATTGAAACCTTGGAAAACAAACTTGTCGGTGTTGTTCAAATCGCAGGGCTCATTGCAAGAAGAATTGTTTGTAATCTAAAAGATCACGAACAGGTTAAAACAGGTGAAAGATTCGGTATTATCAGATTCGGCAGCAGAGTTGACGTTTATTTACCGAAAGGCATCGAGCCTCAAGTAATTGAAGGCCAAAGAGTAGTCGGCGGAGAAAGTATCATAGCAAACCTTGAAGGTGTTCAAAACAAAAGAATCGGCGAAGTAAGGTAATATTAAAGTGAGTAGAAAAAGACACAAGCCCAGCTTACAAGTTCCGATACAAAAATTATTTCCTAATATGATTACAATTTTAGGGTTATGTTTAGGTATTAGTGCAGTAAGATACTCTATTGACTCAAAGTGGCAAATTGCAGCAGGGCTTATTATTGTTGCAGCGTTTATGGATGGTCTGGACGGTAAAATTGCCAGGCTATTAAACAGCACAAGTCCTTTCGGCGCGCAGCTTGATTCCCTTGCGGATATTGTGAGCTTCGGAGTAGCACCTTCTATTGTAATTTATACTTGGTCATTGCATGAAATCCCTTATAAAGGTATCGGTTGGGCAATAGTATTGTTTTATATTACCTGCTCTGCGCTAAGGCTTGCAAGATTTAACGTGCAGGCTACCGATAAATTGGGAGCAATCACTGCACAATATTACTTTTCAGGCATACCCATGCCTGCTGCTGCTGCATTAGCATTAACTCCTATGATTTCGAGTTTTGAATTATTAAATATAAAATTTTCTCCATGGGTTATTGCTGCTTATATGTTCGTAATCGGTATTCTTATGGTAAGTAGCGTACCGACTTTTTCATTTAAAAAAATAAATATTAATAGAAAATATGTTACTCTAATGCTGGTTAGTGTGGGATTATTAATCGCAAGTATGGTACTTGAGCCGTGGATAACTTTACCGATAGTCGGATTAACCTATATTCTGCTGATACCTTTAAGTACTTTTCACTACTACAAATATTTTAAAAAAAATTATCTGCATAACCATAAGTAAATCAATAATTCGATCGGTAATTTTCCGCCCATTTAGTTAAAAGTAGTTTTAACCGGCAAATAATTATGCTAGATTTTAAGTTATACTAAAGGGAAATTATATAAGTAATATGGGGTTTTGGGCAAAAGCTTTCTTTATCACTATATTAAGTGCGATATATTTAAAGGCAAATGCCTCTTATAATTCATATGATGCACAGCAATGCAGTGTTGCTATTAAATATTATGAAAATAAATATGATATCCCGGAAAGTTTACTCCATTCAATTGCTATTATTGAATCCGGAAGATGGGATAAAAGTGCTAAAAAATTTTACCCTTGGCCTTGGGCGGTCGGGATAGAAGGCAAACCTTATTTTTTTGAAAATAAATATAAAGCTGTGAAATTTGTTAAAGAGCAGATGAGGAAAGGAGTACGCAATATTGATGTCGGATGCAATCAAATTAATCTACACCACCACGGAAAAAATTTCTCTAACATTGAGCAGGCATTTAACCCTGTAATAAACACCAACTATGCTGCTAATTTTTTGAAAAACCATTATACTAACACTAAAAACTGGGGGTTGGCAGTAGCACGATATCATTCTCATACTCCTCACTTGGGTGAAAAATATGCAAATAAAGTGATTACAAGATGGAAATTATTCCTTCGTGAAGCTTTACCTATTAAAACAGCGGGATATAAAAAAGAACAAAACGAAGATAATAAGAAACCTTTATTAGTGTCCAAAGTAAGATCCTCATCTCCTCCTGTAACTAATAAGCCAACCATAAATAGGCAAAAGAAACTGGAAAGATCAAAAGAAGGCATTATAGTTTTCTCAAGAAATAAGCTCCCGATAAATAAAGAGCAAGCAGGCAACCCTGCAATAGTAGAAATTTCCGAAAGAGTATTAACACAGTATTAAGTTATATTAAGCATAGTATTACTTTTGTAAAAATTAATAAATCGGAGTACTTAAAGACGGCAATTTAAGACTTGAGATTAAAAGAGTATAAAATTATGGCAAAAATGCATAAAAATGAGCTTGAAGTAGATGAGTATCTTGTCCATAAGCTTCTTAAAAGCCAATTCCCTCATTGGGCTGATCTGCCCTTGGAAGCCGTAATATCAAGCGGTACGGACAATGCGTTGTTTCGTTTGGGTAGTAAGTATGTTGTTCGCCTCCCTCGGATTGATTGGGCAACTGAAAGTATTAATAAAGAATACGAGTGGGTTCCAAAGATTTCTCAATTTTTAAAAGTACCGATCTCTGAACCTTTGTTTAAAGGTAATCCAGATAAGTCCTATCCTTGGCCTTGGATTATAGCCAAATGGAATGAAGGTCATAATCCTGATTTTGAAATTAGAGATGAATATGAGTTGCTTGCTCAGGATTTGGCTTATTTTTTAAATGAACTACACGAAATAAAGTTAGCAGCTAACGCCCCCTCTTCCAGGCGTGGAATCCCTTTAAAAGAACTGGATGCACATACAAGGAAGGCTATAAGCAAATTAGAGGGAGAGATTGATATTCAACGAGTAACTTTCTTATGGAATCAACTATTAAATGTTCCGGTATGGAATAAAAACCCTGTATGGGTTCATGGAGACTTTTTACCGGGAAATATTTTAGTTCAAAATAATCGCCTAAGCGCAGTGATTGATTTCTCTGACGTCGGTATAGGTGACCCGGCTTGTGATTTGATTATCGCTTGGAGTTTGTTTAAATTGCATTCAAGAAAAGTTTTTAAAAATAATTTGGAAAATATTGATGATAACACGTGGGAAAGGGGTCGAGGTTGGGCTCTATCAATCGCACTAATTATGTTGCCGTATTATAAGAATACAAACCCTATATTAGTTTCATTAGCAAAGCGGATGATAGAAAATGTGTTATATATATAACACGTTTGTAAAAATAGAATAAGTTGAAGTTAATATTGTATAGCTAAAAACTGAGAAACCGGATACTAAATAATATAGTAGAAGCACACGCCTAGTCGCCATTTATGGCGCGTGCTCGTATAAATGACTATCTCATTTATACGTAAACGATTAGTTTAATTTTTTATAGTTTAACTATGCTACATGTATGTAGGATATTCAACTTAATACACTATATAAGTTGATTATTACAAAGTGCATAGAAATTACATTTAATACTTACTCAGCCACTCATCCAGGAAAAGGGTAAAGTTTGGCTTTTCTTCGGCTTTACTCTGTAGAAATGCTATTAAATCTTCAATACAGGTATCATAGGAATTACCGCTTAATCTTCCGATATGATGCATATACCTTAAATAAATCAAATAAGTATTAATTACATCAAGTTCACAGTAATCTCTGATTTCCCGGATTTTATTCTGATTAAACAATTCACTTACTTGTGAACCGTCAACATCAATTTTCCCCGGCAGGCCTAAGAGCGCACAGACTTCGGACATTCTTACCTTCGCTGAAACACCGTAATCCGAAAGCGCGTCTAAAAGGTCACAGTGCCAGTCATGACTATATCTGCTGTTATAACTATTCCACTTATCCCCACTCTGGTGCAGCCACTTAGCCTGCACTCCATAACGCATAGCTCGATATTTCAGTACCGGTAAGTCAAAACTTCTGCCGTTAAAGCTGACCAATCTTGCTTTTAAGGTTGATAAATACTGAAACACTCCTTGTATAAGCTCCTTTTCAGTAGATTCCGCCTTTCCGCCTGATCTTATATCTTTTAATACATAATACTCCCCACCCTCTTGGTCATGGTGTATCTCCGCTTCCAAAAAACTTATGGCTGCCACTTGATGAAATAGCTGCCTGATAAAACCGTTTTTTCCGCTTGTTATATTAAGATGGTATTGAGTTAAAGCTTCCCCGAGCTCTGCTTCAGGGGTATCGCTTCCAAGCAGATTTTTTGCCGAAGCCAGATCAGGTACGGTTTCAATATCAAAAACAAAAAGGGTCTTTAGCATTCTTCAATTTGATTAAATTTTCTTTGAAAGTAGTATTGCAGTTTTGGTCGCGGTTTGCACTACATTATATAAAACTTTATAACCGAAAGCTTCTTTGGCCTTATTCTCAATTCCTCTATCTCTATGCTCAAGCTCTTCATCACGAAACTGCTTTATCTTTTCTTTAAGTTCCAAGTCTTCATTGGAATTTGAAAGTTCGTCAATTTGGGATTGGTAATGCTCTTCGATAACATCTTCCACCGCAACCGTGCATGCCATTGCAGATTTTTCTCCGCATAGAACAGTGACAGCACCCAGTGCATAGCCTAATGCATGCCAAAGGGGCTGTAGTATTGTCGGCCTAATTCTTTTTTGTACTAATTGAGTTTCAAAATATTTAAGATGGGTTAATTCCTGCTCATACATATCTTTTATTTCCTTATGTAAGGCTCCTCCACGTGTAATATTCAGCTGGCCTTCATATATCCGCTTAGCGCCGTACTCCCCGGCATGATCCACACGCATAATTTCTGCAAGTCTATCTTTCTTATTATTAGGGAGCGGAAGGTGTCTTGGTTTCTTCATCCTTAAACCAGTTAAATTTTATACTGATAATTAAAGTTATAAGCAAAATTAAAGTTGTGTAAATAAAATTCCATGCAGCTATGGAGATTCCTAAGAATTCGAATAATGATTGATCACATGTCACTATATCCTTATTTTTAAGCATTTTTTTATACTCTAAAAATGTGCTTGCTTTATTAAAGGTTGTAGTACACTCGGATTCATAAGCAAACCATTTTTGCTCAATTCCCAGGTGATAAAATGATAAAACTGAACTCGAAACAAGCAAAGTCAAAACTATAACCAGCTTTAATATATGAAATCTTCCTATGAAAAATATTGAACAGAGGAATATTAGCAGCCCGTAAATATAGCGCTGGTAATAGCATAATTTACATGGCGGTACTTTTAAAATTATCTCAGCTGCTTTAGCTGTACCAAGCGCAAGCGCTGAAACCAATATAAGAAATGCCAGTAAATTTCCGAATTTCATTTTGAAACCACGAAGGAATTTTGTTTTATGATTGTTTCATTTGTATTTAAATCTTTCAAGATAAATTTTATATCTTTTTGCTTAAAATTATAACTATCGCTTGGAATTTTAATAAATACCCTATACTCTAATTCCGCCTCCGGCTTGATTTTAAGAGTGTATTTATCAACATATTCACTTATATCCTGCACCATGAATTTTATATTCTCCATACCTTCAATGGTTAGCTCAGTATCCTTGGTGCGAGAGGATTTATTAAAAATTTTAATATCATAAGTATTTCTGATACTTCCGTCAGGAATAACAGTAAATAATGCCCCATGATCTTTTGATACGGATAGTATACAGGTTGACTTATTTGTAAGACTATAAAGCATGACTCCTGCAACTATAATAAATACTAAGGAAAAAATTATAGTTTTTGCTCTAAAAATATGTTTTATAACAGTCTTACTTTTTTGTGCGCCATTGGAAATTATACTGCTTTTATAGCCGATAAGATTTAACGGTTTGCCTATCTTTTCCATAACACTATTGCATGCATCCACACACAAGCCGCAATTTATGCATTCCATTTGTAACCCGTCTCTTATATCAATACCCATCGGACACACGGCAACGCATTTATTGCAGCTAATGCAATCGCCTCTCTCCTGCTCACCTCCCCCTGCCCGCGGCTCACCCCGCTCGCTATCATATGTTACAAGCACAGTTTCTTTATCAATCATTGCTGATTGAAACCTACCGTAGGGGCACATATACATACATACTCTTTGCCTTATAAAGCCTGCGAATAAATAAGTAGAGGCAGTAAGTGAAAATAACCATATTGTAGCATTACCGCTTACCTTTAATATTATTAAATCCCGTAGCAGTTTTTTGACATCATAAAAATATCCTACCCATCCGAAGGCGAATAAGAACGCGATTCCTAACCAACTAATATGGGTGGCGACTTTTCGGGCAAGTTTATCAATATCATATGAAGAGCTATCAAGCTTTATTCTCTTGTTTCTATCTCCTTGAAAGAGTGTTTCTATTTTTAAAAATATGTCGGTAAAAACCGTATGCGGGCAGGTATACCCGCACCAAACCCTTCCAAGTAAAGAGGTAACAAAAAATAATCCTAAAGCCGCAAGAATCAAGGCGCCGGTAATATAGTATATTTCATCAGGCCATATTTCTATCCCGAATAAATAAGCACGGCGGTTAGGCAAATCTATAAGTAAAGCCTGATCCGGGCTCCCCTCACCTCTGCCCCATCTAACCCATGATCCGCAAAAATAAAGCAAAAACAACCCTATCAGCGTTATGTCTTTTATAGATCTGAATTTACCTTTAATTGTTTGCGGATATATTTTTGTCAATCTTTTTTACTCCTTTATTTTCAGATAAACCCTTGACTATTGAAGCTTGATAACCTTTTTTCTTCAATAGCTTTCCTCAATGCCTGCATCAGATCCTGATAATATGTGAGGTTATGCATGGTAACAAGCATAGCTCCAAGTATTTCTTTACACCTGACTAAATGATATAAATAAGCCCGACTGTAATTCTTGCAAGTATAGCAGTCGCATTTTTCATCTAAAGGCTTTGTATCCTCAGAATATTTGGCATTTTTAATATTAATGGTTCCACCCCTGACAAACGCCTGACCATTCCTTCCGGAACGGCTGGGAAGAACGCAATCAAACATGTCAACCCCTCTCATCACCGAACCGACTATGTCTTTCGGCTTTCCGATTCCCATTAAGTATCTTGGCTTTTCTTGAGGTAGTAAGGGCACGGTAAATTCTAAAGTTTGGAACATCAGTTCCTGCATTTCTCCGATTGCAACGCCGCCTAAAGCATAACCGTCAAAATCCATATCCACTAAAGTTTGCGCTGATTTTGCTCTCAAATCCTCAAACACGCTTCCCTGTACAATTCCGAATATTCCATGCCCTTCGCGCTTTATGAATGCGGCTTTTGATCTTGCCGCCCATCTTAACGAAAGCTCCATGGATTTTTTAGCTTTCATATGAGAAATAGGATACGGTGGACACTCATCAAGTATCATAGTGACGTTGCTGCCTAAAAAATATTGAATCTCCATTGATCTTTCAGGAGTGAGCTCATATTTTGTTCCATCAAGGTGAGATCTAAAAGTTACCCCTTCTTCGGTGATTTTTCTGAGCTTAGTAAGGGATAACACCTGGAATCCTCCTGAATCGGTCAGGATAGGTCCATGCCAGTTCATAAACTTCCTTAAGCCTCCGAATTTATGGATTCTTTCCGCAGCTCCTCTCAACATCAAGTGGTAAGTGTTCCCTAAAATAATATCCGCACCCGTTGCTTTTATATCTTCCGGAAACATTGCTTTTACCGTTGCGGCAGTTCCGACCGGCATAAATGCCGGTGTTCTCACTTCACCGTGCGCTGTCTCCAAAACTCCTAATCTCGCATTCCCGTCTTTAGCTAAAACTTTATATTTTAATGACATATATAAATTACCGATTTTTTGCATCGGCAGTATAGCTTATATTTCACAAATTCAAAATATAAAGTTAGTGAGAATGACTATCATTTTGCCTATGACTTCCTATTACAGGTTTTATGCTTTTTCTCCAAAAGTTCGGGTCTTCTTTTAAGGGCTCTTGGGGCTTATCTTTTTGAATTTCAGGTTCCTTTACTTTTTGAATTGCAAGCTCTTTGGATTCTTTCAAGCTTTTTAAAGTTTCTGTATAATCTTCATGTTTTCTTACGGGTGAAAACATCTCCTGAGTTTTATTTACCGAAAAACCATACCATGCAACCTTACCCATAGTTTTAAGAAAATTACCCGCTTTTTGCGGCAAAGTTTCCTGAGATTCTACTTTACCTTTTAACTGATCTTTATATTGCTCCCGTAAATTCTTTATATCTTCTAATTTTTGTAAAGATTCTATATCACCCTTTTCACTAAAAGCTAACCTCCTATTTTCTACTTCTTTGGTTGCCTTTTTATCGCTCATAGCAAATATATTATCTTTTTTAGTAAACTCGTTCATAAGTGTGCCGCGCAGTTTTTCAAATTCCTGCATCATCACTTTCGGTTCGATTTCTTGTCCTTTTTCAAACTTAGTATTTACTTTATTCATTAAGTCTTGGGTTGCAATATTTTCGGCAAGCCTTAAGTTCACGATATCTTTAAGTATAGGTAAACCCTTTCCGTTTTCGTATGAAATACCTAAAACGCTTTTAGCCGCTTCCATATCGGTTAAGAGTTTAACCTTCTCGTCATTATAGCGCTTTGTTTTTTTTACTTCTTGATTATAACCTAAAATAGTGGTGCCTACGCTTACGGAAAAGGATAACGGATCCATAGCAATTAGAGAAACACCTATGTTCACAAAATTCTCTGGGCCGGTAAAAATTCCGGCTTTAGTCATAGCTTTAAGTAAGCTGGTTTTATGAGTTATTTCATCATATCCGGGGAATTTATATAATTCTTTTTCAAGTGAGGATAGTAATTCCTTATAATTTTCCTTCTCTTTCTCAGGGATCTCTTTTCCCTTCAACTTTTCAAGATCCCGGTTCTTTTCAACTTCCGCATCGGTTAACTTATTTAGTAATTTATCCTCTTTCTTTAAAGTCCCCAGTTTATATCTTCTATAGGTTTCAACCGTTAAGCCGCCGACTACAGCGCCGACCGCAGCGGTGAGCCCGATGCCTGCAAGCCATGGAGCCACGGGGGCGGTTGCAAAAAGCAAAGCCGATGAAGCAATTAAAGTCACTCTACAGAAGCTTGTAGAAGTCACTACATCTTTAGTTACTAAAAATGCTTTTTTAGTAAAGTTCCAAGCTCTACCGATTCCGGAAGGTTTATTTTCTATGTCGGCTTCATTTTCGGGATTTTGAACTGTTGCGGTTTGATCTTTTTGTTCTTGACTAATTTTTAAATTGTCTGTATTTTGTTTTAATAACCGAGTATCCCGTTCATAATTTTGAGGAAAAAAGAAAAAGAACTCTTTTATACCTTCAACTATAGATTTTGTACGCCGGCTGTTAACTATTTTCCAAAATCTTTCTCTCACCTAAGTAATATTAATATAATTATTTATTAATACTTTAATGGTGAATAGTTAATAAAACGTTAATTTGTATTGTTATTACCTTTTTGCTTTTAAATCCAGCAATGGCATCTTGATAGGTAAAATATTAATAGTAACAATAGTTGCTGCTAAAGCACATAATATAAAGAGGCATTCAATTAAGATTTCTCCCTTAAAATATAAGGCTCCCAAACTTAAATTAAGCAGAATAATATTTAGTATAATAATTTTTACTACCACTTCGGCATGGCTTCTTCCCGCCCTCACCGCACGCTGGAAGAAATGCTCTGAATGAGCCTGCCAGACTTTCTCCAAAGATATTGTTCGTTTTAACAATATATACCCTGCATCGGCGAAATAATACATAGGAAGAATAATTGCCTGCACCCAGGCTCCTTTAGCAGCAATAATCAATAGTAGTAATGAAAGAATATAACCGATGGTAATACTTCCCGCATCCCCGATAAAAATACGCGCCGGGTGCCAATTATATATTAAAAATCCGAGAGTACATGCAACCAGAAGAAGCGAAATATAGATATAACTACTCTGATTATTCAAAAAATTTAAAATTAAAGCAATTGCTATCCCTAAATAAATAACTTGTGCACCGGTGATGCCGTCTATCCCGTCCATAAAATTAAAAAGGTTAACAAAAGTCACAATCGCAAGAACAATAAAAATATATTCAATATCCGGATCAATAACACCTTTAAAAATTAAGCCGTTATGCTTAACTATAAATGCGCCTATAATCGCCGCCACAAAATGAGCTATAAGCCTTATAGCAGCCGGGACATGTTTAATATCATCCCTAAATGAAATTATACATAATAGTGCAAGTGCGGAAGCAATATAGAGAGGAGGTTTTACCGCATCGTTATAAAGGAATAGAAACGGGATACAGCCAATAAAGAAAGCGATGATTATAGCTACCCCTCCCCCGAGCGGAGTGGGAGATTTATGGTTACTTCTACTGTTCGGGATCGCAATAATTTTCTTTTTAGTAAGCAGTCGAATAAGATTTCCCGAAAGAACATAAGAAAAAATGAAACAACCGATTAATGTAACTATGCTTAACTCAAGGCTCATTATTAGCTTTCTAAAATTTTAAAAATTATATTAACAAAAACAAAATTATATAAAACCTTTTTTATTTATTCTTTGCTTGTGAAGAAAACTCTTGCACAGTCAATTTTAATTCCTTTAAACAATTCTCACCGGTGGTTATCAGGTTATTAATATTAACCTTCTCTGCAGGTTGCATAATTTGAGAGTTCTGATGATGTTTAAAATTATTAATAAAATTATGCATATCACTTTCAAGTTTTCTACCGATTTTAATAAAATTATTTTTTTCCGTATTATTTAAGATGTATCTATTAGAAGCATTTGCACAAAATAATTGTAAATTTTCTACAAACTTATGATAACTTTTAGCAATATTAGAATTCGGAGGAGGTGGTGGTAACGGTAAAGCAGGGTTAGGTGCCGCAGCGGGGTTAGGTGCCGTAGGGCTAGGTAGCGGATTAATACCGTTAGGCAAATTAGGAATATGAATAGAAATAAGTTGTGATGCAGAGTTACTTGCTAATGGAGTTGATCGTTGAGTACCCCAGTAAGATCCGCTTAGTGTATTATTTAATTCATTAAATAATTTTATCGTCTCAGTTTGTAAAGCTTCAGCAGTTAAAACATGTTCGGGCTTTTTTTGTTGGTAAGCAAAAACGTAAACATTTGCTATAATTATTGAAGATATGAAAGCACCGATTGAAAAAGACAATACCATAGGCGCCGCTGAAGTAAGTGCAGC
>JACGYV010000028.1 GCA_014116815.1 Holosporaceae bacterium 'Namur'
CCCCTCTTTCACATAACATCTCTTCTAGGTCTCTGTAGCTGATCCCATATTTACAGTACCACCTTATTGCCCATATAATAATTTCATGTTTGAAATGTCGGTGCTTAAATATATTCATAATCCCCAAACTCTATAACCTATATCACCAACTTTATAATTCCTTTCCTTTATTTGCAACAGAGCCCCTTACAGTATCTTTTTCAATCCTTGCAACATAACCATAAATTTCACTCATTCTCAGCGTTATATTGATCTATTATCTAATTAATTGTATTATTTCAACAAATAAAAGCTAATACATAGGTTAACCTTATTTAGATTTTATACAAACTCAATGTAAAGGATAAAAATGAGAGATGAGTTAAAAACATTCCAAGAATTAAGCCAGGTTAGTAAGAATAAAAAATTAATTTCTTTAGCAAGAGTAGGAAAACCAATAGATGAAATAATTAAAGCTGGCGCTGATTTAAATGCAGTAGACATTGCAGGCAAGACAGCATTAATGATTGCTGCTGAAAAAGGACATAGAACAGTGGTGAAGATGCTTTTAAATAGTAGTGCTAATGTTGAAGAGAAAAATAATGATGGTGACACAGCATTAATACTTGCTGCTGAAGGTGGGCATAGAACAGTAGTGAAGATGCTTTTAAATAGTAGTGCTAATGTTGAAGAGAAAAATAATAATGGTGACACAGCATTAATACTTGCTGCTAAAAAAGGGCGTAAAAAAACAGTAGAAATCTTACTCATAAAAGGAGCTAGTATTAAAGAGAAAAATAATAATGGTGACACAGCATTAATACTTGCTGCTGAAGGTGGACATAGAACAGTGGTGAAGAAGCTTTTAAATAGTAGTGCTAATGTTGAAGAGAAAAATAATAATGATAATACAGCATTAATGATTGCTGCTGCAAATGGGCATAAAGAAATAGTGGGACTACTTTTAAAAAATGGCGCTAATGTTGAAGAGAAAGATAATAATGGTACTACAGCATTAATGATTGCTGCTAAAAAAGGGCATAAAGAAATAGTAGAGACTCTTTTAAAGGGTAAAGCTAGTATTGATGAGAAAGATAATAATGGTACTACAGCATTAATGATTGCTGCTGAAAATTGGCATGAAGAAGTAATAGAAACTCTTTTAAAGGGGGGAGCTAATATTAATGAGAAAAATAATAATGGTAATACAGCATTAATATATGCTGCTGCAAATGGGTATGAAGAAATAGTAGAAACTCTTTTAAAGGGTAAAGCTAGTATTGATGAGAAAAATAATAATGGTACTACAGCATTAATGATTGCTGCTGAAAATTGGCATGAAGAAGTAGTAGAAACTCTTTTAAAGGGTAAAGCTAGTATTGATGAAAAAAATATTGATGGCAAGACAGCATTAATGCTTGCTGCTGAAGAAGAGTATGAAGTAACAGTGGAACTACTTTTAAAAAATGGCGCTAATGTTGAAGAGAAAGATAATAATGGTAATACAGCATTAATGATTGCTGCTAAAAAAGGGCATAAAGAAGTAGTAGAAACTCTTTTAAAGGGCAAAGCTAGTATTGATGAAAAAAATATTGATGGCAAGACAGCATTAATGCTTGCTGCTGAATATGGGTATAGAGAAGTAGTGAAACTACTTATAACAAATGACGCTAATGTTGAAGAGAAAAATAATAATGGTAATACAGCATTAATACTTGCTGCTAAAAAAGGGCATAGAAAAGTAGTAAGAATACTTATTAATAGCAGAGATGATATTAATAAGCAAAATCAACCTGGTGATACAGAATTAATGATTGCCGCTCAACATGGTTATAAAGATATAGTAGAGGCCCTTCTTGATATAGGAGCTAGTATTGACAAGCAAAATAATGTTGGTAATACAGCATTAATGATTGCTGCAAAAGAAGGTCATTTTAATGCAGTAGTTACCTTGATAAAAAATAATGCGAATGTACATCTAAAAAATAATTATGGTAAGACTGCCATAGGGTTAACAGAAAATGAGAGTATTAAGAGCTTACTTACACGAGTGACTTCTTATCATAATAAAGTACATAAGCTCTTCAATATTGTGGCTCAATGCCTTACAGATGCCCTTAATGCTAATGCTAATGCTAACCCTAATCGTAATCACAAACAATTTGCAGAGATTTATAATAATAGGGTGGAGAATAACCTGATCTTACCTGACGAACTGGTAAATACAATTGAAAATGATGCTTTACCTAATAAGCTCTCTGATAAGTTTATTGTAAATCCTTTTAGAAGTAAAATAGATTCTTGGGCAGCAAAAATCCAGGCAGAGCAACAAAAGATAGAATTAGATAAAGAAGGCTTAGGGATCGCATAGGAAGAGCAGGTTTGGTATTGGAGCCCATACTTAGAAAGTTTCTAGTTATACGCAGCATCTTTAACTGTAATCTTAGGATTACGTAGCAACGCTTTTGATGCAAGCTAGCAGTGCAATTCTTGGGAGTTTTCAAAGAACTGTGTCATTATTAATTTGGCCTTCTATGTCTTAATCCCCGCCGCCTCACCTTAAATCTTCTGGGAGGTAGGCCATTTAGGCTTTACAAGCAGAATTAGTCCTTATTTTGGTTGTATTGCAAAGAAGTAGAGGGGATGGCAAATAACAAATTAAATAAGATGCATATTGATTATGCATAACATTTATTAAAAACCATCGTTTTGTACACTCTAATTTATAAAAGGCCGGAAGAGAATTTTCCTTCCAGCCCTTCATGATATTAGTTACTCAGTATTTCAAATTATCTTAATTTTCTAAATTTATAATACTAATTTAATATCTACCTTGTTTTTGCTGGTCTTTTTCTTTTCTCTCCTCATTCACTTTATCAACAAATCCTTCCTTCTCTTTCCCTTTTTTGCTTATATTTGGTTCAGTTGAAGATGTAGATAAGCTACTTGCTGCTTCTTTATCTTTTTCACTTTGTACAATTTGTTTAATTTCAGCTTCATACATGTTTAATGTATTTTCATCTCTTACAAGATCATTTTTCAAGGTATCTCTAAACTTTTCAATCTCTCCTAATTGAGTAGGTACTCCGGGAAACATACCATGTGTCAAATCTTGTATAACTGAAAACCAAATTTCTCTACAAAATTCTATGCTCATTGGCTCTCTAAATACTCTTTCAAAATGAAATATTTGGTTTCTCATCTTAATTGATAAATCCATATAACTTTTCATCTTTTCTAGAGGATGTTGATAAGCATAAAAGTATAAGCTTTGATCTTGATAATCATATAGTAAATCTGAATATTTACTTATATTTTTAAATCCTTGTAAGCAAAAGCCGTAAACCATTTCACATGCTATTGATGCTATCGGATCTAATTGAATATCTATTCCTTTACCATCATATATATTTGAAGTTATTCTTTTTAGGTCATCTAAAGCTGCACTTAAATGAGTAACTTGGATAATTTGATATCTTTTTAAATAACATATATGACCGGTTGCTACTTTTTTATATGCTAACTCCCAATATTTTTTAGCTTCTGTATTATCTATAAATACAATATCCTGTAATTTGAGGAACTCTTCTTTCTTAGGTAATCTTTCAGGATGTTCAATAATATTTTTAAGTACTTGTATAGATGAAGTTATATCTATTTCTTTAACTTTATTTAGAAAATCCTCTTTCTCTCCTCCTTCAAACTTGATTTTTGCTTCATACTTATCTAAGAAATCATTTAATTCTTTACTGTTCTTTTGCTGTTGAATTATTTTTAATTTTTCTTTCTCTGCCTTATTAATATTAAAATTAAGCTTAGTGAAATCTAAATTACCTTCCTCTAAAGCTTTTCTGGTTCCAATGATTTTCTTTACCTCTATAATTCGCTCATGAAGTTTTCGTAATGTTGTTCTATCAATATTAGGACAAAAACTAGAAAAGGTATTTCTATCCATTTGCTTAGATAAGTTAATAAAACCTTCTATTTGATCATAATTTGGATTCGGGACTCGGTTTGTAGTTGGAATAAGACTTAGTAGTGTTTGCTTCTCAGCAACCGTTAGCTTTTCATCCCTATCATCTATTTTACGTGCCTCTGCAAATGCTTTTTCAAACTCAACTAATTTTGGTAGTACTATTTTTGCAAGTTCTTTACTTCCATCCTGAGAAGATTTTAAGTGCTTCTCTAATTCAGGCAAATAACCTTTTACTTCCAGCAATTCTTTTATAATATCAACAAGGGTTTTATTATTATCATTAGAAATAAGATCTTCTAAATAACTGTGAGCTGTTGAAGCATGTAAAATATGATCTCTTAAGTTAATTGTAACTTCTAAATTTATCCTATTCTCCTCGGGTAATAATATTTTGATTACATTTAAAGCTTCTCCTAAAGCTGTAATCACACGTAATGTAGCAAGTCTGGTAATCTTGGTATCCTCTTTTACTTGTTCAAGAATTGTGAAATAGTGATTTATTATATTGAAAGCAGGATTAAGATTTAGTTTTGCATGTGTGATCTCAAAACTTATAGGTGCTTTAACCTCGTTAATATCTTTTTCTTCAATATGACCAAGCTGAAATAGAATTAAATTATCAATATAGTTTTCTAAACTTAAAATTAAATTATTTAACTTTTCATAATCAAACTTACTATCTGATCTGTATAGTTCTTTAGATAATCCTTCTAAAGACTCCCAGTTAAATTTTTGATATCCCGGAAAATTTCTCATCTTATAAGGTATATCTCTTTCTATAAATAATGATAAGAATGCTACCCCAGTACTTTGATCTCCGGTTCTTTTTTCTCTCATAACCGCTTCTGCACCCTTCATATGAGCTTTATAAAACTCTTTATCAAAATCATCTCGGTTCAACATAAGCTTTATATGCTCTCTTAAAATTAATAATGGCATAACAGCTTCATATTTTTCAAAACATACTAAGTAACTATTTACTATGCTATAAAAGTTACTGAAGTCTTCTATACTTTTATTTTGCTTTCCAAAAAAATGATTCATATTTAGCAAATCTTTTACATATGGATATGCTTCAAAAAATAGCGGTAATTCTTGTTGTCTTAATGCTTCCTCTAGTAGTTCTTTAATATTATTAGTATTTATTGGTTGTCTATGATACTTATCTTCCCAGCTTTGATGAAAGCCATTATCATCATAAAGCCATCCAGGAAATAAAAACTCTTCCAATAAATGGCTCCATACCTTTTCAAAATGATATATATACTTATCCTTAAGTTTTTTCGCTGCTTCATCAACTTCTTTTATTATTCCCAACCTATCTAAACAATAAAAAAACTCTTTTAAATGTTGAAATTCTTTTTCCTTTGAATTCTGATAATTCGGAAGCTTTAAAAGCTTATGTTTATGTTCGCTTATAATATTTTCAATATTATTTATAATAACTTCTTCCTGTGCTTTTATATCTTGAGAGAGATTAAATTTACACTCCATGATATCTTTACATAATTTTTTTGCTTTATCTAAGTCTGTGAGATTTTCTTTTGCTAGCCTTAGTATAATGATATTATATATTTCTTCTACTAGCTCACCACTCTCATATTCTGCATAACTATTTTCGTTCTTATCATATTCTTCTATAGTGGCTTTAATACTATAAAACAATAAACCATGCCATCCTTTATCATGAGATATATCCATATCAATTGAGTTTATATGCTTTCTTAATTCTTCAGAGTAATCGCTATTAAAAAGCTCTTCTATAACTTTATGTAATTGGGATCTTATACTTTTTTCAAATATTTCATTTTGGCTATCCAATTTTATAATCGCTTTACTATTGTACCCTGCAGTTTTTTGCAAAATATACCTTGAACCTACTTCTGTATCTATAAAATCTTTAGGGCTTTTGGCCTTGACTATATATTCAATATCTTGAGCGATATAACCAAATTCATTGTCAACTTGTATCTTCCTTAAGCTTTTTGAGGCCTCTAATACTCTTAGGGAACTTGCTTGTAAGTCTTCAATATCCGTCATATAAATTGTATGCAATTTAGGTAATTCTGCCAAAGGTTTTAAATCTATTACTTTAGTACCTGTTATACTAATGGTAGTTAAATTTCTTAAATTATCGAGACCATCAACCTTCGTGAGGTCTGTACACATAAGATATAACTCTCTTAAACTGGTTGCTTTTTTTAATTTAGGAAGGTCTTTATCTGAAAATCGTGTACTAGTTAAATCTAATATCTTTAAGTTTGTAATAATTTCTTCTAGAAAAGAAAACTCACTAATTTCTTCATGATATCTAAAATAAATCTTAGTTAAATTTTTTAAGTTTCCTAATATTTTTAAATTGCTGTCATTTGTAAATTCATTTCCATTAAGATTAAGAATTTTTACATTTGAAAAATCTTGTAAGAAATCTAAATTATTTAGCATGTTCCCACTTAAATCTAAATGAGTAGTGCTAGCTAGAATTGAAGCATTCTCTTTTTTAAGCTCGTCAAGTTTAATTTCCAATCCTTTATCATCAAGATACTGGTTATTTAATATTAGTTGAGATTTCATTTTATAATCCTTTCGTTAAAATATATTATAATTAAATGTGAGAAATTACATTAAGGGCTTTGGCTAAAGCTTGGGCTGCTAGATCCACTTTTAAATCTACTAGGATCTATTGAGCTTGGTCTTTTATAAGGCGAAGAAGTAGGACTTTGGTATTCAACAGGTTGATTTAATGGTAATAAAATCTCTTTAATTAACCTTTGTACCATATTATCAATATTAAATACTTTTTCATCATATAACTCTCTTATTGTTCGCAACCTTTCTATATAAGTTTCCGTAGTTTCCTCGTTAATTTTCTCATAAACCTTTTCTATTAAAAAATTCTTAGGTACAATTTCTGTAAACTTATTTTTCTTGGCTAAATACTCTTTTTGAGGCATTATTACAGCATTTTGATATTTATTAGGGAATACTTCATCGCTAGATTTTTTTACCCTATGCTCTTGGGCACGAAATTCATTCCCTGTAACAACGCCGGATGCCGTAAACGTTGGTAAATAAAGTCCTAAGCATGAAACAATTGTAGAGGCATTATCAGCCATACCTTTATGATCAAGCTTCATGGCATACTTGCATCTCATACCTTTTTTCTTAACCTCAATTTCTGAAATATTCAAATAAATCTCAATGTTCCGCGCTTTTTGCTTACAATTTAACCTTTCTCTTAAAACAGAAGATTTAGGATAAATTTCATTAACTAATCCATCAAATAAACGTTGGCAAAACTCATTTGTTTTTACATAGTCATTTTTAAAAAATTCGGGTATTATATTATCATATGTAATACCGTAGGCATTAAAATCGAGAACTTGTTCTTTTTCGTTTCCTTCAATATGTTTTTTTTCTTCAGCAATATCTTCTGATACTTCTTTGGCAATAATATTAAATATTTTATCTTTGATGCCAAATATTTTGCGAATTATACTACCTTTAAAAAGTACAAAAGAACTTAACAATTTACCAATAATTATAACTTTCTTTTCATCTGTGTTATCTCTCATCAACTTACTTAATTCTACAGCTTCAGTAATTCCCTTTGCTCCTCTAATAATACCGAAACATAAAATGTTATTTTCTCTATTAGCTAAAATATTAATTATCTTATCTGGGGAAGTACTATGGTCACTATTTTTTAATATATCTTTATCAACAAGAGGGCTTACAGTATAAATACCAGGTATATGTACCCCCTTTGTTTTTTGGCTTTCAAGCCAGTCTCTATTCCCTAAATTTTCTTCAAATTTTATATGTTTTTGTATAAGTGCAACTTCTTCTGCAGGAACTTTATAATGTGCTTTAACAAGAAAGTTCTTTTCCATAAGCTGATTAATTGTTTTTTCATAATTACTTTTATCATGTAAAGTAAGAAAATGTATTTTATCTGCTAAAAATAATTGTTGCTTCATCATTTCCACTGCTTTTGGTAAATGTTCAATTGAACGCTTAAAAAACTTATATTCTAAACAGTTGATTACTATTTTAATATTACGCGTTTGTAATTCTTTTATACATTCTTGAGTAAAAAGGGAACCACTTCCTCCTCTTATAGGCTGTTCTTTATCATAGTCTATATCGTCAAATCTACTACCTATATAAAATATTTTATTCTTACCATTATAATTATTATCTAATATCTCTAAGAGCTTTTTTTGACGATCTTTTAAAGACAAATCTGTTGCATTACCCAAAGTAATTAATTCTCCTTTTTCTAATAAAAATTGTTTATCTTTAGGAACATTATTAGTATTCTCAATAATCCTTATTGTTTTTATTCCTTTATTATTTAGCATTTCTGCTAGTTTATCCATCAGATCTCCATCACCTTCACGAAATCCGTCTAATTCTGAGTTGGAAATAAATATTACTGTATCACTAAATTTATTAGCTTCTTCTTCAGAAAAAAATGAATTATGGTTTATATTTTTTCCATCTGAATAGCTACTAGAAGAACCAGTAGGAAGACTTTGTTCACTTGACAACATAATGATATAATTTGAATGAGTTAAATACTATAAAGCTGAACATTGTTCATATTGATGGAAGGGACAACTATTTTTATTATAATAAACTAATAATATATGTTAAAAAATATTTAATTTAATATGTATAAGTATAGATAATATAAGAAAAACACAATGTGCTTCTTTTATAAACTATCACTGAAATATAAGAACTTAAATTTATCATAATATATAAACTAAAAACTATTTTATATATTTAAGTTCACGATAAAGAGTAGAGCGTCCTATTTGTAATTGTCTTGCAGCATTAGTAGGGGATATGCCGGATTCAATTAGCTTGAGTGCAAAATCAAATTTCTCCTTATCTAAAGTTGGACGTCCGGGTTTCTTACCTTTTAAGCGTGCAGCATTGATACCTTCTTTAGTACGTTCTGCAATTAACCGTCTTTCAAAGTGGGCTATAGCACCAAATACATGGAATATTAGCTCACCGGCTGCAGAAGAGGTATCAATCTTTTCTTCTAAAGACATTAAACCAATCTTGTGTACTTTAAGGTATTCTACTGTTTCAAGCAATTCTTTTAGACTGCGTCCTAAACGATCAAGGCGTACTACGCAGAGAAGATTATTAGGTCTAGCATAGGCAATCAGCGCCTCAAGACCTGGGCGTTTAAAAACCTTACCGCTAATCACATCTTCAAATATCTTTATAGCTCCTACTTCATTCAAGCGTTGACGTTGTGCGTCTAATTCTTGTTGTTGTGTTGACACTCGAGCATAGCCTAAAACATTACCCATTAATTGCTCCACTTATAAATACTTAGAAAATCACTTAATCATCTGTCCCTAAATCGTTCGTTTTAGAGATGGCCCTCCTTTCATATCAGTTCATACTAAAAGCTTGTCTCTAAAATACGTCCCTAAACTACACTTACCTTTAAATATCTTTATACCTTTTATGGACACCCCTCAAAAAATCTTTATTGAAAAGGGAATTCAGAATTTATTTTCTACGAAAGTTGTAGGTATAATACCGGATTCTAAAATAGATACTAACCTTATAATTAAAGCTTTTGACCAGGTTATAAGCATAAAACTAAATTCAACCCATTGATGTTATGGTAGTATTGCAAAGAATAAGATTGAAGGAAGAAGTTATCTAGTTTTATGAGGTTTTTTAAAATTCATAAGCAGGAGTAGGTAAATTAAATTCTCCCCTCATCAAAGTATTTAATATTTATAGGTGAGCTTTTAAGCAAGTAATAAAGCTACCGCTTAAATAGCATGGTTATTGTCTCAATGTCTCGGATGAAAAAAGGTGGAGTAATTTGTCTCTCTCACTAAACTATAAAATAATATAAAAATTGTAGATTAAATAGCATTTTACTCATAAAATGACACCATATTATTTAAATTGGTATATCCCATGTTGGATAAAAGCAAAAATTTCGAAAATATTGTACCTGCTGATGAAGAACCACAGGAAGATTGGTTAGAGAAATGGTTAGCAGAGATCGGCAAAGAGGATAAAGAGCCGGAAAGTGAGAATCCTAATCTTGTTGATGAAGAACCACAGAAAGATGATATAGAGAAATATTTAGATGAGATTGATAGAGAGTATCCTACTATGGAGAATGAAGAACTTACTAAAAGCTACCCTTGGTATAAAGGGTTTACTCCAACAGCAACCGAAGCTCCACCTCTTGATTTAAACTCCCCTTACCTCGACTTAGAAATTCAGTTTGCTGAATTTAAAGAGCATGAAAAAGTTGTGATGGCTATGGCTCCCCTAAATAGCTCCGGAGATATTTACCATATGCTGGCATTCACTATACTATCCAAGCACCACAATAAGTTGGTGCCTAAAATATTGCTAACTCATGATAAGGATGCTAATAATGAAATATTCCCCAAGTCCGGCGAGTTAAATACCGGAGACCAAGTTAATAGAGCTTTAAGTTTTGTCAAAACTTTAGGTTATAAAGATAACTTTGAAGCTTTAAAAATTGTTAGTCCTGCATGTTACCAGGACAGAAGGCAAGAAACATTAGATAAAGTGTTGGAAGAAAAAGGGTATAAATATTACATTGATCATAGGCTATCAACTACAATAATCTCTAATCATTTTAATGAACATGGTTTTGATAAGACTACTAGCATATTAAGAGATGGTTTTAAGAAATGGGAAGAAGAAGATAATGTTCGACCTGAAATTAGAGTAAATATAAAGATGTCAGTAATTAAAAGTTTAATAAATATAAATAATAAGATAGACCCTAAAAGTGAAGAAATAAAAAAACCTACTATCATTTTTCATGCACGATATTCCGATAAAGCAAACTCCAAACAAAATACTTTGATTAATCTTTTAAATGAGCTAGCTTCCTCTCTGCAAGAACGTTATAATATTATAACAATTCATGCGGATAATAGAAAGAATAAAGAAGGGAAAATAAAAAATTCCATAGCTAACATTTACCCATTTAAGTATGAAATATCAAATGACCAAGATTATACAAAATTAGCCCACCTTCGACTTTTAACATGTTTATATGAGGATCGGGAGAAGATTAACTTACATGGTATAATAGGAACTACAAGCGGCACTTTAGATTTAGCTGCCTTTATTGGGCATAAGGTATTAAATATACATCAAGTTACTACTCCTTTTAACTATCAAGATTACCGCATATTCATGCAAAGCACCTTTCTATCTATTCAAGCATGGTGGGGAGAAGAATATAAAGACAAATCATTTAACGAAGAATGTAAATTATGGCTAAGCAACCAATCAACAAATAAAATAGAATGTTTACCTATAAAGGGTATAAAAAATATCGATCCTCAATGTGAAGAATTTAGATTATTAAGGAAAATAACTAATATTAATAATAAGGAAGCTGAAAGGCAATCTTTCGTCGAACGCTTAGAAAAACAAATAATACATAGGCTATCATCTGCCCAGCAAGAAAACACTGAAAAGAATGTAATTATAAGGCAATAAGAGTGACTAACAGCAGTTAAGACCTTATATACTTGGATTAACTGTTGACACATCACCTAACTTATAGCTGAAGCTCAATTTGTAAAAATTGTATGTGAAGGATTTTTATTGAGGTGGAATGATCTGAAATCCCTGTTTTTAGCCTTCCAGGTAAAATTGGAATAATTTAGCTACCCTACTTGCCTACCTCTTTTATATTCAGATAATACCTTGTACGTTTGCGCTCCCCCCTACGAGTAAGGGCACCCTTTCAACTAGATCATGTAAACCCCTTGTTGTAGTTGCACGTGTCGTTTTAGTAATACTTAGGTAATTTTCTGCACTCAACCCACCTTGAAAACCCGGTGATCCTTTATGGTTACTGCCAACTTATTAAGTCTACAGCCACCAACTTGATAATACCTCCATAAAAACAGCTTTTCTACATTCCTATAGAATCAGAGTTTAATATCTCTCTTTTAGAACGAATCTCATTTATTCTATCTACCCATAAATTTACAACTTTAGCTCCCATGCTTTCTGAAAAGGAAGGATAAATTTGAGTATTTAACGTATCGTTATGTTTAAGCTTAGGATGTGCCATATAATAGTAAGCAATCTTATTTAAGATTTCATTAGGTATTATCATCTCTTGAGTTTCTCCCATTATCGTAAGCTTATCTGATGTATACGAATTATAGAACGATGCTACATAATTACCTAGCGGGGTTAGTATTCCGTTTCGGATATATTTATCTTCAACATAATAAACATATGAATCTTGGATAGATAGTTTTTGTTGATACATAATGGTTTCTAGAGCCCCAAAATTCCTAGCAAGCTTTGTATCATCCATACATATAATTTTTGATATGAATTTAATATAATTTATTTGTAAATCATAGCTAGTAATGCCAGATATAAATGAATAAGTATTATATCTTATATTAAAACATGACTTTAATTGATTAGAAGTAGTAGTGTCTATTGCTGAAGGAAGAAGTACTTGATGGTTGTTTATTATATCTGTTGCCAATTTGTATCGTTGGCCAGTAATAGCTCCGATTACTGCTATGCCTTTATTCGCCCCTTGGCTCATCAACCATTCTACTAACTCTTTTTGTCCACTGTAAGCAGCTCCTCTTATAGCCTTATCTTTACTTGCTCCTTGGCTCATCAACCATTCTACTAACTCTTTTTGTCCACCGTAAGCAGCTCTTGCTATAGCCCTATCTTTACTTGCCCCTTGACTTATCAGCCATTCTACTAACTCTTTTTGTCCACCTTGAGCAGCTCCTTTCGCAGCCTCAACTTTACTTGCTCCTTGACTTATCAGCCATTCTACTATTTCTTTTTGTCCACCATTAGCAGCTCCTTCTACAGCCACATCTTTACTTGCTCCTTGGCTTACCAACCATTCTATCAACTCTTTATATCCATCATAAGCAGCTCCTATTACAGCTAGATCTTTACTTGCTCCTTGGCTTATCAGCCATTCTAGCAGTTCTTTTTGCCCACCTTGAGCAGCTCCTACTACAGCCATATCTTTACTTGCTCCTTGATTAAGCAACTCCTTTACATGTTTATCGTGCCCTCCCATGGCAAACCCATATACTATTGAGTCTTTATTAACACCATAAGGTTTTAAAAATTTGATTGCCTCTATTTCTTTATTGCACGCTAATATTGCTGTCGCACTTAACTCTGTGTTATAAGCTACTTTATTGATATCCAGGTTAGGTATCCTTTGTAATTCTTCATGATTTTGTTTCCTTGCGCATTCAATAATTTTTAGAATAATCGGATCCTTTATCTCATACTTTCCTATTCGGGCATTTTCATTTTTTAATTCTTTATTAGTAATAGGGGTTCTAAGCGTAAACCTCAGATTTTTCCGAGGCACTCTTTTCAATCTAAATATCTAAAATTAATTGCCTGATTATCTCATCTAAATCAATAATATTGTCATTAGAAAAGACAAGATGTCCGTGGAAATGTATATGTTGCCAAGCGACAGGAGATATTCTCCGTAATAACTCTAATGCTTTTTGGTTACCTTCCGCCTCATACTTTTCCTGAAGTTTTGAAAGGATTGTTGAATTGTAATGAATAATTGCATTGGCAATTAGCCGGCCGCACTGATTACTGATTTCAAGAGCAATATCAGTCTTTCCAATTAGTTGTTTTCTACCATAGGCTTGAGCAATGGAGGATCTAAGCTGGTGATATGACTCCACGCGGTTTTGCGAGCGATGTGTATTACGTTGAATGTTTGGATCAAGCAAATATTTTAGTGTATGAATACTCCTGATTAGCTTATCAAATTCAAATAATGCTCTGCGTGTACGGTGCTCCTGCTTATAGGTACAAAGCTTTCTAATCAAGGTACTTTGAGTAATTTCTTTTAGCCCCAAAGTGGCAATAATCCTTTGCTGATTAGACCATTCTGATTCGATTAATTGGCGGTCAATTTCCCCTATAGGCTGAATTAGGTATTTTTGATATTCTTGGTGATTTGCACCACAATACAAATGCTTTAGCTGAGTTTCAACATTGGTAAATCTTGGGTACAATTTTCCGCCAAACCAATGCATAATAGCAAAGTTTGCTCTATTTATGCTGTGCATGTCTCCAGTAATAATGTCTGGGGATATTTCAGTTGTATTGTTATGCCAAATATCAAATACAAAATAGCTTTCATGTTCATTAGCTCCTATTAGTTCTGTCTGGAGTGGTACATGATTCGCCAAAAGGGTATATGCCACAATACCTTTACCTTTTCTGAAGTACTTTTTAGAGTACCTGGTTTTTATGGTTGGAGTCTCGGCCTCAAATTTTTGTCCATCAAGGCCACCATAAAGCACTTCAAGATCAAATGAATAGAATGGAAAAATAGACATACGCGCGATATCATTACTGATTAAATCATTGGCAGCCTTGAGAGTTGCTAGCCGAATGCGGGATTGAAGAGTATCTTGTAATGCTGCATATGGAATGTTGGAAATATCCGACATATTTAAATTGCCATTATTCATAGCTTGAGCAATTATGGCTGCGATTAAACAATCTTCTTTTGCCGGGTTCTTGGTATAGCGCGGTTGCACGTGGGTAAATGCTGATAAGAATCCAGAACTTTTATCAACGAATCTCAACACATCGATAATATCACAAAATGGCAATTGTTCATAAAAACGGCATTGAATTTGCTCATCTTCATTGGTCTTGATTTTTTGTAAATGCAATGTTTTATCTTTTTCGTTATAATGTAGATGCTTGAGCATACCTTTACGCAATGTCTTATTAAAAGTCTTCCAAAGTTGATGTAATTCTGCAAATAAGTCATCCAGTTGCTCAGTGATTGGCCTGGTTAAGGCTGGAATGTTGAGCTGTTGAATTATATCCTCTTTTTCCTCTAATGACACTAGTTCTTGGCTGAGTGAGCGAAATTGAAGACTATCTTCCAAATAAATCGCACCGGTTTTAAGGCTTTCATTGAGTCGACGGTAAATCAGGTATTCATACCGATATGGGTTAATTCTAGTTGGTTTGTTACCATCCTTAATAGTTAAGTATTGCTCAAGTTTAGCCGAGATGGTGTTATCAGGACAATCACCTATTTCTGGGGCTAATCGCTTAGATTTAAACTCAGCTTTAATCCATTGAATGGCTGAGAGCCAAGGGTTTTCTTGGTTTATGCTCGAAAAATCAAGTGCTCCGACTAAATGGCGTAAATTAGACTTAATACTACGTTTAAAGATATCAATAGTTTGCCAATAGAAGTCCACTTCTTGCAGAGGTTTTTTACCAAGGTTTGATACTTTGCTTAGCAACTTATCTCTGGATAAAATTGAGAAGGCTTTTTGGCGCACAAGCCCGAAACTAACCTCATCGGATAACGTATCATCAACATATAGTTGAGCTAAACGTCTCATTGTAATAAACTCTTCACGTTGGCTCATAACATGCTGAGAAAATTTAGTATTGGATGATTCTTTAATTTTATCTTCAATTTGTTTGAAATGATAACAAAATGCACTAATCAAGTTGTCACTGATTTGCTGGTAGCGTTTCCAAGCATAGCATAGTAGGTATAAATAGGTTTGTGTAATTTTTAAGCGTTCACGTAAATCGTAGACAGTGTAGTAATTGATTAAGTTGGCGTAATAATGCATGTTTTGCTGTGATAGATTAAGGTTTGGAATCAGCCTTTTAGTGATTTGATAAACCGATCTCAACATGTCCATCTTCTGTCGTTCTTCTATCATCATGTGTAGTTTGAAATCCTTAGCATCCTGCTTAATCGCGGCCAATTTAGATAAAGTGCCTTCCTCAATTAATAAGGCTTGTAATACCTTTTCGTCTTCAGGTATCAGATAGCGGTGTATGATATCAGCCAAGCGCTTACGTTCGATATTTATAACTGAGCTAATAATTGTTTGGAGTGTAGTATATCCCGGGCGAATAATTTTTTTGGTTTGTAAATGGGACAATAGCTCCATAGTAATGAACTGAGGATTCATATCACGCAAAAGAATTTTAGCTGCATGCGAATATAATAACTGTTGATAGGAGTTATTCCATAATCTATACCCAAAAAGCTCAATTATAGCATTGCATTGAGTATAATACTCATATTTGCTAATAGTATTTACTTCCAGTTGTTGATTTAAGAAATATTGTTGCATAATAAAGCCATAATCTTCCGGATCAATATCATCCCATGTTATGCGAAAAAACATTTTTACCGCTTTAAAATAACCAATTTGTAAAATACAGTGTATTTTGGCTGATAAACTCTGACGGCTCAAGGCAACTTGTAGTTCTTTATCAGTTAAGGTGAAATATTCCAAACGTTGTTCATAGTTAAAGTCCGGCATCTCATATAAGGCTGCTCTCTCTGCTTCAGATAAAAGTGTTAGTTGTTTATTAACAGCGCGCATTTAGGTTATGATGCTCATATATTTAAATCAAATTATTAAATTATTACTTTCTTATAATACTTTAGTACAATTAAACTAGAGTATGACTGTACTCATCCAAACTTAATAAAAAGCAGTACAATTAATAAAACATATTAGTATTTTTTGTACGAATATAGTACAACTTAATTTATTAGATAAAAGTGTACCACAAATACTATGAAAATCGGATATGCTCGAGTAAGCAGTAATAATCAAGATCTTGAGTTACAAAAACAGAGATTACTAGATGCAGGGTGTAAAAGAATATTCAGCGAATCAGTGAGCGGCAAAGATAATAATCGAACCGAACTAATGGCAATGATTGAATCCTTGCGAGAAGGCGATATTGTAGTGGTTTATAAAATTGATAGGATAGCCAGGTCTCTAAAAGGACTTATTGAAATTATAGAATTATTGAATGGCAAAGACGTTGACCTTGTTTCCCTTGATTCTGGTGATAAAGTTGATACTACTTCTCCTATGGGTAAGGCATTTTTCCAGGTAGCTGGTGTATTCGCAGAGTTAGAACGCGCAATGATTAACGCAAGAACTAAAGCCGGAATTGAAAAAGCTAAAAATGACGGTGTAAAATTTGGTCGGGTTACCGGAAGCAAGAATAAAACTGGCTCTGTTGCAAATAAAGGAAAGGAATTATAAAGTTGGTGATATAGGTTATAGAGTTTGGGGATTATGAATATATTTAAGCACCGACACTTCAAGCATGAAATTATTATATGGGCAGTAAGGTGGT
>JACGYV010000029.1 GCA_014116815.1 Holosporaceae bacterium 'Namur'
ATCAGCTAAAGACGCTGCCGCTTATACATTTGAAAATGTAGTTAAGCCTTTTGCAAGCTGGTCGGCTGAAAAGATGGTTGAAGCAGGTATATCAGCTAAAGACGCTGCCGCTTATACATTTGAAAATATGCAAACAAGTTTTAATGATTGGTGGAGCCAGCCTTCAAGTATTAATATAGTTAAACTTTATACTGATGCTCATCAGGCATTTAATGATTGGTGGAATCAACCTTCAAGTATTGATATAGTTAAACTTTATACTAATGCTCATCAGGCATTTAATGATTGGTGGAGTCAACCTTCAAGTATTGATATAGTTAAACTTTATACTGATTTATCAGATGTATTAGTATATGGATCAGAAAAATTTATATCAATTTCAAAACCGATAATTAAAAGCCCTGTTTTTAAAGCTACATTTGTGACCTTAGCTAAATTGAACTTTGATAATTATGCTGCCGGTTCGTTAAAGATGTTTATGCCGGTTGTTGGTGCTATATCTTCCGTAGTATCTGAAAACATACAAAACATCATTGATGAAGATGATGGAAATAACTTAGAAGATACAAATGTAGATATTAGTGATAGTTTGCTAAAACCAGCTGTAGATAATAATATTAATTTAACAATAAAAGAAGAAAATATTAATAACCCATCTTGGGATGTATTTTCCAATGAGGAAGGCGTTTCAACATATACAAGCTATCTTTCTAATAATGTGCTTTCAAATATAATAAGTTCAGAATACTTTAAAGCTGCAGTACTTCTATTCTCAGCTTATAGTATGCAGCAGAAGGAGGCTTGTGAGGTATTTCCGTCATCTGCTATAATTTTGGGTGCTATGTTTATGAGAAATGATAATATAAATCAGCAGGAGATGCTAAACAAAGCAGCTGTAGTTAACTTTCCTTATTCAGCTGATGAGCAGTTTGAGGCCAATCTGCAATTAGATGAAATTAATAATCTTTATTATATGGATAGCACTCAAGATTTTAATTGAAGTGCTAAAACCATTATATAGCTTATTCAGCAATATAAATAAATTGCTTTTAATTTGATGAAATATTAAAAACGCGTCATAAAGGATATTATTATGGCGCGCTATATCCGGAAATTATTATAATCTTACTGAGTATTGCTTGAAAAGCCTTTTAATTTTTTAGCTCTACTTGGATGCCTTAGCTTTCTTAAAGCTTTAGCTTCAATTTGCCTAATCCTTTCCCGAGTTACTCTAAACTGTTTGCCAACCTCCTCAAGAGTGTGGTCGGTATTCATCCCGATACCGAATCTCATTCTAAGCACTCTTTCTTCCCTAGGGGTAAGGCTAGAGAGTACCCGTGTCGTAACTTCTCTTAAATTGGTAAGTATCGCTGCATCAAGCGGCTGAATAGCATTTTTATCTTCAATAAAATCACCAAGCATACTGCCTTCATCATCACCGACCGGATTTTCTAAGCTCATCGGCTCTTTAGCAATTTTAAGAACTTTTCTTACTTTCTCAACCGGCATTGCAAGTTTCGTTGCAATTTCCTCAGGAGTAGGTTCTCTTCCCATATCATGAACAATTTGTCTTGAAGTTCTGAGGATCTTGTTGATTGTTTCGATCATATGCACAGGGATACGAATAGTCCGTGCCTGGTCGGCAATAGATCTGGTAATTGCCTGCCTAATCCACCATGTTGCATAGGTGGAAAACTTATAACCTCTTCTGTATTCAAACTTATCCACCGCCTTCATAAGGCCGATATTTCCTTCCTGAATAAGATCAAGGAATTGTAAGCCGCGATTAGCATATTTCTTAGCAATTGAGATTACCAGCCTTAAGTTTGCCTCGATCATTTCTTTCTTAGCTTTACTTGCAACGCGTTCGCCCCTTTGTACTTCGGAAACCAACTGTTTAAAGGTAGAAATATCCAAGCCCACTTCTTTGGCTATTTCAATTACATTACCGCGTAAGTAATTAATCTGCTCTCTTTCTTTTTGAATAAAATCTTTAAATCCTTTATCTTTTAAGCCTTCCAATTTATCCAGCAGCATCGGCTCAAGCTCATTTCCCGTATATTTAGTTAAGAAAGTGTTACGGTTGATTTTGTTATTTTCAGCTAGCCTTAAAATTTGAGATTCAATACCGATAAGTTTCTTATTTATGCTGTATAACTTATCTAAAATCCTATCAATTTGAGCTTCATTGAAGCGCATATCCTGCATTAAGGTACTAAGTTCCTGATTTAAAGTTTCATATTTTTTATTAAGTACCGTGCTGAATGGTTTGTTTTCAAGTGCAGCAGCAAGCTTATCCTGTTGAATGTTTAAAATTTGTCCTGATAGTTGAGCAGCTTTTCCGAAAACATCAATCATTTTCGGCCTAAGTTCTATTTCCATACTTAAAATGGATAAATTCTCTTCACTATCATAATCATCCGGAGCTTCAGCTTTTTTCTCATCGCCTTCTTCTTCATCTAAATCTTCATCTTCCGAGTCTTCAGTTTCTTCTTCGGTTTCATCCTCATCTTCGTCTTCTTCCTTAAAACCTGCGAAGTCATCTTCAGCAAGCTTAGCTTCGGAAAATTCGTCTTTACCGAATTCTTTAGAGTACATTGCGTCAAGATCAATTATTTCACGCAATAAAATAGCCTCATTAGATAATGCATCATACCAATCAATAAATGCTCTTAAAGCAACCGGAGTTTGGCAAAGAAAAGTGATCATTTTATAACGACCGTCTTCAATCTTTTTAGCTATCTCAACTTCACCTTCTCTGGATAACAGCTCAACATGCCCCATCTCTTTGAGATACATTCTAACCGGATCATCACTTCTTAAAGTTTCCTGCTCCTCTTCTTCTTCCGCAGGTTCTTCTTCGGATATAGGAAGGTCGAAAACCAGCTCTTCATCATCGGAAGATTTCTCTGATAGAGTAATCCCTGCGTCATCAAAAAAGGAAATAGTATCTTCAATCTTTTCAATATCGGTATCACTGATAACACTGTTAAGCTGATCAAATGTTACGCTTCCGGTCTCTTTGCCTTTTTTGATCAATTTTTCAAAGGAAGAATCCTCATTAGCTGCTTTATTTGCAGATGATTTAGCAGTTTGGGTCTTCACCTCAACTGAATCCATATCATTAATTGAGGACTTTTCAGCTGAAGAAAGTTTTTTAGACTCCTTGAGTATCTTGTTATCCTCTTTTGTTGCCGTCTTTTGGTTCTTAGAAGTAGCCTTGCTCATTTTGTTCTCGTTAATTTAAAATGTTAAGTTCTGTTTTTAGGATTTCCTCAATTTGTTTCAAATAGCTTAACTTGTTATAAGTTTCTTCATCTTGTCTTTCCATCAGTAATTGACTTGCGGTTTTTATTTGTTCTTGAATTATAATCAAATTGTTTAATTTGAAAATTCTTATTATTCCCTCTTTAGCTTCTTCGCTACTTGCCTCGCTTTTAGCGAACGTGTCAAACATACTATCATTTAATTTAAAATTAAATTGCTCTTCCAAAGTTTGCCGTAAACTTTTTCTACAAGGCTCGTTTTCATAATTGATATAACCTTTTAAATTTAATATATATTCACGGATTTTGTCAAGAAAATTAGACCTTATTTCAATGTCATGCAGTTCATAATATATTTCGTCATCAGAAATAATTTCAGGGTGGTTAATGATTGCTGCCAGAATAGTTAAGATATTATTTTCCTGTTCGTTTAGTATTGATTGTATATTGTGCTTTGAATTTAAAAGTTCTTTATTAATATTGAGTTTTTTCTTACTTGAAAGTATCTCATATACTTTGTTTTTAAAGTATGAACTATAAGATTTTTGCAGGTCTTTATCAATAATTTTTTTAGCTAGTAATTCCAGGTTTTTCCTTAAAGTTGTAACATTTTCAGGGGTTTTTACAGTATGCATTTTTAAAAGTGACGTAAACAACAACTCTGATAAAGGGATAGGGTGATTTATTATTGAGTTAAAAAATTCTCTACCTTTATTAAGGATTACTTCATCGGGATCTTTCCCCCCCGTGAGCGAGGCGAAATTTAATGTTTTATCTGCTTTAATAAAAGGGAGGATTTCGGAAGCAAGCCTGGAGGTTGCAGCTCTTCCCGCATTATCCGCATCAAGACAGAGGGTGGGTATATCAACAATTTTCCATAAAGATTTTATATGCTCTGTAGATATACTTGTACCAAGCGGAGCCACTGAATTATAAATTTCATTATTTGCCAGGGCTATGACATCCATATAACCTTCAACTACTATTATTTGCTTGCTTTTAAGGGCTTCTTTTTTGGCAAAGTTTAAGCCGTATAAAGTTTCACTTTTTTTAAATATTAATGTTTCCGGAGAATTTAAATATTTAGGTTCCCCTTTCTCTATTAGTCTCCCGCCGAAAGCAACGATTTTACCGCTCTTATTGAAAATCGGGAAAATAACACGATTTTTTAGAGGATTATACATCCCGTAATCACCTTTCAGCAAGATCTTGGAGGAGATGATTTGGTTCTCATCAAATTTTTTCTTTAATAAATCATATAATTCATAATGGTTGGGAGGAGTAAAACCTAACCTGTATTCTGCAATAATTTCATTTTTCAGGCCTCTTTTTTTAAGGTAATTTAAAGCTTGTTTCCCTTCCGGGCTAAATAGTTTCTGTGTATAGTAATTTGCTGCCGCTTCATGAATTTCTATTAAAATATCTCTAATGTCCTGCTGCTTTTTTTGCACTTCAGTATGTTTCGGCAGCTCAATGCCTGCTTCTTGTGCTAATCTTTCCAAAGCTTCGGGGAATTTAAGATATTCTGTTTCCATCAAATACGAAAAAACATCACCATGGGCACCGCAACCGAAGCAGTGATAAAATCCTTTATTATCACTCACGTTAAATGAAGGGCTTTTTTCCGAATGAAAAGGGCACAAACCGAGATATTCTCCGGTAGTTTTACGCTTGAGCGCAACCTTTTTGGATACTATGGAAGATAGATTTATCCTTGCTTTTACTTGATCAATCGCGTAAGACAATCAGCAGACCTTATTATTTTATTTCAGGATTATAACAAAAAATTATTTTAATGATACCTTAGAGTATATTGCAACTAAATGTTTTATTAAGGCTATTTTTATTCATATCGAACTTATTAATATAAAAGTAATAAGCTTTAATTTATAAATTTTTTGCGAAGATTTCAGGCGGCTGTACAGGATTTAAAAAGCTTATTTCCATAAGGTGTTTATCTTCTAAAACGGTGCAACAATATCTAATATTTGCCTGCCTAATCTTTCCTGCTGATATTCGGATAATTGCCCGCGCCCGCCGTAAGAGACTCTTGCTTCTGCGATTTGATCTAAGGTAACGGCATTTTCAGAGCTAATATCTTCAGGTCTTACTATGCCCTCTATAGTTACTTCCCTTACTTCGAAGTTAACCCTTACTTCTTGGGAGCCCTTAATATATAAATTATTATTCGGAAGTATTTTTATTACTGTTGCGGCAACTGTTGTATTAATGGTTTCCTGCCTATCAACTTTGCCTTCGCCGGTGTTGTTGTCGTTTGAAGTAACATTTAATAACTTTGAAGGATTAACCGCATCAGGTAAAATATTTTTTACTTTGTTTTCAAAGCCGAATAAGTTTGGCATACCTGCACTTGTGGAGCCTGATCTGGTTTTTGTAGTTTTATTATCGAGTTTTGCTTTATCCTGAATGGTAATATTTACTTTTAAAATATCCCCGATTGCTCTTGCACGCAGGTCACGGAAAAAAGCTCTTGAGCCGGGTTTCCATAAAGAATTGGCAGCTTTTCCTTGAGCCGGGTGCTCTATTGATAATTGCTGTTCCGATTGAGCCGCCTTAGCTTTAAGGTATTGTTCCTGCTGGATATAGTCATTATAGGTATTAACCTTATTAAATTCGGGAGGACGCCCGACGTTAGCAAGGCGGTTCGCCATAATATCACAGGCGGTTAAAGAAGATAAAGAAAGAAGTAAGATAATTTGCTTAATATTCATAATTTATGTTTTTCCCCCAACCTCAACTACCTGAGCATTTTTTATTTTTCCGATAACTAACTTGCCGCTGTCAATATTTTTAAGTTTAATAATATCTCCTAAGCCGCCTGCTTCTAAGGCTACTCCTAATGTTTCGATTATGAGAGCAGTTTTATTAAATTGCAAGGTAACCTTTTGTCCTTTATTAATTATAGTCGGCGACATAAGCTCGCTTGGTCTTATAGGTTTGTTCGGGTGTAAGGTTTTTTTAGCTGATTTGCCTATAACTTCCTTTGCATCTTGGATTATAAGCCTTGAAAGCTTGTCTTTAGGATACTTTGTTTCTCCGAACATATCCTCATTAAGTAATTCTCCTTTATTAACTTTGCGGGTGAGGGTAGGGATAATTATTGCTTCCGTGCTGATGCCTTCGAGTGAATATTCATGTCCCTCGGAAGTAACTAATAATTTAATTTTATTAGAGTTAAGTTCATATTCAGTAGCCAGTAGCTCGATATCTTTCGCGTTCTTGAGGTGACTACCGGCATTTAGCCTAACTATAATATGATCAATAAATTTTTCACGTTCCAACTCCTCTTCAACCATCTCTTTAATTTCAGTGATGGTATGAGCGAAGGCAAAGCAGTAGTGAAAAATAATAATAAAAAATAGGTGAGGGATATATTTCATATTACTTACAATTTAGAATCAATTGCTTCTTTTGCCATCTGCTCTGCCGTCTGCATAACTTTCGAGTTCATTTCATAATTCCTTTGTGCCTTAATTAGGTTCATAATTTCGGTGATTGAATTTACGTTGGAACTTTCAACAAAATGTTGTTTAATACTTCCGAATCCCTCATCAAGAGCAAAGCCTAATATAGGTGCACCGGAAGCGGTAGTTTCTTTATATATACTATCTCCCATCGCCTCTAATCCCGAAGGATTTTGAAATATTGCCAGATCCAATTGCCCCAGATCCTGCGGATCAGGCTGACCGGCTATGGTTGCCTGTACTCTGCCGTCTCTGGTTATTGTTACATTAAGGGCGTCCTGCGGAATAGTGATGCCCGGTGATATTTCATATCCTAATGGGTTAACAATCACTCCGTCAGGGCTCCGCATTAACTCACCGGCTCTTGTATAGCCGGTATTGCCGTCAGGTAAATTGACCAGAAAAAACCCGTTACCGTCAAGCGCAAGATTAAGCGGTGTATTGGGTGTCGGGATTAACTCCCCTTGCGAGAAAACTTTATATGTTGCTCCAACGGCAGTCCCGAGTCCGAATTGTATCCCCGTCGGGATTATGCTTCCGTCAGCCGCCGATAAAGAACCCATTCTTGTTTCGGTTTGATACATCAGATCATTAAAAATCACTTCGGATCTTTTATATCCTTTTGTTTCCGAGTTAGCGACGTTATGTGAAATATTATCAATCTTGCGCTCGTTTGCTACCATACCGGTCGCAGCTATATTTAATGCTCTTAACGACATAATAAGTTATCCTCCCCCTATTTTCGTCCCCTGTTTTATTCCCCTATTTTTGAATATACTTTGTAAGTACTGCGTTGCATATTATATAAATCATTAATTAAGTTTGATGTAACAGTTGCATCTTTTTGCACCTCGGCTAATTTTACCATTTCTTCAATTGCATTAACGTTTGAACCTTCAAGCATACCTTGTACGATTCTTGCATCTTCCTTTGCCTCCGGAGCTGCCTCCGAAGTAAATAATCCTTCACCTGTTTTTCGGATAAGGCGCGGATTAGCAAACTCTACTACCCCGATTACTCCCCTCGCTTCTCCGTTCACGGTTATAGTTCCGTCTTGAAGTATAACGGGTGGCGGGTCCCCTTCTTCAAATCTGATTTCCTGATTATCGGCAGTAAGTATCGGGCTGCCTTTATCATTTACTAAAGTATTTTCCGCATTAATAAAAAAGTTGCCGTTTCTGGTATATTGAATACCGTTTCCAGTATTAACTACAAAAAAACCGCTTCCTACCAATGCTACATCTAAAGGTCTCTGAGTCGGAACTAACCCGCCGTCTTTAAAATCAAGAGTAGTTACAACGTCATATGGAAAAGCTACTTTTTCTCTTATATCTCGAGTTAAGTATTCATCAAAAACCATATGCTCTTTTTTAAAGCCGGTAGTGTTTGAGTTTGCCACATTATCCGCAGTAACGTTAATCTTGTTAAAGGCGGCAACTTGTTTAGACAGCATAAAATAAGTTGAATTATCCATAGTATTTAATTTTTCTTATATACAAAAAAGTAAGCAAATTTCATACCAAATCAAACAGTGACATTAATTTTATGTTAAGATGTAAAGCTAGCTGTTGTCAAACAATGATTGTTGTTGGTCTTCCTTGGAAGAGTTTTTGGTAATGCGGCTTTTGCCGGAAACGTTTAAAGCTAAAGCTTCTTGGGTGCCGTCATGCAGTTCTATTTTTATTACGCTATTCAGCTTAATTTGGGTAATGCTTTTTATTACTTTTCCTTTATTATCCCTAATAAGTGCAAAACCACGCTTTAAAACTTTCTGATAATGGAAACTGTCAAGCAGCATGCCGTAAATTTGCAATTTTGAATTAAGTCGTTGTAATAAATTAGTCATCAGATTAGAGAGTTTAAACTCAATATTTTCTAATTTCCCTTCCAATGAGATTATTTTGGAAAGAAAAAAACCTAAGGCTGTTGAGAGGTTATTTAACTTAAGTTCATTGTGTTTAATTAAATTCGGCAGAGTTGAATCAAGTCTTCGTTTTAAAGTTTCTAAAGTATATTTCAAATCGGATAGTACCGGAACTGCAATTTCCGCTGCCGCAGTCGGGGTAGGGGCTCTTTTGTCGGAAGCAAAATCTATAAGTGTGGTATCCGTTTCATGGCCTACCGCTGAAATGATCGGAATTTTAGAATCAGCTGTTGCTCTGATTACTATTTCTTCATTGAAAGCCCATAAATCTTCAATTGAACCGCCTCCTCTTGCAACAATTAAAATATCAGGTTTAGGTATGGAAGACGGAAGGTTATTAAAGCCGGTTATAGCACCGGCAATCTGTTCGGCAGCCTCACTTCCCTGTACCAATACTCCCCAGAGTAGTATATGAACCGGAAAACGTTCGGATATTCTATGTAAGATATCTCTGATTACCGCCCCGGTAGGTGAGGTAATAACCCCGATGGTTCTCGGCAGATAAGGAATCGATTTTTTTCGGCTCACCTCAAATAAGCCTTCAGCCTCCAGTTTTTGCTTTCTTTTTTCAAGCATGGCAAGTAATGCGCCAATTCCCGCTACTTCAACTTTTTCAACGATTAACTGATAATAAGATCTCCCCGGAAAAGAGGAGATGGAACCGGTGCATATTACCTCAACTCCATCTTCAATTTGAAACGGAAGTTGATTCGCCGTATTTTTCCAACAAACTGCATTAAGTACGGCATTGTTATCTTTTAAACTAAAATATATATGACCAGATGAGGCAACTTTAAGTCCTGAGATTTCACCCCTAATTCTAATGTAAGAAAAGGTTTCTTCCAGTGTAACCTTTATTGCATGAGCAACTTCCGAAACACTGTATTCGGGAAGATTAGAGTCAGACCCTTTCATCATCATGTTGTTCTATCTCCGCATAAATTGAATATTTACCGTCAAGTGAAGATAAGCTAAAATTATTTAAGGCACGGTTATATTTAAATTCAGAAGCATTGGCAGCCAACCTTAAGTCATTTAATACAGAGCTATCCAAGTCTGCTCCACTCCACTCAACAAGTTTAAGCGGCACACGAAGCGATAAGTTTCGCTCGGATTTAAATTTTCTAACCAGCTCCAGCACTTGTAATGCAACAGCCCCCTGTGTGTATAATTCTTCTTTAAAATAATGGTTTTCAAGCTTCGGCCAACTACCGCGTTTATGTAGAGTTTCACCACCGAAAATATGATGATTAATTTCTTCGGTAATATGAGGTAAGAGCGGAGCAAACAATATCAGAATATGTTTTAAACAATGGTATATCGTATGTACCGCGCTCATTTGACCTTTAGGGTTGAGCTTATTTTCATCATAAGCTCTGGCTTTAACCAATTCTAAGTAATTATCGCAAAAAGCATTCCAGAAGAAATCTTCTATTATCACTCGAGCATCCGAGTATTCAAACCTTTCAAATTCAGCGGTTGCGCCTTCAATTGTTTTATGAAGTTCGGATAATATCCATAAATCGAGGGATTCAAAAATTTTTCCATTCTTAATGTCTTCCTGAGGGGAAGTCGGCTGATTACCATCAAGTTTAGCAAAATGAAAACCGGCAAATTTAGAGGCATTCCAAAGCTTATTTACTAATTTTCTGCCAATTTTAAACAGTTCTTCCGAGTAAGCGGTATCCACCCCGAGCTTGGAAGTAGATGCCCAATAACGCACCACATCAGAGCCTTTTTCAATAATTAGTTCCTTAGGGGTAACTACGTTGCCTTTGGATTTACTCATCTTTGTTTTATCACTTGCTAAGCACCAACCGCTGATCATTAAATTTTTCCATGGAATGGAGTCTTCATGGAATAGAGATTTCGCGATCGTATAAAACCCCCAGGTTCTGATGATTTCATGGGCTTGCGGTCTTAAATCAAACGGATATAATTTTTGATGCCTATCATAATCGATAGCTAAGCTACGGGTTATTGCCGAGGTGTTAAGCTGCGGGCTGATTGAACTGGTTGCCCAAGTATCCATAACATCATAATCAGGCTCAACTTCTTCCCTTGTATACCCTTTTGGTAAATCGGTAAGCGGATCCACAGGCAGCTGCTCAATATCGGCAAGTAATATTTTTCCTTCTTCTCCACGGCGTTTGGAATACCAAGCGGGGAACGGAACCCCGAAAAAACGTTGTCTTGAAATACACCAATCCTGATTTAAGCCGTTAATCCAATTTTCAAGCCTTATTCTCATATAATCCGGATACCAATTACATGCCCTGCCTTTTTCAATTAAAGCATCTTTATGAGATAAAAGGGTAACATACCATTGGTGGGTAGGAATAATTTCAAGCGGAGCACCTGATCTTTCCGCGCACTTAACAAATTGAGTTACCTCTTCCTGCTTTCTAAGTAGCCCGAGGGTCTTTAAATCTTCTATGATTTGCTTTTTAGTTTCTTCAACTTTTAATCCGTCATATTTGCCGGTATTAACCATTTTTCCGTCAAGGCTAATACACTCCTTGGTTGTAAGGTTATGTTTTTTCCACCATTCAATATCTTGAATATCCCCGAAAGTACAGCACATTACCAACCCGGTACCTTTCTCAGGATTTACACTTTCATCGGCAATTATAGAAACTTCATGATTAAATATAGGGGTAACGGCTTTCTTCCCTGCAAGGTGTGCATACCTTCCATCAAGGGGATTATAAAACACGGCGACACAAGCAGGAATAAGTTCGGGCCGGGTAGTCGCGATAACAATTTCCTCCCCGGTTGAGGTTGAAAAAGCTATATCATTCATATAACCTTTTCGCTCCTTGTCTTCGATTTCAGCTTGGGCAATAGCTGTTTTATCCACCGGATCCCAAAATGTAGGGGAAAATTTGCGGTAAGCTAAATCTTTATTAAACAGATCAATGAAAGACATTTGGGAAATTTTGCGGGAATGCTTACTGATAGTTTGGTATTCCTGTGTCCAATCAACGCTTAAAGCTATTTCTTTAAATAGTGCTCTAAATTCCTGTTCGGATTCTTCGACTACTTCTTCACAAATTTTAATAAAGTCTGCACGAGGCATCTTTCCTGCCCGCACACCTTTAACTTTTTCCACCAACCTTTCAGTCGGCAGCCCGTTATCATCAAATCCCATCGGGTAGAATACGTTCATTCCCTTCATTCGTTGATAGCGAGCTATGAAATCAGTTTGAGTATAGCTAAATATATGCCCCATATGTAACAAGCCGGAAACCGTAGGAGGAGGGGTATCTATTGAGAATGTGCTTTCTCTTCCTTCTTCACTGTTATAAGCATAAACTTGGGTTTTATCCCAAGTTTCCCTCCATTTTTTTTCTACTTCCTGTGAATTATACTTTTCCGGTAATGAGGACATTTACTTTCCTTCGGTTATTTATTTTTTCTTTTCGATATCTGCTAATATTTTCATGCTAATAATTTTATCAGGGTTGGTGACTTGCCCGTTATCATCTTCGCTGCCTTTTTTAATTTTATCAACAAACTCCATGCCGCTTATCACTTTGCCGAAGGCGGTATATTGTTTATCCAGGTGGGAAGCGGTTGCAAGCACGATAAAAAACTGGCTGTTTGCAGAATTAGGGTTCATGCTTCTTGCCATAGAAACTATGCCTCTTTCATGGTGAATATCGTTAAATTCCGCTTTTAAATCAGGTTTCGGGCTTCCTCCCATCCCGGTGCCGGTCGGGTCTCCGGTTTGTGCCATAAAATTTTTAATTACTCTGTGAAAAACCACGCCGTTGTAAAACCCTTCTCTGGTCAGTTCCTTAATCCTTTTTACGTGCCCGGGAGCTTTATTCGGAAACAGCTCGATTTCTACCGTGCCGTCTTTTAATTCCATAACTATAATATTTTCAGGATCAAGTTTTCCTTCTGAAGTTGCTTCCGCTTGTATAGAGGAAAAAGTGAAGGCTATGCCGCAAAATGTTGAGATAAACTTTTTCATAAGGAACCTGAAATTATAGTTAATAATTTGCGATATTACTCTTCGAGCACAAAACTTCAACAGTTTTTACATGTAATTAGAAAATAATAGGGTTATATATAATAATCTTATTACATATAAACCCTTAGTTTAAATAATCGACAATATAACTTATTTTCCTAGTTAAGATATTGGTAAATATCCACATCTTCAGCTTTTAAAAAGCTATCGATTTTAACCATGCGTTTAGCTATCTTTTTATTCTTTATATCGCCGAACCAAATCTTCCATTTCTGCTCACCTTTAGCTTGTTTATTAATTTGAGTAGAATGAAGGGAGAATGCTTTGATATTACCGCTGTTGTCTTTGATCAGATAAGTTGCACCGCTTAAGTCGGGGGTAAGGTGTTTGATCGGCTTATCAATCAGGTTAGTATAACTTTTAGTTAAGTTCAGGAAGTTGTTATACCCTGGAATTTTAGAGGTAGAGATGTCTTTAGAATAGGCAGCTATTAAAGTGCCTTTTAATTTAAGCAATTTAAGTAAAATCATATGACGGTTACCGAGTGTTTTTATAACTTGTGAGTCACCTCGATTATGTGCGGGGATGAAGTCTTCTATACTTGATAAATCTTTTACTCTAAGCGGAGTAGGCGGGGTAGGAGTGTGTATTATTCCAACTACTGATAAAGCAGCTCCGTTTTCTAATGATTCAGCTATACTTGATTCCATAATTTCCTGGAAAGTAACAGCTAATTGACGTAGCTCGGAATCTTTACCCTCAATGGCCACATACCCGTTGTTGTGAAGCTTTTTCCAAAGTCTTTCCACTTTCTTTTTTTCTTTATTGCTTAAAAAAGAATAAGTCTCTATCGATTTACTTACTCTATTTTCAAGGCTAGTCATTTCAGCACTACATAAGCTTATTTGAAAGATTAAACTAAAAGATATTAAAACAGAGCATATAATTTTACTTATTTTTTGCATATTTTTTTACCACATATTCAGTTAATATTGTTTGGAATTCTTCGGCAATTTTTGTTCCCCTTAAGGTATGGGCTTTCTGTCCGTCAATAAATACAGGAGCTATAGGTTCTTCGCCCGAGCCGGGAAGGCTTATACCGATATCGGCATGCTTACTTTCTCCGGGGCCGTTTACAATGCAGCCCATCACTGCGACGTTCATATTTTCTACACCGGGATAAACTTTCTTCCATTCTTTTATTTGATTACGAATAAAGTCCTGTATCTTACCGGCTAATTCCTGGAAAAACGTGCTGGTGGTTCTGCCGCAACCCGGGCAGGCGCTAACCATAGGTAAAAATGATCTAAGCCCCAGTGTCTGTAAAACCTCTTGGCATACTACCACTTCCTGAGTTCGAGGCTCACCCACCCCCGGAGTTAAGGAGGCTCTGATTGTATCTCCGATACCTTGATAAAGCAATATTCCAAGAGCGCTTGCGGTAGCAACTATGCCTTTACTGCCCATACCTGCTTCGGTTAAGCCTAAATGTAAACAATAATTAGACCGCTTAGCTAGTTCTCCGTAAACCGCAATTAAGTCCCGGATTCGACTGACCTTAGTTGAAATGATTATTTTATTAGCGGAAAGACCTAACTCTTCAGCACGAAGTGCACTTTTTAATGTGGAAACTACCAATGCCTCGCGCATTATTTCGTCTGCGGATTTTGGTGAATCGGAAGTAGCGTTCTCATTCATTAATTTTGTAGCTAAATCCTGATCTAAGCTTCCCCAGTTAACCCCTATCCTAACCGGCTTATTATATTTTATAGCACATTCGACCATAACATCAAATTGCTTGTCGCGCTTTTCGCCGAACCCTACATTCCCCGGGTTAATCCTATATTTATCAAGCGCAGCTGCGCATTCCGGTACATCAGTTAAAAGCTTATGGCCGTTATAATGGAAACAGCCGACCAAGGGTACATTATAGCCTTGCTTTACTAAATTATTTTTAATTTTCGGGACTGCTTTCGCTGCGGATTCATTATTGACCGTTATACGAACTATTTCCGAGCCTGCTTCAAATAGTTCAATAATTTGTTTAGTGGTGGATTCCGCATTGCTTGTATCGGTGTTGGTCATCGATTGCACGACTAGAGGGGCATTACCGCCTATTGCTACGCCTCCGACCATAACCCGGTGTGTTTTATGACGATTTATAGGAGATAAAGCAACCATAGCACAATTTATATATTTTACTCTGAACTATAGCTATATTTTTAACAAATATAAAGAGAAAAAGTGAATTATTTATATTTGGTATAAATAGTAAAATAGGCTGGTAGATTGGTTATAAAAATAAATTGTTTATTTAAAAAAGCAGAAAATATAATTTTTATATGATATATTATTTTATTGCAATAAAATGATCCTTAATCTAATAATTTTATTATTAATGGTATGATGAGAATTAATATGCAGAGCTTATTTGCTTTAAATGAAGATATAATAAGTAAAATCCGAGATTTATTTTCATCAAATACAATTATATCGGACAAAATTTTAAATTTGTTTTCATTGAGTGAAATTACGCCGGATAAAATGGTTCAAGATATGATAGCTTTATTAGTTGAGTCGGGAGTTGAATTACAACTTGTCTCAAACTTTAAAGATGCATATACGCGATGTCCTGCAAATAAGTTTAGTAAGCCGATTACTGCCCTTTTATCTCAAACCCAGTCTGATGTTTTACGGATATACAGGTTTATGACCATCTTTTTGAATTAAGCCGGGACGACACTTTATATAGTATAATATAATATATACTACTGCTTTGGATAAAAATTTTCATATAAAAATTATTAAAAATTCTTCTTTAGATGAGGGGCTTTATAGTCCTGTAACGAAGGAATTAATTGTAGCGGATAATTACGGATCTTTTTCGAAAAAAAATCTTATGCATGAGCTTTCACATAAACTTATGCATCAAATATTCAGTTATGCTCAAAATCCTTTTACTTCACATCCCTATGATAATGAAAAAGACAAAGCTGGTTATGAAGACGCTGTAGGAAAAATGCTGGATAATATCCTTTTAAATTATTATAAAATTGATAACCTTCAAAGTATCCTTGAACTTAAAGAAGATTATTATTCATCTTCAAATTACGAACGTGGCTTCTTCATTGCTAAGCTATATCTGCCTTTAGTTGTAAAGGAAGGAAATGATGAATTTTTGCAATTTATCGTCAAGCATTTTAAAAATATTGAGTGGGATCTGATAGATGATTGGTTTGATTATAAAGAAACTGCGGAACCCTTACTTTTTAAATTATATAATATTGTGACGGAACAGGATACTGATTTACTTGAATTTATTGCATTACATTTAAAAGATATAAACTTAGATGAAATTGAAGGTTTTGTTGAGAGGCCGAATATTACCCAAGCTCTTCTTAAGGGGCGAGATATAGATCAGGATTCTTTAATGGAATCATGGAAGTGTAGTCAAGTTATCGGTAACTTAATCGGGATCTTTAGTCCGTATACCCTGGAAGGGAATGAACATTATACCCTAGATGAAATGGATGATGAAATTATAGTACGTTATCCGGAAGCCATTGCGGAAAATTGCTATAAAAATAATTCGGTAATACAAAGTATATTTGATCCGATTAAAGTATACTGGGAAAATGTCATTGAGATTAGAATGAATGAATATAATCTACGGCATGATAAGAGTGAATATTGTGCAGCTAATGATAATATTTGGGATTTTATATAAAATTTTTGATAATTAAAATACATAATAATCAAAATTATATGTTTTGGTTGAAGCAAAAAGTGAGCTTAGCTTTTTACTTAGTGATATAACAGGTAAATTTTTAAAGTAAGTTTGGAAGTAGAGAGCTGATGGAATTAATTTTAGACTTTGCCTTAGTAAAAAACATTATTTAAAAATATTGCTGACTTCTCGTGTCATTCCGAGCGAAGCGATGGATCTCTTGAAAATGGTTCCTCAGCTAATTTTATTAACTTGTCGGGCTCATCGAAATTTACCAATGAAATTTGCTCATTGATTTTATCCGCCATAAAATCTGCACATGACTTTATGAGCACTTCGATATCCTCCCAATACTCATTTTCTACACCTATACAAATTGATTTGGCTCGCTTCATTACAGGTTGATATATTTCAGGTAATTGATTCATTACCCAATCTGCCGCCGCAGGTTTAGAGGTGCCCCCCAAAAAGTGGAACAGTTGAGAGAGGAGGATTTAGGGTGTAAATTAAACTTAAATATAGAAGGTAATTTATGACTAAATCAAATATAAAGAAGAAGCCCCATACAGCAGCATATAA
>JACGYV010000060.1 GCA_014116815.1 Holosporaceae bacterium 'Namur'
ATAGAGAAAAAATGAGAGCAGCTTTTGAATTATTCAATGAAGCTGCTTCACAACATTATTATGCATAATATATAGCAATATGCTTACTCTTAACATGATAAAGTTTGCTATCCTATATTAAGTTGACAGTACCAGAAAACCTGCAGGAACCACAAATAACCCTGAGCATTCATTTTTAGTTGTAGAGGGTATTGATAGTACAAGTAAAGTGTTTGTGAGAAGGTATGATTTATTTATGGATATGGACAGAGAAGGGTATGCATTAATTGTACCAAAAGAAGAGAAGGGTACACCTAACGAGATTAAGGGAATATTTAATCAAGTAATATATAGTGATCCTAAATGGGATGGAGTAGCCTTATATTATAAATCATGGAATATAGAAAGAGAACAAGGGGAGAAGTTACATGCAGAGATATTGCGTGATGTGCAAAATCCCCCAAGATACAAAATGTCAGGGAATGAAAATATATCTGGTCATAGCAATACAGGCTCATCTAAGAAAGGACATAGTTGTTTTACTTGGGCAAGGGAGAAACTAAGAAATATGGAAGATCCAAGGATAGATATGCCGTCGGAATGGAGAGATAAAATAGCTGCAATAACAAGTAGGCATGTAGGGCCTAAGACAGAAGCAAAAGGGTTTTTTGATTTTATAAGTAGGGGATAATAGTAATAAAATTGTATAATATGGGCATTATAAGCACTTAGGATAGTAAGTATAAAACTATCATAATATAGCTTATGGAAGATAGCTTTTAATTTATCTATTTATTTTAGTAGCCTCTGCAGTTGTACTAAGAATTCTGTATTTAAATGAATTTAGATGATTTTGAGGAATATTTTCTTTGTTATCATCTATAAGATGTTCAAGTCCCATTTCCTTTAGAGCAGTATTAAAATCAGATTTAATGCTATCAGTGATATTAAGACAATTCCAGAAAATATTAACTATATTATTATCTATATTTAGAAACAGTTTAAATCCTTCAACACATATTAAGGAATTATATTCATGAGCATATTCATGGATACGATTTTGTTTTAAAAATAACCTGAAAGCCATATAGTCATCATAATGAACCATACGTTGTAAATATTTCATAGAAGACATTTCAGTAATTAATTTAAAAGCGTCTATATTACAATTTACTACTATCCATTTTAATATCGAGCAGTTATCCACACAGAGAAGTTTCCCTATAATATTTTTTCCTTCATTAATTACTTCTTCACTGTCATCTCCATAGAGTTCTTTAAGTTCTCTTATTTTAGAATGTTTTAAAAGATAATCTTCCCATTCTCGCTTTAACCCTTCATATTCACCATTTTTAAATTTATTAATAAAATGATCTTTTAATGTATTTTTAGCTTGGATAAATTCTTCATCCTGAGCAATGATTCTAGGTTTCTTTTTAAGTCTGGGAGTTTTTCCCTCATTATCTTCAATAGACTTTACCCAGCTTACTCTTTTTTTAGGGTTAGGCTTTTCTTGATTAGTATGTTTCTCATTATTTTTCATAAGCAAAATACTTTTTAAAGTTAGAAATATAATTTATAATAAAAATAATAACATATTAAAATATAGTTTTATAATAAAACTTATTAAACAATTATTAAATCTATATTATATATTAGGCGGGGAAGGGGTACAGTGAAAAGCAAAGAGCTACAAAGATTAGAAGATTATAGGGCACATTTACTGGCAGTATTAAATGAAACTCCTTCCGATAAATTAAAGGAACTGATTAAAGAAGAAATACAGACTATAGCAACTAAAGTAACTGCTATAGAAGCGTTAGAAAATTCAAAGATAAAAAGATTAGAAATATTATATAATAACCTACAAGAGATTGTTAACTATGTAGGTAAGGTTAAAGAGTCTGATGATTGGGCTACAGGGCACGGGATTAATAATGCTTTAAATCAAATATTAGGAGATCGGGTTCATATTATCCATCCTGACCTTTCTTCCTTACATTCTCCGGCTTCCTCCAAACAAGATAATGCATTAGAAGGAGCTATTAACTATGCTAAGAATATAGGCGGGTTCTACAGCGGCAAGGATCTTATAGCAAATGGACTGATCCATCAGGATGACGGCAATTTAAAGAAGCCTATAATAATGATCATAAATACTTCTACAATTGAGGTCAGCTCTCCTACTGATACTTTAACCGAAGGAGGCACTCATTGGCATAGCTGTGTTATATTACCTAAAAACTATATTACACCTTTTGGGACAAAATTAAATAATAACCAAGAAATAGTATTTTATTTAGATTCACTAAACACAAAACCTGAATTACCTAAAGCGCTGAAGCACTTATTAACCCAAGGCACGGAGTATACCTTTGAATCGGAAGGGAAAGAGCATAAGCATAGAATATTACCAGTATTTTCGGATGCAAAAATAGTTGACGGTATTGAATGTAAGCAACAGTTTGAAGGTTATGATTGCGGATGGTGGGCAGTATATAATGCATTAATGGTTGTTTTTACCGGTAATGTGAATTATTTAAAGCAATTTGAGAGCCCTTCAAGAGAACCTGCATATGCACTGCGTGAAATATTACCCAAACTGGAAGAACGGCAAGTTATTTTAGTTGAGTCTAAAGAAAAGGAAAAAGAGGTAGAAAAAATAAGTACGGATGAATTAGCAGCAATACAACATGCTATATATTCATCTATTAAAGATATTAATTCGCATAAGAAAAGAAAAAGGGAGGTCAGCGGAGAAAATATTGCAAAAGAAAATGAGAGCCCGAGTGAAGCTTACACTATACAAAAGAGATCCAGACAACAAGATGATAAACTGCAACGCAGATTAG
>JACGYV010000008.1 GCA_014116815.1 Holosporaceae bacterium 'Namur'
GTAGCTGATCCCATATTTACAGTACCACCTTACTGCCCATATAATAATTTCATGCTTGAAGTGTCGGTGCTTAAATATATTCATAATCCCCAAACTCTATAACCTATATCACCAACTTTATAATTCCATTCCTTTATTTGCAACAGAGCCTTTTTAACTGGTTATATAAAAAAATTAATATAAATTTTATGTTAAACTTTTATTAAGCTTTATAGAGATTTTCTAGATAATGCGCATACCTTTAGTCTATAATCCATGAATATTTTTAAGTGAGTGCATTTAAGAGTATATAACAATAATACCAGCAGCTATCAGCTTTCTTCAGTTGCGGGTTTTTTAGAGCTCATCGTCTCTTTAGCTTTACGCGGGTCATACGGCTCCTGTTGCGGCAAACTGATAGGCTTTAAGAGTCTTTTCTTGAAAAAAGCATCATCATAATACTTAATTTTTTTAGATTTAATCGGCGGGCAGGATTCAATAAGTAAAATTTGATCATCACGCGGCAAACCGATAACTTCCTGCGGTAAAAGTAATGCCCGTTGAGTTTTGGAAATGTTTAATGACCTGGAAGCCGGGTTGAAATCCAAGAACTTAGGTCTGTTAGCCGAAACTTGATCAACGGTTTTATTACCGATTAACTGTGAAATCAGGTTTGCCGTCTCCACGTTGTTTGCTGCAAAAGTTACCCTATAAGTTGCATTGGATAAAAACGAGTTCATCCCTGCTTCTTCGTATATACCTTTTAACTGCTCCGTATCTTGAATGATTAAAAATAGTCTAACGTGATAGCCCCTGAAATATGCGATACCGCTTGCAAATTGTTCCATCTTCCCGAGGGTAGGGAACTCATCCATCATGAACATTACTCCGTAAGGATCTTCCTTGCTCGGTAATCTTCTCGCTAAGAACTCGGTAGCCTGCTGGTAAAACACCTGCATTAAAGGCTGCAAGCGTTGCAGGTTATCCGGTGTCAGCCCGACATAAACCGTTGTTAACGTGCGTTTGAAATCAAGTATGTTAAAGTCACTGGAAGCTGTTGCTGTATCAATAAGCGGGTTAGCCCATAATTCAAGGTTAGAGTTCATGGTGGATATTACGCCTGATCTCTCTTTATCGGCTTTTTGAAGGAAAGCTGCTATATTCATGTAAGCTACGGGGTGAATTTCCTGACCGATAGTATCGAGTACTACCGCAAGGTTATATACTACGTCATCACTTCTCATAGTTCTAACTACTTCACCGAATGATTTTATCTTTTCCGGTACCGCAATCAGATATAACACCACTCCGACAAATAATGAGCGTGCTTCATTATTCCAAAATTCCTTTTCGGGCATGATTAAATTAGCAATTTTCTGTACGTCATCCACCATCTGGCCTGGTTTACTACTTACCCAGTCAATCGGGTTATAACAATGGGTAATACCGTCCGGGTCAGCCGGGTTCCAACAATAAACCTTTTGTCCCATCTTCTGCCGCCAACCGCTGGTAAGCTCAAAGTTTTCCAGTTTGATATCATGACAAAAAACGGAATCTTCCCAATAAAGTAAGTTCGGAATTACAAACCCCACACCTTTACCCGACCCGGTAGGTGCAAACAGTAAGCAATGCTGATATCCGGGTGCAACTAAATAACCTTTGTTATCTTTGCCGAGTAACATTCCCTTCTTAGCTCTTAAACCTGCTTTTGATATATCATCCTCGCTTGCCCATTTCGCATCACCGTGCAGAGCTTCCTCGGGTTTAAAAGGCCTTCTTTCATAAATGGCTTCGCGATATCTCCAAATCAGGAAAGCAAATGTCGTAATAGGTATAATAGTAGCGAGTACTAATCTAAGTATAAAATAGTTGTGAAAAGTTATAGTGATGCTGGATAGATTGTTTATCCACCATAAATAATAATTAATTAAAATTCCAAAAGGCTCAAATGTAGTCAGAAAAATCGGAGTTATAGAGCTTATTCCTGTTTCAGAAATTGTAATTGCAATCCCCGAAAGATAAAATGCAAAAATAACAACGGCAATTCCGAAAGCAACCGCCGCCATTGCGTTTCTAATAAAATTACCTGTCTTACCGAAGTTTTCAGCCATACCGATTACAGTCCTTGGGTTATGTTTCTTGATCCTTTAAAGTAAATTTCCGATATATATCGTTTACCTTTTCCGGCTCTTTTTAATTGTACAACAACATCAATAACATTTAAAATATATTCTTTAATTTGCTCGGGCGGCATTCCTAAACCTGCCTGCATAACCATGAGCTTCAATTGCTCAAGTGCCATTAGCGGAGTATCTGCGTGCAATGTTGATATCGAGCCCGGGTGGCCGGTGTTTATCGCTCTTAAAAAGCTGAATGCTTCGGCGCCTCTCAGTTCTCCTACAATGATTCTGTCCGGTCTTAAACGTAAACATGCTTCGATCAGATCCTGAGTGGTTACTTTCGCACGGCCTTGTCCACCTTTGGATGATAATAGGTGCAGTCTGTTAGGATGACTGCTCAAATCTATTTCTCTTGCATCTTCACAAGTGATTAAACGCTCTTCTTTAGGGATGGTACGGAGCATGGCATTGGTAAACGTTGTTTTACCGGTGGAAGTACCGCCGCTGATTATAATATTTTTTCTGGAGAGGATTCCGGTTTTTAAGAATTCTTTAATATTTTTATTCTTAAGATAATTATTTAAAATTTCTCTTGCTTCATCGTGTTCTTCTTCGATGGCCGTGCTGTCAAAAGCTCCCATTTTCTCATAATCATCCAGGCTCATTTTAATTGTAGAAGGCTTTCTGATCGACATGCCGATGGTTCCCGATTCGCAAGCAGGAGGTATTATAATCTGGATCCTGTAACCGTTAGGAAGAGTTGCGGAAAGTAACGGGGTTTCTTCACTTATTTTCTGATCGGTCGATTGCGCAACCAGTAGGCTTAAACCCCGCAGGTGATCGAAGTCCAGTTCGGGCATGCTTTCATATCTGATATCTCCCCTCTTTTCAATCCATGCTTCGAAAGGACGGTTAATTGAGACTTCATTAACATCCTCTTCGGCAAAGATCTTTTTTAACGGTTCAAGATAAGTTTCTAAAGCGGTTAAGGTCATTTCAGTACCTGTGCGCTGTTTGAAGTAAATCCTGAAGGGAAGACCAGATCTTTTTTAACGTAAATATTTATATAAGCGCCTTGGTTCACGGTAATTGTCGGTTTAGTAGAGAAGGTTTTTTCAACTATTTCTTTACCTACTTTTGTAAATTGATCAGAAGCTTCCTGAGCTTGTTGAGCAGCAAAAGTTGATTGCGAAGTAGTCGATGTACCACCGACACCTGTAGTTGTAGTAGTGCTTACTTGATCGTTTTTATTCACATTAGTAAATTTATTGGCAAGCACAGGTATTACGTATGAAACGAGTAATGCCGAGCCCAATTTAGTCCAGAATTTGTTATCAAGTTTACCTTCAACTCCGGCTCTTCCGAGTTGGTCGGTGCCCGGAGAAGAAATTGCAAGATCAATACCATCCGGCCTTATAACTCGATCCCAAACTATGCTTACCCTGGTTTGGCCGTCTTTTATTTCGGAATCATAAGTTCCAACTACCCTTGAGCCTTTCGGAAGCAAAATATTTTTGCCCGATTCGGCATAGACGTCACGGACAATAGCAGCTCTTAACATTCCCGGCAGATCAGTGTTAATTGCCGTCTCTAAAACTGCATTAATAACTTTTCCTTGTGCAATAATTAAATCGGTATTACCGATCTTAGTCGCCGTTACCTGTTCGGAAGAGGTTTTGGAAAGTGAAACGCCGTCCAAAGAGCCGTTACCGAAGCCTAAAAAATCAACTTTGTTTTTTTTCTTGGATTCCCCAGAGTCTTTTTCATCAGTTGCACCTTTTTTATCTGTAGTAGAAAATGCTCCTCCGCCACCCACCACAATCATGCCTGCTTTACGTTTAGCTTCCAGTTTTTTCGTCCTTTCAAGATCGTCTGAATTAGATTTTACGATATTATTAATAATCGGTGCGTTATTTGATTGGTTAAATAACGGGGAAGAGGGAACGAGCGGAGTAGGGGGGGGAGGCGGCTCCGGAGGAGTCGGGTCGGTAAGCGGAGGAGGGTCGGGTAATTTAGGAGGAGTTATACTTACGGTTGCTTCCGCAGGTTTAGTTACCGGTGCCGAGGTTTTCAGCAATTCTTCTTTTTGAGCTGCTATTTCTCTTTCTTTCTTATCTTTAATCTCTTCCGGGGAGTAAGGGCGCCCGAAAAATATATAGTATAATACCCCGATGGTAACTACTACGATTCCAATCGCCATAACCTTTTTATGTTGTGGTGTAGAAGCAACTATAGAAAATTGGCTTGCTTGGCTTCCCTGTTCGTTACTATTTTCCGAGGACGCACTTGAAGGCTCCGCTTCGCTGCCGGAAGCCTCGGTATGGTTGGCATCGACCTCAATTACTTTATTATTTTTATCGTCTGGCATCATCATTCCATTATTTATTTTTTATAATTCTCATTATATACTTTCACGATATCCATATTATCAGATAGCTCAAATTCCGGGGCAACCGTGTTAACTACAATATATTTTCCTTTTATTTTAGGAACGAGTTTTACCGAAGTTTTACCGCTCACAGTACTTATTTGCGGAACGTTTCGTATTGAAGGAAACTCGAAAAACGTATTTATCCCGTCATCAAATATTTTAATCGGTGCAATTCTATCAGCTCCGGAAAGGGTATAATTAAAGTTGAAAGGTTTTACGACAGGTATAGCATCCTGTTCTGAAAAGCTTTTAACTTGAGGTTTAATCTGATCGGTTTCATCATCAGGGTAGAAGAATCGGACTACATATACCAATTCCTCATCAATTGTATATGACAGTAATCTTGATTGAATTTCAAATTGGTATGTTCTCATATTGGTTATGATTGTCATATTAGTAAGAATGTTTTCCTCAAGCGGTCTAATAAAGAGCCTTCTGCCGACGGGAATTAACTGCCATGCAAAGCTGTTTCCTACTGAAATAGTTTGTATTTCTTCACCGTCGGCAAATTCAATACTCGTCTGATATCCGTAATGTACAACCACTCTAAAAACTTCGTTTTCACTATATACGAAAGTTTTTATTCTGCTGTCGATTGCGATAGGTTGATCGGCATGAGCAAATGCGCAAGGTAAGATTAATAATATTAATAAAATAAATCTTTTAGTTAAACTACACATCTTTGCTATGCTCCTCTTTGTTGTTCATCTTCAATTCTATACAAGGTTACTTTAAATCCTAGCGGATTAATTAACCTCTCATCATCATTCATTTGTAAGTTAGCAAATTTAAATTCTACGAAACAAATTTTATCCATTACCTGGTTCATTATTCCTTTTACTTCCATCCTAATTCTAACCTGTGCAGATGTCGGTGATTGGAAAATTATAGATTTTAAGCTTACCGTTCTATAGTTATTATTACCATATAAATTATACGGGCTATTAGGGTTTTTAATACTGAATTTGGGTCTATAGTCACTATAATACACATCTTCCGAAGAAAGAACCCTTACTACCGTATTGTAATTATAATCATAGGAATTGAAAATGAATTCTTCTCTTGCTCTTATGTATTTCATAACAAAATACCTTTTAACGGCGTCATCCGCCGAGTAAGCTTTAACGCTCACAGGCTCCACAACGGTAGGTACACCGGATTTTCGCTCAATTTCAATTACAAAGGGTTCAATTGAGCGGGTACTTTTTATATACCTGATGGCAAGCACTGAAAGTGCTATAGTAATCAATGAAATGATACAAACTAGAAACAAAAGGTTGCGTTGTATAAGCATTTTTTCATAGCGTTCGGAGTACCAATTCTTTAATGAAAGCGTAGCTTCCTTTGACTGCTCCTCTTTTTTCAATAATCCTTTTATTTTATCTATAAATTTCATATGATTCCTAAATTATATTTCCCCGCCTCAATTAATAATCTATCTTGAATTAAAGTTTTCTTCAACAAATTGCCAGTTAATTAGCTTTTCTATAAACGTATTTACATAATCAGCTCTGCGATTATGATAATCCAAATAGTATGCATGTTCCCAAACATCGATAGTCAGAAGGGCTTTTTGACCTAAAACCATAGGAAGTTCGGCATTAGCGGTCTTTATTACTTTTAACTTATCTTTATCTGAAATCAGCCATGCCCAACCGCTTCCGAACTGAGTAATAGCCGCATTTTTGAATTCCTCAGTAAATTTTTCCATGCTTCCGAAATCTTTATTTATTTTATCTTGTAAAGTTTGAGAAGGTAAGCCGCCGCCGTCTTTTTTCATACAATGCCATAAAAAAGCATGATTCCAAACTTGCGCGGCATTATTAAAAATCCCCACCTTATCAGCTTTTTTATAAGATTCCTTTATAATATCTTCTAATCCCATTTCAGCAAACGGAGTATCTTTTATTAAGTTATTCAAGTTTGTAACATAGGTTTGGTGATGCTTACCGTGATGAAAAGACAAGGTCTCTTCAGAGACATAAGGTTCCAGTGCATTTTTGGCATAAGGCAGCTGAGGTAGAGTAAAATTATTTCTTTGCGCAAGTAAATCTTTTAACATTGTCTTCTCCTTAATTAATTTAACTCTTGAATACTAACCAATTTAAAATATAAATACCATAAATAGCAATATTCAAAAGGCAAAAAGCACCCAAATAAATTTGACTGTTACTATTATCTTTAATAGGGTAGAAAGTAATTTGCAAGGTGTAGATTATATTAAACAAAAACTTATTTACTTTTTTAACATAAAATTATGAAAAAGATCGGTATAAATGATACAATAACTATTTTCGGCGGTAGCGGCTTTATCGGAAGTTATATTGTAAAAGAACTAGCTAAGACGGGGGCTAAGATAAAAATAATTTCCCGTAATCCGGAAGAGAATAATCAGCTGAAAGTTTGCGGTTCAGTCGGGCAAGTTGCTTTTATTAAAGGGGATATTAAAAGTTTTAAAGACATTGAAAAAAACGTTGAAGGTTCAACATATGTAATAAATCTGGTTGGCATCCTGTTTGAAAGCGGTAAACAAAAATTTAACAAGTTACATTTAGAAGCTGCAAAGAATATTGCATTATCATGTTCTAATAACAATGTTAAAAGATTGATACATTTTTCAGCGCTGGGAGTAAATAGAAATCATACTTCCAAATATGCCTCAACTAAGCTTGAGGGTGAAAAAGCTGTGCTTCAGACATTTCCGAATTCAGTGATTATTCGCCCAAGCGTAGTGTTCGGAAGAGAGGATAATTTTATAAATATGTTTGCAAAACTTATTGCCGTGTTCCCCGTTATTCCTTTAATCGGCGGCCGAAGCAGGTTTCAGCCGGTTTATGTTTCGGATATTGCTGAAGCTGTGGGTATATGTTTAGTTAAAGATAATATTAGCGGAAAAGTTTTTGAGTTGGGAGGGTCAAAAGTCTATACTTTGCGAGAGATATATGAATTGATATTTAAATTGACCGGCAGAAAAAAGCCGTTGGTAAATATTCCATTCATATTTGCTAAAGTTATGGCTGCAATTTTAAGTTTATTACCTCGGCCATTACTTACTTGTGACCAAGTTGAGTTACTTAAAACCGATAATGTTTTACTAAAAACTAAGAACGGTTTTGAAGAATTAGGCTTGACCTCAACCTCAATGGAAGCAGTTTTATCCGAGTATATCAGATAACTGAATTGACTTATTCTCCGGGCAATAATATTATTATATTAATAAAGAGAGGAAATATAATTTTTCTATGAATTTAACAATTTGGATTTATACAAAGCTATTCGGCAAGTGTAGGGGGGAGGATCAGTTCGGTAATCGATACTATGAATCAAAGCGTTTTCATAGAGATTTTAACAGAAATGACCGTTGGGTCTATTATAAAGGTATACCTGAGCCTTCAAAAATTCCGCCTGTGTGGTATGGCTGGTTGCATTATCAATCGGATGAAGTGCCGCAAAAAGATAAAAAATTATATAAATGGGAAAAAGAAAAAGTACCGAATTTAACCGGTACGGAGTTTGCATATTATCCTAGCGGTCATGTTTTAGGTGACGGAAAGAGAAGAAAGGCTACCGGTGATTATGAAGCCTGGAAACCAAATCAATAACGGGAGAGGAAATGTCTAAGAATATTTTTGAAACAGTGGTCGGGTTTATAGTGCTTGCGGTTGCAGTAGGCTTTATAATAATCGCTTATAAAAGCGGCAGTATAAATTATAAGGATATTAAAGGTTATAAGGTAACTGCTCAGTTTACCAGAATTGACGGTATTAATATCGGAAGTGATGTTAAATTAAGCGGGGTTAAAGTTGGTAATGTTATCTCTCTCAGATTGGATCCGAAAAGTTATAATGCGGTAATTGAGCTCGTTATAAACGATGATTATAAGCTTCCTGTTGATAGTTCAGCTGAAGTTATCGGTAACGGTTTGCTGGGTGATAAGTATATTTCCCTTGCACCCGGAGCGGATGAAGAATTGCTGAAAGAAGGTGGTAGAATTGAATTCACTCAACCTGCTATTAGTTTTGAGAGCTTAATTGCCAGGTTTATTTTCGGTTCTACGGATGGCAATAAGAAACAAAAGGATAATAATAATTCTTCGGATACTTCGCATGCTGCAAATCCCAGCTAAATTTTTAGCTTTTATTTTTATTTTTTTGAATACGGTATTTGCTGCGGAAAATAATGACAGCACCCTTGTAAAAAAAATAGATGAATCAATCTTTAGTGCTCTGGATAAAGCGAGTACGGAAGAGATAGAAAGGCAAGGGGTAAGGGGGAGCTTCTATAATACCGCTCAAATCAATATTGTTGATAAAAAAATGGGTAAGATGGATATTGTAACGGTTAATCTCCAAAAACCTATTATGTTTAATGATGAAATTGCTATCAGAATTCTTAGCTGTTGGAAGGAGAACGAAAAAAAACTTTTACCTGACAGTAAAGCATGGATTGAATTTTATACGGTTTCCAAGCAAAATGAGCTGGATAAGCAGTTTAGCGGTTGGATATTCTCTAATAATGCAGGGATTTCAAAATACTTTAATGAAAAATATGAGTTTATTCTTAGCGACTGTGTAAATGATTAGATTTTATTCTATTTAATAGGTTTTGTATAAAAAATAATAAAATTTAATAATAAAATTTTCTTCCGGTAATATTTCTTTAATATATTTGTGCTATAGTGCTAGCTTGAGAGAATTTTATACTTTTTAGAGTGTATTAAAATGAAGCAAAGCACCCTCAGAGATGACTATATTGAAATATTGGAAAAAGAAAACCCTACCGCAAGAGACTTTATATACTTCTTTTTAATCAATGAAGAAAATAAAGGCTATATTAATGAATGCAACAGCAAAGGTTATACAGCATTACATAAAGCAGTAACACTGGATGATGTAACTTTTATTGATAGCCTATTAAATACCGGAGCTATTATAAATGCCGGAGCTCATGATGGTGCAACACCTTTACATCTAGCGGTACTTAACAATAAATTAGACATAGCAAAAAGACTTATAAAAGGGGGAGCTAATGTTTTTTTAGAAACGAATAGTGGGGAAATACCTTTATATTATGCAATTTCCAATCAAAATTTGCCTATCGTTAAAATACTCGTGGAATACGAATGCATTGATATTGATATATACAATATTTATTTAAGCAATGCATTAGAAAGAGCCAAACTGGAAGGTGCGGAAGAGATAGCTGAATTTTTAAAAATTAGGGTGGAAGATAAAAATTTAAGACCGTTAAAAAAGGCTAAAGCAGATCATATACAGCCAATCATTGCTACTGAACAAGGAACTTGGTTAGGGGAGTGCGTTATGAGCCGGGTTAATGGTTATGAAGACTGGAATGAAGTTATAGTTCAGCAATCCAGCCTACCTCAAGATGATCGTGAGGTTATAATTATAATAGACGACTCAGATACAGAAGAAGCTCTCACCTATACAGGATCAAATAAACGCAAGCGCGGAGGAGAGCAAACTTTTGCAGAGAAATTGGAAAATGAGAGAAATTTACCTCAGGATGAAAAAAGAGGTAGGGGTACTTAGTTTTAAAAAGTAATATGTGTTATTCATTCATAAACACTTGCAAGTAAAGCAAGCTCAGCGACTAATGCTTCAGAGTTATATATAAAATCGCTATTGCAAGTAAATCTGGCATTTGAAGAATTCAAATTAGTTAAGTGATCGCGCGATGAATTTATTCTTCTGATAAAGCTAACTATATTACCCCTGATCGCATATGCTATATTTTCATAAGGAGAGGAGTTTATGTTATGGATAGTGGGTACGCCTTCTTGAATAATAATTTCACGATTAAGTACTCCTTCTTTTATAACATCCATGGAATGGCGCTTTTTTTTATTAATATTTAATATGTCATCACCGCTACTTGCAATCATGATGCCCATTCCGAATGTTCCGTTATCAGCTTTGATGAAAACATACGGGGGTGAGGTTATCTGATATTCTTCATATTTTAATTTAATTTGTTCAATTATATTATCAACCAATGATCCGGCTTCTTCTAACCCTACTTTATTTCGGAAATCAATATCTTCGGTTTTTGCAATGTAGGTGGAAATCAGCCACGGATCCAAAGAAAACTCCCGACAAAATTCCTCAACAATTTTATTATAAGCAGTAAAGTGAGTAAATTTTCTCCGCTTATGCCATCCTTTATTTAGTTCAGGTATAATAGGTTGAGTTATATTTTCAATAATTTCCGGAACTCCACCGGTAAGATCAGTATTTAAAATAATTAAATCAGGTTTCCAGTCTTGCTTAATATAAATTGTATTATGATGGCGAATAATAGGATTAAGTGTAATTATTGAGGATGCGTTGTATTCTTGAATATCCGTAATATGCGGTGACCCGAATTCTACCGCTATATTGTCGGAAGCTACTATGTTTTTTAATGCCAGCAAATTTTCAAAATAATTTTGGTTGCGGGTAAAATTTTCAGGTATGATAAGTATCTTACCCGGCTTGTTATTTTTAAACATTTCCGTAAATTCTGCCTTAGCATTTTGTAACCCGTGTACATCCAGGTTATTAAAACCTGCCGGGAAGAGGTTGGTATCTACGGGCGCAACCTTAAAACCTGAGTTTCTAACATCTACGGAGCCGTATAACGGCCTTTTATTTTCTTTATAATTTGAAAATATCCACTCTTTCATTTGAGCAGACTTATCAGCTACCACTTTGTTTAGATGTTCCGATATTTTTAAATATTTATTATCTTCTGTCCTCTGCACTTCTTAAACCTTTAGCTTATCAAATTATTTATTTCCAGTTATCCATTATTGTATTATAGCAACTTATTGCGGCAATGCCGGCGGTCTCCGCACGCATTATTCGTCTTCCGAAATTAACTGCAACTGCATAGTCCAAGCTTCTTATAAGATTTGCTTCTTCAGAGCTAAACCCGCCTTCAGAGCCGATCAATATACAATTTCCGGTTTGTTTTAACTTGCTTTTTAATTGTTGAACCCTTAAGGGGTCAGCTTTCTCATAGCAGAATATTAGGTTGCCGTCAAAAGGTTTGCATTTCATAAAGTCGGCAAGATTTTGCATAGGATGAATTTTAGGTATACATAATCTTTCTGATTGTTCCGCAGCTTCAATAGCGCTTTTATTAAGTTTTTCCAAGTTTATTTTGTTTACCACCGTGCGTCTTGAAGTAATAGGCCATATCTCCGTTACTCCTAATTCCGTTGCTTTTTGTACGACAAAGCTCGGTGTAACGTTTTTAACCGGACAAAATGCGAAGTGTAAGGGAGCTTGGTTTGTTTGAGAGACTAATTGCTTTATTAAATTGATTATAACGTGTTTCTTGCTGATCCCGATTATAGTCGCTTCCCACTCTCCGTCTTTCCCGTTGAAGACTCTTAATAGCTCATGAGTTTTGCATCTTAAAACATTGCTTAGGTAATGCGATTGTTCTTCATTTAAGTTAATATTTTCCCCTTCCGTAAATAGATGTTCAACAAACAATCTGGTTCTGAGAGACATATACTCCTATAATTTTCTAAATTAAATTCTGGCTTTTTTAGGCGTAGTATTCTTGGAATCTTGCCCACTGCTTGGGACGCTTAATGGGTTAATATCTTTAATTTCATTTTGAGCTATAAGCTGTTTGGATTTTTTAGTTTTGAGTAAGGGGTTAACTTTCTTACTATCTAAGCTTGCGGTTTTTATCGGCTCATTATTATCAACTATGCTGAAGATATTTTTGTGTGATACTGCATTGTTAGCAGCAATGAGGATAGGTGATTTTTTAATGCATTTAGGATTATAAATCCCTTTCTTTTCAGAAAGATGACAAAAACCCAAATCCAGAATTTTTATCATATGATCATCCCTTATCTTTGCATTTTCCCCGCCGAAAACTACCCCTACCAAGTGACCATGAGGTTTTTTAGCCGTAGTAATCAGATTAAATCCTGAAGTTCTTATATAACCGGTTTTTAATCCTTCGGCGCCGGCATATCTTTTAGTTACATGATTATGACCGTTCAGCACTTTGCCTTTGTAGGTAAAGGCAGTTTTTGAAAAGAGCGGATAATACTTAGGAAACTTTTTTTTGAGAGCCAGTGCAAGCTTTGCCATATCGGTCGCGGTGGTATACTGATTTTTGTCATGGCAGCCGTGTGCGTTTGTAAAATTGGTTCTGGTCATGCCTAAAGCCTTAGCTTTCTTATTCATCATTTTGGCAAAACTCCATTGACTTCCGGCTATCGCCTCGGCAAGTACGGATGCGGAATCATTAGCTGAGATAACTATGGTGCTATATATACAATCTCTAACCGTAATTTTTTCTCCGGCTCTTAACCCTAATTTACGGGGAATTTCTTGGCTAGCCCGTTCGGAAACAACAATTTGTTGATTCATAGTAAATTTTCCGCTTTCTAAAGCTTCGAATGCTAAATAAACCGTCATTAATTTAGTTAGTGAAGCCGGATAACGTAAATCATGCGCATTTTTTGAGTATATAACTTTCCCGGTCGTCGAATCCAAAACTAATGCCGCATATCTGGTTGAGCGTGTAATATCGTTCGCATAGGCAGTAAAGGTTAGGGAGTTAAAGATAATAACAAAAGCAACTAATAAACTTTTAAGACAGGCATAAGGAAACAAACCTGCCGAGTGAGATTTTTCGATTCCCATTTTCCCTTATTCTACCTCAAAACTTAACGGTTTTTAAATAATGTATATTTATAAGATATTAAGATATTTTTTTCAAAAGTAAAGTATGTTGTATCTAAGCTTTTACGGTTGGTTAGTATAGATTGGATGAGTTAAATTTTTAGTAGTTTTTGAAGTGATAAAGTTTATGAAAAAATATTTTAAAAACCAACTTATTAAGCCGCTTTATAACTTTATATTAAAACTTGTTATTCTTTATATATTTTTTATATAACAATATAATATTTAAATTAAAAATAAAATATTGACATTTAAATTTAATTAACAGTAATGTATGGGTAGTTTCAGTTGTTAAATTAACAGTAATTTAAGAGGTGAAGAAATGAGTACAATAGCTCCAAGCCCTCCGGTGCAAAGCCCAACTGTTTCGCCGGTACAGAATCAGTCGGAAGTAAGGGATTCAATAAAAATTATAAAAATCAGTTTGCTTGAAGAATTATTTAAGTTAACAGGAATGGGTTTTACTGTTGATGAAGCATTAAATTCACCTGATATTCCCATAAATTTTTTTAAAGAGAAGTTAAAAGCGGCTGAGAAGTTTGAAGAAGAGGCGGCTGCGCATGAGCAGCTAAAGGAAAAGTATGAATTATTTAAAGAAAAACATTTTATGGAAAAAGGTTGGTATAAAAGAATAGAAAAAGATTATGTGAAATGTAAAAATGAATTTGATGATTTAGTAGATAGATTTTACGCCTGTAAGTATGATTCAGACTGTGAATAATTTACTATTAAATTAATCCTGCGTTTAAAAACCCTTTGTTCGATAAGGGGTTAAAAGAAATATTAAATATCCTATATTATGTACATTTCTTGAAATTTTACCTTATGCGTGAAATTATCCTATAAATCACTTTTATTGATATTATATTTAGTATAAAAATAAAATATTGACAGTTAAGTTTTATTCGAGATATGGTGGTAGTCAGTTTTGAAGGTTAATATAATTAATAAAAGAGGTATGATATGAGTGCTTTAGATGGGTTAACTAAGAGAATGCAGCAAGATGCACAAATAACACCAACATCTGTACTGAAGTCTGGAAATGTTGATATTAATACAGATCAAATAGCAGATGCATTAAAAGCTTTAAAAAATTATAAAGTTGCCGCTGATACTCTGACGGAATTAAATAATAAGCTTGTTAGCGAAGGGGTAACCTCTACTTCTGTTAATCAAAATAATATTGACCAAGTAATAAATGAACTAAACATTCTTAAAAATTATAAAAATGATGCGCAGCTATTAAGTACGTTTAATAGTAAACTTGCTAATCAAGGCTTTAATGCTATTAATTCAACAAACATAGTTGAAACAATTAATACATTTAAAGCTTATCAAGTGAATTCCACTTTATTTAGTGAATTGAATGACAGTGCTTTAAAAATAGGCTTAAATGCTCCTATAGACAAATATAATATAGATGACTCGATAAGTACTTTAGTGCTTGAAAGTGCTAAGGCTGACGGATTTGATATAGCAACAATATCTTCCGGTTTAAGAGGTAAAAACGATACCTTTGACCATATAGGATCCGTAGTTAAACAAACTTTAGATCATATAACGGATTATTGCACACCTAAATACGGGACAAATAATACCCTTTGTATTGATATCTGTGAATCAGGCTTTAATTTTAATAATGCTTGGCATGATTGTGCATAGAATAAAAGATAAATTTTATAAGGTAATAATAATGAAAAAAATAGTATATGGCGCAGTAATTGTATCTTTCTTGCCGCTATTGGCAAGCGCGGAAGCTAACCCTTATGTTCGGCTTGATTTAGGAGGGGGGTTCCCAACTAAACTAAAAGGGGATGATTATGCTAATAAAAAGCCAAATAATTCCTTAGCCTTCGGGGTAGGTGCCGGTTATAAGTTTGATGAGAACTTTAGAGTAGACCTTAATTACTTAAGAGCTAATAACTTTAAATTTTCCCATGATATAACAGTTAACAATATACCTTCTGCAATCAGCCAAAAATTTCATAGTAATGTGGCGATATTAAATGCTTATTTTGATGTCGGTAATTATAACGGCTTTACTCCTTATTTGACCGCTGGTATCGGGATGGCGCATAATGTAGCTAAAGACTATGAGGCAGTAAATAAAAGTACTAATGTCAAAGAAACGCTAAAAGGTGATAAGAAAAACAATCTTGCATGGAATATAGGAGCCGGTGCAAGTTTTCAAGTTGTGGATAATACGCATATTGATATTAGCTATAAATACTATTATTTAGGGAAGGTAACTACTTCTACAAATGCGATAGATAATTATGGCAATAATTTTGATAATTTAGCTGCTTCAACCCGCCTGCGTGCTCATGCAGTGACTGTGGGTTTAAGGTATACTTTCTAAGTTTAATAAAGGCTTAAAATCTTTAAAAACTAAAGTGCGCTTAAGGAAAGATATTTATTTCTTATGCGTACTTTTTTATTTATGGCGGCGTCCGGAATGCTTTCAAACGATTAATTTCAATATATAAAGCCTTGATAAAAATTTAAATTACTTATAATATAATCTTTATGAAATGTAGTAAAATTTATTGATGGAAACATCGGTTAGTTTAGTTTTTGATAATAACAGCCTATTGCCTATACTCTTCGGTGAGCAAAATAGTAATATAAAGTTCATAGAGCAAAGCTTGGCTGTACATATTTCTTCCCGAGGGAATTATCTTGCAATTACCGGTGATCAGGAAAGTTCAAGGCGTGCATCGCATGTAATTGATTGGCTTTATGAGCGCATAAAAAACGGTATAAAAGAAGTAACTCAAGCTGATATTGAAGCAGCCGTCCGATTTACCGTTGGAACGGCCGATCTTGAACAACTCAAAATTAAACAAAGAGTAGAGAGTAAATACGTACTTAAAACCCGGAAAAAAGAAGTCATACCTTATAATAAGAATCAGCATGCCTATTTAGAATTGCTACATACCAAGGATATAGTGTTCGGTATCGGTGCGGCAGGCACGGGGAAAACTTATTTAGCCGTAGCTGCCGCAGTTTCAATGTTTTTAAAAAAACAGGTAGAAAAAGTAATTTTGACTCGTCCGGCAGTGGAAGCAGGGGAGAAGTTAGGGTTTTTGCCGGGAGATATTAAAGATAAAGTAGATCCTTATCTAAGGCCGTTATATGACGCGTTGTTTGAAATGCTGCCAAGTGAAAACGTGGAAAGGTATTTTGCCACCCAAGAGTTCCAAATTGCACCTCTTGCCTTTATGCGCGGCAGAACTTTAAGTAATTCCTTTGTAATTTTAGATGAGGCGCAAAATGCAACTTCTCTTCAAATGAAAATGTTTTTGACTCGTTTGGGTTATGGTTCTAAAATGGTAATAACAGGAGATATAACCCAGATTGATTTGCCGAAAACAATTGAATCCGGCCTTATTGACGCTACCAACCGCTTAAAAAACATACCGGAAATCGGTATAGTAAAATTTGGTAGTAGTGATGTAGTAAGACATCCTTTAACTTCAAAAATTATTGATGCATATGAGCAAAGCTGAAGAAGAACCCGATAGTATAAATTTTTCTAACATTGAAGTTGAATTGATCAACGACTCATCTTTATGGAATACACTTGATTGTGAGCCCGAAGATTTCATCAAGCAAGTTATAACTCATACACTCGTCGAACTTAAACTTACCGAAATGAGAAAGAAAATTGAGGTTTCCGTATTGCTTGCCGATGATGATAAATTGCAGGAATTAAATCGGCAATACAGAGATAAAGATAAGCCGACCAATGTGCTTTCTTTCCCGAATTATGACTTGAAACCAGGCAATTACCTTAAAGTTTTAAAGAAGGAAAAGGAAATATATTTGGGAGATATAGCATTAAGTTACACAACTATATATCACGAATCAATAGAGCAGGATAAACTTTTTATGCACCATTTAGCACATATGCTCGTGCATAGCATACTGCACTTAATAGGTTATGATCATGAAGATGAAAGTGAAGCCGAAGAAATGGAACAGCTGGAAGTAAAAATTTTAACAAAATTAAATATATCAAACCCTTATTAATATTAACAAAGCAGAATCCATATGAGTGAAATGAAAATTAAAGACGAACACCCGGGTAAAAATAATCATCGGCTTACTTTTAAATATTTTATGTTTCTACTGGCTAAAATTATCAAACCTAAAATGGTTACCCTTGAAGAGTCAGTAAATGAGTTAATAAAAGAACATGATCTTCAAGATACGATAAATTCCGAAGAAAAAGTAATGCTGCAAAACTTTGTTGATTTTAAAGACTTGAAAGCTTATGAAGTGATGATCCCGAGAACTTTTATTATCGGCATTACTGAAAATGCTACTTTTGAAGAATTAAAGCAGAAGTTCATTGAAGAAGAGCATACCAGAATCCCGGTTTTTAGAGAAAATTTGGATGAAATCATTGGGTTTGTCCATATGAAAGATTTTATTCTCTTCGTCGGGAAGGAAAAAGAGTTTAAAATGGAGAAAGTTTTAAGAGAGCTGATTTATGTACCGCGTTCTATGAAATTGGTCGACTTATTAACTAAAATGCGCCAAGCACGAATACATATTGCAATTGTGCTTGATGAATACGGCGGCACGGAAGGGTTGGTCACTATTGAGGATTTGGTAGAAGAAATCGTGGGGGATATAAGAGATGAGCACGATGATAGTGAAGAGCCGGAATTGGTAAAAGTTGAAGGAGGTACTATTACTGTAGACGGCAAGGCTCGCATTGAAGAAATTGAAGAGAAATTCAAAGTAGATTTAGCTAAAGATGAAGATGATTTCGAAACTTTCGGCGGATTTATTCTGGCATATTTAGGTAAAATACCCGCAATCGGCGAAAAATTCGATCATCCTTCCGGCTTAAGGATAGAAATCATTGATGCTGATAAGCGCAAAATCAAGAAAGCTAAGGTCAGGTTTAAGGATTAATTTATATTATAACCTTCCAATAATTATTTGGTTTAACCTATTTTATATAATTTTTATGCCTCGGTAGCTATAATAACAAGCAGTAATAAAAAAAGCAGTGAACGCCGGGTCAATGCTTATCAAAATTACCGGTATTAGTATTTTTTATAAACTTAAATCTGGGTTGCTCTTTATCCCTATAAACAACTTTTTCTTCAAACATAGAAAGGGGACGAACCCATAGGTTATAATCTCCGTATAAAGCTTGATAGATCACGTGTTTTTCAAGAGTTTCACTATGAATGCATACACTGAGAACTTGATAATAATTACCTTTAAAATGCTGATACAACCCTAATTGCATAAAATAAAAACCATAAGTTTAGAAGCATATTTTTTAATAAATATAAGTTATAAAAGCAATAAAAAACTTATTGCTTTTATAACTAAATAATTAACGGTTTTTTAGTATACGGTAATAAATAACGGTAAACTTTAAATATTATTGGCATTTAAAGGGCTTCTACCGTTTACTAAATATGGTTTTAAATATCTGCCGGTAACACTTTGTTCGCATTTAACCACTTCCTCAGGAGTTCCGACCGCAACAACGTTACCACCTTTGTCACCGCCATAGGGGCCGATATCAATAATATAATCCGCAGTTTTAATTACATCCAAATTATGTTCAATAACAAGCACTGTGTTTCCGGAGTCAACCAACTTATGTAAAACATCCAAAAGCTTCCTGATATCGTGAGTATGTAATCCAGTGGTCGGTTCATCTAAGATATAAAGTGTTCTTCCCGTAGACTTACGCGAAAGCTCCTTAGCAAGTTTAACCCTTTGTGCTTCACCGCCTGATAGAGTCGTTGCCGATTGACCTACGCTCATATAACCTAATCCTACCTCTTTGAGTGCAGCAAGTTTTTCATAGATGAGCGGAACATTTTCAAAAAATATAGCAGCATCCTCAACATTCATGTTTAGTATATCAGCGATGGACTTTCCTTTATATGTAATCTCTAATGTCTCTTTATTATATCTTGCGCCGTTACATTCCTCACATTTAACATATACATCAGGTAAGAAGTGCATTTCGATTTTGATAACCCCGTCACCTTCACAGGATTCGCACCGGCCGCCTTTCACGTTGAAAGAGAACCTGCCCGGCTTATATCCTCTAATTTTGGCTTCCGGAAGTGAAGCGAACCAATCTCTGATCGGGGTAAAAGCCCCTGTATAAGTCGCCGGGTTTGATCTTGGCGTTCTACCGATAGGTGATTGATCGATTTCAATAATCTTATCTATATATTCAAGCCCCGTTATTTTATCATGCTCTCCCGGAGTTGCTTTAGCTCCATGAAGTTTTTTAACCGCAGCTTTATATAAAGTATGGATAGTAAAGCTTGATTTTCCGCTTCCGGACACGCCGGTAACAGTAATAAAAGTACCGAGCGGAAAGCTGGCCGATATATTGTTAAGATTATTAGTTCTGGCTCCGGTTATCTCAATAAATTTATTAGGATGCCCGGGTCTTCTATTTTGCGGAACCGGAATAAACTCTCTGCCTGAAAGATATTTTCCTGTAATACTTTCTTCAGTATGAGCTACTTCAAGCGGAGTTCCGGCTGCAATTATCTTACCGCCGTGGATACCTGCACCTAGACCTACGTCTACTATATAATCAGCACACATCATGGTATCTTCATCATGCTCGACTACAATAACCGTATTGCCGAGATCACGTAAGTTGCGAAGAGTGCTGAGTAACCTTTCATTATCGCATTGGTGTAACCCGATAGAAGGCTCATCCAATACATAAAGTACACCGCTTAACCCGGAGCCGATTTGAGAAGCAAGTCTAATTCTTTGACTTTCACCGCCTGATAAAGTTCCCGATTCCCGATTTAGGGTAATATATTCCAAGCCTACATCATATAAAAATCCTAATCTTCTTCTTACTTCTTTTAAAGCTCGTTCTGCGATTTGCTTATGTGTAGAGCTTAGTAAATTTTCAAGATTTTCAAACCATTTTATGGCATCGCTGATAGTAAGTTTACATACTTCACCGATATTTTTGCCCCCGATTTTTACACATAACGATTCTTGTTTTAGCCTATAACCGTTACAAGTACGGCAAGCTTTGCTACTTTGGTATTTTCTGAGATCTTCCCTAATAAACTCACTCTCGGTTCTTAAAACCTTCTCTTCAAGATAAGGTATAACTCCTTCAAAAGGTTGTGTTATTTTAGAAGTTCTAAAGCCGTCATCATAAATAAAATCTATTTCTTCCTCCTTAGAACCGTAGATGAGAACTTCCTGAATTTCGGGAGCTAGATCCTTGAAAGGTTTAAACATCGAAAACCCGTAATGTTTGGCGATTGATTCCAAGGTTTGTTGATAGAATTTTGTTTCGCTGGTACCGAATTTGTAATTAACCTTATGCCAAGGGGCGATAGCACCTTCTTTCAAGCTAAATTCAGGATGAGGGACAATTAAACTTGCATCAAAAAATACTTCCGAACCTAACCCGTCACATTTCGGGCATGCACCGTAAGGACTATTAAAAGAGAAAATACGGGGTTCAATTTCCGTTAAAGTAAAACCTGAAATAGGGCAGGCAAACTTTTCAGAAAACACAATAACTTCACCCGGTTTACGGTTACTTTCTTTACCTTCGGGGATAGAAACAACTTCAACAAATAAAATTCCTTCACTTAGTTTTAGTCCTGTTTCAATGCTATCTGCCAGCCTATTGCCTAAATTTTCATCAATAACCAGCCTATCAACTACTACTTCAACATCATGTTTTTTATTTTTATCCAGAATCGGTAATTCATCAAATTCATAGAGTATACCGTCAACTCTAAATCTGTCATATCCTTGTTTTTTAAAGGTTAGAAAATCTTTTCTATGTTCACCTTTTTGTCCTTTAATTATCGGAGCTAAGATATATATTTTAGAATCTTGAGGTAGTTCTTTGATAATCTCCACCATTTGCGAAGATGTTTGCTTTTCAATAGGCTTGCCGGTTGCAGGAGAATAAGGTATCCCGATTCGGGCATATAACAGGCGTAAATAATCGTAAATTTCAGTTGCGGTAGAGACGGTGGAGCGCGGGTTTTTTGAAGTGGTTTTCTGATCAATGGCAATTGCCGGAGAGAGACCGGTTATAGATTCGATATCAGGTTTGTTCTGTAGTTCGAGAAACTGCCTTGCGTATGCGGATAAGCTTTCTACATATCTTCTTTGGCCTTCGGCATAAATGGTATCAAACGCGAGAGAAGATTTACCCGAGCCGCTGACTCCGGTAATTACAACCAACTGATTTCTCGGGATATCAACACTGACATTCTTTAAGTTATGCTCTTTAGCGCCTCTTACTGAAATAAACCCTTCCATTGCAACTAACCCTCAAAGTAATTTTTTAAGACTGTGATTATATACACTACTTCATCATATTCAACTGTTTAGAAAATGTTTATAATTTAAAAGAGTTAATCTTCATTTAAAACATTTTATCAACATAATATTAATGATTGTTTGCTCAATTTGTAAATAGAAAATGAAGTAAGGTAACGGTAAAATTTTTTACTCAAATTTTTTAATATTGGTATTATGAAATAATTTATAAAGCATTATGAAAAAACTTAGTGAAATATTAATAATACTTCTGTATATAACTTTCACATTAATTAAATTGTTAAGCAGATAGATATATGAAAGATTCAACTTTTAACTTTCCGGAGCGTTTATTTACACAATATGTATACCATTTATCAATGGATACGAAAAACTTTCAGCTATATATCGGCAGAAGAGAAGACCTCGCTAATCTTATCCTAAAAAAAGATCAGGAAGAAAGAGAAGAAAGTCAAAGAATTATTGAGCGAAATCAACAAATCGTTGAAGAAAATCAAAGAGCTCTCAATGAAAAAAATAAAATTCGTGAAAGGTTGTTAGAAAGGTTTAATGTCGGGCAAAATGCACAAGGCTTTAATTCTACAGCACATTATATATTTAATTCTGCTCGAGCTGTAGAATGGGATCCTAGTATTAAATTTTTACAACTAATGGAGGAGAATGAAAAACCCGGTTTTGCCTCAAGAATAAAAAGAGCAAGGGAAGAAAAAGAGAATATAGAACCAAAAGATAATAAAGCTGGACGTGCTGAGAAAGAGCGTGAGAGAGGTAGCAACCATGCTAGTAAAAGACTTTGTGTTACTAGATAATATAAAATTACTCATACTTTATGCAATATAAGTTTACTGATCTTGCATTTTATCATTTATAAATATAAAATGGTTGCGTTGAATTAAGTATAAAGAGTTAGTTATGTCGGATAAATTTCCAATTACGCCTGAAGGATATGAAAAGTTAAACCAAGAATTAACTAAGCTAAAGTCCGTTGAGCGGCCTGCCATAATTGTTGCGATTGCTGAAGCGAGAGCGCACGGCGATTTATCTGAAAATGCGGAATACAGTGCGGCAAGAGAGAAGCAGGGGTTTATTGAAGCAAAGCTTGCTGATTTGGAAAGTAAGTTATCAAGGGCGGAAATTATTGATGTTAAATCTTTAAGCGGTGATAAGGTAGTTTTTGGTGCAACCGTGACTTTAGTGGATGAAGATACGGAAGAAGAAATGATCTACAGAATCGTAAGCGATATAGAAGCTGATATTGCCAAAGGGGCTATTTCTTTTTCTTCACCAGTTGCAAAAGCTTTGCTCGGAAGAAATAAAGGTGAAACCGTAGAAGTTTATACGCCTAAAGGTTTAAAATATTATGAAATATTAAATGTCCAATTTATTTCTTAAGAATAATTTTATAAGCATTCGTAGCTCAGCTGGATAGAGCGTTGCCCTCCGGAGGCAAAGGTCGTGGGTTCAAATCCCTCCGAATGCGCCATTTTTTAATCATTGGCGGTTAACCTTTTATTAATTCTTAAAGAGTATATTTAGTACTATAGCTAGATATAAGGGGTTAGAAACGGCTAAAGAAAAACAGCTCTTGGAGTTAAGGGAAGCAATCGTGACTCAAGATGATGAAAAGCTTGATAACATTATATCCGTTGAAAATGAGGTTAAGAATACCTTGGCTATCATCTGCTTTTACAAAAATATTGTTGAAAAAAAGAGTATACTTCATCGAAGGTATCATCAGTCAACGGCACGAGAGTGCGATTACTCGGGGAGATATCCCAGGGCAAGCCGGTAACCATAACAGTATAGCATGGCTCCTTAAACGGCATGACATAATGCCAAGTATCTTTATCCGGCATCTCATACATGGTGCCTGTTGTGAAAATTCCGCTGTATATTATCGGTGGCTTTTCTTTGCCGTATCCTATTGCAGTTTCATATTCCCCTTTCAATATTGCCATAGCGCTAGGCCAAGGATGAGAATGGAATAAAGGTTTTTCTTTGCTTGTATGTATCCTATGGAGGTTTACTCGAATGTTTCCTATCTGCCTCCATATTCGGTCTACATTGGGAAATTCGTCATTAATATTTAAACTTTTCCAATCGCATTTATTTTGAAGCAAAGTCGGCATATCAGATAACACACCAACCAGTATACTCAGCATCTCACCTTGTTTCATATATTTTTCCGTTGTTTGTAATATTATTCATACCAATCCATATAGTATTGATCATCGTGATTAATAAGTCAGTGTTCTGCTGTTTCTTTTTTTCTTGCGGATATAGATACGGAGAAGGATTGTTCCGGGTCTTCTATACTGCCGGGACCAAGAGTAAGGCTGTAATACGATGCGCTTATGATATCAAACCTATCTTTAGCAAAAAGCTGGGATAGACTTTGAATATCGAAGTCGTTCCATACTTTCGTTAAGTATGCATTACCGTCTTTCGCAAAAAGTTCTTGCTTGAACGAACACAAACTATCGTCTTGCATGTCTTCTATTTTATGGCAATTTTTGGTTGAATCGAAGTATATATGCTTCTCCATTGCTGCTTGCATATACACTTTGATATAGCCTGGAAAAGCATTGTTTGCTTCAGTAGCTTTCTTGTATATCTCAGCGCATTTTTCATCCATGTACATCTTACGTAAATACAAGGAATTTGCTGTCACAACAGCAATGCCATTTGGTTTAAGTAAGTTATAAATGCCATCAATCATTAGCTTTATATCTTCAGGGCAATAAAAATGTATTACATTTTGGATGTTAACTATGTCAAACGCTTCTCGATATAAACCGCTAATTTTATTTAGTGAGAAGATATCATCGTCTAGAACAGTTAATCTGTTTTGCAAAACATCCTGTGGCACTTTATTGCTTATATATGTTTCAAATGCTAATCTTGCGCTCATATCCTTATAAGCAATATCAGCTGCTACCACATTTGCTCCAGAAAGCAATTCCCTCCATACGGTCATGCCAATCCCTGCACCTATATCTAATACGTCCGGTTGCGTTTTGTTGGCTGATTCAATTAATGATTCTTCTAATTCTTTAGGGAAAATCGGTACACTTTTGCCATAATATTTTTCGTTATCTTTAGATGCCTGACGCATGCTTTTGCCTATATCTTTAAATAACCCAATTCCTCGGCATACTGTAAATGCATATCTGTTTAACATATTAATTTAATGAAAAACCTACTACATCTACTCCATATTAGTCAATTAAATTGCTCTGTAAGCTTCAAATTCAGGAGCGACCTTTTATGCTAGCAGCTTTTTATCAATGTTGTAAGGAAGCAAAGCTCTTAACTGCTCCTCGGTTCCAGCCTTTCTAATATTTTGCAGTGCAAAGCAAAAGAAGGCATACGCCTTAATATTATTAGCCTTGCAGGTTTGTATTATGCTATAGATAGTGGCATTGGCCTTAGCTCCTTCGCAGTCATTATTATCTACTCGAACCCTGCCATCTTCTAAATAAGTTTTTGAAAATATATGATCCTTGCCTGGTCAAAACCAGCTCTTAAGGGTATGTATAGAAAAATTAGAAGTCCACACTAAATTCCATAAAATGTCACTCTCATATCCCTTTAACTTGATGCGTATGATCTCAGCAATTGCCTCAAAAGAGCAGATAGAGTAAGATATAATTTTACTTAACCGAAAAATAAAATGTATGCAGCATGAAAAAGTAGAAATAGTAAGAAGTATTTTAGTTTTAATGCTAATAATAGCTTCTTTTATTGCAGCAAAAAGATATAAGAATATTCCCTTTTTAAAGTATTCTCTTTATTGGGTCGCTATATTCATATTTTTCGGAGTTATTTACACTTTTAAAAATGCAGCATTTGAAGTTAAAGAAAAAATGGCTGCCGAGCTTATACCAGGGTATGCAGTCAGTAGTGGGGGGCAAATGGTAGTTAAAAAAGCTGATAACGGGCATTTTTACCTATATCTTAATTTAAACGGAAAAACAGTTAGGTTTATGGTTGATACAGGTGCAACCAACGTTTCAATTTCTAAAAACTTAGCTCAAGAAATCGGAATTAGTACCGAGAACTTGAAATTTATATATACCGCGTATACGGCAAATGGGGTAATAAGAACAGCTAATGCGATAGTTAGGGAAATTGAATTAGGTGATTTTAAATTAAATAATTTTACAGTAAGTGTTAGTGATTATGATGAAACTATCCCTCTGCTTGGCATGTCTTTTTTAAATAAATTCAAATCATATGAATTTCGGGGTGATAGCCTTTATCTTAAATACTAATTTATTTTATTTGAATTATTTAGTAACATATTTACAGTATAATTGTTTAACAGCGTAGCTTGTGTTTAAATTGAGCAAAATAATTGCAATATTACTTTTACTAACTTTTGCTTTGGAAGTAAAAGCTCAAAGTCAGGAACCTTCAAACACATTAGCACAAGAGGGGAAAGATAATGATTCCCGCTATATCTCAGTTAAGCAACAGCCGTTTAAAGCAACAATAGAAATTCCCTTTAAAAAGGATTCGGCAGCGGCTGCCTATATAAGAGGGAATAAGCTTTGGATAATATTTAATGAGTATAAAAAATTTAATTATGATGCATTCGAATTAGAGAATAATTCTGTGTTTAATAAAGATAATTATTGGGTTAAGTCTTTAAGCCAACAAGAGGTAGATCAAAACAATACTTTTTTAGTATTGGATCTGTTTACGATATTCACAAAAACTCCGCAAATAAAACTTACCAAAAATGAAGAAAATTGGACTTTTGAGATAAATGAAAATATATCACCGTCGACTTCCGATATAAATGTGGAAAGTAAACCCGGTGAGCTTCCTTTTTCCAGGGTTGAAATAGAGGTGGGAGAAAGCATTAATGCTATAGATTTTATTGACCCGTTTGTCGGGGATAACTTATTAATAGTGCCTATGAAAAGCTTTAAGCAAGTATCTAAGGAAAGGAGATTTGTTGATTTTAATATATTTAAATCAATCCAGGGAGTTGCTATACGGAAAATTTCCGATGAAGTATCTTACAGTGCAAACGGTGATGTGTTATTTATTAGCTCTGATGATATTACGACGCTCTCTGCAAAAGTTATTCCGCAGAAATCAAAGGTTGTTAAGCCTCTGCTTATTAATAAGTTATCCGAATTAACCGGTCATGAGAAAGGTATTATAAATTTACGTCCTTATATAGTTAAAGATGCAAATTTTAATTATGAAAATTATAAATTGATGCATGGGCTCGAAGGGTTAAATAAAGATGAAAATGCAGCGACTTATACTAAGCTCGCCTTACTTTATTTAGCAAATGACCTTTATAAAGAAGCTAACCTCATGCTCAAAATTATTAAGCAAAGTAATTATGAGTATTCAAGTAACTATAAAGTTCAGTTATTAGAAGTAATCATAAATTTCATGAATAAAAGATATGACGATGCCTTTACAGTAGTTAAATCTATGGATACTACCGACATACCTATTAATTTCAGAGATGAAATCAGATTTTGGCAGTCAATTATCGCTTATGCATCAGGTAACACTAAAGACTATATATTAAGTAACCGGGTGGGTAGCTTATTTGAAAATACATCGCTTAATTTTTTATCAGGGTATACTCCCAATATAATTACGGAATTAGCTATAGTTACAATTGATAATAAAGTTGCAAACAAGCAATTTAAGGTAGCTGAGCAAATTGTAAATTCAGCTCTCGATACTAAAGGTATAAGCGAGCATTTAAAGAATAGATTAAATTATATTACCGCAAAATACTATCTCTCACAAAATCAGGAAAAAGTAGCTAATCCTTATTTAGATGAATGTATAGCAAATGTATTTGATACATTAAATCGAACTTTGTGCAGATTCGAGAAAGTAAAGTATCAACTTGAGCATTCAAAGATAAATCCTGAAGAAGCAATTGATGAGCTTGATAAGTTGACTTATATTTGGCGCGGAGATCAGCTCGAAATAGATATATTGGATTACTTAGGGAATCTTTATAATAAAGATGATAAGTATATAGAAGCATTAAAAACGTGGAATAAAATTGTTAAATATTACCCAAACTCTAATAATACTATGGTAGTCCAACGCAATATGAGCGAAACATTTATCAAATTCTTCCTAAATAGCGGAGATGAAAAAATGGCTCCCTTGGAAGTTTTGGGAATCTTCTATGAATTTAAGGATTTAATTCCGCTTGGGGATACCGGAGATAAGATAATATCCAAGTTTATTGATAGCTTGATAAGGCTTGATTTACTGGATAGGGCGGCGGCAATTTTGCATTACCAGGTTTTAAACAGGTTAACGGGTTTGGAAAGGGAAGAGGCAATTAATAAGCTGGCTAAGATAGATATAAATAATCTGAAACCTGAATTAGCTTTAGAAGTTTTAGCATTGGGTGATAAAGATTTTCCTATGGTAAATGCATTGGTTGAAAGAAAATATATTAAGGCTGAAGCTTTATATTTAACCCGCAATTATAATCAGGCTTTAGATGACCTTAAGAATGACTATTCACAAAGAGCCGATGATATAAAATCTAATATATATTGGGATTTGCAATATTGGAACGAATTCAACAACTATTCGGAACCTTATTTATATTCAATAATAAATAAAAAAGATCCGCTTTCCGAAGAAGAAGTAAAAAGAGTATTAAAGCAGGCTGTCTCCTATATCATAACGGAGAGAAAGGACTTACTTGCCGAGTTATATAAAAACTTTAAAGATCGCATGTCACTCAATACCGCATATGCAAATGTGCTGAAAATTCTTTCCGAGGCATTGCTTACCAAACCGGGTAATAGTATCATAGGTGCCCAAGATATTGCTAACTATAAAGCAATAGTTGATAATTTAGTACAACCTTCAGGAGCAGTAAAATAATGAACCGAAACTCCGTAGTTATTATTCCGGCACGTTTAGCTTCCACAAGATTGCCGAATAAACCGTTGCTTGATATCGCCGGCAAGCCTATGATAATAAGAGCTGCCGAGCAAGCGCGAAAATCCGGAGTAGGGGAGGTATTGGTAGCCTGCGGTGACCGGCAAATTTTTGATCTGGTTAAAGCACATAATTTTAACGCGGTAATGACGGATCCGAATCTTTCCAGCGGGAGTGACAGAGTTTATGCTGCTTACAAGCAATTAAATCTAAAACATGAGTTTATAATTAACTTACAAGGAGATCTACCTACGGTTTCACCTGAGTTAATAATTAAAATAAATGACGATTTAATGAGCTCAAAAGCTGATATAGCAACTGCTGCTGCTAAAATTATCGATGAAGAAGAAAAAAACAACCCTAATGTTGTGAAAACGGTTATCGGGTTTAATATGAGAGCTTTATATTTTACCAGAAGTGCATGCCCTTGGGGAGAGGGGGATTTATATCATCATATCGGCATTTACGGCTATAAAAAAGAAGCATTGGAACAATATGTTAACTTCCCTTCTTCGCCTTTAGAAAAGAGGGAAAGACTTGAGCAGCTGAGAGCATTGGAAAACGGGCTTTCGATAAGCGTAAGTATTGTTGATTCAATTCCGATCGGTGTGGATACTAAAGAAGACCTGGAAGCAGCAAGAAAGGTATATATATAAACAGAAATAAAACTTTAATTATATTGATTATAACTTTTATGTTTGGTAAAATGCATAAAAGCCAAAGCTGGTTGAAAAAATTAATTCTTAATTTTATGATACGATTCTTAAAAATTATAAATTCTTTTGCTTCTATATATGGAAGCAATCCATGTATTAAGGCTCTCTGTTGCTAGCTATAGCTGGCATATTTCTTCTTTTCAAATTTATAAAAATCAAATTTTTCGCATTAATTAATAAGCATGAAGGTAAACCATGTGTGTATATCATTTTTTGAAACCAAAAAGAAAGCCTAATGGGGCTATTATTTATTTTATTGCGATTATTCTAGGTATTATAAGCGGTTTTTCATATTTCCCTTCTCTGCAAAGCTTGGGGCTATTTATTTCAGAAGTTTTCATTAGAATTTTTAAATGTATTAGCCTGCCTATTATTGCGCTTTCCATTATTGTTACTTTATCTCAATATAATACAGGTGATAAAATGAAAGGAATATGGCAAAGAACACTTTTTTATACAATAAGCACGACAATTATTGCGGCAAGTGTTGCATGCGTTTTATATCTGATTATCTCACCCTCCGGCATTAACAAGGCAAATTTTAATCCCGGTTATTTACCAACTGCACTTCCAAAGAGCAGTTATGCAAGTTACTTGATCAACCTAATCCCCTCCAATATTTTTTCTCCGTTTTTAGAACATCAGGTGATGGCAGCACTTTTGGTCAGTATGATCAGCGGTATTGCCATTCGCTACATACCTGATCAAGAATCACGTAATACGATTACTAATTTCTTCAAGGGAGCGCATGGTATATTCCTCGTTATAACGGGTTGGATAGTACAGATTATTCCGATTGCTTTATTCGGGTTTATCACCACAACTATCGTGCAGCTCAGGAACGGGGTTAATATTAGCGGCCTTGGCGGGTATTTATCCGTGATTGTGCTTGCAAACATAGTTCAAGGTTTAGTGATTTTGCCTGCATTTTTATATATTAATAAAATAAAGCCGTTTCAGACCTTGCAAGGAATGTTGCCGGCTCTGTCAGTAGCATTTTTTTCAAAGTCATCTGCCGGAGCACTACCGGTGACTATGGTAACCGTTGAGCGCAATTTAGGGGTGTCACCTAAGATAAGTAGAGTTGTGCTGCCGCTCTGTACCTCAATTAATATGAACGGATGTGCTGCTTTTATTTTTACAACCGTAATTTACCTGATGCAGAATAATGGTATAGAGGTTAGCTTTGTTACAATGGTGATATGGGTTTTTATTGCTACCGTTGCTGCAATCGGTAATGCAGGTGTGCCGATGGGATGTTTTTTCCTCAGTGCAAGTTTGCTGACCGGTATGGATATTCCAATTGTGCTGCTTGGGCTAATTCTACCGTTTTATAGTATTATAGATATGATAGAAACTGCTTTAAATGTTTGGTCTGATTCTTGTATTACTAAAGTAATTGATGATAAAACCAAACTTTAATTCAGTGTAACTTTCCTTTACTGAGTAGGGGCTAAATTTGTATATATTACTTTAGATGAAGAATCAGTATCATTATTTTTTTCCTCTTTATTTTTAGTAAGTGAATTACAGCCTTTAGCTTCAAACAAAGAATTAAGATAATCAAGCCTATCTTGTAAAATTAATTTATTTTTTAGCGAGTCTATTTGAACAACGGGAATACATACGGGAGATGACATAAACACCTGCGGGAACTTGTAGCGTTTGTTTGCATAATTTACTAAATGCTCAGCTTCTTTTATGGAGTAAAGGAGGTCGCTGCAATCCTTGTATTCATCAGTTATTTCGACTACCTTCATTTCTTCCATATGAGAAGATTTGCAACTGCACCCTGTAAGAAGCAGTAAAACAATAGCAACAACTTTTGGTTTATGCATTAAAACTAATTATAAAACAATACTATAATAAGATTATTACAATTTTCTTTTTTAAAGTCTATTGCTTATTAAGCAATGAGAGTATTAAAATTTATGTAACGGATAGATAGGATAGATATAATTAAGGGTTACATTATTGCTTATAAAATTTATTTTTGTTATAAAATGTAAATAATATAAATTAATATAAATTAATATAAATTAATATAAAGATTGATTTTTAAGGAGCAAAAATTATGGCTGATAAACAAGCCAAAGGTTTAGGCAAAGAAGCATTATTGTAAGTAATTAATGTAAAACAAGCCGGTGCAATTCCGGGTCATACATATGAAACCGTTAGCCATGAGGTTGCGGAAAGAGTAGCGGAAGTACAATATAATATAGCAAATTATCTACTAACACGGAAAGAGTATCCTATAGTAGAAGAGTCAAGCTACAAAGATATAGATTGTAATAATTCTCCCTTAATGTGTCGAGTTACGCAAGATATTATTTTCCCCTCAGGATTACCCGGTAACTTTAAAAGTCTAAATAGTCTTCAGAAAGAATTTATTTATGAAGAAGGCGGTGCTGCAACTTTAGTTTATTTGGGGTTACTTCCGAAATTGTATGCTGCAATTGATAAGGATTCCTATGATTTGATTCAATCTGAGTTTAAACAGGGTGTGTATGATAAAATATTTTCTTATAGAAAATTAATTGCTATGAAACACATAAAAATTGCCGCAGAAAAATACTATGAAAATTCATCATCCCAGCAAAAGGTAATTTTAGTTTACGGAGGGTTTCATGATTTTCAGGAAGAATGTGATGAGTATGGTTTTAAACTTACCGAGGTGGATTTTGTAATTAATAAGCCTTTTAACAGCGATGCCGTAAGAGCATATATCACTGAAGAAGATGAGGGTTATGATGACTATGATTCAATTAGTACAAACTATATGCACCAGATAAATTCATCAAGTGCGGAGTTCTAAGTTATTTAACTTAATTTACTATACATGTTGGAGTAGTGTGCACCTAACCCAAAAACCTACTCGCAACCGCATAATAGAGCGGTATCCCGATAATGATATTAAAAGGGAAGGTGATGGCAAGTGAGATCGGTATGTAAAGTGCAGCTTTAGCTTGCGGCAATGCATGCCGCATTACGGCGGGAACTGCAATATATGAAGCGCTGGCGCAAAGCGTCATGAACAGCATACCGGTACCTAAGTCAAGGTTTAGCAGCATACTAACACTTAGCCCGATTGCTGCTCCGATGAGCGGCATATAAATACCGAATAGAAATAAAGGAATGGTAAATTTACGCAAGTACCCTAATTCTTTCGCCACCGTTAAACCCATATCGAGAAGAAATAAAGATAGCATACCTTGAAAAGGAGCGACTATAAACCCTTCCATTTTTTCCATTCCGCCTGCGCCTCCTTGCCAGCCTATAATAAAAGAGCCCAAAAGGAGTACGATAGCGCCGTTAGTAAAAATTTTATGCATCGGATGAGAGGAAGCTGAATTGGTATTCGTAAAACTGGAAGGGGCATATCTGTGAGCTATATGTAACCCGGATAATATTGCGGGCGCTTCCATTAACGCCATGATAGCTACCATATAGCCGGCATATTCAATTTGATTTGATTTTAAGAATGCAGAAGCAGTGATAAAGGTAACTACGCTAATCGAGCCGTAGTGTGCAGCAATTGCAGCAGAGGTAGGAATATCTATTTTTGTGGTAATCTGCAATAATATGTGGCCGATATAAGGTTGGATAAACCCGAGTATTAAGCTCAAAGATATTAAAATCCACATATTATTATCCACTGAATTCGCTTCGGCAATAGTCGCGCCGCCTTTAAAGCCTATAGAAAGCATAAGGTATATAGTTAAATAATTACCGATGCTTTCAGGTATTGAAAGGTCGGATCTTATTACTCCGGCTACAATTCCTAAAATAAAAAACATTAATGGTATTGATAAAAGGTTAGAAGATATGGTTTCAATAAAAATCATAACACATTGTTTCCTAAAATTTTTTATTGAATAAGTTTGCTTCAGTATTAATTTGCTTTTGCTTTCTTATTCTCAAATCCTAAAGCATAAATATAGGAATAAAAAAGAAAAGTCCATAAGACAGAGCTTTATTACTTTGAATTAATAAGTGAATAAATATTGGTCACTCGGCTATATACATTCTCCTATGCAGCTTTTTCCATTTTATATAACCCATTTTTATCAGTTATGATAATCGGAATAGAAGTAAAAATAATTCTAATTTACTAACTCTTCATTATTATTTTAAGTGGTGGATTTTCTCAATTTTATACTTTCTGATTTTAATTGCCCGCATGCAGCTAAAATATCCTGTCCTCTCGGTCTTCTTACGGGAGACATATAACCGGCCGCTTCCACAACTTGAGCAAATTCATGAATTGTTTTCTTGTCGGAGCATTGGTATTCGGTACCCGGCCATTTATTAAACGGAATTATATTAATTTTCGCCGGAATCCCTTCAATCAAACGTACTAATTCTTTTGCATCCTGTTTACTATCATTTACTCCTTTAAGCATGACATATTCAAATGTTACTTTCCTAAAACTGTTTTGTGTGGGCGCATATTTTCTACAAGCATTAAGTAAGTCTTTTATAGGATACTTTTTATTGATGGGAACCAATGTATTTCTCAAATCATCTCTCACTGCATGCAAGGAAATTGCAAGGTTAACCCCAAGCTCGTCACCGCATTTTTCAATTAGGGGAATAATTCCCGAAGTGGAAAGGGTGATTTTTCTTTTTGATATTCCAAGTCCGTCAGGATCCATAATGATCTTTAGTGCTTTTGCCACATTATCATAATTAAGTAACGGTTCACCCATTCCCATCATAACAATATTGGTAAGTTTTCTGTTCTCTTCTTTAAAATTCCAATCTGATAAAGAATCCTTAGCATGTAGAACCTGTGCAACAATTTCTCCCGCCGTTAAATTTCTAACTAAATTTTGCGTTCCCGTATGGCAAAAGCTGCAATTTAATGTACATCCGACTTGTGAAGAAACGCATAAAGTACCTCGGGTTTTTTCAGGAATAAAAACAGCCTCTATTTCATTACTATCAGAAAATTTTAATAACCACTTTCTGGTTTCATCAAAAGAAATCAGTTCTTTAGAAACTTGTGCACGCTTTAAAGTATATGACTCATTAAGCTTCTCTCTTAAAGAAGCAGGGAGATTAGTCATATGATTAAAATCGGCAATACCTGTGCGATATATCCATTGCCAAATTTGCTTTGCACGAAAAGAAGACTCGCCAAGCTCTTTAATTGCTGCGGCGAGCTCTACTTTATCCAAACCGATTAAGTTTTTTTTTATATTTTCTGACATTTATAATAATTCTTAAGCTGAAATGTTAGTATCTACCCAGGAAATGTTCCCGTCGCTGCGATAGTATACCAGATTTAGCTTATTGGTTCCACTATTAATAAATAATAGAGCGGGAAGATTCATTAAGTCCATTCTCATAACTGCATCGCTCACACTTAAGCTTTGTATGCTGGTTGCTTTTTCAGCTATTATAACGGGAGCCTCGGAAGTTTCTTCGACCTCATCTTCTTCAGTAGAAGGAGAGATTATGTATTTAGTTGCTGCGAACTCCTTCTCAGGCCTTATATTATGGTGGTTCTTAATCTTCCTTTTATAGCGGCGCAGTTGTTTTTCCATTCTTCTTACCGCATCGTCAAAGCTTTGATAAGCGTCCGCTTCTAAGCCTTCGCCTTTAATTAATATTTTATTTCCCGTGCCTTCATTGACAATAATATCAGTCTTGAATAAATGATTTTTAAAGTGATGCCCTTCTTTTGCGATTGCAACATGAGCGCTTATTGCCGAATCAAAATATTTAGTTACATTCTCGGTAATACTTTTTTCTATATACTCCCGTAGAGAATCACCGATATCTAAATGTTTTCCTATAATTGATACTTGCATAAACAAACCCTTATTAAAAGTTAACATTCATTTTATAAATATAACTTTAATTTTAAAATGGCCAGCGCAAATTTCTATTTTATTTAGATTAAACGGTAAATAATTTTATATAGTCATTTTGCTTGCCTTTAATCCTTAATGATCGGTATAAATGAATCTGATTAGATTGAAACTTTTTGTTATTGATTGTTTTATAAGTGGTTAAAAGGTTGTTAAGTTCAATTTTATTAAATTTTGCTTTTGTGCGTGCAACTGTGATATGGGGTTTAAACGGTTTTTTGTCAATATCAATCAAAGCATGTCGGAAGATTATTTTATCAAGCTCATGTTTAACTGCATTTAAGTATGGATTTAACTCTACTTCCAACGCAACTATATTAGGGTTCCAAAACACTGCTTTATTAAGGATAATATCAAAATGAGGAAACCTAATATAGTTTAAAGCTTCTTTTATAAGTATAATTTTCCGCTCATCCGATTTGCCTAAGAACTTAAGGGTAATATGCAAATTCGATGGTTTAACATACTTTATGGTTTTTAAGTCATTATCATATAAGTCGGTAATCAAGTTGGTAATATGCTCAGGAATGGCTATTCCGATAAAAGCATTGCCGATTATTGGTATTGGCATAACATTGTTGTTTTTATTATACTATAGTAAAATAAGTTAAATATCTAACGCGTTTATTCAAATACAATTATATATCCTGCCACTGAAAAATCAGATAGTAAGAAGCCCCCGCCTAGCCGTCATTTATACGCAAACTTAGTTTAATTTTTTATAGTTTAACTATGCTCCCTGTGCAGCATGACATAGGGTAAACTTTTATATAATATATAACTTAACTTATTTTAAAATCATATCCGCAATCGGGATTAATAATTTTTACCATATAGTATAATTCTGAGTTGAGCTTATAACCCGATTCAATATATTTTAGCTTGAACCCGAGTTTTTCATATAACCCTCTGGCTTGCCACTGATGAGTATGAAGCGCCAGAAAACCGCAATTATTTTCTTTGGCGATCACTTCCGCTTTATGTATTAACCGAGTTGCAAATCCCCTATTTCTGATAATCTCTGCCACGAATACATCATGAATATAAATACAACCCAAATATAAAATCATGCTTAATCCGCCATACATATTGCCCGTCCCATCCTTAATAAAGAGGGCAATATTCTCTTCCAACTTTTCAATACCAACTTTATTAAAAGTATCTTTATCAAGTCCCTCGGAAAGAAATTCCAAATCTTGCTCAGTGGGAGCCTTATCCAAAATAATTTTTAATTCATTATCCATAAGCTTTTTATGTTTTCCATCCGTTTAGAGTGAAGTTAAAACCAACAGTTCCTCCGCTCTTCTTTTCATCATACTCGGCGCGTCAGCGCTTATGATAATCGTATTTAACATTTCCTTAGCTTTTTCCTTTTCTCCCAGTGAAAGATAAAGAACAGCTTGTTGTTCAATCGCAGAAGCTTTAAATATTGAATTATTTTTAATATAATTTTCATACTCCTCAATTCCTTGACGCGCATCAAGCTCTTTGGCGTTTAAACGCATTGAGATTTGCATTAATTGAGCAAACTCCCGAAAGAGAGGATCAAAATCCGTATTATCCCGGATCATTTTATAAACTTGTCCTGCTTTGGTAAATTGCTGTTTTATAGATAAAAACGATGCATAGTTTAATCCGGCAAGCGCAGAATAAGAGATATCACCGGTTGCAAGCCTTTCCATAATATCGGCGCCTTTTTCGAAATCTTTGGATTGCATCCTATACATTCCCATTAGGTACTCGCCTCCTAACGCGTATATTTTATTTTCTTTAAAAGTTTTCCATCCGTAGTAACCGATACTACCGATCAAAAAAGCTACTATTAATATTATAAATACTTTGGCATATTTAAAGAAAAGACGCTCAACTCTTTCTTCTTTTATGTCTTGTATAGCTTCATCTAAAATATCAACCATTTATCTATTCCCTTATAGTACCGCAAATAACTTTAGAGCAGTTTTTAGCATATTTGTAAAGAGATTTTCCAATCAACTTTATTTATTGATATGACGCCCTTAAATTTATAGATTTTTTCAGATAAACAAGTATACTGACCTCAGTTACAAAAGGGCTGGTTTTTTATAATGATGTATGAAATTTTTCTACAGTTGGTTGATCTTGTTAAAACCTTTGGATATTTAGGTATATTTATTATGACTTTTATCGAGAGCACTTTTGCTCCGATCCCAAGTGAAGTAACTCTTATACCTGCGGGTTTTTTAGTCTCGCAAGGTGAAATGAACTTTTTTATAGTATTGTTCATAAGTGTGCTCGGAACCATTGGAGGATCTTTATTTAACTATTGGATTGCTTCTCACTTCGGAAGAAGACTTTTGCTTAAATTCGGCAAGTATTTTTTTATTAATGAAGATAAACTTAAATCTATCGAATTCTTCTTTGAAAGGCATGGGGCTATTTCAACCTTCAGCGGTAGGCTCCTTCCCGGCATCAAACACTTTATCTCCTTTCCGGCAGGTCTTGGTCGGATGAATTTAAGGGTTTTTACTATTTATACATTAGCAGGCGGTTTTATTTGGAATTCCACATTACTTACGTTAGGTTATTTAATCGGTGAAAATAAAGCTTTACTGAAACAATATATTAAGCAGATAAATATCGTTATCATTATAACTTTAACTTTAATAGCTTTGCTTTACTATTTTAAAAATAAGAAAAAAACTTCTTAAGATAACTTATTCATGATATGTTGTTAGGAAGGTATTGTTTTAAATACATTAAACAATATATAAAATATAACTATAACAGATACTGATTATGACACGAAAGAATGCATTTGGCATATACTGGATGATATTCCACGGTATTACCCTCACCCTAATGTTTGCTTTAGGTAAAACACTTAGTCAAAAAATGGATGTAATGCAAATGATATTTACCTATCATCTTATTGCATTATTAATTACTCTTTCTTATACGTTTACCACAGGATTTGAAAAGATTAAGACCTCTAGAATCAAAATACATTTTTTGAGGGGTAGCCTTAATGTATGCGGGTACATAACCTACTTTTACGGATTGAAATTTACTACCCTTGATAGTGCAACCTCTATCACTTACTTAATTCCTATTTTTCTTTCATATCTAGGCACCATATTTTTTAATGAAAAACTTAATAGGGAAAGAATCATCACTCTCATACTCGGCTTAACCGGTGTTTTGGTTATATTAAGACCGGGAGCACCGACTTTTGAGATAACAAGTTTATGGGTGTTTGTCAGTGTTATATTATGGTCGGCATCCGACCTTTTAACTAAAAACCTCGGCAGAACGGAAAATGCACTTAGCCAAGTATTTTATAATACTCTTTTCGGCAGCCTTTTAAGCGCTCCCTTTGCTGCATACGGTTGGCAAAATGTAATTGTTATTGATGATTTTTTTATTATCACCTTAATAAGCTTACTTTCTTTAGCAGCAACCACAAGTATATTCAGATCATTTCAAAATGCGGAGTTTTCCATTGTTATGCCGTTTGACTATTTAAGACTCCCCTTAAGTACCGTGCTCGGCTATCTTATGTTCGGCGAGATAATGGAGATTAATACTATTATCGGCTCGACTATAATTGTCTTTGCAAGCCTATATCTTATTTATTCCGAACGTAAGAAACCCGTATATACTATAACTCATTAAATATTATATTAATTTTATATAATTTATTATAATTCTATTGCACAATTATTTAAATATAAGTATGTTCTTAATAAAATATGGGATTTTATAATAAACTTAAATATATCGCCTATAAATCTTGGTGCTTTAATAATTTAATGCTTATTATAATTTTGATATTAGTGGATTTTCTACCATGGAGTATTTAGCAAGATACTTTGATATTGATAAAGCAATAATACTAATTTTCTTAGTATTCATCCTGATCATCGGTATAATTGCGGGCAGAAAAACAAAAGATACGAATGATTATGCAATCGCCGGCAAGGCATACGGCTCTCCTATACTTCTCATCACCCTAACGGTAAGTTTGATCGGCGGAGGTTCTACTATAGGAGAAGCGGCTCAATTTTATAATGACGGTTTGGTATACCTTATCGCTTCAATCGGTACCCCTGTTTCAATATTACTTACTGCTTTATACGTAACCCCGAAATTTAATCGTAGATTCAGCGGTAAAATCTCGGCTGCTGATATGATTGAATATTTTTACGGGTACACTCCAAGTAGATTTGCCGGAATAATCGGATATTTTGTATGCTTAGGAATTTTAAGCATACAATGTACCGTAATGGGATACCTAACTTTTATTTTTTTAGAAATAAGTTATTCGGCAAGCGTTTGTTTATCAGTGGGATTATTAATATTATATTCAACTTTTGGAGGAATTCGAGCAATAACCATTACTAATATATTTCAATTTGCAATGTTAATTGTTATGGTACCGTTGATTGCAAGTATATCCGTAACGGAAGCCGGCGGTTTAAACAGCATATTTAGTAACTTTAAAACTAACTCCCATATGCAAATTTTAAATCATCCGAAATTTTTTGATTATTTAGCATTATTTTTATTTTGGTCATTACCCTTCTCCGCCTTTTTTCCTCCGCAAATCCAACGATATTTAATGGCAAAAGACCATAAGCAAGCAACCAGAATAACTTTTTTATATTTCTTTTTAAAAATTGCTATTATTTTTATAGTGCTGAGTATAGCTTTTTCTGCCGTAAAATTATTTCCCGATGCAGAGCCTAAAGCAATTATACCTAAAATAATTGATGATTTAATGCCTCCTATAATTCGAGGAATAGCAATAGCAGGCATGCTGTCAGTCACTATGTCTACGGCTGATGCCGCTCTCAATACGGCAGGTATATTAATTACTCATAATACATTACCTGCAAATTGGTTTTATACCGATAGAATTAAATTATCCTTTTTAAGGATATTTACATTTATAACCGGTATTATCGCTATGTTTATTGCTTTACGAAATTACAATATTATTAGCGTGTTAGTTTTAAGTGAAATATTATCATTTTCTGCGCTAGGCATTCCCTTACTTTTAGGTATGCTGGATTTAAAAGTAAGTAATAAATCTTTTTGGACATGTAATGTTTTTGCCGGGTGTGCTTATTTTATTTCTAATCATTATAATATACGAGAATTTGCTATTCCGATTATTACATGTATCTCCGGCATTAGCGGATTTATGTTAGCTCATCTTATTGAAAATCGAAAAATAGTATTTATTGAGAGAAGATATACACGAAGAAAACCCGGTAAATTAGCGCTCTTAAACACAATAAAAAACTTTTATACCTTATTACCTAGATTCAAAACCGCTTCATCATATTTAAAAACTAATCTTGATAAGTTTAGCACTAATTATCTTATGTTCGGTATTTTCTGCTGTATAAATTATACCGTGCCATATTTCATGTGGACTTATCAAAAGCCTGAAAACTATCTGCTTATGCTCTCAATGCGGTTAATTGCAGGCATTCTATGTACAGGGTTACTCGTCAAAGATTATTGGCCTGAAAAAATAAAAAAATACTTCTCTCTTTATTGGTATATTACCGTGCTTTATTGTTTACCGTTTATGACAACCATTATGTTTATGCTGATGGAGGCACATATTGAATGGCTGATAAATTTAACTTTAGCAATTATGCTACTTACTATGCTGGTCGATTGGATCAGCTTCATAGTAATATTAATAACCGGTACTATTTTAGGGTATTTATTTTATAGAATTGCAATCGGGGTTCCGGATATCCCTACGGATTTTGATACTATATATCTTTTAATTTATGTTTGTGTCTTTTCCAGTTTAATCGGTTTGTTGTTCGTTAGAAAAAAAGAAGTTGTTAATGAAGGAAAACTCGAGGCAATGAGGTTATTCGGAACATCAATAGCCCATGAAGTTAAAGATCCGTTAAGCTCACTTAATATGTGTATCCAACACATTGAAATGATTTTAAAAAAGTTAGCTGACAGCTCAAAATTAGAGCAGCTTGAAATTGATAATTATCATTCACAGCTAGTGGAATTAATAGAAATTCTAAAAAATACGAGTATTCAAGGTATTAAAATTATTGATAGTCTCCTTACATCCCTAAAAAGCAGCGTGATCGCTGATGATAGAGGAGAATACCTGATTAGCGAATGTATAAAACAATCAATTACGGAATATCACCAAGGTAATTCAAATCCGAATCATATTCAAATACTTTTGTCCAAAAATATAAAGTTTCACGGTTCTATGCAATATATGAAGCATCTATTTTTTAATTTATTTAGATATGCATACAAGCATAACACCCGTTCTTTAAACATTGATATACGTACGGAAGGTAATATTTTATATTTTAAGGACAACGGGCGCGGGATACTAAAAGAAGATTTGCCTTTCATATTTGATAGGTTTTATTCTGATTCGAAAAGCGGCAACGGCATTGGACTCGCATTTTGCAAAATAGTAATGGAAGATATCGGCGGATCAATCAAATGTAATTCCGAAGTAGGAAAATTCACTGAGTTTGCACTTCATTTTCCTATTATAAATAAAAAACTTTAACCCTAATTATTATATATCATTTAACTTATCAACCATTAACTTTTTTACAAATTAATCCTATAGTTGCAGGTTGAAATTAAAAGTGTTAAAAGCACATTCTCAATAAGTAACATCTAAAAAATGAAATTTTTACTACATGGTTATATGGATACTTTTACTTTTATACTAGTAATATCAGCAGCAATGCTGCATGCTACCTGGAATTTTTTTACTAAAAAAACAAAAGGAGATAGGCTAACCATGCTGTGGCTCGGTCAATTAGCAGTAGGATTTGTTACTCTACCCCTCACATACTATCTTTCTGATTTCGGAGGTATAACAAAAGAATTTATTTTTTATATAATATTAACCGGGGTTATTCATTCATGTTATTTAACGCTACTCGGGTGGTCTTATAAAGCCGGGGAAGTATCCATTGTTTACCCGGTGTCACGCGGCACGGGAATTATAGGAACCTCTCTACTTGCAATAATACTTGGTATTGATACAATTTCTTTTGTAGGATTTATCGGGATTTTAGTCTTAATTTCAGGCATATTATCTATAGCGATAAGTAAATCCGTTACCCGTAATGAAGTTATATTTTCCGCAAGTATGGTCGGGATCTCTATTTCTTTATACTCAGTGGTTGATAAGCTTGCAGTTCAATTCATACCTTCGCTTTTATACGGCTCAATTATGTTTATTTCTACTGCCTTAATTCTTTCTCCGTTTATTATAATAAAGCGCAAACCGCAACTGCTTAATACTTTGAAGAGATATAAACTACCAAGCTTTATTATTAATGTTTCAATGTTCAGCACATATAGCATTATCCTATTTGCCTTTCGCAATAGCCCGGCCTCATATGTGGTAGCTCTTAGAGAAGTATCGATAATTATAGCTACGCTCCTCGGTACCTTCTTTTTAAAAGAAGAGGTCACCAAAAACAAGGTCTGCGGAATATCTTTAATTATGCTTGGAGCAGCAGTTATTAAGTATGCTTAATATAAAAAACTTTTACCCTTTATATTTTTTCATATCCATATATGGATATAGATTGCTTGGCTTAATTATTACAAAATACGGCTCTAATAACGTAGTATCATTATAGAGCCGTATTTATTAATGCGCTTTCTCTTTTTGACTTTCAGGTTGATTTGAAACCAAATTACAGAAATAATTTTTAGCTCCGGTTGCTATTATTATATCAAACATTTCAATTGCGGAAGATATGCAGATATTAGTAAAATCATTACCGTAATTCACCAGCTGATAGGCTGCGTGATTAGCTGCGCCTAAAGCCGCAAGTGCTGTTCCTAAAGCAAAATTGAGCTTATATCCTTCAGGCTTATTATCGGCAAAAGCATAGCTTATTACATATTTTAATGCTCCGCCAAATAAAGCTCCACCCAATGACTCACCAAAAAATACAAGATGAAGATAATATTTAGGGTAATGAGCTACTATTTCTTTGAAAGTAGAGTATAATATACTATTAATTTCAGTATTTTCAGGGGTTTTAGAGTTGTTCTCCGGGGTTACCTTCCCAATTTCGGGTTTGTCTTTGTTATCTTCATTTCCATAGATATAGTTAGAAGTTTTACTTATAAGCCCAAAGCATAGGGTTGGAATTCCGCCTACTAATATAGTATTAACCAATGGCTTAACACTTAACCAATCACTTAAAGAATTTCTTTCTACCGAATTAGTTATATTATTACTAAACCCTGCAAAAGACATGCAAATAGTTGCACTGACAAATGCAGTTTCAGCTATTGCTGCTGTATCTTTAGAAAGGAGGTCGTTATTTACCGCATATTTTAATATGTAAGAAGCGCCTAAGTGCGCTGCATTACTTAAAATGAACGGGCTAAGATAAGTTGATGCACACAAGCTATATGTCGCAGAGGCAACAATTGCAGTTGCGGTAATGAAATCAACTGAAGATAAAAAAGTTCTAAAACGAGGATCAGTAGGCATAAAATTTTTCTCCTTTATATATTTCTAAGTTTCTCAATATAAGTATTTTTACTCCAAATCAGTAATTCCTCTAATGCTTTACGACTGCTATAATAAATTTCCAGTCTGGCTGAGGTTTCGGGCAAAAATGTAGGTAAAGGTAAAGTAGCGGCAATACCCTTAGTTGCCGCGTATATACCTCCCTTTATTATGCTGTCTTTAATAATGCTGTAAATATTGTCTAAATTAGACTGAGCAATGCTCACTGCATGCATGGAAAGATGTAAAATTAATCCCTTAATGAAGTAACCGTAAGGAGTGGCGTATTCACTTGTAAATTGGGTTGAAAATATTGATGGGACGGAAGGAAGTATTAAATTATTTATATTTAAATAAGCACTATTTGGATTAAATTTTTTCTCAATAGCTCGGTTCAAAGGATTGCAAATTTTATCCAAGGTTTTATAAACAATCGGGGTGATTACACCTGAAGTAAAAGCTGCGGAAAATTTTAATGCGCTATTGGATGTTAAATAAAAAATCGGCTCTTTTACCGGTAAGGGCGCATAGTTTAATAAGTTTGAAGCACTTTTAAGTAAAACATCGTTTTCAATAAGTGTGGAAAAATGTGGGGTAAGTTGTGATGAAAGGCAGATCGGGTAAATAATCGGCCAAATCGGGTCTAAAGCAATCATAGCTGATTTATGAAATTGTTCTCCTATATAATCCTTGCTTTTTAAATAACTTAAGCTCATATGGAGAGTAAGTTTAAATGCTTGAGCGCCGAGCAGGGGGTAAGTAAGAGCAGGTATATAATAACAAGTGGTTACAAGAAAAGCTGTAGATATTCCCAGATCAACAAAAGATGTAAATATCTCCGGATCAATATTCGATTTTTGATTCGGGGTAAGATAAGTAGAGATACGTGTGAACATATGTAGTCAGTTATAATTAATTGCTGTAATAGTTTTCCAAGAGCTTTATAAGAGCCATTTGTGATTATATCCAGAACTATTATTAAAAATAAGTAAAATAATACTGCATTCGGTTCTAATATCTGTTCTTTATGCGTATATAAGAAATAATTAAATATAGTAAGATTTATGTCGAAAATTTTAGAAAAAGACCGGGCTATGAGCCAAAAAGCTATAAATGCCATTAGAAATTTAATAGAATGCATAGGTGATGACCCCGGCCGATCGGAGCTTAAAAAATCTCCTTACAAGATATTAGAAGTTTTACAAAGCTCTTTTGCCGGTTATACCGTTAACCCTGATGAGATATTAGCTGAAACTATTGAAGAGGTTGAGGGATATGATGATATTATTATGCTTACAGATATAAATTTTACTTCTTATTGTGAGCATCATTTCCTGCCCTTTAGCGGTAAATGCCATATAGGTTATATTCCGAATAAAAAAATTGCCGGGATCGGCAAATTTGTGGAAGTGCTTGAGGCATTTGCAGGCAGGTTGCAGATTCAGGAGAGATTAACCGTATTAATTGCTGAAGCTATATATAAGAATTTGCAGCCCAAGGGGGTGGGAGTGGTAATAGAAGCAAAGCACAACTGTTTATCATTTAAACACTCAGGTTGCAGGGATGCTAATATGCGAACGGTTAAGATGCTTGGGAATTTTTATGAAGACAACAATACAAGAAATGAATTTTTAAATGCTTTAAAATAAATTATATGGATTCGGACGAATCTTCGGTTCTGACTATTTCAAAAAACGACAAACCGACATGAACCAAGGGGGCGGCAAACGGAAGAGTGAAGGCAAATGATTCCGGTAAATAAGAATCTTCATTATTCGTGTAAGGTGTAGAAATATTTTCTTCCGGAGTAGGCAGAGGGCTCGGTAACGGAGTAGGCGAAGGAATCGGTAATGGAGTAGGCGAAGGAATCGGTAATGGAGTAGGCGAAGGAATCGGTAATGGAGTAGGCGAAGGAATCGGTAATGGAGTAGGCGAAGGAATCGGTAATGGAGTGAGTAGGCGAAGGAATCGGTAATGGAGTAGGCGAAGGAATCGGTAATGGAGTAGGCGAAGGAATCGGTAATGGAGTAGGCGAAGGAATCGGTAATGGAGTAGGCGAAGGAATCGGTAATGGAGTAGGTGTAGGGCTTGGTAACGGGGTAGGTGAAGGAATCGGTAATGGAGTAGTTGAAGAAGTCGACTCTTGTTCTTCGGTTTCCTCAATTTCTTCATCTAAAGTTCGCGAAACTTCGGTAAATTCTTCCCTCAAGAGCTTTAGTTGGTCTTCGATTGAGGAGATTTCTTCATCTAAAGTTCGCGAAACTTCGGGAAATTCTTCCCTCAAGAGCTTTAGTTGTGCTTCGAGTGAGGAGATTTCTTCATCTAAAGTTCGAGAAGCTTCGGTAAGTTCTTCCCTCAAGAGCTTCATGTTTTTATTAATTTCTTTTAATTCATCTCTTAATTTTTTAACTTTTTCGTTTTCTTGGTTTGATTCTTCTTCAACTTTCTGAGCATTTACAACCAGTTCATATATTTCTTCATTATAACGAGCAATTTCACTATTTAAAATTCTTTCCGCTCGTGTTTCATTCTCTATAATAGCGTTAACAATCGGAATAACCGAGTTAATATCGCTATCCTCTTCTAAAGCTCGTCGCAAATCATAAGTATCAACTACTTCATCTAACTGATCCAAATTTCGGTTTATAATATTAATTATATCTTCTAAAATTTTGGCTTTTTTAGCTTCCTTTGTTTCTTTAAAAAGGTTAAAGGTTCCTACATCCGGTTTTTCCGAGCTTTGTATCAGCTGCAGCTGAGAATCAATTTCATTATTGAGTTCATTATAGGTTGCCAAATGGGCTAATAGGTCTTCTTTTAATATGTTTAATTTTTCAAGAATTTTTTGTTTTTGCTTAATCTCTTCTAAGGATTTGTTTCTTAAACTTTCTTTTGCTTCAATACTACTCTTAATATCTTCTAATAAGCTTTCTTTTTTAGTAGTTATTTGTTTAGCTTCTTTTAATGATTTTTTAATCTTATTTTTATTTTTATATAATGAGTTAAGCTCATCTTCCTCTGCGGTTATTTTATTTTTTATTTTATTTATCTTATCTTCTATTCTTCTTTTCTCTTTTTCCGCTTTTTCTTTCCTTTCTTCCTCACGCTTTCTTTCTAATTCTTTTTGCTTTAATTCTTCATCTAATTTTCTTTGGCTTTCTTTATCCTGTTCTGCTTTTTTAGCTGTTTTTCTAGCTTCTTTCTGCTTTTTTATGGTTGCTTCTATTTCTGCTTTTGTTGCTTCTTCCTCAAGCTTTCTTGCCTCTTCTTCAGCTTTTTTTTCAGCTTCTATTGCTTCTTCTTTAGCTCTTTTCCTATTTTCTTCATTGAAATGATCTCGTTTGACTTCATTTGTCACAAACTCGATATCTACCTCTCCCGGTTCATCATCTTCCAGATCGCCGAGAAGGCTAATGGTAGGAGGTACTTCCTCTTCGGCTAATTTAATGGTGATTTCTTTTGTAGGAATGATTTTTATTTTACCACTGTCACCGTCTTTCGGATCATCCCCTTCATCTTCGTCACTTTGATCGTCTCCTTCATCTTTATCATCCCCTTCATTATTATGAGTATCATCCTTAGGAGGATCCTTGGTTTTATAATCTTCCTCTTTATCTTGAGACCCGGTATTTGAATAATCTGTATCTTTATGTTTTAAACTTTTATCTTCCACGAAAGAAGGTTCAATATAAAAGGATTTTAATGAGAGTTTATAAAGTGCAGCAACGCCGAATATGTATAAAGCGGAATATAGAAAGTTGTTACTTATAAAATCCGACCAGTTAAACTGATTTGATATCGTGTTTAATAAGTCATTCGGAGAGTTTTTACCGGCAGTCTCTTTTATAAAGGGTTTAAGACATATTGAATCGTTCGAAAACGGAGTAATAGTCGGGGGGTGGTTATGATAAGTATTATTTTGATTTTCTTTTTGATTACGAGGAAAGTGCGGAACATCTTTTTCTACTGCGGGTTTGGCAGCGTCTAATGTTAAATCAAGCTTGCTCTCTTCAATATTTACCGCTTGCTCGGTTATAGAATTATTTTTAAATGTTATGAAAGTCGAGCCATGATAAATAGCGAGCGGATAATTATTTAGGTTTGCTAAAAAAGGAAAATTATTTGAAGTAAGGAATTTTATAGTATTGTCAATTGCAGCTTTTTCATTTTCAACAAAGGTTAATGTGAAAGTAGGAGGTTCTTGAGATATGGAAGCTGTCTGTGATATTGGAATGTTGTTATCGATATAGCTAAGAGGAGGTAAATTTACATTGAACAAACTTATGCGGCAATGATTATTATTATCATCTGAAATTAATGGAAGATCATAAGCATCGGCAATCGAAAAGTTATTATCCGTCGTAAAAATTAAAGATAAATCGGTAGGTTTTATATCTCCTTTATTTTCTCCTGAACCAGGATATTTTATTTGTTTGGAAGAAAGGTTTATTATATTTACGGCTCCTTCTTCTTCCTTAGTGGCTGAACGGCGGTAATTTTCAGCTTCCTCAAATGCTTCTTTAATTTTATCATCAGAAAAAAATTCTTTATGGCCTTTAAAGTCTTTACTTGTACCGGAGCTATTGTTCGAATTGCCGTAAGCCGCATTATGTTTAGGCATTGAAAAAGAGAATCTATTAAACTCAAACAAAGGACTCAACTTATTAAGAAAGCTTTTAGGATAAACTTCTTGAATTGGGGCAACTGAATAATTATTAATCCCAAAATTTAATTTATTATAATGGAAGACAAAAATCTTTTGATCTATTTCACCTAAATCCGCTTCAAAATAATGCGGCTCGGAAATGACATTCTTATTAATTTTGCCCGTATAAGTTCTAAGTTCCAAAGGTAAAAAATTAAGTTCTCTTTGATCAAACGAAGGTGATTCATAGGGTAGGGAGAAAAAGAAAGGGGTTTTTAGACGGGGTAATATATAAGCGGTAGCGAGTAATGCGGCATACTGCATACTCCGCCTTCTTCGGCGATGGCCAAGTGCACGAGAAAGGTAAATATCCGATATAGGTTGCATGTTACTTGCCCTTGCCAAAAATTTTAAACTTCACCTTAGTAAATTAAATAATTATTAAACGAATGATGAATTTAAAACTTAACCAGTTGTTAAAATACCATAGAACATAAATCCGGTATTCGGTAAGTAAAAAAAATTAATAATTACAAGGTAAATGCAAAGACATTTTACTATATATAAAGGGGATTTTCTAGATATTATTATGGTAAAAGGATGTAAAACTTAATAAAAAGTAAGATTTATTACTAGTTTGTTACAGAGATAAGTACAAAAGTTTTATATTTAGGGTTAAGCAAGCTTAATACGGCCGTTTTCTTGTTTAGAATCTATCACACTCGGAAGGCATATAATTACGCTTTTATTCGTTTCCATTTGAATCTTGGAAAGCGTGTGGAAATTGCTTTCAATGCTAAGATTAAATTCTTTTTTAAAATTAATTACTACTACTCTTTGTCTTGAATTTTTCATATGTGGTTTAATTTTATATTATTTACAAATAAAGTATGTAATATTAATAGTTAACAAATAGTTAATAAAACAAGGTATGGATAAATTATTTTTATTTAGTTAGGGAATGAGCATATAAAAGAATTTCCTTAGCTATCGGAAGAGCGCTTTGTGAGCCCCATGAGCCATGCTCTACAATCACGGAGATTGCATATTTCGGATCTTCAAATGGAGCGAACCCTAAAAATAAACCATGGTCGGTATGGTGTTTCTTAGTGGTTTTTCTTGCGGAAATTACTTGAGCAGTTCCTGTTTTTCCGCATATTTGAAAATTAGGGTTGGATATCCTGTGTCTATAACCGTTCCCTCTGTTATCATTAAACACCATAAACATACCTTTCCTTATGGTATCTAAGTTATGCGGAGAAAATTTTAGATTTGTCGGTTGATCGGATTTTTGTAAAATTGTGGGGGCTATATTTTTACCTGAAGCAATCCTTGCCGCCATTAATGCAAGTTGAATAGGGGTGGTTAATACAAACCCTTGGCCTATTGAAGCGTTTACGGTGTCGCCTATAGTCCATTTTTGACTGAATTTAAGAAATTTCCAATTTGGTTCGGGTATGTTACCTCTACTTTCGTAGGGAAGCTCAATATTAGTTTTATCACCGAATCCTAACCCAAGCGCTGTTTTTGCAATATTTTTGATCCCCATTTTTTCCGCAACGGCATAAAAATAGACGTTACAGGATTGAGCAATCGCCAGCTTAACATCAACATCACCATGACCTGTTTCACGGTTACAATGAAATATTCTATTACCTACTTTATGTTTACCGTTGCAAAATACCTTGAAATCAGGTGATATTCCATGTTCCAAAGCTGCAAGTGCGGTTACGATTTTGAAAGTAGAGCCGGGCGGATACAGAGCGGTAATTGCTTTATTTATAAGCGGAGTTTGCGGGTCGTTGGCTATGCTGTTCCATTCTACGGCGGAAATCCCGCCTACAAAGCTATTAGGATCATAAGCCGGACTTGAATATAAGCAAAGCACCTCACCGGTTTTAATGTCAATTAAGATTATAGAGCCGGTTCTATCGGATAATATTTCTGCTGCGTATTTCTGAATATTAATATCAATGGCAAGTTTAACCGATTCTCCTTCCACGGAGGGAAAATTCGAGATTTCTCTAACATGATTACCTAGGGCATCAACTTCGGTTTTTTTAATTCCCGGGTGCCCTCTAAGCCGTGTATCTAATATCTTTTCAACACCGTTTTTGCCGACTAAAAAATCATTAAAGTTCGGGATAGATATTTTTTCCAGTTCCTTTTTGCTGGGGCTAGCTATATACCCTGTAATATGAGCGGTAACATTATGAAAGTTATAATATCTTCTTTGACCTTGATCAATAAGAATGCCGGGTAAATTAAAGCTATTGATTTCAAGTTTAGTTACATCCTCCCAGCTAAGCCTATCGCTTACCATAAAGGGCGAACTTCTTAAAAGTTTTTTAAGTCTTAATTTTATATCATTATCACTTATTTCAATTTTATTAGTAATAATTGTGTTAACTTCGGCAAGCTTTTCCTTTATTTGTGTTATATCTCGGGTATTAAAGGATAGTCTATAGCTAAGCTTATTAGTTGCAAGATCAATACCGTTTCTATCTCTAATTGTTCCTCTCAGGGGCGGAATAACCGATATCTTGATCCTGTTTTTATCGGACAAGGTTTTATATTTTATTGCGTCTATGATTTGCAGATAATAATAACGGCAAAATAAGAAAGAAAATAAAGCGGTTTTTATTGAGCCTAGTATAATAGCTCTTCTGGTGAAAACCTGATTTTTTTGAAAATTATCGCGCATTATATTTTCGTCTGAAATAAAATATTTTAGTTAGGGCAAAATGTGCCGGCGGGTAAAAAGTAACGGTTAAGCAAAGCTCCAATAATAATCTGACGCTAAACAAGGATGTTTTATAAAATATACTTAATATAATAATTTTTAATGCATATACTATAAAAATTAATACAGTAAAAGCTGCCCAGGTTATTCCGAATTTTTGTTCTTCTAAAGCCTTCATATTTTTACTCATTAAAAAACTTAAGATAATAAGCTGCAATGAGGTAAGACCGATTAGGCTGCTTTCCAGGTAATCATTAAGTAACCCGCAAAATATTAAAAATATCTTGGATAGTTTTTCTCCTTCGCTTAGCTCAAAGAAAAAGACAATAAGAAACAATAAGTTAGGGTAAAGGATATCAAGTGTGTAATGCATAGGTATATGATTGAGTATGACAACGAGCATAATCAAAAAGTAGATAAATATTTTTTTCAAAAGATGTGAAATCATAGGAGATAAAAAATGTTTGTTGTGATATATATAAGATAGCAAAGAAAATTTAAAGTATAAACCTTGTGAAATTTAAAAAGCAACTTATATATACTTAATATAAAGCAATAAAAAAAGTAAGCTATGACTTCTATTGATATTTACCCGGTTTTACCTTTAAGAGATTTAGTAATGTTTCCTAATATGATAGTTCCTCTATTCGTTGGGAGAGAAAAATCTGTTAAAGCCCTTGAAGAAGCATCAGTGCTTAATAAGAATAAAATCTTGTTACTGGCTCAAAAAGATGCAAATAGGGATGATCCGAAAACTTCCGATCTTTATAAAGTAGGGGTGATTGCTAACGTATTACAGGTTCTTAAGTTGCAGGACTCGACGGTTAAAATATTAGTCGAAGGAGTAAAGCGGGTTAAGGTCATTAAGTTTTTAGGCGATGATAATATTATCCGGGCTCATGTAAAAGACATGAATGACAGGCCTTTAAGTAATGAAAACAAAGAGGTAAGTGTTCTTCAGCGTTCGATTACCGATCAGTTTGAAAGTTATACTAAGTTAAATCGTAGAACAAACCCTGAGGTTGCAGCGAGCTTAAGCCAAATTCAGGACATCCATAAATTTTGTGATGCAATCAGTGCGCATTTAATAATTAAAGCGGATAAAAAACAGGAAATACTCGAGCTCACCGATGTTTCAGCTAAGCTTGAGAAGTTGCTGTTAATTTTAGATTCCGAGATAGAGCTCCTTAATACCGAAACCAGGATTAGGAGCAGGGTGAGAACTCAAATAGAAAAAAATCAGAAAGATTACTACCTTAACGAGCAGCTGAAAGCCATTCATAAAGAATTAGGGGAAGAAGACTTTAAAGAAGAGATCGGTATTCTTACCGAAAAACTTAAGAAACTGAAGTTGAGTAAAGAAGCTAAAGAAAGAGTCGATTCAGAGCTTAGAAAGCTTAAAACCATGAATCCGATGTCTTCGGAAACTACGGTGATCAGAAATTACTTGGAATGGATTATTGATCTTCCGTGGGGCAAATACTCTCCTATTAAAAAAGATTTAAAAAATGCTGAAAAAGTTCTTGAAGATGAGCATTACGGCTTAGAAAAAATAAAAGAAAGAATTTTGGAATATTTAGCGGTCAATCTAAGAACAAACGATCTGAAAAGTCCGATTGTTTGCTTAGTGGGTCCTCCGGGTGTAGGTAAAACTTCACTTGCTAAGTCGATAGCTAATGCGACAGGGAGAAATTTTGTGAAAATTTCCTTAGGCGGCCTTAGAGATGAAGCCGAAATAAAAGGGCATAGAAGAACTTATATAGGAGCAATGCCCGGTAAAATTATCCAAGCTATGAAAAAAGCTAAAACCAATAATCCGTTAATACTTCTTGATGAAATTGATAAGCTGGGCTTTGATCATCGCGGTGATCCTTCGTCGGCATTGCTTGAAGTGTTGGATCCTGAACAAAACCACTTGTTCAATGATCACTACATCGAACTGGATTACGATCTTTCAAAGGTAATGTTTGTTGCTACCGCCAATAGTACGGATATTCCGCGTCCGCTTATGGATAGGATGGAAGTGATCAGATTATCAGGATATACTGAGGATGAGAAAGTTCAAATTGCTAAAAATTATTTAATTCCTAAACAGTTTAAAGCTCACGGGATCAAACCGGGAGAAGTTGAAATTCCGGAAGAAGTTATAAGAGAGGTTATTTATTCTTATACTCGTGAGGCAGGAGTTAGAAGCTTGGATAGGGAGATTGCTAAAATTTCTCGCAAAGCGATAAGGGAAATAATGCTCAAAAAAATTGATACTATAAAAATTACTTTAGAAAACGTAAATAATTTCCTCGGTGTCAAAAAGTTCTTAGGTAACGAGCTTGAGAAAGAAGATATAGTGGGTGTAACTACCGGTCTTGCCTACACTGAAGTTGGCGGAGATATACTTTCCATAGAAGCGGTATTGATGTATGGTAAGGGTGATATTAAGATCACCGGTAAATTGGGTGATGTTATGAAAGAGTCGGCGCAAGCGGCGCTTAGCTATGTAAGATCAAGGGCGGTTGAGCTTGGTATAAACCCGGGCTTATTTAAGCGCAGAGATATTCATATACACGTTCCTGAAGGAGCAACTCCTAAAGACGGACCTTCGGCAGGTATTGCGCTTTATACCTCTCTTGTTTCAGCGCTAACCGGTATTCCGGTTAGAAAAACAGTCGCAATGACCGGAGAAATAACCTTAAGAGGTAGAGTGCTCGCAATCGGAGGATTAAAGGAAAAACTGCTTGCAGCGTTAAGGGCGGGGGTTAAGACTGTTATGATTCCGAAAGAAAATACTAAGGATCTTGAAGAAATCCCGGCAAATGTTAAAGATAATTTAGAAATCATTCCGGTAGAGAATGCAGATGAGGTTTTAAAAATTGCTTTAACTAAAACTCCCGAGCCTATTGAATGGGATGAGGATGTAGAAAGATCGGAGGAATATGGTAAACGCCTTAATGCGCAAACTTTCGCTCACTAAATGAGTAGATTTAGGTTATTACCTGTTTCAGGAAATGCAAAAATAAGGGTTGGGATTTTAGGAGGGACTTTTAATCCTGCACATGAAGGGCATAGGTATATAAGCTTAGAAGCAATTAAGCGTTTAAATCTGGATTATGTGGTTTGGTTGGTTTCTCCTCAAAACCCTTTAAAAAGTGAAGACGTTAAGGGTTCATTGAATACCAGAGTTGAGATAGCTGAAAATACAAAGCATTCAAATAAAATTATAGTCAGCGATATTGAAAAATATTTTAAAAATAACTTTACGGCAAATTCAATTAACAGAATAAAAAAAATGCACGGGAACGTAGAGTTTGTTTGGCTGATGGGTGCGGATAATATGATGCATATTCATAAATGGTATCAATGGAAGCAAATATTTAGGCGATCTTATGTAGTGGTTTTTGACCGTTTCAGTTTCGGGATTAAGGTTAATAAGTCAAAAGCTGCTAATATTTTTCCATCGCATAAAATGCTTAATTATGGTAATGTTACTAACTTTAAAAATAAAAATTGGTGTTTTTTTAAAATTCGGCAAAATCCGATTTCATCCACCCAAATAAGGAGCAGGTTAAAATATGAAAAATCAAAATAAAATCCGAGAATTAGGAAATAAAGAGAGAGCAATAGATATAAAAGATTTAGTGCTGAGTTGTTTAGATAGAGATAAAGCGGAAGACGTCACTTTAATTGATTTAGAAGGTAAAGCGGATTTCGCACACTTTATGGTAGTCGCAAGCGGACGCTCGACCAGGCATGTTAACTCATTAGCTGAAAAAATATTGGCGGACATAAAGAACGAAGGTTTCGGAGGAGTAGGTGTTGAAGGGATGAAAGAGGGTAATTGGGTTTTAATTGATGCATTAGATGTAGTAATTCATATATTTATCCCTGAGGTGAGGGAAAATTATAGCATAGAAAAAATGTGGAATTTTACCTTGCCGGCAGAAAGAACGGAAGCCTAATCATATTGTATTGAATAGAAATCTTTTAGCTTAAGTTGTTTAGATATAATAAATAATGCTTTAAAAGCTAATTTATTAATAGCTTAATATTGCATTGTTATATATCTGTTTTAAGGTATAAATTATTCTATTTTATATAAATTTATCTTGTCAAATTTTATAGCTTTGCTATTGAATCGTAATTTGAAAACGCTGGTAGTGTTAAAGTTTATACATAAAAAGATTGAGCTTAATATAACCCGAGATAATTTATGAAAATTATTACCGATGACCAAAATTAAATATGGTACTAAATTACTGTTAGTATTTTTTTTTCTGTTGATAATTGCTGATGAAGCTTTAGCTTTTAATAGCTTGGAAGAATTTGAGTCTTATCAGGATAACGGGACGTTTGCATGCCTTCGCTTAAATAAAATATCAGGCCATGATGAAACCCAAGTTTTATTCGACAGCTTTCAAAAATCCAAAAGAGAAAAAGGAGAATATCATACTAGGGTACATACGCCCTTAAATGCTTCTATGTTTTCTTACGTTACAAATTTTGCCAGACAAGCAGTAGGAGCTGTAGACTCGTTGGTCGGGGCTATTCCTATGATGCATCGTTTTACTTTAGGCAATATATGCACTAATGCATATATTGTAAGGCCTCATGAATATATAAATAGAATGAACGGATGGATAGACTCTAAAGTGCAGCCGGGTGGAGGTTATAGGAATCAGCATCCGCTTGCTTTAACTGCAACTGATATACCTTTTTACTATTCATGTGATCCTGAGTGGGATCCTCTCCATAATTCCAAAATATATCGTAGTGAAGCGGAACGGCATTTTAGAGGCAAAGTATGGGGATATATGGGAGCTGCTTCTCCGTTTTGTGCCGGTATTGCTAAAAATTATGCGCTTAAAGAATTAGTAGGGCAGGTTAGAATTGAATATGCTGATTCGTATTCTCCAAGGAACGGCAATTCTTCTTTAAGTGCAAGAGAAGGAAAGTTTTTAAAAGCTGGGGAATCAGTAGAGTTAAGATCAGTAATATTTCATGCTTACAATTATTTTAATACTTCGCTTGGGAAGATGCAATTATGTGTTGCGACTCCGGAGACGGTAATTCCGATTAAAGTCGGATGCGCCTCAATTGCACCACCCGTAGAGAGAGCTGTGGAACCGCCGTTTTTAGAGCAAATTAAAAGTACAAGATGCTACCACTTAATTAGCGGTAGAGAAGATTTGCAGTCTTTAGGAAGGGCTTTGCCTATTACTGATCAGCATTCACGAAACGGGTTAGCAATGAAATTATTCCTTGAGAGTGAATTTCATGTTACGAGCACGGTAGTAGGATGTGTAAAAGATATGATACTAAAAGTATTCTTAGGTGCTAATCAAAGTAATAAAAGAGGATTGCTTACTATATTGCATGAAAACTTCAGAGGGTTGGTGTTTGCGGTCTTGGTGCTATATGTTTCCTTAGTAGGAATTAAAATAATGAGCTCAACCCAAGTACCGAACCAGGGTGAGTTCTTAATGTATATAATAAAATTTACATTGGTACTTGTTTTTACTGGTTCCGGCACTTGGTATTATTATCAACAAGGGGAGGCTAAAGGGCTTTTTCCGGCTATAACTTCCGCCACGGAAGAGTTATCTTTAATATTTTTTAAAGTGCAGGTTGATAAAGATCCGGTTGGGTTGTGTAATTATTGGTTTGAAGGAAAAGAGCTTTTAGGGCAAAGAGATATTAGTATTTCTTCATTTGCAGGTAAGATTGAACCTACTGCTGGGTCACATCGTGTAAAGTTAACCTTTTGGGACTTTGTTGATTGTAAGCTTGCTAATTATTTAAATTTTGGTTCATGTCATTATTCTATGAGTGGAATGATTAGTATGTGGATCGGTGCTGCTGCGCTATTTGTCAGCGGAGATGGGTTTTTGCTGACGATTATCTCTGTTCTATATGTTTTTTTGCTTTTATTAATAATTTTTAGGTTTACTTCAGTATTCATTCATTCGTTATTTATAGTAGCGGTACTGATATTGATATCTCCTATAATGCTTTGCTTCTCTTTATTTAACCCTACTAAAAATATTTTTCAATCGTGGTTTAGAATGATTATAGGTTATATTATTGCTCCTGCGGTATTATTCATATTACTTTCTTTTATGCTAACCGTGCTCGATTCGATTTATTTCGGGGAACTTACTACTAAGAGTGCGGAGATCAAAGAGCATAATATTCCTATAACTCAAGCATGTAAAGATATAGATTCAATATTTTGCACAACAATCGGCATGGTTGCAAAAGACCCGTGCTCTGCAAATATCGGAGTTTTTGCGGAGAATTACATTGAGCCTGTTGATCTTGGTGCTTTAGGGGAATTTAAGCGCTTAAAGCCTTTGGCTATAAAATCATATTTCCATCCTGCATTAAAATTATTATTATTCGTAACTATCTTTTATTTTTTCGTCGGGGGAGCAATTCAGCTTATTGTAGTTCTAACCGGTGTTTACGGTGTAGCAGATACGAATAGGGGTTCAATTAATATCCTAAGCCCCGTCAGAAGCTTAGTAGGAATGGCAGCCGGCAATGCTTCACATATGCTTGGAATGAGTGCAGGAAAGATTGTCGGAGGTGGAGATCAGAATGATAATAAAGTGCCGAGAAGATAAGATCTAAAGATATAAGAAGTTTAACTTATTTACGGATTTTAGTAATAAAATTGTAGCAACCTTATGATATAATGAAGAATATAGTTATTTAACAAAGGTTTGGAATAAATGAAAAGATTGGATTCTTTTATTGAGAAGAAATTTAATCAACAGGATATTATAAAGCCTGCATCTAAAGTTGGAGTGCCTATTGATAAAGATGGAAATTGTACGGCGCTTTCTATTTTATATGCTGCTCATGAAATAAAGCATGCGGGGAGGGAAGATAAGGACTTTGTAGCTAAGTTAAATCGGAATATAGTTTCCCCAAATGACAATTTTTTTAAGCGGGTAGCGTTATATCAAACACATTTTGGTTATTTCAAATCCACTTCTAACCTTGGAAAAATTAAAGTTGCAACGAAACTATGGGAAGAAACCCCATTTAAAAATTTAATTCCGTATTATTTCGAAAAAAATAAATTTTTGCGGTTAGATTTATATAATAAATCAGGTGATTGCCATGCTATTGTTGTGCAGGTATTAAAGGGTGCTGATGGGGGATGTAAGTATAAATTGTTTGATCCGAATGTAGGAGAATCAAAAGAACTTACGGATATTGAATTAAAACAGGGGTTAAATTATTTATTAAAAGATTTTTACCGTAGGCAATACAACTTTGTAGAGATTAGAGATGGAGAGCAGATGATCATGATTAATAAACTCCTTACAAATAAAGGAAAGTATTTAGATGAAAAAAAACTGTTGCACCTTGCTCGGAATGCTGAGCAGTTTGAATACTTATGGGGCTTAGGCGCTAATGAAGTGAACTATGTATCGGATCTTGGTAATAAAAAAACAAGCTTACACTATGCTTTAGAATTTAATCACAATAAAACTTTTGAATTATTAATGGAAAAAGGTGCAGAAGTTGATGTGGTGGATTGGTGTGGTAATTCTTGTTTATACTTGGCGGCAGAGCAGGGAAATAAATATTGTTTGGAATTACTTATTGAAAGAGGGGCAAATACTGAGATAAAAAATGAACAAGGTAAAACAGCTCTTGATATTGCTCAAGAGAAAGGAAATAAAGCAATTATAGAAATTCTAACTCGAGTTAAATTATTTAAAGTTATTAAGGAAGAAGATAGAGATGGCATTAGCGAAGCCTTAGAACAAGGGGCTAAGATAATTATATCAAGTAGAAAAGGTTGGGAAGCTTTATTTAATACTGTAAAGTTAAACGGGATAAGTGATGCAATGGAATTATTTGAAAATAGTCTGGGATTTTCACTTACTTCTCCGCTTATGTTTATAACATATACTGCATTACCTATTGCAACTTTTTATATCCCTGTTGAGGGATTAATATTAATATCCTTACAAGCCTTTTGTTTAACTTGGTTATTGCAGGACTATGCACCTGCAAGCTTTAAAAGTTCCATATTCGATTCACCAAGTAAGCTAAGAAGCTTCACTGATATAGTAAAAGATAGTCGGGAAGGAAGTAAACAATGCATTAACCTAAGCTGAGCACTATAAAAGTAAAAGAGCAGCCTTAAACAATTAAAGCTGCTCTTTTTAATGGAAATTATTATGAACCGGTTTTTAGTTTATTTTAAAAAACTTAGGCCTTTAAATTTATCGTTAAATTTAGCTACTTCACTTGCCTTAGCATTTATGTAGTTAGCTTCTCTTGTCCAAGCCGGGTGAGTTTTTTTATCAACATCAAGCTTAAGTACATTGTTATGGTAAGTAGAACGGGTTTCATACACTTCACCATCAGTCATTTCTACTTTAATAATTCTATAATTAGGATGTAAAGTCGGTTTGTTTTCACCCTTGTTCGGAGTGGTTGAAGATTTCGCGTCAGATTTCTTAATTGCCATATTACTAGTCGATACAAATTTATTTACTAAAAAATTATAAAGTAAAAAATCAAGGCAAACAAGTAATATTTTTACCCAAACAAATAAATAGTTTGACTTTATTTCCGGCTTGGGTCTAATAAATACATTAATAAAAATATAATGAAAGTTATGGCCGGAAGTCTAAATAAAGTTATTTTAATCGGAAACGTCGGGAAAGATCCCGAAGTAAGAACTACGCAAGACGGCAGGGAAATAGTAAGCTTTAGCTTAGCCACCTCTGAAAGCTGGCGCGATAAATCTTCAGGCGAGAGAAAGGAGAAAACCGAATGGCATAGAGTGGTTATCTTTGCGCCTCCCCTGGTTAATATTATAAAAAATTACGTGCATAAGGGCTCTAAGGTTTATCTGGAAGGTGCTTTGCAGACTAGAAAATGGACTGACCAAAGCGGTCAGGAAAAATTTGCTACCGAAATTGTCCTGCAAAATTTTAATAGTGTGGTTGTATTGCTGGATAGCCGTAGCCAAGGTGGGGGTTCCGGCTCCGATTATGATCATAATGATTTTGAATCCCATTCAAAATCACCTGCCGGTATAGCCCATAAGCAGGGCTCTACACATGATGCAGGTGAAATCTTAGATGATGACATCCCATTTTAATTGAAATAGAATCGGTAATGATTAATTGCATTAAAAATACTGATAATACAAATAAAAAAATAAAACAAAACAATCATATTTTATATAAAAATTATGATAAAAAGTAAGGATATCAAGCGACCCCAAACGTTATCCGATGCAGACCCTTATTGCCCGGAAAATGTTTCGCTCTTTGAAATTATTTACGGCAAAAATTTAATTTCCTTAGGAGGCTTTCCTGCGATCGATAATATGTTCTCAGACCTTAATATAAGAGGTTTAAAGGCTTTAGATTTAGGTTTCGGTTTAGGTGGTGCGGCATTTTATTTGGTTGAAAACTACCTGATGACGGTTTTCGGAGTGGAAGTTTATCCGTGGATGGTAAGATATGCGCATAATCATATGCCTCAGAATCTCGCCCGCTCCTTGGAATTTAATGTGTATAATGACAAAGGAGAACTGCCGTATAAAGCAGAGTCATTTGATTTGGTTTACAGCAAGGGTGTTTTAAATCATGTCGCCGACAAATACACTTTGTTTCATCAAGTGAATGCTGTATTGAAACCGGCAGGCTTATTTGTTATCGCTGATTGGATTTTTCCACAAGCTATAACTGATAACTCGGTACCTTTGGTGTGTGAAACGAAAGAATCTTATGAACAAGTATTGAAAAATACCGGATTCAGTGAGATTGAATTTCGTGATGACAGCAAAATATTTTTGGGCTATGCAAAGGCATTACTTAAAAATCTAACCGAGCATCGTGAATTTATTGAGCAGACATATAATAAAGAACTTTTTTCTCTCATAAGGGTACAGCATGAAGAATTGATCGAGAAAATTAATAATAAACAAAAATATGCCACCCGAATTGTCGCAAAAAAGATTAATTAAGTTACCATATTAAGTGAATTTTTATAGGATTATAATTCAACTTACTATTCATTACAGCCATAAAAGGAAAGTTAATTGCTTCCTAAAAAATTTGTGCAATAATATTTCATTCATTTATAAATAGTATTATTAATCAGTTAGATATATAATAAACTAATTATTAAAAAATAATTTATTGCTGGGTATTATTTTGATTTCAGTAACTAATTTATTAGTTTTACTTTAGGACTTTCTATGGAAAAAAATAGTGCATACCGTTACGGGGTTGGCATAATGCTAATTAACAATGTAAATAAAGTTTTTGTCGGCCAAAGAGTGAAGGAAAGCAGTGAAGCTTGGCAAATGCCCCAAGGCGGTATTGATGAAGGAGAAAACCCCGACCAGGCTTTGATGAGAGAGGTGCTTGAAGAAATAGGGACTGACAATATAGAGATTATAGCCAGTTCAAGTGGCTGGTATCAATATGATATTCCTAAACAATTTGCTCCCCTCTGGTGGGGCGGGAAATATATAGGTCAAAAGCAAAAATGGTATTTAGCTAAATTTTTGGGTAAGGACAGCGAAATAAATATAAATACTGAGATACCTGAATTTATTAGTTGGAAATGGGTGGATGTTGAAGAGCTTCCTGAACTGATTGTTTCATTTAAAAAGAAACTTTATCAGGATTTAGTCGAGGAATTCAAGCCGATTATAGATAAGCTCTCGGATAATTAACTCAATATTTATAGCAACTTAATCAAAAGACCCGTTATCATACCGATAATAGTTATAAAAAAAGGTATTATCCATTTTAGCATGTTAAATTGTGAAGCGGCAATTTCCGTTTTTAAATTTTGTTCTATCTGTGAGATTTTGGACTCCAGCCTTTCTTCAACTTGTGAGATTTTGGATTCCAGTTTTTCTTCAACTTGTAAAATTTTGGATTCTAATCCGTCAATTTTATTATTAAGGGTAAGTTCCATAAGGGAAATTTGTTCTCTGGTAGCAAGCTTGGAAAAGTTATATTCTCTACTTTCCTGCAGAGATTTAACGATAACCTCTGCTTGCAATTCATTGAAACCGCTGCCTTTTAGCTCTTTGATATATTTATAGGTATCAAAAGATTGCGGGTAAAAATCGCTCATTATTTTATTTTTATATTTATGCTTGAGTACTATTATATCAAAGATAATTAATTTCTCAAGCTTGCATGAATCAATTGAGAATATAATCTTTTTTAAGTTGCATTATTTGAAAAAATAATAACTATTAGGTAATCCGGTTTTTAAATTATGTGCTATAGAGCACTTCAGTTCATATGAGGAGCAATATGAAAAGTAAATATATTTCATTTCTTAATTTTTTTTCAGCAGTAATATGCATGGTTATTCTTTTAAGTAATGCGGCGGAAGCAAGGTGGGCAACTTATGACGATGCGTCAATTGAGATTAATAAATATAATGTAATTAAAACCGTTAATAAAGACGGCACGAACGAAAGCATAATTGAAGAAGAGAAAACTATACTAAAAGAACATGGACGCGATTATGCCGCAAATTATGTGATAAAATATAATGGTGATAGCTCCAAGGTTACCATATTAGAAGCAAAAACAATTTATCAGGGAAAAGAGTATAAAGTAGATCAGGATATGATCGAAGATAAGCCTCTGGCAAGCTCACACCAGGGGTTTGATCAACAAAGACAAATTCTGATAGCTTACCCAAAAGCGGAAATCGGAGCAAAAATTTATATAAAATATAAAATCAGTGAAAATAAAGTGCCTTTAGCTAATAGTTATTTCACTAGAGCCACCTTTGGATTGGACGGTTATGAAAAAGAATCTAATATAGAAATCAGGTCTGAACTTCCTTTAAAGTATTATGTTAATGACTCAAATAAAGCTTTGGAAATTACTCAGCTTAAAGAAAATGGTCTCTCAGTAATTAAAATAAAGTTAATAAAGCCGCTATATACTGAAACTACCGGTGAGCCTAGAAGCGAAACAATAATAAATAATAAATATATCACCTATTTATCAATTTCGAGTTTAAATACTTGGGAAGAAATCGGAACCCGCTTCGGAAAAGATTATGAGAAAATAATTAATCAACCTTTACCTAAAGCTTTCGAAGAGATCGTAAGCGAAGTAAAGAAGAGTAAATTGACCGAAAAAGAGCAGATTGAAAGAGTGATTTCCTTACTGAATGAAAAGGTAAGATACATGGGAGATTGGCGCACGGTAAACGGACGGATAATTCCTAGGGATTTAGAAAAGGTAGCAACAAGCCAGTTGGGGGATTGTAAAGATTACTCGGCAAGCACTGCCGCAATTTTAGATAAACTGGGCTTTAAAGCGAAAGTAAGCTTAGTAGTAAGGGGGGTTATGAATCAATCCTATGATGAGCCGTTGCCTAATGTTTACAATTTTAACCATGCAATGCTTAAAGTGGTCGGGAAGGGCGGGGAAGTATACTGGATTGATCCAACCAACTTTCAAAGTATGGCTGATGGGATATTCCCTGATATTGCAGGTAAAAAAGTTCTGGTTCTGGATACGAAAGAACCAAGCTATGAAACTATCCCTGAAATTGATCCCGACCATTCGCAGATGATTAAAAATAATGTAATGGAGCTTAAAAGCGACGGCGCTATACTTGATACGGGAAGTTTAACTATTAAAGGGGAAGAGCGTTTGCAGTTCAGCGGGATGGGTTTATATTTTTCCAAACAAGCAATAGAGGACTTTTTATTTACAGCGATTAGCGGAAATCACTTAACCGATGAAGAAAAGAAAAGCATAGAAGTTCCTGATCTAACCAAAAGAGAAGTGAAAGATATAACTGTTAAATATAGTTATGAACATAAAAACAGTACTTTTAAAACTAATCTGGGGCAGGCTTTGACACTCTCTTCAGAATGGCTTAGAAGTTTTACCAATGTTGCTCATGATCAAATCGGAGATACGATGGTCGGGTCGCCCATGACATTAAAACGCTTCACCGTGTTAAAAAATATGAAAGTAAAAAATGTACAAAGCTTAAATTATGAAATAAAGAGCCCTTGGTTATATTTTAAAAGAGAATGTAAAAATAAAGGCAAAGATATTGAGATCTTAGATACGGTTAAAATACTGAAAACCTTTATTACCGGTGAGCAGTTAAATTCTGAAGAATATAAGAATTTAAAGCAAGGTATAGAAAGAAATATACAAAAAGCGGCAATAATATTTTCCGAATAGGTATTATACTGAAGATATTATGATGTAATATACTATTTCTTTATGCTTGTAGGCAATAATATTGTTAAAGTATACATATTATTATATGCCGTTCAAATTAATAGCTTTTACATATGAATTAAGTTATAACCAAGCGTTATATAAGTATGTTTTTAGTAAATCTGTAAGGATAGTGATAATTTAAATGTTGAAGAAGCTAAGAAGGGCATTATATATATGGAGTTCTCTGATAATCGGTGGTGCAATTATCGGGCTCGTAGTCTTATTGCAAATTATTTTGTATTTCGGAAAAGACTTGCCGGATTATAGGCAGCTGGAGGAATATGACCCTCCCGCTATTACAAGATTATATACCCAAAAAGGATATATCCTTGATGAAGCGGCAACCGAAAATAGGATATATACTAAGTATAATGAAATTCCGGAATTAATTGTTAATGCGTTTATTGCTGCGGAAGACAGAAATTTTTTTAAGCACGAAGGTTTAGATCCTGTCGGGATTGCAAGAGCTGCAATAGTTAATATAGTAAATGTCGGAAAGCACAAAAACCCCGTGGGGGGATCTACAATTACGCAACAGGTAGTAAAGAATTTTTTGCTTACCAATGAGAGAACTTTATCAAGAAAAATAAAAGAAGCTATTCTTGCATATAGGATTTCTAAAGTATATTCCAAAGAAAAAATAATGGAACTTTATTTAAATCAAATTTATTTAGGGAATAATTCATACGGTATTGCTTCCGCTGCATTAAATTATTTCAATAAAGAACTGGATGAGCTGAATGCTGAAGAAGCCGCACTTTTAGCAGCATTGCCTAAAGCGCCTTCATATGTAAACCCTATAAAAAGCCCGAGGCGCGCAAGAGAGCGCCGAAATTGGGTGCTAAGCAGAATGTATGAAGAGGGCTATATAACCGATGAGGAGTTAAGTAGAGCAACTAAGAGCTTAATTAGCCTTAAAAAACGGAGAGAAACCGATTTCTTCCGTGCCGATTATTATTCGGAAACCGTTAGACGGGAATTGATTGCCAAGTTTGGAGAAGATGCGGTTTATAAAGATGGTTTACAGGTGTTTACCAATGTTAATGAAGGAATGCAGTCTATTGCCGAAAGAACCTTGAAAGAAGGTTTGCTGAGGTATGATAAAAAGCATGGGTATAGAGGAGCTTTGGGTAGCATTAATATTGAAAATCCTAGTTGGCAGGAAGATCTGAAAAATTTTCCTAAGCCCCTTGATATCGGGACTTTCAAGCTTGCGGCAGTTTTACGAGTTGATAACTCAAGTGTAAATATTGCTTTAGAGGGAGGGGAAAAAGGAGTAATTAATTTTGAGCATCTATCATGGGCTCGAATGAGCTTAAAAGAACAAATGGTAGGAGCGCCGATTAAATCAGCTCATGAGGTATTGAAAAAAGGAGATGTAATATTGGTAAGCCGAATTTCGGAAGCTGAAAATAATTATGCACTGGAACAAATCCCCGAGGTTAACGGAGCTATTGTAGTTTTAGAACCTAACTCCGGGAAAGTTTTAGCTGAGGTTGGTGGCTACAGCTATAAAAAAAGTAATTTTAACAGGGTAACTCAAGCTGATCGGCAACCCGGCTCAACGTTTAAAGCATTTTTATATATGGCTGCATTGGAAAACGGTTATGATCCGCGATCTATAGTATATGACCTTCCTATAGAATTAAGTCAAGGTGCGGGTATGCCGCCTTGGAGGCCTAAAAATATGCGGGGCGACTATTTGGGAGCAATTACGCTTAGGAAGTCTTTAGAAAAATCAAGAAACCTTTCCACCGTGTGGTTAATTACTAAAATCGGCTTGAACCCTGTAATCGAGATGTCCGAACGGCTTGGGATATATAAAGATCCTCCGAGAAATTATTCTATGGCTTTAGGTTCCTTTGAGACTAAAGTATTAAGTCTTGCTAATGCTTTTAATATTATTGCGAGCGGAGGTAAAAGAGTTGAGCCGAACTTTATTGATCGGGTTTATGACCGAAAAGGTAAATTGATATATTCTTCAGATAAAAGAAAAGCTGTAAATGTTGATGAATTGAATACCTCATCCCCGCCGGAGTTATTTTACGAATACGATCAGCTCATTGATGAAAATATTAATTATCAAATGATATCGATTCTTGAAGGAGTAGTGCAGCGGGGCACGGCAGTTGCTGCTAAACAGCTGAAGCGAACTTTGGCAGGGAAAACCGGTACGACTAATAACAGCTTTGATACTTGGTTTGTCGGGTTTAACCCGGATATAACGGTTGGGGTCTATGTCGGTTTTGATGCCCCCCGAACTTTAGGGCAAAAGGAGAGTGGTTCTTCACTTGCTTTACCGATCTTTATTGATTTTATAAAAGAAGGTTTAAAAAATACCGAGGATAGGAAGTTTACCGTTCCTGAAGGAATTGAGCAGGTAGAGATAGATGCTGCAACCGGAGCTTTGGCGACTGAGGAAACTAATCCTCGTGATATTATAAAGGAGGCTATCAGAAAGACCCAGCTTGAAGGAAAGGCAAAGTCAATTGATGAAATACTAGACGTTATTGAAGGCGGTGAAGGGAGTTCCGCTACACCTAAAGCCCATGATCTTAACGAAGATTTCGGAGGGATATACTAAGAATGGAGGCGGTAAACTTATTGAAATCATTTCTAGCACTTACCTTCGTGCTGGCTATCATAGGGCTAATATATTTTTTATTTAAAAAATATATGCTGCAAAGGATTATTGCCGCTAAAAATTCTAAATTCAGCATAGAAGAGATTTTATATATTGACCAAAAACGTAAGCTCTTATCCGTAAAAAGAGAAAATAAAACCTATATACTGCTTTTAAGTAATACGGATCAACTAATTGAAATTATAGATAGTAAACTATGAATAAACTAAGCATTCTCTTTACGATTTTACTTTTTATTGCCCCTCAAGCTTTAGCGCAATCAGTAAATATAGATTTAAGCGGGGATAACCCGACAGGTGGTGCGCTCTCTTCAAAAGTAGTACAGATAATAGGGCTTATAACTATTCTAAGCCTTGCTCCTTCCATATTTATGATGGTGACTTCTTTCGTAAGGGTCGTGGTAGTTTTTTCATTACTTAGAACTGCAATAGGTTTGCAGCAAACTCCGCCCAACATGGTGCTGACGAGTTTAGCTATCTTCTTAACATTCTTCATTATGGCGCCTACTTTTGAAAAATCCTACGAGTACGGGATTAAGCCTTTAATTAATGAAGAAATTACTGAAGATGTTGCTCTGCCTATTATTGCTAAACCATTCCATGAATTTATGGTGGAAAACACCAGAGATAAGGATTTATCCCTTTTTCTTGATATTTCAAAAATCAAGGTAGAGAAGAAGGAAGATCTTCCGTATCATATTTTAGTTCCGGCATTTATGCTTAGTGAGCTGAAGCGTGCCTTTGAAATAGGTTTTCTGATCTTTCTGCCGTTTTTAATTATTGACTTAGTCGTCTCCTCAGTGTTGATGGCAATGGGGATGATGATGCTTCCTCCCGTGCTGATATCCATGCCGTTTAAGCTTATCTTCTTCGTCTTGATCGACGGGTGGTATGTGCTTTGCGGCAGCTTAGTTAAAAGCTATGGAATAGCTTAAATTACATAATTCCCTATTATTGTCGCATACATTAACCCTTTGTTAATAAATAGTATTTATAATTATATTTAATAAAGAAATACTTATTATAAGGGGATATGGATGAAGGGCGGGATTGAAGAGTTAAAGAATGATATAAACTCGGAAGCGAGTGCTGAGTTGCAAGAATTAAAGACAATTGAGATAACATTAGCAAAGAATAAAATTACTACAGAGGATATCTATAAAGCATATAATTCAGCTTTGGATAATTTTGATAAGTTAAGCCTTGATAAGCAAGATGAAACAAGGGTTATCCCTGTTGAATTTAAATATGGTAATAAAAGCTTAAAAACTTATATAACAGCTGTTCCCGGACATTCACTCAAAGATAACTTAGAGCTAATAATATTATCTGTAAAGCAAAGTAAGAATAATAATAACCGGGATTATAAATTAGAAGAAGACATAAATCTATCTAATATAAAGTTTTTTACTCCGGATGAAATAGTTAAAGGCAAACAAAACGGAATAGAAATAGAAAAAGATTTATTAGATAAATTTATTAGTCCCGATCAATATAAAAATAGGGTTGAGCGCGCGCAAATTATTCAATCAATTAATAATATTAAAGATGAAGTAGAAATTGAAGCCGGTGCAGATAAAGTTAGAAATTCAACTAGGCAGAAGGCAGGGGCATTCTTAAGTAAACTTACAGGAGTAAGAAGAGTCCAATCAGAGGCTGAAGGCACTATGGTTAATAAATCAGCGCAGCAGGAAGAAGGTAGCCCTCTTCAGAAAACAAGCCAAGAGCCATTAGTAGAGATTAAAAGTGATATAGTAATAAATTTAGCTGATGAAATTATACGCTTAGGAGAAATCAAAACTGCGGTAAACAAAGTTGCTGATTTAATAAGAAAAGGTGAAGGCAACCAAAGCGGTAAGTTTAAATTAGAATTTAAAACATTAAACGGGAAAAAATATCATGCTGAGTTTGAGGTAGGGAACCTTGAAGGCATTCAAAATTACTTTAAAGATAATCCAAACGAAAGTCGGTTACCGGAAGATATATTCTCAGAAATTATGTTGCAATCAAAATTTAGAACTCAAGAGCCGCTTGGAATAGATATTGAAAAAAGTGTAGAAAATTATTTCATTGTTGTTAAGCAAGCTGAAGAGAGTATAAGTGTACAACAAGAGCAGGGTGAGGCTATAAGCTCTCCTAATGGTGAACAAAGCTTAGGCAGCATAACCCCACCAACCCTATCCCCACAAACTCAACTGAATGCAGAGAGCAACAAATTAGATCAACCTGAACAAAGTTTAAAGATATCGGTAAATGTAGCAGATGACTTGATACAAGAAACAAATATTATAGAAGCAATAAGAAGTTCTTTATCTCATATACAACATCGTGAAAATGTGAATAAACTCTCAATAAATTTTACTACACCGAATGGTAAGAAAAACTTTTTAGTTGAGCTGGAGCCTCCGCAAGGAAAAAAAATAAAAGAATTTTTAGCGGAAGTCGGAGCAAGAGAGGAAAATTTTTTAGATCAAATTAAGTTCAGACCCATTCAAGGAAAAATTGTGGAAGATTTTAAAGTACCTGAGAAACTTGCCGCCTATTTTTCCGATATTAGCCCGCAGAGCATTGTTCCTGCAAGCAAAATAGGGATGCAAAGTACGCAAGCAGCAATGAATATTGATAGTTTAACTCAACAAAGAAAAGCAGATAGAGTTAGCAGTATTGTAGTAAATAACCAAGATTCTGCAAATACGGTAAGAGAAATTTTAGCAGCTGATAATATTATAGGCGGTCAAAATATTAGAGATGCTTTATGGAGTGCTACCGGTAAAGAAAATGTTAACATTAGATTTATTACCTCTGACAGAAATAAAAGCTTTTTAGTTGAAGTTAAATCTTCTAATGAAAAAAGTATTAAAGAGTTATTAAAAAGCGTTAATGATGAGGCTAATTTACTCTTTGACGGAGGATTTTTAAATAATTTTAAATTCCAACCTTTAAGTGAGCTTCCTAAAGAGATTATTCTCGGTGAAGATATAAAAAATTTATTTCCATCTGAAGTTAAGCAGCAGATGGAGGAAACAAAGGAGCTGACTGTAAAGAAGATAGTAGTAGAAGAAGCTTCAAGTAAGCTTAAGGCAGAAGAAAAAGTTGCAGCTAAGAATGAAGCTGTTAATAACACTGCTAATATTATAAGTTCTGAAATTAACATAGATATACCTATTGATTCCCAAAATGTTATAGGGATAAACGATGTTAAAGGCGCAATTGAAAGTGCTGCAAAACAAGTAGCAAACAATGACGGTGAAATTAAGATTAATTTTACTAGTTATACTGGTGAATTAGCTACGCAACTTATGTCAAATAATAAGCAAAGTATAAATGAACTGCTTAAAGAGGTTAAATCTACCCCCCAGCTTTTAGAAAATAATGAATTCCTTAAAAATTTTAAATTTAAAGTGCCTGAGCAAACTACCGTAGGGTTTGAATTTAGTAAAGAGGTTGAAAGCTTATTCCCCGATATTAAACATCAACAACAATCTACTTCAACAAAACCGCAAGAGAAGCCTGAAGGATCCGAAACAACTCTTTCACTTTTTAGTAGAATTAAATCCTATATCTCTGAAAACCCGATAAAAGCTGCTGCAATAGGAGTGGCTGCTACAGTTGTTGGAGTAGGAGCATTAGCTGCAACTGTGGCAACAGGGGGCTTGTTTGCCGTGGGAGCCGGTTTAGCAGGTACCGCAATCGGTGCGGGTGCTTACGGGATTGTGAAATATAATCAGCATAAAGAGAATGTAGATATAAAAGCAAGTAAACCTATTGAAGCTAAAGGCGGTGATAATATGTCCGAAAGTAATGAAGCTAAAGTGCCTGAAAAAGAAAAGGCACAGAGTGCAGAGGTGCCGACTCACCAGTGGGTTAATGCTAATAAACAGAATTTAAAAGGCTCAACATTACATATACCGGAAAAAGCTGAAAACCATGTGAAGCTTGCAGAATCTAAAGACGGGTCTTTTATAAGAAGATAAACTTATAATAATTTATTTTAGAGTCATAATGTTATTGCATGAACTTTTGCTTGACTAGCGGGGAGTATAATTTATAAGTTTATATTATTTGTCCCTCAATAACACTTTATTATGAATGTATCTGATGTTTTTTTCAGGATATTGGCTGATTTATCGCACTTTAACGTCATAGCGTTGGTCTCAATCTCAGGGTTTGTGTTAATTAACAGGAATGCTTTTGGAAGCGCTCTTTTTATCACTATTTTTACTATGGCACTTAATGCTTACCTTAAATCCGTTTGGCAAGTGCCGCTTAACCCGGAACTTAATAAAGAAGGGTGGGCTTTTCCGAGTGGGCACACGCAATCAAGTTGTGTATTTTGGTTTTTTTTAAGCTTAATGCTCGAAAAGCGCTGGATGGTAATATGCATCCCCGTTGTTTTGTTTGGAGTGGTATCCGGGATTGTTCATTTCGGTTACCATGAATGGTATGAAATTTTAGCGGCAATCGGTTTTGCAGGATTAGAGATAATATTCTTCTTTTATTTGCTTAAAATATGGGATTATTATCAAATCGGGTTTTATCATCTGGGTTTTTTGCTATCTATAGTTATAGTGCTGTTTATATCGTTATTACTGCTCCCGAATAAGCAAGGGTATTTTTGGCTGTGGAACGGGCTAGGCGGAATGCTCGGCATCGCGGCAGGGTGGATGCTCCTGGAAGAAAATTTAGAAAATTATGAAATTAAGCATAAGCTGGTAATGTCAGGTATATTGATCGCATTATTCGGGGGAATATACTTCGGGTTTCATTTTGATGAAACAAAAATTGTTTATAATTCGATTATAACTTTCACCATAGGGTTAATAATCAGCATTGGTCTCCCACTGATTGATAGAAGAATATCTAAGTATTATAAGATGTGATTATTTGTTAATGAATTAGCCTGATATTCTATCAAAACTTAATTATAAGCTCATTGTATTTCCAATTTATTATCCTATACTTGCAGTTTAATAATACTAAATAAATACGCTTTTATATGAGATATTCCAGAGATTTTAATTTTACAAATTTTGTTGAAACAAATGATTTAGAAAAAATAAAAATTGCATTAGGAAGAGAGCCGGAACTCATTGAATTCAAAGATAGAAAAGGGAATAGCTTAATTACGGTGGCGGTTGAAAAAGGTAATTTAAAGCTACTGGAGTTTCTTATAAGTAAAGAAGCTGATTTAAATGTTGTAAATGCAGAAGGGAAAACTCCTTTAATGATAGCAGCTTCCAAAAGGTCGGAAGAAATTCTAAGGATGCTTTTGGAAAAAGGGGTAGAGATTGATAAGAGAAATGATCGTAATTCCGACCGATATAAATGGACTGCTTTAATGTATGCGGTGAATATAGGATATACTAAGGGAGTCGAAATTTTACTCGAAAATAGAGCCGATGTTAATAAGAAGGATAATGACGGATGGACAGCATTAATGCTGGCTGCAAGCTCCAATGATAAGGAAATGGTTAAGCATTTAGTGGCTTGCCCTAAAATTGAAATTAATTATCACGATTTTAAAGGAAAGACAGCATTAATACATGCCGCAGAAAACGGAGCTTTAGATGCGGTAGATTTACTTCTTAATAATAAAGTTGACATAAATAAAGTTGATGAAGGTAATAAAACAGCACTACACTATATAGTATCAGGCACATATTTTATTAATAAAAAACAGCAGCATAATTTAATATTGAAATTTATTAAACAAGGTGCAGACCTCTATACAAAACCTGAGCATGGTAGGAGTATATATGATAGTGCTAATCCGGAAATTAAAAATTTTATTGAAGAGAATTTTCCTCGCGAGGTTGAACCCTCTACCGAACTTCTGGAAGAAAATATTAAAAAAAGTAAGAATTTTTTACCTAAAGAAAAGTTTTTGCCCAGAAGTAACACTGCCGGAAAACCCATTACTTGGGCTGGTAGAACAGCTTATAAAAGCGAAGAGGGTAGGGGATTTTAAAAATAAAAATCTTGTAATACAAGGTTTTTAACCTGCTTACTTTATAAAAAATAAAATGGATTCTAGAAAAAATCACCGAAGCAGTTGAAATTTTATTTGAAAAAATATTTAAAAAATTTAACTTTATTTACTTATATGCTTAAGAGTCCTAATTTATAAGGTATGGCAAATTAAGTTGAATACCCTACATATAAGGAGCATAGTTGAACTATAAATAATAAATTAAGTTTACGTATAAATGATATAGTAAAATAAGTTTAGCTATGGTACGGAGGTAAGGTAGAATAAAACAGAAAGAGATGAAGATGAGCCCGTATAGTTTAGATTTAAGAGAGAAAGTGATAAGATACTTGGAAGCCGGGAATAGCCAAAGGGATGCTGCAAAGGTATTTAATTTGAGCAAGACCACGGTAAACAAAT
>JACGYV010000061.1 GCA_014116815.1 Holosporaceae bacterium 'Namur'
AAAAATGAGAGCAGCTTTTGAATTATTCAATGAAGCTGCTTCACAACATTATTATGCATAATATATAGCAATATGCTTACTCTTAACATGATAAAGTTTGCTATCCTATATTAAGTTGACGGTACCTCCTGTAAACTTACATTTTCTATATTTATTTTTTTCTTTATAAAATTGTCAATAACAGGCACTATAAAAGGATGATGCTTAAAATCATTAACCAACATGTTTTCCAGAACTTCACTATTAGCGCTATCTTCTATGGCGTTTAGTTGGATTAACTTAAGCTCTTCCAATACTTGCATGCTATTATTTATTATAGCTTTTATAACATCCTTATCTTCAATAATTTTTAATTTTATTCCCTCCAACAAGTTTTCATATACTTCTAATGGTGAAAAAATTGCTCCATTTCTACATAATAACTCTATAGTTTGATTATAACCCTCATATGCAGCAAGATGTATGGCAGTCTCTCCTTCATTAGTTTCTACATTAACATTTATACCTTGGCTTATCAGATACTCAATTACCTCATTATGCCCTTCTAATGATGCAAAATGTATGGCGGTGAAACCATCCTCCATAGTATATTTTAATAAAGTAGGATCCTCGTTAACAAGGTCTATAACTTTTTCCTTATCCCCACTTTCTACTGCTTCTAAAAATTGAGTATTCTTTTCAATCACATTTTCTCCATTTAATTCCAAAGAGTGGTTAACCGGATATAAGTAAGCTCTAAAGTTTGTTTAAAATATTACCGTATTTATTAGCTACTAACTTTATTAAACTTTTTAATAAGCTCTTTGCTTGGCCTAAAGCATAATGAGCCTTTATTACCGACTTCAATCTTTTGATTGGTTCTTGGGTTCTTTGCAACCCTTGCAGTCCTTTTCTTTACTACCATAGAGCCAAGTCCTCGCAGTTCAACTCTGTCCCCACATACTAATGCTGTCGCCACCTCCTGAAAAAATATATCAACAACCTTTTCTATTTTACTTAATGACATTTCTTTATTAAATTCTTTCAGCCATACGGCTATGTCTTTCTTAAATACAATTTTACTCATGAACTAATTTAACCCGCTTGCAACTCAATTAATAATAATACTAGCAAAGTACATCTTAAAACCAATTTATTAAAGTTAGAAATTAAAATACTTCATTAAATAAGAAATATATTACTTAAAATTACATTACATAGTAAGGTACTATCCAGAAATGCAAACAATACAGCAAAGCTACTTCTACATAAACTAAATAATAAAAACTACTTTGGGAGTTTTCAAAGAACTGTGTCATTTTTAATTTATCTCCCGAAGTTTATCCTGTCAGGAAAATAAATATCCAGCTGCGAAATGATCAAAGCCCAATTTTGTATTGGCTGGTTCCATTTAGCGGTAATATTTTTAATAGCACAAAAGATGAGCTTAACCAATGCATTTTCACTTGTAAAAGCACCTTTGGTTTTAGTGTATTTTCGTACCCCCCTATGAAAACCTTCAATAGGATTGGTAGTGTAAATCAGCTTCCTTATTTCAGTGGAATACTTAAAATATGCGGATAAATTATCCCAATTATTTTGCCAAGACTTAATCACTATAGGGTATTTATCTCCCCACTTTTCTTCAAGTTTCAGAAGGTTATATTCAGCTAAATCCTTAGTTTCAGCCTGGTATACACCCTTTAAATCAACCATAAATTCTTTACTGTTCTTACTGGCTACATGCTTTAATGAGTTACGAATTTGGTGGATGACACAGAGCTGTACTTCCGTTTTAGGAAAGGCTGTATTGATTGCTTCAGGGAAGCCTTTTAATCCGTCTACACAAGCTATTAGTATATCATCAACTCCTCTTGCTTTCAGATCATTAAGTATACCTAACCAAGAATGTGCACTTTCGGATTCACAGGCATAAAACCCTAAGATATCTTTTCTTCCATGGCTATCTATACCCATTATATTATATACCACTTTAGGCGTTACCTTATTATCCTGCTTAACTTTAAAATACATCGCATCTAAGAATACTACCGTATATAAAGGCTCAAGCAATCTGCTTCTCCACTCGGTAAGCATAGGAACAAGCTTATCGGTAACCGCAGATATCATAGCAGCAGATACCTCAATTCCATACATCTCATGTAAATGCTGCACTATATCATCATAGCTAGTTCCTAATCCGTACTTCGCTAATATCTTATTGTCTAACTCTTCGGTTAACGTAGTTTGTCTCTTCTTTACCAGCTGAGGTTCAAAACTGCAATTCCTATCTCTTGGAACCTCAAGCAAAAAACTACCACCACTAGTCTTCATCCGTCTTACTTGATATCCCGTTACGCCGGTTATGCCCCTCTTCAAGGCTATTCTCGCTTAAATGTGCTTCCATCTCTCCCTCTAACGCCAACTCCGTCAACTCTTTCGCAAGCTTAGTCAGAAACCCTTCCTTGCCAAATAAGGGCTTGCCCATATACATCCAGAGGTGCCCCCCAAAAAGTGGAACAGTTGAGAGAGGAGGATTTAGGGTGTAAATTAAACTTAAATATAGAAGGTAATTTATGACTAAATCAAATATAAAGAAGAAGCCCCATACAGCAGCATAT
>JACGYV010000062.1 GCA_014116815.1 Holosporaceae bacterium 'Namur'
AGAAAAGTTAGCAACTCTTTCCAAGTATTTAAACTTAGTAGTTATATTTGATAATGTCAGTAATGATCTAAACAAAAATGATTTAAAAGACTATCTTAAAGCATTTAATAAAGATGTAATTAAGATAATAACCACACAAAACCACTTTAGTAAATTTTATAATTTAATAAATTTAGAATTCGAGTCGATTGAGTTAACTCCATTTACTATAAAAGAAGCCAAAGAGTATCTAGAAAAACAATTTTTTAATGGGAAAAGAAGTGATACAGAACAAGAATTAAAATCTTTAATTGACAAGGTAGGCGTATTACCTGAGCATTTAGAAATAGCATCAAAATATTTGATAGAACATACCGAAGAAAGCATAGCTAGGTATATTAACGGTTTAAACCAAAATAGTACTAGCTTTATGACACAATCAACATTTTTTAAAGCTTTAAATACATTAAGTCAAGAAGCTCAAATTATTGTTAAGTGCCTTTCAAGAATGGATCCAAGTTATATACATTATGATTTATTAGAAAAACTAGCTCCTGATAAAGATAGCCAAACATTAAAAGACATCATTTCTGAACTTAAGTCGCTATCACTCCTAAACCCATACATAAAAGATAATTTAAATGGTTTTAAAATGAATAGTGGTATAGGGCACGGTATCAAGATAAGTAGCAAGTTTACAGATAATCAAATAGATGAAATAAATCAGATATATAATCATTTAATCAATAATTTACATGGTATATTAAATGCAACAAATATTAGTGGATCAAGTGATAAGGCCATACAATATAAACATAAAGAACATGTGTTAAATATTTTAGAAAATTTTGAAAGTGAGCAAGTAGAATTAGAGAAAAGTTGTAAAGAGAAATTAGTAGAGCTCTATAATGATTTAAGTAAGCTTTATTTTAATGAAAACGATTATAAAGAAGCTCTTAAATATTCTCTTAAAGCCTATGAATTGATATCAGAATATGCCTCAAATAACCACCATTCTATCGCACAAAATATTTATGATTTAAGCCAAATTTACCAATCATTAAAGCTTAGTAGCAAAGCATTTGAATTATTGAAGTATTCTTATTTTGAGTGCAGTTATCTAAAAAAAGAACCTTGTATTAAACTTGATATCATTAGAGAAAATATACTATCTCATAACACAAATTATAACTTTAAGGAGCTTAATTCACGAAAATTTATTAAAATTAAAAAATTTATTTCTGATGAAAACTTATTGGAAATAAGACTGAAACTACAAAATATATTTGCGAATAAAATTAAAGAAATAGATCAAGTAACGGTAGAAGATGTGAAAGAAGAAAGTGACCTTCTTAACGGTATGCTGAATAATAATTATATTGAAGAACAATTAAAAAATTTCAATTTAGAATATTCTGTCAATAATATAGATTTTGCTAGAATGGTTGCATTTGAAACTATCAACTTATCTATTATTAATAGCCATGAAAGAAACTGTCAAAAAGTAAAAGCTTTTTATCAATCATACCCAGAAATAGTTAATAAGGTGGCTCAGAGCTATCCTGAATTCTTTGTTGATGAATACATTATGTTTAATTGCTTGGAAGCTATACAATCAAAGGTAGAGTTTGAGGGTGAAGTTAATATTATTAATTAATAAAATTCATATAGTTTAAAGGTAAAAGTTATATGCTAGAAAAAAATTTTAATTCAGCACGTTCGGTTAAAGCCCACTCTTATTTATTAAACGGTGTTAACCAAATGAAAGCTAAAGAATATGGCGTTGTTGCTTAAATAAGGGATGAGGTTGGAATTTTACCGATGTACCTAAAGAATTAAAATAAGAGGGATAGCTTAAAGAGGCCAAGGCAGCCATAGTGATAAGCTAACGACATAAGGGATCAACTGCCATGAAAAAAAGAAGTAAAGGAAGAAGGAATACTTCTGGTAAGATTAAATATAAAGTAAATAACTGGAAAGAGTATAACCAATCTCTAAAGAATAGGGGATCACTTACCGTTTGGATAAGTAAGGATATAGAGGAGTTATGGTATGCTATAAATGACAATATGTGTAAACGAGGGCGCTTAACTTATTATTCTGATTATGCAATTGAGATGATGTTAACATTGCGTATGCTACTGAAGTTGCCGCTAAGACAAACTGAAGGATTTGTTAAGTCTATATTTAAACTTACTGAGCTCAGACTTGAAGTTCCTGAGTTTAGTAGATTATCTAAATGAACTAAGTGTTTACTTAAGAGGTTAAAGTTGCCATCCCTGGCTGAAGAAGGATATTTAGTAATAGATAGTACGGGGATTAAAGTATATGGAGAAAGTGAGTGGCTTGTTTTCAAGCATGGAGGTGAAGTCAAAAGAAGAGTTTGGCGTAAACTACATATAGGAGTTAGTAAAGAAGGATTGGTAGTTTCACGTATTATGACTAATCATGTAACGGATGATCGTAAATGCTTAGAACCATTAATAGAGCAAGCAAACCAAGAAAATATATCCGAAGTTTTAGCTGATACAGGGTATGATAGTAATAATACATATATTATATTAGAAAATAAAAGAATTAAAA
>JACGYV010000063.1 GCA_014116815.1 Holosporaceae bacterium 'Namur'
AAAAATTCTGCGCATACGGCAGAAAATTCGACCTCGAAGATCTTTTCCAAGACGATCGTTTAAACCTAGGAGAGAGTGGAAAAGTAGAAGTCTAAATCCTATCGCTCCTTAACCGAATGCCATTGTCTTCCACAGCCCCCCTACTTTTTCAGCCAATTAAATAAAAAATATCGTAATCTATACCGCAAAATTAATCTCTCTACTTCTATTAATTTGGTATATTTCTCTAAAATTCTACGGATTGCTCGATCAGCATATGGTTTCTTCTATAATAATGATTCTAATAGGGGCTCTTCCACAGACCCCCTTTTATGCCCGGCAGAACTAGCTCCTTTAATTCTTCCCACTCTATTACATTGCCTAGCTTTATAAGCGGGTGATTGGCTGTTACCTTGATATTTACTTCCCCACTTTTTATCTTGCTTTTTATTCCGCTCTCACTGATACTCATATCGGGTAGTTTCGCTCTAATTCCAGTTACAGCTAAATTACCCGTTATCCTTGCTTTTGAACACACCTTTTTTTATTCCTATTCCCTTTTTTTATTTCGCCCCAGCGACTATTTATCTTAAAGAATTTAATAACTAGGCATACCTTCTTTCTTTAATTTCATTCTTTGTGTCGCTATCACATCTTTAACATACTGTTCACAAAACTGTTAACACATTACATTCCTGCAGTTTTACTAACTGAACTTTCTTCACTACGTGATGCTACAATTTTTTCTTGATGGTTTAAATCAGTATAAAGTTTTCCTCCATTCGATTTAAGATAATTCTGTACCGCTTCTTTTGCACTCTCATCTACTCCTGAAAACCAGAAATTTCTATAGGCACAATCTAAAGCAGTATGGTCTTCTCTCCGGCCAACAAGTTGGTTAGGCAAAGCATGATACTTTTCTATCAATAATTTAACAACTTCATATTGGCCATAACTTACAGCTATACTTAAAGGACTATAAGTACCTAAAAATGTTTCTACTGGACCAGAAGTTGCATAAGAAGTTAATTCATTAACATTAGACCCTTCAGGGGGAAAATTCGCAATAATAGCTTCTGTATTACCTGTTTTTGCAAACTTACATAAAGTCGTTATATCAACAGGACTTGTTTTTTCAATTGTTGATTTCGAAACAAGATAAGGAGTATAAATAAAGAGATTAACTGTATCATATTTAATATTGATTCCTGCAATATTTAGTACTGCACAAGCCCATGATATGCAACTGTAAAATTCTTCATACCCGGCTAATTGCTGCATTCTATTAACAAAATTGCTATGGCCATAAATATTAAATTTTTGTAATGGATTTCGCTCTGCATAATGTAATAATGCTAGGGCTTTTTCCTTATTGACCTCCCAGGAAATACTTTCACCATCTTTTTTAACACGCTTATTAGATAAATTTAATATTTGTACTACACCTTCGGAAGATACACCCGGGATAAACTGGCTAAATCCTGAGCCATTACCAAGTGATATCTTAGAATTCTCAGAAGAAGACCCCCTACCAGTCAAATGAACCATTTTACAAACAGCATTATCTTCGTTTAAATATTCAATTCCTATTTCTGCATGCAAACCTCGTCTAAAAAGAGTTACTATACTCATTTCTGAGGTAATAATTAGTTTGTCGTCAAATTTACTTTTATAATCAACAGATAAAGACCTATCATCGGATTTGCGCATAAACATCCTTTTAAATAATTATTTCCAGTAAACTTTATATTATATAATAAATAAATATATCTAATTATATTATGTTAATAATGTTAGATAAATGTTTCATTACAGAGTTATCTTATTACTGCTCAAATATGAATTAAGCAATACTTTCTCCATTTATCGGCATCGTGGCGCAAATAAGTAAATTTAACTGACATACCTAAAGAATTAAATATCATAAAGGAAGTAAGGCAGCCATTGATCTTATCCCGCTATAGTGGAGAGGGAGTTAAGCAACTTTGCACATTTCTCTTATACTATATTTGTGCTATAAATGCATATTTTACTTTAGCGGATCGGCAAAATATGCCAGAGCCTTTTTTAATATGTCTCTCTCCCTCTTTACTCTCTCCAGCTCCTTCTGTAATCATTTTAATTTTGCTTCTTCAGGATTAAGCTGCCCTTTGCCGGGAAATGCTATATCCTTATCTCCTTTATTGCTTAATACCTGCTTCCCATTTAGCTATGGTACTTTTACTGATCCCTAGGCCCTCCGCTGCTTGACTGAGGCTATATCCTTCTTCAGTTACTAGCCTTACTGCTTCTACTTTAAATTCTTTTGTATAATTCCTTCTTGTTTCTTTCCTCTGATTGGTTATTTCTTTTTTATCAGAGTTCCTTTCCTCCTTCTCTACTTTTTCGGCACAACATCAGCTTAGCAATCTGTCCGCTTAACTGTTGACACATCTGTATTAAGTGGGAATCATATAACAGATTCCCACTTAATATGGAAAGATACAATTACTACCAATTGATTTTTAATTGATCATTTACACTTGTTACTCCAGGTATAGACCAAGCAGCAGTCCTTGCTTCACTATCCTCGTC
>JACGYV010000030.1 GCA_014116815.1 Holosporaceae bacterium 'Namur'
TTGTAGGCAATTATATAGAAAATCTTTTTCTTGGTGCTTATAAAAAAATAAAAGATTGGGCTACTAAAGTAACTCAAAAAATTCTGCGCATACGGCAGAAAATTCGACCTCGAAGATCTTTTCCAAGTCGATCGTTTAAACCTAGGAGAGAGTGGAAAAGTAGAAGTCTAAATCCTATCGCTCCTTAACCGAATGCCATTGTCCTGCAGACACCCCCAACTTAAAATATGACATTTCTATCTAGGACAAAAGGCGACATTTTTAATTTGTGTTGACATTTTGTGTAAGCGCAAGTAGATGCTGTGTTGATGTTTATTTTTCCATTGTCTCCTGTCTAGTACCTATTGTTCTTACTAATATTTCTTTATATATTTTAGCTTGGAACTTAAATCCTAGTTCTTCATAGGAACTAATTAAAAGGTTTAATGGTATTTCAGCTTCTTGTTGTTTAATATCCATTACTTTTGTAGCAAAAGCTTTTAATTCCTCATTTGCTTTTTCTGTTTCCCCATGATCTTTATACATTTTAATTAATAAATAATAAGCTAAAATATATAGCTTAACAATTATAGCATCTTTTCTATTAAATATATCTTGTAATGCTTCTATCTTTGTCCTCTTTGTAATCTGGGGTAGTAACCTAGAACCATCATCTTGTATTCTAGTTGCCTCACATAATAATTGCTGAATCTTAATATATTCTTCTTTGTTTCCATGAGTGTGATTATTTATCAATAACATTGCATACTCTATGCATGAACTGACTCTACCTGGTAGAGACTTAAACTCCAATATAGTTTCGAATAGTTCTTTTGCTTTATAAAAATATAACTTAAATTGCTCAAAATTACCCTTTTCCTTAAAGTTTATAGCTTTAACATGATAACAACATGCCAGGTTATGTTTTATATCTTTTACTTGGGGCAAAAGTTTTTCACTTAATACTTCATAACAGCTGATAGCTAAATCCAGGTCTCCATTATCCCAAAATTGCTTGGCAATAGTATGTATTAATTGTGCCAGATTATCTGGTATAATACCAATGGATAAATAGCGACTTCTCCCATTATATAAGTTACCCATTAATATTTCTTTATTTGCAAATTCTATAACACAATTGCGTAATAATAGTTGCTCCCTCAATAAACTAGAATGGCGTAATTCATTTCTAATATTGAATGCCTTCTCTAAATATTTCAATGCTTCGTCATACTTCTCTTGTAGTCTTAATACTTGTCCAATATTACTATATGACTCTGCAGTAGATAAATGCTTCTGACCAAATATTTTTTCTCTAATAACCAATGCTTTATTTAAATATTCTAATGCATCTTTATACATTTCTTTTGCTGCTAGCACTAATCCTATATTATTATAAATTATTCCAACAATAGCATTTCCCTTGTCATGTTGGCTATCAGCTTTTTTAAAAATATTAAGAGCTCGGTTATAATGCTCCAATGCTTCTTCATGCTTTCCTTGGACTCTAAATACTTCACCTACATTGATATAGCAAGCTGCAACATTTGCATGCTCTTCACCGTATACTTTTTTAAGTATAATTATAGCTTTATTATAGTACTTCAATGCTTTTTCATAATTTCCTTGTTTTCTAAATACCTCAGCAATATTATTAATAGAAAATGCAACCACTGGATTTTCATCCCCATATACTCTTCTTTTAATAACTAGTGCTTTCTCTAAATATTCTAATGCTTCTCCATATTTCTTTTGGGAATCTAATAAATTTCCCATGTTATTATACACGGATGCAACCGCAGGATGTTCATACCCATATACCTTCTCTTTAATAATTAAAGCTTGGCTAAAATGCTCATATGCTTTTTTATATTCTCCTTGTATGTGTAGTACTGATCCCAGGTTATTATATGAATCTGCAATATCAGGATGTTCTTGATATTCATGGGAGTATACTCGTTTCCTAATCAACAGTGATCTATTTAGAAATTTAAACGCTTTTTTATACTTACTTTGAGCTTTACATATTAATCCCATGCTATTATATACTGCTGCAACATCTGGATGCTCTTCTCCATATATCTTTTTAAAGCTAGTTAAAGCTTGCTCACAATCTTTTAATGCTTTCTTATATTCTCCTTGTTGATACAACACATTGGCAATGTTATGATGAGACATTGCAACATTAACAAGCTCATTCTCATCATGCATTGTACTTAAAATATTTAATGCAATATACATATGCTTCAAAGCCTCTTTATACTTCCCTTGAATATAAAATATTCCACCTATTATACCATGTAATTTTGGGTTTTGTGGCTCTTCTTCCAGGGCTTTTTTAAACTCAATAATAGCTTGTTCATATTGAAGTAATCTTAGATATATTAAAGCTTTGTTCTTAAAACTATTGTTTTGGAATATTAAATTACTAAAAAAGGTATTTTTTTCATAATCATTAAAGCTATTTTGTAGCTTACAAAACTCTTCCAATGCTTCGTGAAGAGGTAACGCAGTGTAGTAATACCTAAATAAACCACCTGTTTCAGTTAATTCTCTCTCAGGTAAAGTGAAATTTTTGCTTTTTCCAGCTTGAGAAATAGAAACTGTCTCAAATTGCCCTTTATTAGCTAGGTATGTACGCAACCTTAACATCATGGCAAAACTAGCAATATACTTTAAATTGTGGTGCGCTTTCTTACTTACTTCTGTAGCGCCAATTATCTTTCTATGATTTAATTGCTTAACAGCATCCCATGCACTTTCTGGTTCAAGGCCGAAATACCTTGCCAAGCTATATAGCAGCCTATCTGGTAATCTATATACTTCTTGTTTAGCATCAAATAATTTCCCTTGATTCTCACTAGCAGCTAGGTTAGGTCTAAACGCATCTATATCACTCTTTATTTTCGAAATTTCTATCTGATTTAGGAATTTGTTCCATTTATGTTCTTCAACTCCTTCTTTCAACCTTTTTAAAGTTCTAAGTTTATAATTTGGAACTTTATCCGCATTCTCAATATTTAAAAAGTTTGTAGCTTTTTCTTTAAAATTAGCAAATAATTCTTCTTCCCCATAGATAAGGCAACTTATCTCTAGTATATAAGGTAGATTCTTATCCTCATTAGCATACTTTTCATCTAAATACCCTGCCATCTTTTCTGGTGTCTGTATCAACTCATAATCTTTATCTTTTTCGATTCTTCCTAAGGGTGTTTTACCTCCTAAGTCAAAATTAAATCCTCTGCATACTAAGCTTTCTAAATTTATATTATATTTACTAGTAGGTATTATAGTTTCTCCTAAACAAATTATCTTAAAATGCACCAGATTGCTTAGGTTCTTAAAATAATTTAGGATTTTATGGTCATGACTGTGCTTGTAACTTTCGTTTTCAGTAAGTATAGCAAACTCTAAGTCTGAATATGGGGTAAACTGCTTAAGAGCTAGCGATCCTAATCCTATTACACTATATCCACAAGGTGGCTTCCCTATTACTTCTTCACACTCTTTAAATTTTCTTGCTATAAATTCTTTAATTTCTTTTGCTATATACTCAAATAGCTGTCTTGTTTCATTTATAAAGTATTCTTCTGATTCATATACCGATTCAGTTTCCTCTTTCTTTAGTGATACTTCATCTATCTCTTTTATTTTCTGTTCTGCTTCTTCCCTTAATTGCTTTAAAAAATATCTGTTATTTCTAGATTCTTGCTCAACTAGTTTGGCTTGATTAGAAGTTTCTTCTTTTTTAAGAATACATACTAGCTTGGCAATCTCTCTCCATATTATATCTAATTGCTCCAATGCTTGAGCCTTATAATTTTCTAATTCTTGGTTAGTTTCATCTTTTTGTTCTTCTCTTATTCTTTCTACCATACTTAGTACGTACTGGTAAAATACTGCTGCATTAGTATAATCCTCAGGGTTATTTGATATCCTTCCTATCTCTACATATAAGTCTCCGAGACCTTTGAATATTTTTACTAAATTTATACCTATCTCAGGAGAAGGGGTTAAACTATAGTCATAAACTAATCTTTTTAGTTCAGCTGCATATCTCTGTTCTTGCATGAAGTACTTATTGAATATTCCTGCCTTTGAGAACTTTTTTGATACTCGAGATAATTGTATACGATCTTGGGTGGATAAATGCTGGACAATACGTAATGTCACTTCCTGAGGAACTTTTAACATACTCTCAGTATAAACTCTGCTACTTATATATACTTCAGGTAAAACAGAACTCAAGGTTAAAGCATATTCTTCATTCACCTGTTTTTGTAACCTACTTAGCTTAAGCCCACTGGTGTAGCTAAGTAATGCTTTTTTACTTTCTTTTTCCTTTGGTAATATTATAGTTGGTAAATCTATAGCTTGGCTTATCTTATCATCTTCTTTCATACTATGATTATTAAGTTTATCTTTACCATTTAACCTTCTAGATATTGTATTTATTTGTTCTTCTAAATTATCTTCCTGTTTTTCCTTTTCTTCTATCAATTCTTTATTTCTATGTTCTTCTATTTGTATCTGCATAGCTAACATTTCATCATTTATGATTTGTTGCTGAGATTGAGACATACTACCTATATCCTGTCGCATTGCTTTCCTCTCTATTTTAATGAATTGTTATGCGCCTTCCCTCTTTCTTGGCTTACTTAGTTCTTCCTTTACTAACTAATTCCTCTTTTATCTTCTCAATATCATTAATGTTAATATATACTTTACTTTTATTCCTTCCTTTCTCCTGCTCTTTTATCTGTAATGACTCCTTACTAATACCTAACTCCTTACAGCATTCTTCTATCTCTTCTTCAGTACCAATTACATCTAGTTCAACTTGTTTTGAACTTACTTCTATTTTCTTATCTTGTATCTCTTTTAGTAATCCTTTTCTAACTCTCTCTAATCTTATTTCTCCAGAACTCTTTCTTGGTACACTTTCATCAGCTTTTTCTTTGCCTTTCATAAGTTCAACTACACCTTCTTGCTGCCGTTCTTCTTTAGGTTGCTTATCAAGTAACTCCTTAGCTTCATATATCATTTTAGGGTCCACTTTCCTTCGAACTTCTACACATCCCTCTAAGCACTCTTTAGCTTCTTTTATCATACCACTCTTTTTATAAATACAGGCCAACCCAAAGAGCGCATTACCAGTTAGGTAGGATTTGTTATCATCTATTTCTTTTACTTTGATGAAGAACTTTTCTGCATAAATCAAATCCTCTGGGGCTTGTTCTCTTACAAGTAAAATCTTACCTAAGAGATCAAACTCCCGTGCTGCACGTGTAGCATTACCTACTTTAGAAAGATTTTCCATTTTCTCGAATAATACTTCGGGGTTTAACTGGCCTATGTCCTTTCCAAGATCTATTTTTAATGATTCCCTTAAATGCTCACTGGTTATCTTTAAGGCTTCATCACAAAGTTTTATATTTTTTTCTGCGCCTATTTTACCATGTATAGCTAACTTAATTTTTGTATCAGCTATTCCTAAACGGCAGATACCTTGGTTAAAGCTATCTTTCTTATCTTCTGGAAGTCGAGATTCCTCTTGAAGTAATCTTTCAAATCCTTCCAGTGCTTTTTCTAGATAATCTATACCCTTATCTTTATACCCTTTTAAATTATACCATAGGAATAGCCCACTCCTTTTAAATATGGTGCTATCCATAGGTCTTGCTTTGCCTACATTATACTCTTTATCAATATTCCTATATGCTTCATCTTTTTCTATTGCTTGGTCTATAAATTTTCTTATCCCTATAGCTGTTTTAAAGTACTCTTCACATTCAGCGTCTTCTAAGCTTATACTAAAGCAAGTCCTTCCTAAATGGTATAATACTTGAGCATATAAAGTAGGAAGTTCCCCTGATTTTTCTTTTAGCTTATTGTATATAACTTCAGCATTTAATTGGTCAGTTGCTCCTATTAATTGCTCCAACTGAACTTTTTGTTTCATAAGTATATCTTTTGCTCTTTGATGCTCTCCCATAAACCCATAGAACACCCCTCTGCTTATTTGGAAATAAACTGTTTTAGGTGTAGGCTTAACCCCGTATTTCTCAGCATTACTAAGTAATATCTCTACATGCGGTATAAGTATGTTATTCTTAGTATGTTGATTACTAAAGTTATTATCTCGGGTGATATACTTACTCAGTAACTCAATTGCATTATTAATATATTTTTTCTTATCTTCTGGTGGTAAGTTAAAAATAGTTAATTCTTGAACAGTACGATGGAAATATAACATTCTATTCTGATCGGCTCCTTCTACTTCAGTAATTAAAGAGTATTTATTGAGTGCCTCAATATAATCTTCTACCTTCATCACCCGTTCCTCCTCATCAAGTTCAAAAGGAAGACTTTGGGTTCTTTCTTGGAGCAACCAGAAAGGAATTGCATTCGCCCCCAGGAAAGAACAAAAGTTTAGCATATCCGTTACATGTTCCCCTTCTTCTTCTTTTCTTACTTGGTTTATAGCCAACCGCACAGCAGCTCGTAGGGTATTATATCCTTCTTTTTTACCATAATATTGCTGCATATATTTTTCTTCTTGCTTTTCTATATAACCTTTACCCCTCTCTTTTTCAGCTTCTAACCTTTTTAAGTATGTTTTTATAGAGATTTTTTTCGCTTGTATGTATAACCTTGCAGTATCAACCCCTAAAGGAAGGCAATCAAATTTTTCTGCTAGTAATTTTGCATCCTCTACATTTATTATTATACTTTGCTCCTTCAATTTTGTTACTAAGTAATAACACGCTTCATCTGTTGTCCAACCTTTCATTGAAAATGAAATAGAATTAAAATATAAAGGTAAGGTCTTATCTTGCGAGGTAATAATAACCCTACTATCTTTATTTAAGTCTAAAGGGGGGATATATTTATTAATTTGTTTTTTAACTTCTGAGCTATCTACATTATCAAATATAAGTAGAAAACCTTTCCTATGCTCTTGTGTTAACGCGTTGGAAACTAGCTCCTGCACTTCTTCTATACCCTTGCTTTGTATATCTTGCTCTTTTAAATCTGGGTACAGCTTTTTTGCAAGCTTACGGTATGAACGCTCCAAGCTATCTAGATTTTCCGCGTTTATTTCATAAATTACTCTACTCTGCTCTTGTTGAAGGTTAGCATAATACCTTACAAGCTGTGTTTTACCTGCGCCAGCAATTCCGGAAATTATTACAACTGGCCCTTGCTTTAAAGCCTGTTGTAGATGAGTAAAACTAGTTCCTTGATAATAATGTCTTATAGCACTTGGCACCAAATATAAATTGGAATCAAATTGCGTGTATCGTTCCTCTGTTATCCCTTGCACTTTTTTCTCGATCCCTTCTAATCTTTCTTTGACCACCTTAAATTCCTCCTCAATTTTTATATGGTCCTTAACTATACCAGATAAATTTATATCTTTAGTAGCCTTTTCTAATTCTGTTCCCTCATATATAATTCCTGAACTTTTTATATCAATTAGATATGTGCTTTCATTTATATCCTTTATATTTCTCATATCAGCACAGGTTAAATCTGATCCTGAAAAATCAGTGCCAGATATATGTGCTCTTGAAAGATTAGCTCCAGCAAGGTATGCATTTGTTATTTTAGCTCCTTCAAGATGTGCCCCACTAAAATCCACGTTTGCTAAAAATGCTCCATCTAAATTAGCATCCTTATTTAAGTGTACACCACTAAAATTCATATCTACTAAATAAGAACCTCTTAAATCTACCGCTCCTAAATTATAATCAATTAACATTTGATCTCGACAAACTGCTACTATCTTTCTTCCTAATTTATACTCATAGGAAATATATTCATTAAAAGTACCTTTTGCCCTTTCATCTCCTTCTTTCCTTAAAGTTGCATATTTCTTTAAGTCCTCAACTGTAACATACCAAGTATTCGACCATTCATATTTTTGTTCATAATCTTTATGTATATTATGATTAGTATCTTCTTGGAGGTATCCTGCATCTATTGTAGAGCCAAGCTCTCTTCTAAAACCATATTTTTTTATATCTTCTTTATGCCTTTCCTTATAGCAATATTTCCCTTCTTCATTGAATAACCCTGTCTTAGTAAATATGCTTTGAGTATACCAAGTAATTTTATTTTCAGTTCCAGGATAATATAGGTCTGTTTCCAGCTTCATATTATTTCCATGAGATTTCCCTGATATAACCCCTTTAACTTTCATCATCTTTGTGGCATTAGGAGATGTTAATATTCCTTCAATAATTTTTTTCTTAGTTAAATTCCACTCTTCATTCCTATGTTCCTTTAAATATCCAATTAACCTATCTGCAGCAGTAGCAGACATCCTCATAACATCTATATCATCTTCCAAATGGCTAAAGTGATATTCAAAAGCAATTGCAATATCATAAGCTGCTTCAGATAGCAGCATTGCTAACTCATAATTTTTATTTCTATGAATAAACCTAACAAATTCTTTAGCTTTTTTATTTGCTGCTCTTCTACCAGCAAACTTAATTAGCTCCTCTGCAGGTGTTAATAATAACTTTTCTGCTGCACTACCTATTGGGACAGGCACTCCTAATAAGACTGCCGCAGTGTCAAGCCCTGGGACTGCAACTGCACTACTATAATGCATACCTTGTATTATTCTTTTATACACACCTTCTATTTCAGGTTTTTTTCTTTTTGTGCCTATATCTTCATTACTTTGTAATTCTGCTGAACAATATGCTATAAACCCTCTTATAAATAACTCCTTTCTATACTCTAGGTTTAATTGCTTTTCATTGCCTTTCATATATACCTCATAATAAACATTTGCTAATAGACTTACCTTTTATTACTATTACGCTGTGTTGTGTAATGCTGTTGCTTTTGTATATTCTTTTTTTCTAAATACAAGTGTCCTAAATTCTTTAAGGTTTGAACTTGAGCGGTATAATTTTTACTTACTAAAGCTGATTCAAAGCTTTCTTTATATATTTTTTCTACTTCTTGAGGGTTGATTTCTTTTGCCTTATTACTCATTTTATTCCTCTTTTAATAGGCTTGGGAGATATTTAATTTATTTTATAGGTTAAGATAAACCTTCAGCATATATTTGCTATAACCATAATTCTAAGAAGACATATTAGAACAATGCTCCACGGCACTTAAGCTGACAACACTTTTTTTATTAAAATTTCTATGATAAAATATATTATATTATTAAATTATATGATTATTTGATACCTTAACTAAAATATTAATTCTTTAGCTTTTAATCGTCCTAAAATAATGAAAACATGCTTTATTACTCTGAGATTACCGGCGTTGTTGCTCAAATCCCGGTTGAAGAATATTTCCCCTATACCCCTGTTATCTAAGTAAGTTTTACCGAATTAGGCATACCCAGGTTAGTCATTTTGTTAAGTATATTGCAACCAAGTAATGTTTCTGCATCTTGGTTATCCCATTTTCTAGATCTTAGTTTAGCTCCTATAATACTTTTATACCGGTAAAATGTATTCTCTACAATCTCCCTCCTACCGTATTTATTTTTATTATACCAAGCATGGTATCCTTTTTCTCTTATATAGTTTATTGTATCAGACCTATGTTTCACTGTAGCCTTTTTAGCATTTTTAGGGGGTGGGATTGTCGGTTTAATATTTTGAGTTTCTAAAAATCCGTAAGTGTTGTTACCATCATAACCTCCATCAGCTAAAACCTCAGTGATCTTCTCTTGATTCGCTTGCTCTATTAAATGTTCTAAGCACTTACGGTCATCAGTCACATGGTTGGTCATAATGCGCGAGACTATTATTCCTTCCTCACTAACTCCTATGTGTAACTTACACCATATCCTTCTTTTGACTTCACCTCCATGCTTGAAAATAAGCCATTCACTTTCTCCATATACTTTAATGCCCGTGCTGTTATTACCAAGTATCCATTTTCAGTTAACTGAGGTAACTTTATTCTCTTAAGCAAACTTCTAGCTCTTTTAGATAATCGGCTAAACTCAGGAACTTCAAGCTTAACGTCAATAAGTTCAAATATAGACTTAACAAATCCTTCAGTTTGTCTTAGCGGTAACTTTAGTAACATACGAATAGTTAGCATCATATCAATTGCATAATCAGAATAATAAGTTACACGTCCTCGTTTACACACATAGGTCTTCTATATCTTTGCTTATCCATACTGTAAGCGATCCCCTATTCTTTAGTGATTGGTTGTACTCTTTCCAATTATTTATTTTGTATTTAATTTTCCTAAAATTGCTTCTTTTCTTCATACTAGCTTTTTTCTTTTTGGCTCTAGCTTATCAGTATTAATGCCTTGCTCTTTTTATGCTATTAATTATTTAGGTACTCAGGCAAACTTTACAATATCACCTATTTACGCAACAATGCCCAGTTTCTCCCAAATTAATTACCTTAATATTCAATAATCTGGTTAGATTTCTAAAATACTCTTTATACTCCTCTTTGTCTTCATTAATTAATATGGTGAATTCAATATCTGAATAAGGTGTAATTGTTCCCATTGCCAGTGAACCAAGTCCTATAATTGTATACTTACATCCCTCAGGTGGTGAACCTATTGTTTCTTGGCATTCTTTAATCAAAATATTTAAGAATATTTTTACATTATTGGTAATATCTTTATTTAAACTTCTTATCCTTTCTGCTCTTCTTAAATATAATATTCTAATATTTCTATTTTGCTCTTTTCCATAATTGTATTCCGCTTCTATGCTCTCAAGAACATTTCTTACCTTTTTCCGTAACTCATCTAAAAACTCTTTATGTCTGAGTGTTAATTCTTGCATTATTAAGTTTGCAGGTATTTGCTTATTTAATACTTTTCCTACAAATAATATTTCTACTTCTATTATACTGTTAACAATTGCGTCTTGCAGATGATTAAATTTCATACCTACAAGCTTATCTTTAGTGATAACCAATGCCGTATTATATAACGCTGCTGCTTTAGTATATTCTTTTTTTCCTAAGTACTTATCCCCTAAAGACTGTAATACTACTGCTTGCTGAATAAAATTATTATTTTCTAATGCTTTTTTAAAAGCATCCTTATATCCATTTTTTGCTATCTCTTCTTCTATTAATTCAATAATCTCTTCTGTATCTTTAAAACTTAATTCTAATCTTTCTCTCTTTTGTTTTTTAAAAGTAATGATACTATCTTTTTCCCTCTTTATCTTCTTATTAAATTCAAATTCTTTACTTCCCTCTTCTAACTCCATATCTAAGTGATCTGTATTATAATAATTATTGGCAGAGTATGATACATTTAAAGAGCTAGATGAGAAGCTAATAGAAGCCCAATCTTGATTAGCATGTAAGAACCCAATTCCATCATCTTTTTCCTTACCTTTATCTGACTTGTTGCTGCTTAGCATAGTTACCTATCTATAATATTGTGTAGTCTAAGAAAAAAATAAAAGTACATTTAAAAAATTAGCTATTCAAAACTTTATAATATAGCCTTTAGTAGAGTTTTAGTCTTAACCAGCTATAATTATTAATTAAAGTAAACACCGTTTATAATTTAAATCTTTTCTACTTATATTTTATTAAATAACTTAAGATGAAGGTAAAATATCTAGTAACTAATAATTTAGAAATCCTTGTAGATAAGATGATAGGTTTCTTTGTTACATAAGAGCTAATAAAAAGATCTTTTCATACTTCATAAGCAAAAGAACCAATCTATATGTATTAGTATTTTTCTAATCCTTCTTGTACAGTACCTAATGTTCTTATTAGCATCTCTTCGTATATCCTTGCTTGAAACTCAAACCCTAATTCTTTATAGGTTGCAATTAGTAACTTTAATGGTATTTCTGCTTCTTGTTTTTTAACAGACATTATCTCCTTAGCAAAGCTCATCAATTCTTTTTTTGCTTCGTTAATCTCATTTTGCATATGGTGTACTTTTATTAATAAGTAATAAGCTAGGATATAAGGTTTAGTTATAGTTAGAATTTCTCTCTCTTTTAAAAATTCTCGTAATATCTCTATCAAGGCTATCTTTTCTTGCTGACAATATAATAATTCGTAATTTTCTTCCTTGATACTAATTGCATGATATAATAAATCCTTAATCTCCTGATATTCTGATCTATTTTCGCTATTATGGTGTTTAATTAACAACATTGCATATTCTGTATGTATATAACTAGGTATGTATGGTGGTGGGTAAGAATCAACCAGACTTTCAAAAAATTCTTTACTTTTAGTAATATTATGTTCAGAAGCTTCACTATTACCATTGCTTCTTAAGTTCATACCTTTGATATGATAACAGCATGCCAACCTATACTTAAAGAATATATTGTTAGGGAACAACTTATGACCAGCTTCATAGCACTTTATAGCCTCATCAAGTTTATTATTTTTAAAGGCAGAAACTGCACAAAATTCAAATAAAGATGATTTACATGTTATCAATACAGTCTCATTAGCGTTTAATTTTTTAATCTGTAAATCATATTTATCTCCATAATATTTATTGTAGAGCAACATTGCTTCTTGATAGTAGTTAATTGGATTATTTCCTTGCGATAATAAAAGGTTACCTTGCAATACTATTGCTCTTATCAGGTCCCGAGTTGTACAACCTACTTCTTCATGCTTTTCATCGTAAGATGAAAGTAATATTTTTCTTGCTTCATATAAAATTTTTTGAGCTTCAAGGTATTTTTCTAAATCAATTAGTGTATTACCGAGGTTATGTAATAACTTTGCATGTATATGAGGAGTAGATTGCATTTCTAAAGGCTTTAAATCATTTAAAGCTTTTTTTAAAATAAATTCAGATTGCTCATGCTGCCCTATATCATTATATAAATCAGACAATGCTATTAAAGCTTTTATTACATCAGGATGTAAAACTCCATAATGTTCCTTTAATAAGCTTAAAGCTTCTTTAAAACATAATTCAGCTCTATCATATTTCTTTTGTAATAGATATAAATTACCAATATTAAAGGTATAATTAGTAACTTTTAAGATTTTATCATTTGTAATTAAAGCAAACTGATTATATAGACGCTCCGCTTGCATAAATTTTTCTTCTGCATTTTTTAATAATTTTTCGCTAGGGTTTATTATAAATTGTCTTAAATATAAAGTTCCTAATTCACACAATGTTTCAGCGCTTTTTAAAATAGGTTCTTTTTTTTCAGGATACTTATTATTAAGTAGGGTATACCTATCTAAAGCTTGATAAAAATATTTCTCTGCCTCATTGTATTGTGATTGCATTAAAGCTGACGCACCTAAGTTAAAACATAAACCTATATCATTTAATGTAATTATAAATTCAATACTTTTTAAAAACTCATTTTTCTTCGGGGATTTAGAGTATATGACCATAAGCTTAATTTTTTCGTCTATAGCTAAAATTTTACCATAAGTTTCTTGCTGCTCTTTAAATCTACCTAACCTACTATATGCATTACCTAATAAAGTAAGCAATCCTTTTAAATCAATAATATCCCACCCCAAATGCATATTACTTTCGTTTTCTATAAAGCTATTGAAAACTTTATTAACATAAGGTTCTAGATATTCTAGTGCTTTATTGTACTTCATAAGCTTTAAACAAATTTTACCTTTTACTTCTGCGCTATCATTATAAAATTCTTGTCCTCTTAAAATGTTTTTTTGTTTTTCATGATTTTCCTCAAGGCAAACTTCTTCTGTGGTTTTATGCAATGCTAAAGCTATATAGTAATATTTGAATAAGCCCCCTTCAGGACTAATATCTCTTTCGGTTAAATAAAAAATTTTGAAACTTTCATCAGTTGTTGGACTTTTTGCTACCATAGTTGACATAGTCTCAAATTGTCCTTTATTAGCAAGGTATGTGCGCAACCTAAGCATCACAGCGAAACTAGCTGCGTATTTTAAATAATGTAATGCATTTTTACTTTTATCTTCACAAGCAATTATTTTCGTTTCATATAATTTATCCACCGCATCCCATACACTCTTAGCTCCTATACCGAAAAATAATGCTAAACTATATATAAATCTGTCAGGCAATCTATATATTTCTTGCTTAACATCAACTAGCTTTCCTTCATTTTCACTTCCAATTAACTCAAGCCTAAAGACATCTATATCACTCTTAACTTTTATAACTTCTGTTTGATTTAATAATTCATTCCTTTTATGTTCTTCCACTCCATCTTTCAGCCTTTTTAAAGTTCTAAGCTTAAAATTCGGAACATTATCTTCATTTTCTTTATTTAAATATTTACTAACTTTTTTTCTGTAGTTAGTAAATAAACTTTGCTCCCCATAAATAAAACAACTAGCCTCTAGTATATATGGTAAGTTTTTATCTACACGAGCATACTTTTCATCTAAATACTCTGCCATTTTCTCAGGGGTTTGTATCAGCTTATAGTCTTTATCTTTCTCTATTCTACCTAATGGTGTTTTACCTCCTAAGTCAAAATTAAATCCTCTACTTATAAATCTTTCTAAATTAATATTATACTTACTAGTTGGTATTATAGTTTCTCCTAAACAAATCACCTTGAAATGTACTAAGTGGCTTAGGTTCTTAAAATAATTTTGAATTTTTGGGTTACTGTTAATTTTATAATCTTTATTTTCAGTAAGTATTGCAAACTCTAAATCTGAATAGGGTGTAAACTGATTTAGTGCTAATGACCCTAGCCCTATAACACTATATTTACAAGGAGGCTTACCTATAACTTCTTCACATTCTTTAAATATTCTTGCTATAAAGCCTTTAACTTGTTCAGCTATATGTTCAAATAATCCCCTGGTTTCATTTATAAAGTATTCTTCTGATTCATATACTGATTCAGTTTCTTCTTTCTTTAATGAACCTTCATCTATCTCTTGTATTTTGCTTTCTGCATCCATCCTTAATTGCTTTAAAAAGTCTCTATTAATTTCAGATTCATGTTTAACCAACCCAAGTTGGCTAGTAATTTCTCTATTTGCCGAAATATATACTAGTTCTCTAAGCTCTCTCCATATTATATCTAACTGCTCAAATGCCTGAACTTTATAATTCTCTAGCTCTTGGTTAGTTTTAGCTTTTTGTTCCTCTTCTAGTTTTTCTACCATACTTAATACATACTGGTAGAATACTGCTGCATCTGTATAATCTTCTGCTTTGTTTGATATCCTTCCTATATCTATATATAAATCTCCAAGCTTTCTATATACTTCTATTAAGTTGATAGCTATTTCAAAAGAAGGAGTTAAGGTATAGTCATATACTAATTTCCTTAACTCTGCTGCATACCTTTGCTCTATTATTAAATACTTATTAAGTTTCCCTGCCTTTGAAAACTCTTTTGATACTTGAGATAATTGCATAAGATCAGAAGTGGATAAATATCTTATAATACGTAATGTAGTGATGTTATCCCGAGAAATTGGAGAGTAAGATAAGAAACTCTGATAAAAATAAGAGAAACAATCGGAGGAATGAAATGACAAAACAAACCAGGAAAAATTATACAAAAGAATTCAAGGTAGAAGC
>JACGYV010000031.1 GCA_014116815.1 Holosporaceae bacterium 'Namur'
ATAGGTACCTCTTTCAACTCCCTTCTTCCTTTCCTAAGCAAAAGGGGTCAAATAATTTGAAACTAGGGGGTCATTATCTTTGAAACTGTATCATTCTTCAGGGGTCATTTACCATGACGCTCAACACCCCCTAAGTGCAATACATAACAGAATTGTTTACATTTAAATTACTTACCTTAATTACTAATATTAATTTTTAGCAATCTGCAAATTTGCCATTCAGCTTTTGTTAAAGCAAATAAAGATAAGTTCTGTTTTTCCAAGTTAGGTACTATTATTTAGTGGCTACTACTCCTTGATTATAAATATTTATTTTAAATAAAATAATAGAGCAATGTATATCCCATATTATCCAACTATATATTGAATATATACCCAATATATAGCATATAAATAGTAACTAGATATGGTTATTTAATTAGCAATAGAGTTAATGATATATAATTTTAATAAGAAGAAATAAGTTAACAGTTTATACTGGAATTTATATATTATATAAAAACTATACATAGACTATAGCTTACTTATTTCTTCACTGTATAGAAGATACTTGGCTCTATATGTTATTAAACTTTCTTTTCGGATAATAATATCCATAGCTCCTTTATTACCTTATTCATTTTTTAACCACAGTCCTTTTACTTGGTATGAAAAAATAGATATTGCTATTATACTTATTTCATTAATGTAAAAATCGTCATAACACTTAGCAACAAACAACATCGAACTCTATACAAATACACCATATATGCGATAAATAGTCAATGGGTATAGACTATTTAGTGACTATTTATTTAAACTATAATAGATATATAATATATGTATAACCAATCAAATAAATTTATAAACATTAATATCAGGAGTTCTTATTCATAACTTAATATGCTATACACTAAATATATATTAAGTATATTTTAAAGTAATAGGCGAGCTATATATACTAATGAATAACTATATTTCATGTTAATTATAGGAACAATACAATAAATCAATTTTAAGAATCGAATTTAGTATTATTCATATCATAAAAACGGGAGTTACTAAATTATTGGGTTTAATATGTTAGCAATTAGCCATAGATTATAATATAAGCAAAACATACAGTTACCCATTAGCGACTATATAGTCTATGTATATTCATTATATATTTTTTTACTTTTACAACTTTAATGGTTAATGTTATTGGTACTATAATATTATCTTTAATAGCAATTTTTTTACAATGAGCAAAATAAGAAATAAGAATAATTATATATTTGGGGCAACCTTTTTAGGACTAATAGGGTACTTATTCCAAGGTAGCCTGTATGGAGAAGCAAGGGTCACTGACGGTGACACAATAATAATAGATAGCCAAAGAATACGCTTATATGGGATAGACGCAGTAGAAAAGAACCAGAAATGCAAAACTAAAGAGGGCAGGGAGTGGCAATGCGGTATAGAAGCAAAGGATTATATAGTTAAGTTGGTTGACCAAAACAAGGTATTTTGTTTTAGAAAAAGTAAAGACAGATACAGAAGAGAGGTTAGTATCTGTTATAATCATAAGTTTCAAAGTATAAATGCCGAAATGGTAAGGAACGGATATGCGGTAGCATATACTAAGTATAGCAAGCTATATATAAATGAAGAAAAGCAGGCTAAGCAAAAAAAGCTAGGGATCTGGTCTGGAACATTTACCAAGCCTGAAGCATATAGAATAAGTAAAAAGCATTAAACTTTTAGAGTGCACATGTATCTGGAAGTAGGGCAGGGGTTGTTTTTAATCTCTACCACCATAAAGCCAAGCTTAGAATAAAAATTAACAGTCTCATTACCTACCTGGGCTTGTAATGAGGTTAAGTTATATTTCATAGGCAATGTTTTAATTATCTTTGTTCCTATGCCTCTGCGTTGATATTGGGGTAATATTTTAAAGTGTTTGATAATGGCAGTATTATGGTACACCTCTAAACCAACAATACCTATAAACTCTTTACCCAATTTAATTCCCAGCAATTCACAGGAGCTATTAATCTTATAATCAAAGATAATATCTTTATAAGTTTGTAGAGTAATTGGGCATGTTTCTAATGAAAGCAATATATTTGGTATAGGGTAGGGGAGGGTGTTTATTTGAGGTTTTAAGTCTATAAGTGATATGTTGTTCATCCTTAATAAATATACTTTTATATTATTTTAATATATTATTATATCAAAAAACCACCCTACTTATCAAGAAAGTAATTAATATTATAAATTTATTAATAATATTACAAATAAAACATAGCACGAATTAACCATTTATTAACTCTCACTAAGGTATATTTAGTTACTAAGGGTGAATAAGAAAGAGCTATATATGCTAATGATACTTAAAGGGATAACTTTTACGCACAAAAAATCAAAGCTTTTGTTAAGAATATAGGAGTAAGGAAGTTATAAAATTGAAAAAGTGTATACAGAAAATCGATTTTCAAGAACTCCTCAATATAAGAAAGATGTATGTATATTGCTGAAACTATAAAACTCTAATTTAAATATGCTTTGTCGGGAGAGGCACTAATCAAACAATGCGCAATATTTACGTAAGAGAGCTACTAAACATAGAAGATCCTAATTCTGCATTTTATGCTTATTTACAGGATGCAGGAAAGAATAATAGCTATATACCTTATTTTACCAGGAAAACACCCAAGCTTATAAATGACATATTAGATGAAATATTAGGTAGCTTGAGCATAGATGTATTAGAAAATATAGTTAATTTACCTAATGTTAATAGAGCAGTAGCTTATCTACAAATCTTAAATAGTAGCCAATGTCTTTTTACGGTAAAAAGAGAGATTAGAAGGTTTAAAGAATTAAACTATATACAAAAAATCCTACTGGAAAGTTATGCATCACTATTAAAAGAAGGAATAAATGAGCATATACAGATTAAGGAAGATACAAGTAATCCCTTACAAAGGGAGTTATTTAAATATTATTCGAGCAGAATATTAAAATTCTTAATTAATCATTTATGGCAGATAAAGAGAATAAAACCCGACGATGTATTAAGGATAAAAGAAGCTATTAAAGAGCCGACTATTATTGCCGAAGATAAGATAGAATTAAATCAAGAAATGTTGAAAGCAGCAGAACAAGGGGATGTTAATAAGGTAAATCTACTGCTTAATAACGGAGCAGATGTTAATTACCGTGATGATGATGGTAATACAGCCGTTACTATTGCGTTAACCAAAGGTTATACCCGAGTGCTTAAGGCCTTTGTAATGCATAAACCGGATATATTTGAGTCAGCAAAAATTAATAAAGTAATTATTTTAAAAGACGCAATAAAAGCTTACTTTTTTGAAACGGTTAAATTGCTGGTAGAAGAAGGAATACTTAACGATTTAACCGATGATGAGAAGAACGAAGCTTTAATTGAAGCAATACTAACCGGTAGTATAAGGGTAGTAGAATTGCTCTTAAGTAAAGGCATTAATCCTAATAACCGACATTCCGAGCTAAAAACCATTCCTCTTTTCAGGGTGCTTTATAGGGATGTAGCACTGCTAAAATTGTTAATCAAATATAAAGCCGATTTAAATGTGCAAGGGGAAGACGGTGAGACGTTATTAATTAAGGCTACTAGAGCAAAGCGTACTAAGATTGTTAAATTACTGCTTGCTTATGGTGCCGATGCTACGGTTGAAAGCAGAGACGGTAGCACAGCACTCATAAGTGCTGTGCTAAATTATAGCTTCATAGCGGTTAAGTTACTACTGAAGCACGGGGCTAACCCTCATGCGCTAAATATAGCAGGAAGTACGGCATTTATAGAAGCTATTAAACATAAGCAACATATAATTACAAAACTTATTATAGATGAAACGAAGGAATTCCAATACAACAAATGGTACGGTACACTTATACTGGTTGCTGCAATAGAGGCTAAGTCAATACTCATTTTAAATTTGGTACTAAAGTTAGGGATTAATCCTAATGTTCAGGCAAGTTATTATGAAACAGTTATAGAGAAGATTTTAAGAAATAAAATAAGCCCGCTAAATCCTAAAGGGGCTACCGAGCAGAAAATAACTTGGATGGTAAAATTACTGTTAGAATATGGTGCTGACCCTAATTATAGAGGGGACAAAAGAGTAACTCGCGAAACCCCTTTGGTAATAGCCATAAATAATTCATTTAAGAAATGTGTAAAGTGGTTACTAATATATGGTGCTGTCATAAGGAATGAAGGATCAGGCGGTGATGCTTTAAAGGCATTAAAGGCTTCGAAAAATAAAGAAATTCTCAAAGCAATAAAAAAATGGGTAAAATTTGAAAGACAAGTTATTGATTTTGGAGAACGAATAAGTGATATAAAAACTAATCTGAGCTCAAAGATTAATAAAATCAAAGAAACACTAAGGTTAAGTAAATATGAACCGAAAGGAAAGCTAAATGAAACCTTAAATATAGGGAAAGAAAAAAGCCGGTTAAAGACCTCTAATAAACCGGAATTAAATTTAACGGATAAATTATGTCTAGCTATAAAAAATAAAAGAATAGAAGAATTCAAGCAACTGTTAAATTTAAATATAAGTTTAATTACAACGGAAGATATCTCATGGTTATTATATAATACGGTTGTTAATGATCAGCTGGAAATGGCAAAAATAATACTTGCACATAAAATTGATATAAATTGTTATAAAGATTATATAGATTACCACCCTTTATACTATGCTGTACAGAAGAATAAAATTGAATTTGTAAGGTTGTTTCTTGAGCATAATCCTGATCTGAATATGCGTGATCAAAATAGTAATACGCCGGTATTTAATTGTTGTTTTATAAGTATGATTGAAATAATGAGATTATTATTAGCAAACAATGCTCGGGTAAACGTAAGAAATGTTTGGGGTGAAACTCCTTTAATTAGTAGTGTTTTCTTCAAATATGATAATCTAGTAAAATTATTATTGGATTATAAACCAGATCTTAATATCAGAGATGTATTTGGGTACACTGCTCTGAGTAAAGCAGCTAAGAAAGGAAACTTTAATGTAGTAAAAATGCTGATTGAGCATAAAGCCGAGTTAAGCATAAAGGATTGGAAAGAGAGCACGGCACTCAGTTTAGCGATTAAGAATAGATCTAAGGATATAATAAGATTGATCTTAGAAAATGATTATATAAATACTTTAAGCGGAGAGGATTTAGGAGAAGGACTGGTATGGTCGGCAGGGGAGGGTTTTGATCATATAACAAGAAGCCTGCTAAAACAAAAGAACATGAGAGATTGCCCTAAGCATAGAATACAGGAAGCTTTAATGGTATCCGCAATTAAAGGGTTCCCGGAAATAGTAAGAATGTTATTAGAAGAAGAAATCGTTTCAACTAACATAAAGGACGGGTTAGGTAATACTCCGTTATTTTATGCGGTAGAAAAAGGATTTACGGAAATTGTAAAAATACTGCTTTCATACGGAGCAAGCTCGAAAAGCATTAACAAGAGCGGAATATCAATAATACAAATAGCTAAGCAGAAAGGTCATACTTATATAATAAGGATTATTCTGGAAAATTCATTAAAATCTAAGCTTACGGGCGCATATAACAGTCGGATTATAACCCGTTATTCATTCCATACTAAATATCTGCAATTCAGTTAAATAATTTATAATTAACCGGCTATTAACCAATTTCCGGTAACATTAAGATAACGGTCTTTTATACATTATCTATGGAAGTTGATTTAAAAGCAATTATAACGCAAGCAGTTTATACTGCCCCCAAGTTTAAAATTATCAATGGGGAAGCCAGTCTAAATGATACTTCATGCTCCGAAGAACAAGATCGAGAAAGACTTACTAAGGACAATCATATTAAATCATTTTTAAGCAGTAACTTAATAGAGCCGCTAAAAACACTTGCAGAATATCACAATAAGAGGCTTGCATGTTTTTATCTGGAAAGATTAAGACAAACTCGGGATATCGAGGAAGTGAGTATTGAAGTTAGTAAAATATACTTTTTAAGTGATACTCAAAAGCAAACGCTAAAACAGCTTGTAGGTTTTGTATATCAGGAAGACATCAAGGAAAGAGAGGACTTACAATTAAAGCAATTTTGTAATCAGTATCTTGATAGAATATTATTATCACTTATTAATCATCTTAATACATCCGATCAAAGTAAGTGGGATAAACAAAAGAATAATCAATATCCTAAGCCACTAGAGTTAAGCAATAAAAATCTAAAAATGCGAAGGGATAGCTTATTACAAAATATGAGAAAGATATGCATTAATGATGATGATATTAGAATATTAGATGCCGTATCGAACGGAGAGGTCGAATTGGTAAAGAAGCTTTTAAATCCCGAGATCCGTGAAGGAGTTGTAAACAAAGCTCTGGAGATTGCCTTATATGACGGCAATACGGAACTGATAAAGGTTTTACTTAAGAATGCATGTAAAGTAAGTACCGGCAATAAACAGGAAATACTATATAGTGCAGTACTTTTTAAAAATTATGATCTAGTAAAATACATGCTGGAAGAGGAGATCGAAGGTAATCGTGGTAACTCCAAACCGTTATTAATTTATGCGGTAGCGAATAATAGAGAAGATATAGTAAAGTTACTATTAAAATATGAAGCTGATGTGGATTTAAAAGACCATCAAGGGATGACGGCGTTGATGATAGCAGCGTCATGGGGATTTAAGGGCATTGCAGAGGTATTACTTAATCACGGTAGTTGTCCGGATAAGCAAGATAACAATGGGCGTACTGCGCTAATAATCGCGGTAATGATGGATTATACTGAGATAGTAGAATTATTGATAAGCAGAGGAGCTAACTTAAATACTGCGGATAATGATAGAGATACGGCTTTAATTAAAGCCTCATGTAAAGGAAACTTAAAAATTATTAAATTGTTATTAGCAGGGAAAGCTGACACGGATGCACGTGACGGTTACCAACGCACAGCCCTTTTTTATGCAGCCTCAAAAGGACATATAGAAATAGTGAAAGTTCTTCTTAAAAATAGGGCATTAGTTGATACATCTGATTATGAAGGTTATACGGCACTTATTAAAGCTGCCGATGCAGGGCATCACAGAATTGTAAAGCTTCTTTTAGAATATAACGCCAACCCTAATCATTCCACGCGAGAACAATATACTGCTCTAATATATGCTGCATCTAATATGCATACAGGTATAGTTCAAACATTACTTGAATACAATGCTAATCCGAATCTAGCAAATTATGAAGGTGCAACGCCGTTATTCTTTGCTGCATTAAAAGGCTGTAATGAAATGGCAAAGCTTTTAATAAAGTATGGTGCGGATCTTGATACACAACTTTATGATGGCACTACTTCTTTACATGTGGCCGTTGAATTTAAGAAAGAGGAAATAATAAAATTATTAGTAAATAGCGGGGCGAATATTAAAATAAAAAACAAGTGTGGCTCCTCGCCAGTCTCCTTAGTGGAATGCTACTGCCCTGGATTACTAAATATACTCCTAAAGAAAGAAGATTTTAATAAAAACTAGGCCGATCTATATAGTTTAAAATAATCTAAGTTCAGCGTATTAAATATTTTATTTAATAAATTCATAAAATACAAGAATTTAAATCTGTTTACTTTTTATTAACACTTAGTTGGTAAGATCAATAAATAATAGATCTAGACCCACTTTAAATCATTATTAAGCATTTAAATTAATTGGGTAATTTATACAGGGGAACAGACGAATGGCAGAATTAACTACGGAAGATAAAAAGGCACAGGCCATAAGAGCATTGGATATAATTAAATCCTTAATGAAGAGGGGAGTTGGTGATCCTACATTGTTACTCAAATCTGCATTAAATATTATTGAAGGTAGCGGACTTGGGTTGGAATATACCGATGAACTCTTTTTTGCTTTTTATGAAGGGATGAAAATTTATCAGGTTATACAATCTATAAAAGATGCTGCCTTAACAAATGATGTCGAGCACTTGAACACAATTAAGGATGAAATTAAGGAAGAGCTCAAGCAATTTAAGATAAAATATGCTCAAACTTACATTAATGCCGGGTTAATTGATGAAATTATTAAAGATCCTAATTCTAAGGAAGCTAAAAAATTTGGCGCCCAATTAATAGAAAGTTATAAAAATACAGCAGAGAGCAAAGAAAGAATTTCTAAAGCCGATGAAGACATAGGAAAACTTGAGGCGAAGAAGAATAATCTTAATGAAAAGCTTCAGAAACTGGAAAAGCACCCGCATCATCATCTTCCAAATATAGTAAAATTAATTTCAAAGATTAAAAATGAAATATTCCATCTTACACATGAAATAGAGGAAGCTAAAACAAATATTGATAAAGATAGAAAAGGTTTAAATGCTTTTGAACAGACAAAAGAAAGAATGGGAAAAAATTATACAGAAGAAGATTTCTTAAATTCTTTTCTTGGAGAGATATTAATAATAGATAATCAAGAAAAAAATGAAGGGCTTAAAAAGCAAATAAATAATATTGAATCTAGTCAGCATTTAATTGCTATGCAATTAAATAAGTCATCTTATAATAATGAAATAAGAAATGAAGCTATAAAAGTTGATCCACGATTAAGTGAGCAGATAGAACTTCATAAACTGGGCAAAGAACTGAACATTCAAGATATTGAAAGTAATTTATTAAAAGCTTACCAGCAATCAAACTCAGATATATCAAAAGAAAATATTAATAAAAAGACTCAGCCAGTTGATAAAAAAATGGTAACCAAGGAATCTCAAGCAGATGAGCAAATTAAATTGGAAAAAATTAATAAAGGAGATTTAGAGGAAGCACAAAATATCATTTCAAAATTTCATAATCCTAATAAGACAACTCATAATAAAGATAATACTTTTACATCCAAAGAAGAGGAAAGAAGAAACAAAGGAGAAAATAGCAATTTAAAGAGATAATATAGTATTATCATACAATTAATTAAATTTAATAAATTTATTGAGCTAGTACTTCCTTTTTGTATTATTAAATTGTATAATTTGTAATAATAGTATTGTTAATAAATATTTATATTAATTAAACTATAATAATTTAAGCAACTATATAATTGGAGAACCCCAATGAAAAATGAAATACATCAATCTATGAAAGATAGTAGCATAAAAAATGCTTTAAATATTTTAAACAATACTAGAAATGTTTATAGCATCATCAATTCAAAAGATGAGCATGGTATGACACCACTGCATATTTTTGCATTATATCACTGCTTTTTAAAAATAGAAGAATTAGAAGTAGCAAATCTTTTATTAGAAAAAGGATCAGATATAAATGCAGTTGATAATATAGGTTGTACTTCATTGCATTTTGGAGTAACTAAATTTACTAATATGCTAGATTTAGCAAGACAGGCATTAATTGATAATAAATTTCAGAATCCAGAATTAATAGTTTTACAAAGGTGTGCACCATTTTTGGGGTGGCTTATTGATAACGGTGCAAGGACTGATATACGCAGTAAGCAAAACGTGGCTGCTTTAGAAGTATTGAACTACTATCTTCCAGAAAACGCGAAAGTAAATGAAGAATATTTAGTAGATGCTTATAAAAATTGGGCTAAGAATAATATTATGCAACAACAAGCAGATACTCAAGAGTCAAAAAATTTGCCTAAGTACGTATATGATAACCACCAAAACTCACATGCTAAGCGTTTACAAAATCGTGAATCACAAGAAGAGAAAAAAGGCTGTTGTATAATGATGTAATTTAATCATAAATTAAAGACAGAAAGGAATTAGGTAAAAATTTAAAAAAGAGTAAGATTACCTATAAAAAACTAAGCTTATCTAATTCCTTTCCATTTAGTATATCTTGACAAAATAAAGTTTTTCTATTCAAACAGTAGATTTAATTCATAGAATATTTCTTTAGCTGTTGGAATTAGTAAAGCATAAGTATTTGTTATTAATTTATTAATAAAATGTATGTTGTCAAATTATTGAATATTACTTATTGTATCCTAAACTAAATAAATATAAGGCTAATAAATGTCTGTTTTAAAAAAGGTTTTTACTTTAGGTGCTATAGCAATGACTATATGTGCTTTCTCAGATATCAAGACTACTAAAAAGACTTATGTGGCTGAAAACATTGGTCAATCATTATTTGATAATAATATTCAATTTTGCTCCAAAGATAAATAAAAAATTTAATGCTTAATTAAAATTAAATTTTCAACCTATATATTATCAACAAACTAAATGCTTTTAGATATTTCTACATTCTGATTTGAGCAATATATTACATTTATATAAAATATTTAAATAATTCTTTACTTAAATCTAAGTTATAGTTTATAATTTAATAAATTTTTAATAATAGTGAAAATTTATGTCAGATCTAAGTTTAATTGATTTATTTATTGTATTAATTTTTCTAAGCACGTGTCTTGTTATTGGAATATATAAAACTACAAAAATCCAAACTATTAAAGAATTTGCTCTAGGCTACAAAAATATTTCGGTTACAACCTTGGTTTGTATTATATTTGCATCCTCTATAGGTGCAGGAAGTACTATTGGGGTAACAGGCAAAATTTATGAACTAGGGGCAATATTTGTTGTTAGACAGCTATTACTACCTATATATTGGTTAGTTACTATTAAAGTTATTGCTCGCAATATAGGACAATTTAATAATAGTTTGTCTTTAGGGGAAATTATTTATAAGCTCTATGGTAGCCTTGGTAGGTGGGTGGTGGTTTTATCATCAACAATAACTAGTTTAGGTACTATAGCGGCTCAAGCTTTAGCATTAGGCTTTGTGTTTAAATATTTTTTAGGTATCGAGACTGGTTTTGGTATTATTATAGGTTACGGCGTTATAGCAATATATTCTTCTTTAGGAGGCATTAGAGCAGTTATACATACTGAGATTTTTAAGTTTGCTATTTTCTTTTTCATTATTCCTATTTCATACATAATAGTTTTTGCAAGTACTGGAGGTATTGAAAATTTGCTTCCTTACCTACCTGAATCACATATACACATAAAGCTAACAAATGAGAATATAAGTTTACTTTCTAGCTTTGCACTATATTCATTGCTGCCTGGAGTAAGCCCAGCTTTTATCCAAAGGTGTTTAATAGCTAGGGATGTGAGGAAGTTGGAAAGGGCATTAAAGATGATAGCACTAATCTCCTTACCTTTCTCGGCAGCTCTCTGCCTAATCGCATATAAAATGAGAGTTGACTTTCCTAACATTGAACCTAATACAGCTTTACTTCAATTTATAAATATTCTTCCTATTTTTTTAAAAGGTATAATGATTGCGGGGTTAATGGCTATTATTATGTCTATGGCTGAAGCGGAAATTAATGCAAGTAGTATTATTTTAGTTAACGATTTGTTAAAAGTAATATACCCTGATATGGGTAATACTCAGCAACTTGGTGCTCTTAGATTGATTACTATAATTTTATCTATTTCTTCTTTAGCTATTATTAATTTAAGTAATGATATCTTGAACTTAGTATGGTTAGTTGCTAATTTCTGGGAACCTATTATTTTAGTGCCTACATTAGCAGGATTTTTAGGTTTTAAAACTAATACTAAATCATTTTTAGCAAGCATAATTAGTGCTATGGCATTTACCTTTATTGGTAGATATATTGCCGGAGAATTTGCTATTACAAGTATAAGTTTAGGAGATATTGGGAGTGCAATCGGCTTATTTGGTATGCATTATTACCAAATACTAAAGGGAGAAATTAAAACTAATGAGGAACAAAGTATTCAGAAATTAATTCTAGATAAAGTTAAACATATATTTTGCTTGCCTATAGATAGGTATCAGTTTTTTAAAAATGCGCTTAATTTATTTAAAGAGAATCCAGGGCATCATAAACTTGAAATTAGAAAATTTTGCACTTTTACTCTTTCGTACTACTTTGCATATAGTTTTGCTCTTACCTCAAATCCTGACCATTTAGTTTTTGCATATCTTATTACTCTTGCTTATTTCTTTTGTATGCTCCTACTCTTTAGAGAATATTTATTTAATAAAAATTTTCTTAATAAATATTTACATTATTACTGGTATTTTTTGCTAACTTTCTGCTTACCTTTTGTTTCCAGTTATATGTTGTTTGTAAGCTTTGGTGATGATTTTTGGATTATAAACGGTATATTATCTGCTTTTTCACTTTATCTATTCGTTGATGCAAGAAAGTTTTTAATATTATATTCTATTGGAACTGTTTGTGGTCTTATATTATTTATACAAACTGGGCATAGTATAGAGTCATTTCAAGAAATCACCACAGCAAGTAGCATTGCATATATTTATCTATTTTTCTTATTCGCCACCTTATTTTTCCTACGTAAACGTGAGAAAGAGCAAGAAGAGAGAGTGGAAACCATGCATATGTTCGGTGGTGCTATGGCACATGAGGTAAAAAGTCCATTGGCTACTATAGATATGTATGCAGGGCACTTGGGCTCATTACTGGAAGAAGCAACTAATAATAAACAAAAACAAGGAGACTTTTATTTTTTTAAAATTAAAGAAACCGAATTTGAAATGATTTTAGATGCCGGCAAGACATTGAAAAAAATAAGTTCCCATGGAATTACCACCGTTGATACTTTACTAGCTTCAATGAAGAGTTCTGTAATTTCCGATGATAAAAAAGAATTGTTTATGGAAGAGTTTATAGATTTGGCAATATCTGAATATGAGCTTTTGAAGCAAAAACAAGATGGTATAAAAGCTATAATCATAGATAACTTCCAATTTTATGGGTCTATGTATTTCATGAAGCAAATGTTATTCAACCTTCTTAACAACTCATATAAATATGGTGGCAAGAACGTAAAAATAAATATAAGAGTAGAAAATAATAAGCTATACTTCAGGGATGACGGCAAAGGTATAGCAGAAGAAGATATACCTTATATATTTGATAAGTTCTATACTAAGAGTAAAAGCGGGACGGGTATCGGGCTTGCTTTCTGCAAAATGGTAATGCAGGACTTAGGAGGATATATTGAGTGTAAGTCAAGGTTAGGCAAATATACAGAATTCATTTTAACTTTTCCTAAGCTTAAGAAGAAAAGAAAGTTAGCTAGGAAGCAGTAAGCTTTATAATTACATAATTATTAAGATCAATATTATTGCATTACTTATTCTTCTCGGGCGCTTTAGGTGCTTATTCGGGAGTTACATGGCCTGCTATATTTCCTTCTAAGTCATAGCGTGGAGCACCTTCAATAAGGGCAGCCATATATTTTTTAGCATGGCAGTATTTCCTAAGGAAATGCTTAATAGTATTACTGCTCAGAGTAGTTTTTTCTTTTAAGTCTTTATGTATGCCAACCTTCAATATTTTAGAATTCTTATCATTAAAAGTATTAGGGAATTGAGTACTTAGAAGTTGTAGAGTTTTATTATATTCCTCTTTAGAAAAAGAGCTTTTAGGTTTTGTAGCTTTATTGTCTGTCAAGTTTGAAGTATCTGAATTTGGATGATTAGTTTCAGGCATATAATAAAAGTAAAGGTTTATAGTATATTATATAATATATAAGTAGGCAAAAGTATAAACAATAAATCTAAACAATTTAATTAAATAATAAAGTAATAAAAAAGCTAACTATGGGTTCAATCACAAATAATCATATTATGCTTACAACCTCTATAAAAACTACTAGTAACTAATTAAAGAATTCTATAAGAAATACAAATAAGAGCAACCAAGTTAAATAAAAATAAGAAAAGATTGCAATATAATTTGATATATACTACTTTATTAAGAACTTCTTTTTTGAGGCTATGGTTATAACAAAAGGCCATAGCTTTCTTTTATGGCAGTATTTAAAACAATATTTATGTTTTTAAATATTACAATATTAAAATACTTTTCCGGTAATATAGTTGTTTGGTGCGTGATAACAGTATTTCAGTTTTACATATCTAAATAGTATGCTTTTTTTCAATCAAGAGTACGACCATACTTTAATAATATTTGCATAACTTTTAAATTATTGTATCTTGCATATGACAATGGGCTTATACCATCTTTGTTAGTAGTATAAATATTAGCTCCCTTTCTTACCAGCATCTCTACAATTTCTAAATCCCCTAGCTCAACAGCTAAATGTAAAGCTGTTTCTCCAGTAGTAGTTTGTATGTTAAGGTCAGGGTTATACTGAAGCAGTATCTTTACTAATTCAATGTTTTCCGAAGCAAGAGCAAGCATTAGTGCTGTAGCTCGCTCTTCCTCTACTTTAGCATTACAAAGATTAGGCTCATGCTCAAGCAAGGCTTTAAACACCTCTATATATCCCTCTGATATAACATATAAGAATATATAATATTCTCTTACGCTGCACCAATCAGGGGTAGTACATTTTTTTAAGAGCATTCGAACAATCACATGATGCCCATAGCAACTTGCTAAACCTAATGGTATATCTCCATCAATATTACGTAGATCAACCGAAGCATTATAACTTAGTAATTCTTTAACAATCTCTATATTTCCATTCATAGAAGCATAATGCAATGCAGTATTCATTTGAGCATTTTTTATATCCGTACGGGCTCCTTTTTTTAACAACAAATTCACAATCTTTATATTGCCTTCCATAGCTGCCAGTATTAAAGGAGTGTTATTATCTTGGTCATAAATATTTACCTCCGCTCCACTCTCTATCAATATTTTAGCAATATTAAAATGTTTCCAAGTAATAGCCTGTGGCAAAGGTGCCCACCCTGAGTGATCTTTTATATTAGTATCAGCACCATGATCCAGCAAGATCTTAACTATATCTTTATATCCCCAAAAAGCTGCAGTAACTAACGGAACACAATAGTCATAATACACATTAGGATTGGCATCATACTTTAAAAGTAAATTTACTAAATCTATACGGTCAATTTTTACCGCATGATACAGAGCACCAAAGGGGTTAGGATCAGCCCCTATTTCAAGAAAATATTTAGCTAAATCTATATTTCTATATTCTACTGCCTTAGTCAGTAAGCTATCTATCATTCCTTTA
>JACGYV010000032.1 GCA_014116815.1 Holosporaceae bacterium 'Namur'
ATTTGTTTACCGTGGTCTTGCTCAAATTAAATACCTTTGCCGTCTCCCTTTGGCTATTCCCGGCTTCCAGGTATTTTATTACTTTCTCTCTTAAATCTAAACTATACGGGCTCATCTTCATCTCTTTTTGTTTTATTCTACCTTACCTCCGTACTATAGCTAAACTTATTTTACTATAGTCATATTAAACTTAACTTATTGTATTTGAATAAACCATTAGATATTAACTTAATTTATTATACTTATGCGTTACAGCTGATTTCATAATCAAATTCAGCTTACTTAAATAAAAGTATAAAATGATATCTTTTAATACTAGCAAATTAAATATTATTTTCTTAAGTTTTAAAGTATAAAAATAAATATAATAAATTAATTTCCATATTATAATTCTAATACCATTATATACTCATCATAATATTTATTATCCACTTTCAGGGCTCGCGGTTCAGTACCATATATCTTAAATCCATGTTTTTGATAAAGCTTAACCGCGCTATGATTAGCAGTAACACATTTTAAGTTTAATTGCTCAACTGATGACTTAGCATAAGAGATAACAGCATCAACTAAACTACCTGCTATATTTTTGCCTCTATGTTCAGGCGTAACATACATACCCCATAGTACACCTCGGTGCTGTGTTTTAAGTGAATTTAAAACATAAAACCCTACACAACCAATAAGTTGCGCATTAAGAAAAGCACCAAAAATTTTATTTTTACTAAGGAGTGTTTGAAAGTCTTTTTTATCTAAAGTATATACTTCTTCAATAGAAGCTCCAAAAGTATGTGGAGCATTTTGGAGCGCTTCTAATCTTAAATTTTTCCAAGACTGCCAATCATCTTGATTTAACAATCTTATATTTACCATACGGCTTCTATAGATACCGCTAAATTAATAAAAAGGTTAAGCAGCACCTTTAGCACTTACATCTCTATCAACTAACTCAATAACTGCCATCGGGGCAGCATCACCATATCTAAAACCTGCTTTAAGTATTCTGGTATAACCGCCGTTTCTTTCTTTATAACGGCCTGCAACCGCATCAAACAGTTTTCTAACCTCAGGTGCATCTCCAAGATAAGCAATTGCTTGTCGTCTGGCATGTAAATCACCCCTCTTACTAAGAGAGATTAATTTTTCAACGATAGGTCTTAAATCTTTTGCTTTAGGTAGAGTTGTAGTAATTTGTTCATGCTTGATAAGAGCTTTGCAAAGGTTAGCAAATAATGCTCTTCTATGGCCGGTAAACCTACCAAACTTTCTTCCTTTAATTCCATGATTCATCTTATTACTCCAAACTGATTTTCACAAAAAATATATTAATTTTGCTCTTCATATTTTCTAACTAGCTCTTCAACATTTTCAGGAGGCCAGCCAACTATATCCATACCAAACTTCAGCCCCATTGCAGATAAGACTTCTTTAATTTCATTTAATGACTTACGGCCGAAATTAGGGGTCTTAAGCATTTCACTTTCAGTTTTAACTACAAGATCACCGATATAACGAATATTATCATTTTTAAGACAATTATGCGATCTCACCGAAAGCTCAAGATCATCGACTTTTTTAAGTAGTTGAGGGTCAAACGGCAATTTCTCTTCTTCAACTTCAATTGCTTCTTCAACTTCATCAAAATTTACAAAAATTTGTAATTGGTCTTGAAGAATTTTTGCAGCAAGCGATAAAGCCAGATCAGGAGTTATGGAGCCGTTAGTTTCAATAGTAAGGAATAATTTATCGTATTCGGTCTCGGAACCTACGCGGCTGTTTTCTACCTTGAAAGTTACTTTCTTAACCGGTGAAAATATTGAGTCAACGGGAATAACGCCGATCGGCATCTCCATGTACCTATTTTCACTTGCAGTTATATATCCTTTTCCGGTACCGACGCTGAATTCCATATCAAGCTTAGCATCTCTATCAAGATGGCAAATTACTAAATCTTTATTAATAATTTCCATATCATCAACAGTTTGAATCATTGCCGCCGTAACTACACAAGGCCCAACCGCAGATAATTTCATCCGCTTTCTTTCATTACCGCCATATTTAACAACAATTGATTTTATATTTAAAATCATGTCGGTAACATCTTCTCTAACACCTGGAACGCTTGAAAATTCGTGGTCAACACCTTCAACCCTAACAGAAATTATTGCTGCTCCCTGAAGAGAAGATAGTAAAATTCTTCTAATTGCATTGCCAAGAGTAACACCAAATCCTCTCTCAAGAGGCTCCACCTTAAACACTGCAGTATTATTTGAAATACTTTCCAAAAAGTACTGCGTAGGTTTAATTAAAGATGTCCAATTGCCTGAAATGATGTTTTTTGCTCCCTCTGCCATTGTATTCCTTTATTTATGTTATTAATAAAACACTTTATACTCTTCTTCTTTTCGGTGGTCTGCAACCGTTATGCGGAACAGGCGTAACATCCTTAATTGAAGTTACGGTTAAGCCTGCACTTGTCAACGCTCTAACAGCTGATTCCCGCCCCGTACCCGGGCCTTTAATTTTCACGGAAACAGTTTTTAATCCGCATTCCATAGCTTTTTGAGCTGCTTTTTCAGCTGTAATTTGAGCTGCATACGGAGTTGATTTTCTGGAACCTTTAAATCCGTTTGCTCCGGCAGAAGAAGATGCAAAAACATCACCCTGCATATCAGAAATGGTTACGGTTGTATTATTAAATGTAGCTGCGATGTGTACTACGCCTACTACTACTGCTCTTTTTTTCTTTACTGGTTTTATCGCCATCTAAATGCCTACTTATTATTTAGTTACCTTTTTTTTGCCCGCAATTGCTACAGCCTTACCTTTTCTGGTACGAGCATTGGTATGAGTACGTTGCCCCCTAACCGGCAATTTTTTCATATGCCTTAATCCCCTATAGCATTTAGTATCCATAAGGTTTTTAATATTCATAGAAACTTCGCGGCGTAAATCACCTTCTACTTTATAACCGGCATCTATAACTTCTCGTAATTTAATAACCTCATCTTCGCTAAGATTATTAACCTTTTTAGTAAAATCCACCCCTGCTTTTTGGCAAATTTCAACTGATTTCTTTTTTCCGATCCCATAAATATAAGTCAAACTAATTTCAACTTTTTTATTTGCGGGGATATTAATACCTGCGATACGCGCCACCTATAACCTCATTAATTTAATACTTTTTATCATATGAGTGATCGTGAATAATAACCAATTTTGCATGCAAGTCAATAGTTGTTTATTCTTCTTATCATCCAAATTTAGTAGAACTAAGCACCTTTTCAATTGAAGCTGTTATATTTTCAATTGAATCCATAGCATTAATTCTTTTTAATCTCTTTTGCTCATCATAATAACCGATCAATGGAGAAGTTTGCTCATTATAAACTTGCAACCTTCTTTTTACTGATTCCTCATTATCATCCTTACGAAAAGTAAATTCTTTCGCTCCGCAATTATCGCATATACCTTCCTTTTTCGGAGGATTAGATAATTTATGATACCCCGCTCCGCAATTAGCGCAGTTAAACCTGCCGCTGATCCTTTTAGTTAATTCCTCGGTATCCGCATCTAAAAAAAGTATAATCGTGTTATTGAATTTTAAATTTGTAAGCAGCGCATCTAAAGCCTCCGCTTGGGGGATAGTACGTGGAAACCCGTCTAATATAAATCCTTTACTGCAATCGGGTTTTTGTAATCGTTCTTCAATAATTTTAATCATTATATCATCGGAAACCAAATTACCGGAGCTCATGATACTATCGACGATTTTTCCGATCTCGGAACCGGACTTGGTAGACTCTCTAAGCATATCCCCGGTAGAAAGCTTAGGTATATTATACATCAAAGCAAATATTTGAGCTTGTGTACCTTTGCCAGCTCCCGGGGCACCTAAAAATATTATCCTCATTTAACTCCTCGGAGCTTAGATTTTTTTATAAGTCCTTCATATTGCTTTGTAAGCAAATGTGTTTGTATTTGCGAAAATATATCTATTACAACATTTACTACGATCAACAAGCTAGTCCCCCCGAGATAAAACGGTATAGAGTATTTAGAGATTAAGATTTCCGGTATTATACATACGGCACATATGTAAGTTGCTCCAATTACTGTAAGCCTTGTTAAAATATAATCAAAATATTCAGCTGTATTTTTCCCCGGTCTTCTGCCTAAAACTATGCCACCGTTTTTTCTTAGATTTTCAGCAGTTTCATCAGGGTTAAATACTATTGAGGTGTAAAAAAAGCTAAAGAAAACTATAAGTAATATATTAAGCACTATGTAGATAGGCTTACCATGTGAGAAGTTTTCAGCAATAAATTGCCTCCAACCGCTGACTTCCATTGATTGAGAGAACCCTGCAATGGTAGCCGGAAATAACAGTAAAGAGCTTGCAAATATCGGAGGTATTACTCCGGAAGTATTAATTTTTAAAGGCAAGTGGCTGGACTCTCCGCCATAAACTTTATTACCTACCTGCCTTTTCGGATATTGCACTAAGATTCTTCTTTGAGCTTTTTCCATTAAGACAATAAGAAAGATTAAACCGAAAACTAATCCGATTATTAACAAAATAACAAATGTTGATAAAGCACCGGTTCTACCCATTTCAAAAAATGCAGCTATTGCAGTAGGAAGGCCGGAAACAATCCCTGTAAAGATTATTAAAGAGCTTCCGTTACCGATTCCTTTTACCGTAATCTGCTCGCTAAGCCACATTACAAATAATGTACCTCCTACCAAGCTAAACATAGCAACTACTCTGAAGAAATAACCCGGGAATACTACCACCGAACCATATGAAGTAGTCATCTTCTCAATACCTATTGCAATTCCGTATCCTTGAAACAGAGCAAGGCATACAGTCAAATATCGCGTATATTGAGCAATTTTTTTCCTTCCTGACTCCCCTTCTTTTTTAAGTGCACCGATTTCACTAGAAATTACCGTCATCAATTGCATAATAATTGATGCAGTTATATAAGGCATAATATTTAGAGTAAATATTGAGAGCCTACCGACAGCACCGCCGGTAAACATATTAAACATGCCTAGTAATCCGCCTGACTGTGAATCAACCAGCTCACCTAATGCAAGAGGATCGATACCAGGAAGCGGTATATAGCTTCCTATCCTATAAATAACTAAAATAAGAAAAACAAAAAATATTCTTTTTTTTAGCTCTGCTGCTTTTGTAAAATTATTTAAACTTACATTTCCGCCAAGCTTAGTAGATAATGAGGACATATTGTATCTATAAAAAAATTAGTATATTTACTTTTTATTTTTTGATACTAAAACTACCTTTCCACCAGCTTTAGTTAGAATTTCTTCAGCAGATTTAGATACTGCATCAACTTCAATATTAAATTTATTTTTAAGTTCACCATCACCGAGTAATTTAACTTTTAATGATGACTTCCCCTTCACAAGACCTGCTTTTCTAAGCGCATCAAGAGTGACATTATTAGGATCAATAGCATTTTTCTCTACTAACTTTTCTAAATCATCAAAATTTATCGCAAAAAACTTATCATGTAAGCTATTAAACCCTCTTTTCGGCAGCCTTCTGTATAAAGGCATTTGACCACCTTCAAACCCGGCCAGTGCTACTCCGCTTCTTGCAGTTTGCCCCTTACCGCCGCGTGCACAAGTTTTACCTTTACCCGAGCCTATTCCTCTGCCAAGTCTTTTACTTTTTCTTCTTGCGCCGCTACTATCTCTTAACTGATTCAACATGACTCTTACCTTTAAATTCCAATCAAATTACTTTAATTAAATGCTTAACTTTATTGATCATACCTCTAACTGCAACCGTATCTTCTAATTCTACTTCACGATTGATTTTATTAAGCCCCAAGCCTTTTAAGGTGGCGATTTGCTTTTTTAGCCTTCCTGCACCGCTTGCAATTTGCTTAACTTTAACTGTACTCTTAACTAAAGTTTCATTCTTTTTAGCTTTTATTTCTTTATCCGGAGCATTTTGCTTTACAGCTGTGCTCACTGAAGTATCTTGCTTTACAGCCGTCACTTTAGCGATTTTAGAAGAACTTTCTTTTGTATTATTTTTTTTTGAAGCCTTAGCTTTCACTTCCGTATTATTTTCCTTAACCATTATAAGACCTTTTTACAAAGTTATTCTTGTGTATCTTTTTGTTGTCTATCTCTTCTACTAACTATTTCCCCGATCTTTTTACTTCTTTTTTCCGCAATAAATCTCGGAGATTTAATCTCCGTAAGTGCTTTTAAAGCTGCTTTTATCATATTATGCGGATTTGTAGTTCCAACAGACTTAGCAACAACATCTTTAATTCCTAATACCTCTAATAACGCCCTTACCGGCCCGCCGGCAATTATTCCCGTACCTGCAGGAGCCGACCTCATTACGATATTACCCGAGCAAAAAGTTGCCGTAATATCATGATGAAGAGTTCTACCGTCTCTAAGGGGTATTTTAACCATATTTTTTCTAGCTACTTTAACAGCTTTTTCTTTTGCATCCATAACTTCAGTTGCTTTCCCAAGCCCAAGTCCAACTTTGCCTTTTCCGTCACCGGTAACTACAATCGCTGCGAAGCTGAATCTTCTACCACCTTTAACAACTTTTGCACATCTACCGACGTATACTAGTTTATCACTTAATTCCTGGTTACTTGTTTCTGCTCTTACTGACATAGTTTATAATCCTTTGTTAAAACTTCAATCCGCCTTCTCTTGCTGCGTCAGCAAGTGCTTTTATTCTTCCTTGAAACAGGTAGCATCCGCGGTCAAAAATCACTGTAGAAATATTTTTATCAACCGCTCTAGTTGCAATTAATTTCCCGACTTCCGCAGCCGACTCTTTAGTTACCCGCATTTTTTTACCCTTAAACTCTTTATCTTTAGTAGATGCCGCTGTTAAGGTTACACCATTAATATCATCTATAATTTGTGCATATATATGATTATTTGATCTAAAAACAGAAAGCCTAAGCTTACAATTCGCTCTTTTTTTAAGAGCAAATCTTACTCTATTTTTTCTTTTATCTAAACTTTTTTTACCTTTTAACATTTTACCGCCCTATTACTTCTTCTTGCCTTCTTTGCGTCTTATCTTCTCATTTTCATACTTAATACCTTTCCCTTTATAAGGCTCAGGCTTCTTAAGCGATCTGATTTCCGATGCAATCTTACCTACCAACTCTTTATCACAACCTGAAATCGATATCAGAGTAGGTTTTTCACATACTACCGCAATATTTTTCGGTATTGCATAAATTATATCGTGACTGAATCCAAGCGAAAGAACTAATACACTATCAGAAAACGATGCTTTAAAACCGACACCGCTAATTTCAAGCTTTTGAGTAAATCCTTCAGAAACACCCTTCACCATATTAGATATAAGTCTTTGAGTTAAACCCCACATAGCTCTGGCTCTGGAAGTATCTTCAATCGGAGCTACCCGGACTTGATTTTCATTATACTTAATACTAACCTCAGGAGCAAAAGTTCTTTTCAAGCTTCCCTTAGGACCACTAACATCCAGCGTCAAATGATCTAAGTTAACTTTTACACTACCTGGGATAGTTATTGGTAATTTACCTACTCTAGACATAAATAATCCTTAACTAAAACACATTACAAAGAATTTCACCGCCAACATGGTGTTTTCTTGCTTTATCATCAGACATAACACCTTTAGGAGTTGAAACAATACAAATCCCTAAACCGCCAAAATATTTCTTCATTTTTTTAATTTGAGTATATATTCTTCTTCCGGGCGTAGAAACCTTTACAATTTTATTTATTACAGGCTGACCTTGATAATACTTAAGATCAATTTTAATCAAATTGATTCCTTTTTTCTGTTCAAATTCTTCATACCCGAGGATATACCCCTCATCTTTCAACACTTCCAAAACATCTTTAACAAGCTTAGATGAGGGAACCGTTGCAAATGCATGCTTTGCTAATTGCCCGTTTCTTATCCTAGTTAATGCATCTGCTAATAAATCCGTTAATGCCATATCAAACCATACCTATATAAAAATTACCAACTAGCTTTAACAACGCCGGGAAGCTTGCCTTCATTTGCTAAGGCTCTAATACAAATTCGAGAAAGTTTAAATTTCCGATAATAACCTCTCGCTCTACCTGTTAACTCGCATCTATTTCTGATTCTAGTCGGAGCCCCGTTCCTTTGCAATTTAGCAAATTTAAGGGTAGCTTCAAACCTCTCAGCAATAGGAAGAGATTTATCCATAACGATGGCTTTTAATGCCTGACGCTTAGAAGCGTCTCTTTTTGCCATTTTCATTCTTTTTAAATTTTTCTGTATTGAACTTAGCTTTGCCATAAATACCTTTAAACGCTTATTTTGTAAACGGGAAATCAAATGTCTCTAATAAAACTTTTGCTTCCTCATTTGTTTTAGCTGTTGTTATAATCGCAATATTCATTCCACGAATCTTATCAATTTTATCATAATTGATTTCCGGAAATACAATCTGCTCCTTTAAACCTAATGAATAATTCCCTCTTCCGTCAAATTGCCCCGCATTTAAACCTCTGAAATCTTTTACTCTAGGTAGAGCAATATTTACCAGTCTATCAACAAATTCATACATCATATGTCTTCTTAAGGTAACTTTGCAGCCTATCGGCATACCTTCCCTAAGTTTAAATGTAGCAATTGATTTTTTCGCTTTTCTTATAACGGGTTTTTGCCCGGTAATCAACATTAATTCCGCCGCCGCCTGATCAGGTATCTTAGAATCCTGCACAGCATCTTTAAGCCCCATACTTACAACGACCTTAATTATACGCGGAACTTCCATCGGGTTATGATACCCAAATTTTTCCTGTAGAACTTTACGTCCTTGTTTTTCATAATTTTCTTGCAATCTACTCTTGTACATAGCTATACCAAATTATTTCAAATTATCAATTACTTCACCGGAGCGCTTGGCATACCTAATTTTTTTGCCGTCAGCCAAAAACTTAAATCCTACTTTAGTCGGCATATCCGTCTTTGGATCAATATGCGCAACATTAGAAATGTTTAAAGGCATTTCTTTAGGAATAATCCCACCCTGAGGATTTGTTTTCGATGGCTTAACATGCTTGTGAGCGATATTCAACCCTGAAACGACAACCTTATTATCAGCAGGTAATACTTTTACAATTTCGCCTTTTTTTCCTTTGTCTTTGCCGGTAATAATAATTACCTTATCACCTTTTCTCATTTTTAATTTTAATGCCATATTTACAATACCTCAGGAGCTAAAGAAATTATTCTCATAAAATTTTTAGACCTTAGTTCTCTCGGAACAGGACCAAAAACACGAGTTCCGATTGGTTCGTGCTGCTTATTTAGTAATACTGCGGCATTTGTATCAAACTTAATAACACTGCCGTCAATTCGCTTAATTTCTTTTCTGGTTCTAACTACCACTGCTCTGTGCACATCACCTTTTTTCACTTTACCTTTAGGCATAGCATCTTTAACAGAAATAACTATAACGTCACCTACTCTTGCCGTGTTGTTATGGGTACCACCGATAACTTTAATACATTGAACCTTACGTGCTCCTGAATTATCAGCAACTTCCAGGTTAGTTTTCATCTGAATCATAATCTTCTCCTAACTAAAATCTATCTAGCATCTATTTTTTTTACAAGGTGCCATCTTTTAGTTTTAGAGATTGGTTTACTTTCAACAATCTCAACACGGTCACCAACGGCGCATGAATTTTCAGGATCATGCACAGCATATTTTTTACTTTTCTTAAAAATTTTGTGGTAAAGGGGATGCCTATAAGTTTTCTCTACCAAAACAGATATAGTCTTATCCGTTTTATCACTTACAACCAATCCTTCTAATACTTTTCTAGGCATTCTTATTTGCTCCAATCACTTAATTAGCAGTATTTTTTCTTTGGGTTATTACAGTTTTATATCTGGCAATTAGTTTGCGCACAACTTTAAATCTCGAGGGGTTAGTAAGCTCACCGGTTGCTTTATGAAACTTTAAATTCATCGATTCTCTTTTTAGATTCTGAATATCAATTAAGATTTCTTTATCAGTTTTTGCAATTATTTCAGACATTTTCATATTAACTTTCCTCGCCAAGTCGCTTAATAAACTTTGTCTTAATAGGTAACTTAGCAGAAGCTCTTTCAAAGGCTCCTCTTGCTAACTCTTCATTTACACCATCAAGCTCAAACATAATTCTACCGGGCTTAACACGTGCAGCATAAAATTCCACCGCACCTTTACCGCTACCCATTCTTACTTCAGCCGGCTTTTTTGATACGGGAATATCCGGAAACACTCTTATCCAAAGTTTCCCGACTCTTTTTAAGTGCCTGGTTATTGCTTTTCTAGCAGCTTCAATTTGCCTTGCTGTAATTCTTTCAGGCTCCAAAGCTTTTAGGCCGAAAATACCGAAGTTTAACTCGGTACCGCCTTTAGCAGCACCATGGATTCTACCTTTAAATGCTTTTCTATATTTTGTTTTCTTAGGAACCAACATAAAAATCAACCTGCTGTATTAGTATTTCTTTCTTCTTTCTGCTTTTCGATTTTATCGCCTTTATATACCCATACCTTTATACCAATAACACCATAAGTAGTATTAGCTCTCGCTATACCGTAGTCTACATCAGCTCTTAAAGTATGTAATGGTACCCTTCCTTCTCTGTACCACTCGGTTCTTGCAATCTCTGCTCCGCCTAACCTTCCCGATACATTAACCCTGATACCCTTAGCGCCCATTCTCATCGCAGTTTGGACTGCTCTTTTAGCAACTTTTCTAAATGCTGCGCGCTTCACTAATTGTTGTGCAATTGACTGAGCTATGAGAATCGCATTAGTCTCCGGCTTTCTTTCTTCAACAACATTGATAGAAACTTCATTATTGGTAATCTTCTCAATATCTTTCTTAATCTTCTCAATACCCGAGCCTTTATTACCGATAATTACGGCAAGTCTGGAAGCATAAATTACCACTCTTGTTTTATTAGCAGGGCGCTCGATTTTAACATTACAAACGCCGGCATGAGCTAAGTTTTTTTCAACTTGCTCTTTTATCTTTAAATCCTGAAGTAACTTATCAGCATAGTCCTTCTTTGCATACCATAAAGAATCCCATGTTCTAATAATACCTAAACGCAAACCTAATGGGTTAACTTTCTGTCCCATACTAATTAACCTCTCTCTGATACAAAAATTGTCATTTTACTAAAAGGCTTAAAAATCTTTCCCGCTCTTCCTCTGGCTCTTGCGTGAAATCTTTTAAGAGTAAAAGCTTTCCCAACCAAAACTTCAGATACAAACAGTCTGTCAACATCCAAATTATGATTGTTCTCAGCATTAGAAACAGCAGAATTGAGAACTTTACTAACTTCTCTAGCTATACGTTTCTTGCTGAATTGCAATTGCATGAATGCCTGATTTATATCCATACCTTTAATCAAATCAACCACCAAGCCTAACTTCTGCGGACTTGTCTTAAGAGCCGCGGCTTTAGCATAAGCAGTTTTACTTTGATCTAAATGTCTTCTTCTAGTTACTACTGTCATCTTATTTACGCTCTATTTGCCTTTCTGTTAGCACCATGCCCCATAAATGTTCTGGTAGGAGCAAACTCGCCCAATTTTTTACCTACTATTTGCTCAGTCACTAGAACTGGAATGAACTTTTTACCGTTATATACAGCAAATGTCAAGCCCACAAAATTAGGCAAAATAGTCGACCGCCTCGACCAAGTTTTAATAACATTATTTTTACCTGAAGCAACTACTTTTTCAACCGCTTTAAGTAAATGACTATCAATAAATGGCCCTTTCCACACAGATCTTCTTCCCATATTCGTTCCTTTGATTAGTTATCTCTCTTTCTAATGATAAACTTAGAGGTACGTTTATTACTCCTTGTCAATTTACCTTTCGTAGGTTTGCCCCAAGGCGTAGCAGGGTGTCTTCCACCGTTTGTTCTACCACCATGCGGATGATCTACCGGGTTCATCGCAATACCTCTAACTGAAGGCTTAACTCCAAGCCAACGGTTTCTTCCGGCTTTACCAATAGAAATGTTTTGATTATCAGGGTTAGAAACAGCACCAATTGTAGCTCTACAAACTGATTCTACTATTCTTAACTCACCCGATCTTAATTTCAATTGAGCATAACCTCCATCTTTACCGACCAGCTGGACATAACTTCCGGCCGCTCTAGCAAGCTGCCCGCCTTTACCGGGCTTCATTTCAACATTATGAACGATAGTACCTACCGGTATATTTTTCAAAGGTAAAGAATTACCTATTTTAATATCGGAATTACTTCCGGAAACAACTTTATCACCGATACTCAGCTTTTGCGGAGCCAAGATATAAGATAATTCACCGTCATCATACTTAATCAAAGCTATAAACGCCGTCCTGTTAGGATCATACTCAAACCTTTCAACGGTAGCAAATTGATCATCTTTTTTATTTCTCGTAAAATCAATAAATCTATATCTTTGCTTATGACCACCACTCTTTCTCCAAGCAGTAGTTCTACCGGTATTATTTCTTCCACCGTTTTTAGTTTTACCTTTAACTAAAGATTTAACCGGATCACCCTTCCATAACGATGATTTATCAACTAATACTAACTGTCTGGTACCAGGCGTAACCGGGTTATACTTTTTAAGTGCCATATTTATTTAGCCCCCCCTGCAAAATCTATAGTTTTACCCTTCTCTAAAGTAACAATAGCTTTTTTATAATCGGATCTTTTTCCTTTAACGCCCTTAAAAATCTTCTTTTTACCTTTACAATTAATAACATTAACTTTTAAAACTTTTGCATTAAAAATCTTTTCTACTGCATTTTTAACCTGAGCTTTAGTTGCATTGCCACTTATTTTGAAGCTGAATTTTGATTGCTCTGCATGTATTGTACTTTTCTCGGTATATAACGGACAAATCAATACATCGTATAAATACTCTTGAATCATGCTAACCTCTCTTTAATCGCATTTAATGCATCAACAGTTATTATAAGCTTTTCATGCCTTATAATATCATATACGTTTATACCTGCTACAGGCAAAACGTTTATCGTATGTATATTAGCACAAGATTTCTTCACATTCTCGTTGATATTGTTATCAATTATTAAAATTGACTTAGCATTAAAGTTGCCTAGCTTTTGCTTTAAATCAGCAGTTTTATGAGAACTTAAATTAAATTCATCCATTATAGTTAAATGAACTTCTTTTAATTTACTTGATAAAGCAAACTTCAATCCTAATTTTCTAACTTTTTTGTTAATCTTATACTCATGCGATCTGAAATGCGGACCGAATATAATTCCACCGCCTCTAAACTGAGCACCTCTGATTGCTCCATGTCGAGCTTTACCGGTACCTTTTTGCTTATAAATCTTCCTGGTAGAACCTCTTACATCGCCTCTTTCCTTGACTTGATGCGTACCCGCTCTTCTCTTAGCTAATTGCCAATGGATAATTTTATATAAAATATCCTCTTGCGGCTCAAGACCAAAGATTTCCGGATGAAGATCTATTTGACCGGTTATATCGTTATTCAAATTTATTATATCTAATTTCATAACTATCACTTAGTTTAATTACTTTCTGCATAAGCTGCTGGGAAATTAGCGCTCACCGGGACTGCTTTTTTAATCGCATCAACAATGTACACTATACTTCCTTTATTTCCCGGCACTGCACCACGGAGTGCTATTATATTCATTTCTGAATTAATATCAATGATTTCTAAGTTTTGAATCGTAACTCTTTCATCTCCTAGATGGCCGGCCATTTTTTTATTCTTAAAGACCTTTCCCGGATCTTGTCTTTGCCCGGTCGAACCATGCGATCTATGGCTAACCGATACACCATGAGAAGCTTCAAGTCCACCGAAATTATGACGCTTCATAGCTCCCGCAAAGCCTTTACCGATACTGGTTCCTTTCACATCAACCAATTGCCCCGGCACAAAGTGGGATACAATTACTTGTTTACCGACTTCAAGCTGAGCTCCGCCGGAAACTCTAAATTCTTTAATATGCTTAACAGGCTCAACTTTAACTTTGCTGCATTGACCTTTAACTGGCTTTGATACTCTATTAGGCTTTGCTTTCCCATATCCTAAAATCACCGCATCATAGCCGTCTTTGTTTTTTTCTTTATTGCCTAACACAAAATTAGAATCAACGTGCATTAATGTTACAGGTATAGCTTCTCCGGTCGCATCAAAAACTTGAGTCATACCGATTTTGGTCGCAATTAAACCAGTCCTTCTAACGGTTTCCATTACTGCTCATCTCCAATCAATTTAATTTCAACATCCACACCTGAGGCTAAATCTAACTTTGATAAGGCATCAACCGTTTGAGGAGTAGTAAGCTCAATAATCATTAATCTTGTATGATTTCTAATTTCGAACTGCTCTCTGGATTCTTTATCAACATGCGTAGATCTGTTTACAGTGAATCTCTCAATTTTTTTCGGCAAAGGAATAGGTCCTTTGATTGTAGCTCCCGTTCTTTTTACAGTTCCGACTATGTCTTTTACAGCTGCATCTAAAACTCTATGATCAAATGATCTCAGTTTTAGTTTTATCTCTTGTTGACTCATATTTTACCTATTCCAATTTACTCAATTATTTCAGCTACGACGCCTGCACCTACGGTTCTACCACCTTCACGGATAGCAAACTTAAGTCCCTTGTCCATAGCAATCGGAGATATTAACTCAACCGTTATAGCCGTGTTATCTCCG